>JAPYTQ010000002.1:0-231852 GCA_029941905.1 Pseudomonadales bacterium | reverse complement strand
CGATAGACGATTAACAAGATTTACTCCGGCACTTTCCTCCGACCCCATTACTTCCATTACTTCGACCCCATTACTTCACCCTGAGAAATTGCGAAAATAAATGTTAAGATTAGTACCTTGTTCATTTGATTGTCTCCATACTTGAGTTGGTTTGAAGTATTTGACAATCCATAAAAAAAATAAAATGGTCACTACGAGTCAAAATACAGTCATTTCCAACTCGATTCGCCCAGTGCACAGCGATGATCCTTACGCGGCAGATATAGTCCGTGCTTTCTAGCTCCAGGTCCTCATTCCCCTTAGTGTCACGATGACAATTCATCGTTCAACCCTGGCGACGATGGCGCAGGCGACGTTCAACTATCTGGATTCATCGGGTCTGGATGCCCCGGCCATATTCAAAAGTGCGGGGCTTGATTCCAAGGACATCTTTGATCCAAATGCCAGATTCCCTGCCTACGCAACCAACCGCTTATTGCAAATCGCCATACGCGAGACGGGTGAGGAATGTATTATCTATCGAGTCATGGACTACTATGATATTACTATGGCACATGCAATGGGGTATGCGTGGTTAGCCAGCAGAAACCTGAAAGAGGCTTTGGACCGTTTCGTCCGGTATCACAGGATGTTAAGTAGTAATGTGGAAATCAATCTCGAACGCGCCCAGGGTTCTTGGCAACTGATTGGGAAACTTATTGAGACCGGACATAGGGAAGCGAATGAGGGCGTTCTGGTTTTTTGCATTCACATGTGCCGAATATCCTATGGCAAGGATCTCATCCCGATTAATGTCCAGCTGACGAGGACCAAGCCAGCAGACCCATCACCAATCCTGGATTTTTATCGATGCAGGGTCGAATTTGGCTGTAACGAGAACATCATTTTGTTCAGTCCGTCAGATGTTAGTCAAAAACAAAGAGGCGCAAACCCTTCATTGACTATAGCCATGGATAACGTGATCACGACCTACCTAGCCAGACTGGACGAAAATGACGTTGATAGTCAGGTCAGGAGTATTGTCGCCAGACTCCTTGCACACGGCGAACCCAGTCGTGATGATATCGCCGAAGAACTGAATCTAGCTCCCCGCACTCTGCAGCGACGACTGGATGAACAAGATAGTTCAGTCAAGAAGATCATCGATGAAACCCGGCACCAACTCGCTATAGAATTTCTGCAACACGGGAACCACTCCATTAAGGAGATTGCCTACAATCTGGGGTTCAGCGACCCTTCAAATTTCTCGCGTGCCTTCAAGCGATGGGAAGGGATGTCACCAAAAGCCTATCAGTAGAAAGTACGTTGAAAGTGAGAGAACTTGGAACCTTTCACCAAATACTGTGTGCAAAAATGACGATACTGAGATCTCAACGACACGGACGGCGAAGAAGTTGCGAGGCTCGCTAGGCGGTGCCATAGGCCCACTTGAAGACATATCGGTCGAAACCTGGGACCGGACGCAGGCGGAAGAAATAGGCTGTAGGTTAAAATATCATGCATGTATTTGATCCAGTGAAGTCAAATGTGTGAAAATCCAAGAAGTTCACCAATTAATTAGAGGAATTAGTATGAGTAAAGGTACAGTAAAGTGGTTCGACGCATCAAAAGGATTCGGTTTTATTGCTCCAGAAGATGGGGGTAAGGATCTCTTCGTTCATCATTCGGAAATTCAAAGTGGTGGAGATTTTGCCACTCTCAATGACGGTCAAGCGGTAGAATACGAAGTCGGTCAAGGCCAGAAAGGCCCTTGTGCAAATAAAGTTGTTCCACTTTAGGCAGAAAACCTTCTGGCTAACACGCGGGAAAAACACAGGTATTCCCCCTGGTCTGCCTCAAGCATCTCTGCTGTTTGGCCGCCCACCACACCCACGTAAGGCCCTACGGCGGCATGGTCGGAAACATGGGTCCATTCCTGCCAACGCAGCCAGCCATCTTCCAGCACATCAGCGGATAGTACGTCCATCAGCCCCGTTTTGGCCCAGTGACGCTGCCACCAGTCTGCGGTATGGAAGCAACAGAACTCCCACTCCCAAAATGGTTGGAGAGTTTTGGGCGGCTCACCCACTATTTCGCGGGTAACGCTGGGGACAACGATTGCAAGCGTGCCGCCAGGTTTCAGGAACTTGCCGATATAGCCAAGATACAGATCATCGGTGCCAAAATACTGGTAGGCATCGATAGAAATGATGACATCGAAAAAACCTTCCTCAAACGGCAAATTATGCGCCTCTGCGTGCACTGGTGTCACCTGAGGGCCTAACCCTGTGGCATCGATGCGTTTTTGGTTGTCGTCAGCGGGGATCCATAAATCCGTTGCCCAGACCTGTGCGTCACATTCTCGCGCCAGGAATATTGAGCTAACAGCCCGGCCACAGCCAAGGTCCAGAATGCGCAGGCCTGGTTCTGGTCTGAGCGCTTGCATCGCCCATTCTGTCATCCACAATACGTGGGGTCCCATATCGTTTTCCAGCATCCACGCAGGGTCATATGCTGCGCTACGCGGAAAGGATGGGTTGTTCAGCCAGCCCTGCATCTCTTCAGTGAGTGTGTAAGCAGGGGTACTGGCAGGTTTTGGATAAGATAGCTTTGTCATTGATCGTCCCGTTCACACCTTTTTGATCCAATTGTAGTCTTTTCAATATGATGGATCACCCGTGAATATTTCAAGAACACCTGCATCATTGTCGAACTGCTTGTTGATTTTATCGACCACAATTCCGGCTATGATAAAAGCAAGAGCAATTTCTAGATCGTTGTAATGTAATCGAAATTAATTCCAAGTCACGATGCGCTCGACAAGGCCAACTAAAAGACCAATATTACCTACGTTGGACTTACTGTGGCAGTTTTAATCGGTGGTGGTTGTGCTCCAATATGATCTAGAATTTTCTGAATTAAGTCGGGATCTGTAATATCGAAGGTACAGCGCGATACGGATGAACTTAAAGACATACTTCCCTAAACGACATCCTGCGATAACATTGAACAAGAATCTTCCCATCAAAAACGAGCAATCGTAATCCTGACACTCTTTTTACTTGAAGGTGCCTTGCGGCTGGCGCTGTCACCGAGCCAACTCTCGGGTGACCGTGTACGCGGTGATCAAATCCATCTGCCAACAAGCGACAAATTTCGCATCGTCATTGTCGGAGATTCATTCACGTTGTGGCATAAAAGTCATTGATCTAACAACGCGTTTCGTTGAAGAACTAGCGACAGATATGAACAAGAACAAATCCACGTTGGAAAATGGCTTGTAGAGCCCACCTTAACAATACTGTTTTTTGTTTCTCAAGGATTTATACTCAGATCCGATGATCTCAGTTACGTACAATTAAAAAAATGCAATTTGGTAAGTGGTTAATTGAACCCAACCGTAACAAGGTAATCTCGAAGGAAAAGGAAGTCGCGGTTGAACCAAGGGTGATGGACGCGCTGGTTTTCCTGGTAACTCACTCCGATCGCGTCGTTACCACTGATGAACTGATTGAACGACTGTGGTCAGGAAGGATTGTCGAGCCAAGTGCGGTTCACCGCGTAATCAACAAACTTCGCTCAGCGCTTGATGACTCCTCGAAAAAACCGCTCTACATCGAAACAGTGCCAAAACGTGGCTACCGAGTCCTGGCACAAGTGACTTTGGACAGTGTTGGCGAATCGAAAGCAACAACAGGCCATGCCATTTCCGGTGACGAGCCTCAATCTGGGATTCCTGTTCAAACAGCCAGACTTCCAGATTGGCTGCGCTCTAGCATTATCGTTCCTTCCCGCGTTGCAATGGGGATCACTGCGATGTGGTTTGCATGGTACACATCGCAACTTGTATTGGAATCCGACGTAAACACAGTCGATTCTTCTATAACTGCTGACAATCCCAACAATTCGTTGGCAGACTGGAGCCCCTCTCTGGCCGTAATGCCATTCCAGACTACTGACAGGGGTGATGCAGGTTTTGCCAAGTTACTGACCGAAGAGATCATCACCAATCTGTCAGCTAATGGCCTCGATACAATTCGTCGGCTCTACCCAATTCTGACTGCTGCAGGTGGTTTAAGAGTGCTGGCTAGCGACGCAACACGTCGTTACGTAGAGTCGTTCGAGAGTCCTTCTTCAATTGGCGCGGCCTTGGGCGTCAGATATCTGCTTCATGGGGATGTACAGATTAGTGACATAAATCGTGTCGCGTTACGGTTAATTAAAGTCGCTGACGGCGAACAAATCTGGTCCAACTCTTATTCTGTGATAGCAGACCACGCTAAATCTGCCGAAATGATTTCGATGCATGCAGGCAGCTACGTTATTGAACAAGTAACTGATGACTACTGGTATAGATTCATCAGGCCCAAATTCAATTCACGACAGTCCCACACCCATTTTGTGCTGGCGCACCAACAAACGATGCAAATGCACACGGGTGACAAGGTAGATCTGTTGAACCTTGCAGCGAACTATGAAAAGTCGCTGATCGACACACCATCATTCTTTTTCAGCAACCTGTTTCTATTGCAGACTTACCTGAATATTGAATCCCGTTCAATATCCACTCTGGATGTGGATGAGCGCCTCAGTGAGTTGTTGAATAATGTATTGGTCCAGTCTGAGAATGCCCAAGGCACTTGGGTTCTCGGCAGACGGAAGGCGGTGAAGGCCAAGTATATGATCAGGCAAAAACAATACCAGGCTGCATATGAACTTACGTTGGAGGCTCTGCAGCAAAACCCCAATTCAGTTGTCGCCCACAGCTTGTTGGCCGGTTTTTACGCCTATTCCGGTAAACCTAACCGAGCGGTTGAAGAGTATGAACGTGCGATCGCGTCGGGAGGGTCCCTCGCAAGCATTTTTATACCACATGCGCTGTATACAGCAGCCATGGGTCGCCCAGAGTCGGCGATTGCCCTTTTGGAACAGAATCTGCCCCTGGTACCAATGTTGTATTCTAAATGTCGCATGCGGGCTGCACAGTCGGTGGTACTAACAAGCATGAGCAGGAATGACGAGGCTGTCGATCTGGTTAAAGAGGTATGGTCCTCATGTGGCGATGCCTATCCAGATCTGTTTATCTCTGTTTTGGTTGACCTTGGTGAAGAGGCGGAAGCGCTTGCGCTTCTGAGGAACCTGGAGAAGGCTTCTGCCCCAAATCCGGTGGTGTTGCTCGATGCTTATCTTCGCCTGGATGATCAATCTCGCGCACTGGTCCTGCTTGATAAAGGTCAGAAGAACCCTGCCGTGGTGGTTCAATGGATGCGCAACCTGCGATACTACAAGATGCAAGATTTCCGTTTCGCTCACGCAGCCGACAAGCTACCGCTTTAATTCTTGTGCAAAAGTTAGGGTAGGTTTTGCTCAGGATTAAGGGAAGGGTTAAGTGGCAATACGAAATTGCGAAACTCATTGCCGGTCCTGATGTATATGTCTGTAACGACGATATACTGCGAGAGGAATTGCGAGCCAGTTAGCTTCGACATTCGAACCGCACTGATGGCCGGAATGGCACCGCCCAGGAGCCCGAGTGCGACCGCAAGCGCTATGCTCGTTCCGGTTGCGGAAACCTGCAGCACCTGATTGTAGTAGAACAGGAGGAAAATATTGAATCCGGTATTTTTGGTCGCTTCAGCAACCTGCCCGAATCCAAAGGAAACCATGGTTCCCAGACCGAGTTTGCGTGTTGCCAACTGACTTCATCAGGAAAGACTCACAACCCAACCACGCATTTGTTTTAGTTTGATTGTCCGTGGATACTTCACATAGAGTGACATATCGCATTAGCCCCTTAGATCGGAGTAACAAAGACCCATGAATAAGATTCCCCCACTTGAGCTCAAGCAAATGCTGCATGGCGAGCAGGAACTTGCACTGATTGACGTGCGCGGACAAGGCGCGTTTTCGGAATCACATCTATTGTTTGCGGTCTGTGTGCCGCTCAGCCATCTCGATCTATTGATTGGCGATCTGGTGCCTGGCAAAAACACGCCGATGGTGGTCGTCGATGAAACCAATAACGAAGATTTCGCCGGACGTGCCATTCATCTGCTGGGCGAGCTTGGGTACACCAATGTCATGCGGTTGGATGGTGGCGTGGCCGCCTGGCAGATGGCGGGTTTGGAGCTTTTCTCTGGCGTCAACGTGCCGAGTAAGGCATTCGGCGAATTTGTCGAGGCGGAGTATGAAACGCCGCGTCTGGCTGCCAACGAGGTGAGGGCGATGATAGACGAAGGGTGTGACATGGTAATAGTCGATTCGCGGCCATTTGATGAATACCATCGCATGAATATTCCAACCGCAACGGACATGCCCGGTGCAGAGTTGGCGTTTCGGATTCATGACATCGCCCCTGATCCCCAGACCTTTGTGATTGTAAATTGCGCCGGTCGTACGCGCTCTATTATTGGCGCGCAAAGTCTGATAAATGCTGGTATCCCTAATCCGGTAGCAGCATTAAAAGATGGCACCATGGGCTGGCATCTAGCTGGCTTGGAACTGGAGCATGGTTCGACTCGCCAAGCCCGAATGCCGACTGCTGTGGGCATAGAGAAGGCATTGGCCGCTGCGGCACGGGTGGCGGACCGTTTTGAGGTGTCTGAAGTGAGTCACGAGATGGTCGATCAATGGCGGAAGGATCCGGTTCGCACGACCTTTTTACTGGACGTTCGCTCCCCCGCTGAATACGCCGACGGGCATCTACCGGGATATCGTAATGCACCAGGGGGTCAACTCGTGCAGGCGACCGACGAATACGTTGCCGTCAAGAACGCCCGCCTGGTGCTCGCCGATGATGTCGGCGTACGCAGTGTCATGACAGCTTCCTGGCTGATCCAGATGGGCTGGCGAAATGTATACGTACTCGAGGGTGGCCTCGGCTCTGGACCATTGGAGTCAGGCACGCATGAGCCAACTGTGCTACGCCAGTTGAATGCTGCCAGAGTCACAACCGAGGTGCTCGCTAATCGCCTCGCTGATCGTCACGACAGTGTCTGCGTCATCGACCTTGGACCTTCTACAAGCTATGAGCAACACCACATCCCTGGGGCTATGTGGTGCGTACGAGCGCGTCTCGCAGATGCACTTGCCGATGTTGCGAACCCAACATCTGTTGTCCTCACCTCGCCTGATGGTAGATTGGCACAGCTGGCGTTACAAGAAGCGCGCGCGCTCACTACCGGCGATGTGCAAGCTCTTGATGGGGGCATGGCTCGATGGTTTTCCGAGGGCCGTGAAACGGTATCGGGTCTAGAACATACCGTCGGGAGTACCGACGATGTCTGGTACAAACCTTACGAACATCGCGGCGCCCAGGAAAAGTTCATGCGCGACTACCTGACATGGGAAGTCGCTCTGGTCGCGCAGATCGAGCGTGATGGCACCACGCAGTTTCGAGCATTCTGACCAGCAGTTGCGAGACACGGTGATAGAGTGCATAGTTTTGATAAATCACCGGAAACAAACGTTATGAGCTACTCGCTGGAAAACTTCTGTGACGACACGCGCGCCATCCTATCGATGAACGACGACCCCGAGGGGAGGGGAAAAATCAGGCAAAAGTTCGAATTGCTTTTAGAGGATGAGGCATTTTGCGCCGCCTACGTCGGACCTAATGAAGATGCGGGGATGCGCCAGATCTATGAAGACCCCGACCTGCACTTCTGCGTGTTGGCGTACAACATGGCAGAGGCGCGCACCTCACCCCCTCATGACCATGGCGAGTCTTGGGCCGTTTATGGGCAAACAGCCGGACACACGGATATGACGATCTGGTCTGTCGCAGATAATGGCAATATCGAACCGTCAATGACTTTCCGTCTAGAACCGGGCCAAGCAGGGTTATTTGACGTTCGAGAGATCCATTCCATTGACTACGCCGCCGGTTCAAAATTCGTTCGAGTGACAGGTGCAGACATGAAACTGGAAACCCGCCGCGTATTCGACCCGGAGACGGGTGCCGTACGAGAGGTCGAGCACGTTGGTACCGGCAATGTGTAGCGATGCACCACGGGTACGATTATTCGTGTTGACGGTAGCTTGCAGTAGATTTACAAAAAGGAGGACAAATGAAATATTCCGTTGCTTTTGCATCTGAAGTGGATTCCTGGAAATGGGCTAAGAAAGCAGAAGCGCTGGGTTATTCCACGGCGTGGTTTTACGACACACAGCTTTTGAATCCAGATGTGTTTATTTGTATGGCACTTGCAGCTCACGAAACGTCGACAATCCGCCTCGGCACGGGAGTATTGGTACCGTCTAACCGAATTGCTCCGGTAGCCGCTAATGCTTTGGCTTCGCTGAATAAGTTGGCTCCGGGCCGTATTGACTTTGGTATTGGAACAGGTTTCACCGCGCGCAGGACGATGGGGCAGGGGGCTGTATCACTCGAAGCAACTCGTCGTTATATTGAAACTGTCCAGAGTATGTTGCGCGGCGACATTGCGGAATGGACGGATTCTGATGGCACCCACAAAGTGAAATTCCTCGACCCTGAGTTTGGGTTGATCAACATCGAAGACGATATACCGCTATGGTTTTCAGCCTTCGGTCCGAACGCTCAACGGTTAACGGCAGAACTTAGTGCAAAGTGGCTTAACTTTGGGGCGGCGAATGCTGATCTGGCTCTCGCGAACATGCACACGGCATGGCGAGCGGCGGGGAACGATCAGGAAGATCTTGACTCGAACTTGTTTTTCCTTGGTGCAGTGCTTACCGGCGATGCAGATGAAGATGAGGCGCGTTTGATGGCCCAGGCAGCACCCCAAACTGCTGTGATGTTCCACAATCTAGCGGATGAAGTAGGCGCCATGGGTGGCGCCAACATGGAAGCAGGACCATTATCCAATGTACTTGCCGATTACTTGATACAGCACCAGCAGTATGAACCCGAGGACGCGCGGTATCTTGAGAATCACAGAGGTCATCTGATGTACGTCCGTCCAGAAGAAACGCATGTGACACCTGAACTCGCGATGGCGACGACATTGAGTGGGCGACATGAAGAGATTGTTAGACGCGTTCGCGAAATCAAAGATGCTGGATACAAACAGGTAACGGTGCAAGTTGTTCATGGGCACGAGTCAGCAATAGAAGATTGGGCGCGCGTGTTCCAGGATGTGTAGCGTAACTTTAGCTAGTCCTTGTCCGGGAGGCAGTGGCCAGATGATTATTTTGAAGTGTTTAGTGGCTGGCAGGGTTTTGGCTGATGTTTATATTATTGGTTGCTAGAAATAGGCGTCTTGTGCACGCCATTATTGTTCAGCCATTACTCTGGCTAATGCTTCAGGTGAGCGCCACTTTCCACTGCGAAGGCGAAGCAGATAAATCGCAGCAGTCACGATAATCATGATGACAAAAATTACCCATGCAATGCGCGGTCCCTGGTCGAAAACCTTGATAACGAAATACTGGATGATCAGCATGAGCCAGTGCAGTAAAACTGAAACCCACATCAGCCAGCGGGTATCACCTGCGCCCCTTAAGACTCCACCCGTCACCAGTATGATTGCGTCCCCCATTACATAGCTTGCCAGGCCAATCATCATATAGGTCGATAACTCCAAAATTGCACTGGCGTGTTGGTCTTCAATAATAAATATTTGCACCAGAGGTTCCCGGAACAACACGAAAATAACAGCCAGAAAGGCGGAGTAGGTCAGGCTGATCAGGAATCCCGATACGACGACCTCGCGCATTTGATCCATATTGCCGGCGCCGACAAATCGACCTACCATGCTGATCAGTGCGACATTGAGCCCTATCATTGGGACAAACGAGACAATGTCCCAGTTAAACACAATTGCCGCCGAAGCTGCTTCAGCCACACCATAAGACTGGTACATCAACAGGAACAAGTTGAATGCGGCGACGTTGAGAAACATTTCAATTCCGGATGGAAAGCCGAGCCTGATATAACGGCGCAGAATGCCGGTATCCAGCTTGAAGGACTGGTTTATGAAATATCGGTTTATATGGCCAGGTTCAAAATAAGACAACAGAAACAGACCCAGACTAAAAATTGAACTGATAATGGTTGCATATGCCGCGCCCTCTATACCTTGTTGGGGAAATCCCCAGACACCAAAAATCAGCGCATAGGTGAGGGGTATATTCATCAGTACGCCCAGGGTATCGGCGATCATGACAACTCTTGTTTTTGCGATGCCTGCAAAGTAAGAGGCAAAACAGGTTTTGATAAGCCCGATACCTGAACCCCAGATAAGAATGTAGAAGTACTTTCGTTCAAGCACCTCAAGCTCCGGGTCATGACCCATAAAGGCAAACAGATTGCCTACAAAATAGCCGATAAATAACAACGCGGGAATAAATGCGAGGCATAGAATAAGGCCTTGTGTCACGACCCGCGGGCACTTCTCCAGTTCTTTTGCGCCGTAATACTGGGCAACCAGTGCGTTGGCGTAAGACAAGACACCAATAAACAGCGACATGCAAAAAAATGATGCGACCCCGCCACCCAGTGACGCGGCCATATGGGTGGGGCTCAGCAGCGACATAAAATAGCGATCGGTAAAAATCATCACTGCGAATGCACCCTGGGATACCACCATGGGATAGGCGATGGATAGCAGTTCGCTGAGTATTTTTTTGTCGATCTTCAGGAGTTGGACCATACAGCCGTCAAACGTGTCGAGTTAAAATGAGCAGGTGAATCTTTAGTTTGTATCAAACAGCAGTCTGGGGAACCCGCCATCCCTGAAAGGCGCACCTTCGCCGAGCTGTTTAGCGCGGTTCATGGGGTGTACCGCGGGACCTGAGCCGATTTTTGCAATCCGCTCCATGGTGTCGTTTGGTCGCCAGGCGACAGTGGCGTCATCTCCGAAGTAGCGCAGAGACAAGGTGTTGCGGGTTTTACCTGATGAGGTCGGGGCACCACCGTGCAGCATGGCAGGGTGAAAAATGACCAGGTCACCAGGCTCGATTGCGAATGACACGATGTCGTACTCTTCCCGGGATTTTTCGATATCGGGCAGTCTTGGCAGATCACCGGTACCGTAGAGTGGAATGGTGTCATCCCGTGGATCAAACCGGGAACCATCGTACAGGGTGCCATGATGGGAACCCACAACAAATTCCAGGGATTCATTGGCAGCTAGTGGCTCGAAAGATATCCAGACCACGGCCAGGTCATTTCCCTGAATAGGCAGGTAGGGCAGATCCTGATGCCAGGGTGTCCGCCTCGCTGATTCGCCATCATCACCACCCGATTTTTTAAAAATCTGCTCGTACATAAACCAGATATCAGGCTTGTCCCACAGCTCCGTTACCAATTGGGGAATGACTGTCCTTGTGTTCACCGCTTTGTAGGCGTCAAAGCAGAATGGGTTCGCCAGATCGCCGTAGAATGAGCCTGGCGTCCCGGGGATCAGTTTGGTGGCACCCTTACCGGGGTTCCCCAACGACCAGTCGAATGCCTCACGGGCCAGTTGTAAAGCATCGGCGTCCAGAGCCTGCGCCAGGTGTACAACCCCATTGCGTCTGTAAGTCTCAATTGGATTCATTGTTTATCCTGTTTGTTAAACGACTGGCTTGTTTGCATTTCTAATTTTTGATTAACCAATCCCCTGGTGAAAATGACGTACCGGGTCGTCAACTTTCCAGGGTGGGTATTTCTTCATAATGGATGTAAACAATTCACTTTCGAGAAAGCTCGTCAGCCATTTCCTTAAACAAGGATAAGGCGCCCTGGCAAACCACAAAGGTTCAACATTGGAAAACTGGCGAACAAACGGAAAAATAGCAACATCTGCATAGGAAATTTTATCGCCAAATAGGAAAGCGGAATCTGTTAACAGCATTTCCAGACGCAACAGAAAGGATTCGGCGGCCGTACGATAGTCATCCCTGGAATGCCCAGGAAAGCGGTCCGAATATTTATAGCGATCCAGGTGCTCCTTGAATACATGGTCGTTCTCATCGATCAGGGTTTCCATCAGCGCCAGGGTTTCATCGGGATAATCTTTCCAGCCATCGGGATCATTTTTCGAAATACTCCATTCGAGAATCTCCAGGCTCTCCTCCAGCATCGGTAGCTCCCCGTGCAAGAGTACCGGTACCGTTCCCTTCGGGGAAGCAGTCAGCATTTCCCGGGGTTTGTTCTTCAGCACGACTTCGCGGATCTGAAAGTTAACACCGGCATAGGCGAGGCCCATTCTCGCTCGCATGGCAAAGGGGCAACGCCGAAAGGTATAAAGGATGGGAGCTTCAGCCATGTCCTGACCACTTTAGGACTGGTAAGTACAGTAGTGGGAATAGTGTCATGTTAATTAACTGAAAGTGACTGTTGTGGATACCAGTTTATCAATTAAAACAGGAGTCCGCTGCATACGGATAATTCGGTCTGTCAATCAGCGGTTATTACCCTCTTGATGGCTTTCCCCAGAAGACGCTGTTGCCCTGGAGGCGATTCTGGACCACGGATAACTTCTCAAGGGCTATCAATACTGCTATATCGGCGAACACGACAACCAACATTTTCGTGATATAGTTTCGGCAACCTTCGTATTGCTAATACTGGTTGCTAATACCGTTAAATACAGATTACAAGTGCCTGAGGAATTGCAGTGTCAGAACATCCCCTAGACCCCATATTTCACCCGCGAGCGGTCGCCGTCGTGGGTGTTTCCTCCGCGCCCAGCACCGGCAGAATGAGAGGTTTTTATCACTCGCTGCTGGATGCCGGTTTTGCCGAAGTGGGGAAGCTGTACCCGGTGAACCCCAAGGTTAGTGAGATAAATGGAGCCAGGTGTTATGCCAGCCTGCTGGATACACCAGACCCGGTTGATCATGTTATCTCCCAGGTACCGGCGCGGGTTGTGCCGGAGCTGGTGGATCAGTGTGTTGCCAAGAAGGTGCGCTCGATCCATTTTTTCACCGCCGGATTCTCGGAAACCGGTGATCAGGAAATGGCAGCAATGGAGCAGGCCATGGTAAAAAAACTGCGGGATGCGGGTATCAGGATCATTGGACCCAACTGTATGGGTCTGTACGTGCCTGCCAGTCGACTGGCATTTATGGACGGTTTTCCCATGGAATCCGGCAATGTTTTTCTTCTCTCACAATCTGGTGCCAATGCCGGTGAGATCGTGCATGAATTGACCAGCCGTGGGGTTCGTTTCTCTAAAGTAATTTCCTATGGCAATGGTTCAGATCTTCGCGCCCACGACTTTCTTGATTATGCTGCGAGCGACCCGGAGACCGATGTGGTCGCTGCCTATATCGAGGGTGTACAGGACGGCCGATTATTCTTCGACGCGCTCAAACGCTGTGCGCGTACAAAACGCGTGGTGATTTTGAAAGGCGGGCGAACCCAGTCCGGATCCAACGCGGCGCATTCACATACTGGATCGCTGGCCGGATCTATAGAGATTTTCGACGCGGTCTGTCGCCAGACCGGTGCACTGCGGGCTGAAACCATGGACGAAATGCTCGACCTGGTCGTGGCTTCATCAACCAATACATGCCAGATTACCGGTCGCGGGGTCGCCTTGATCGGCGGCGGTGGTGGTGGCTTTGCGGTACTTTCCGCCGATGCCATCGACCGGGAGGGCCTGTCAGTACCCAGAATGCCTGATAGTGCCATCGAACAGATGCGCGAATTCATACCCGTCGCCGGGAGCAGCGTCAACAACCCGATTGATGCGTTTCCGCCACCGGAGTTCCTCGACCGGATGCTGAATATTGTAGCAACAGCTGAGGGGATCGATATGATGTTCATGTCTCCAATGATGGGATGGGCGCCACCCGGCATTAAGTCAGCACAGGCCGATTCTGCCGCAGCAGATCAGGACGAAGAATCGAATAAGGCTGAGCAGGAAGAATCAGAGTCGGAGGATGTGGCTGTTAAGGCGGCCCGGCAGATGCAGCAAATTCAGGCGAAAACAGGTACACCAGTGGTTGGCATCCTTCGAGGCGGTCGCATGGCGCGTATGATGGGTGTGAGTTCCGATTCATTTCACCAGGCAGCCTACCGCCAAGGTATTGGCAGTTATCCCAGTGTGGCGCGTGCGGCTCACACCATCGCGCAGATTCTTGAGTGGCGAAAGACCCGTGAGGGATTGCCTGATGTTTTTAAATCCGATGTTTCCCAGCAGATATGAGAATGATAAATGACCTTTGAGTCCGTACTGACCCAGGCCCGTGCGGAGGGCCGCAGCCTGCTGAATGAAGTCGAGGCGAAGCAACTCCTGGCAGGCGCCGGAATCCCCGTGGTGAACACAGTCCTGGCAACGACTCCGGAAGAAGCAAGAGCCCAGGCTGAGCAGATCGGCTATCCGATAGTTTTGAAAATAGTATCGCCTGAAATCGCACACAAGAGTGATGTCGGTGGAGTCAGGATCGGCCTTGAGGATGGCCAGGCGGTAACGTCAGCATTTGAGGAAATCGTCTCCAATGCGAAGCAGGCGGTTCCCGGTGCTTCGATAACCGGTGTCGCCGTTCAGAATATGGCACCGGCAGGTACTGAGGTTATCGTCGGTATGACCACCGACCCGCATTTCGGGCCCGTCATCATGTTCGGTCTTGGCGGAATCATGGTAGAGGTTTTGAAGGATGTATCGTTTCGAGTTGTTCCGCTGACAGAGCGGGATGCGGCGCAAATGATCGGAGAAATTAAAGGCAGCAAAATGCTCGATGGGGTCCGCGGCCAGCCGCAGAGTGACAAGCAGGCACTGTGTAAAGCAATCCTCAACGTGGCCGAGTTTGTGCAGCAGCATCCTGAAGTTCAGGAACTGGACCTGAACCCGATGCTGGTTTATGCAGATGGTGCCATTGCAGTGGACGCACGTATCGTCCTTGCCTCAGGCTAAACCCATGGCGAACATGAAATACTGCCCCAGGTGTGCGACGGAACTTTCGACCCGATTCGATGGAGGTCGTGATCGCATTGCCTGTCCTGCCCGCGATTGTGTCTTTATGCATTTTGGTGATTTTTCGATTGGCTGTGCCGGTGTTGTGCTGCGGGAGGAAGAAGGCATTCTGAAGGCACTCCTGGTGCAACGGGGACAGAATCCTTTTGCCGGTAGCTGGCAAATCCCAGGCGGTTATGCCGAGCATGATGAAATGCTTACACTTGCAGTCGAGCGAGAAGTCGAGGAAGAGGCGGGTATCGTCGCACGGGTCAACGATCTGGTAGCACTGCGCCATTCTCTGGCTGGAACCATAGGTGGTCCCAGCACCAACGTCTACATGATCTTTCGACTTGACTATGTCGAGGGTGAGCCACGGCACGATGGTGACGAGATCGCCGCTGCCGGGTTTTTTTCCCTGGAGGAGATTGCTGCCATGGAAGCGGTACAGGGGCTCTCCAAGTGGGGGATTCAGCAGGCACTTCAAACAACCCCTGGCAGTGGTTTATCCGTCGGAGGGGAAGATCTCAGGAATAACCGCGCGGGCTGGCAGTTGTTTGGCCTGGAAGAGGTAGATCTGAACATGTTTGGGCGCTAACAGGTCTTGCCTTGCATCTAACAGGCACTTTTTCAGCAGCCTGTTAGGGCGATACGAAAAACACTGAACGAGGATTTCTGTGAGTGATTACCTGTTTTCTGGATTGAAAGTCATAGACTGCGCGACAGTTATCGCCGCTCCGGCAGCAGCGATGATTCTCGCTGACTTTGGTGCTGATGTAATAAAGATTGAGCAACCCGGCGAAGGCGATATGCTTCGCATGCTTGCCAGCATCCCGAGTACGCCGTATGCAGACAGTAATTGGTTCTGGCAGATGGATGGGCGCAACAAACGCAGCATCACGCTTGACCTTAAGTTAAGTTCCGGGCTCGAAGTGCTGCACAAACTGGTCGCTGATTGTGATGTGTTTATCACCAATCAGCCCTATAGCGTTCGCGATTCTATTGGTCTTAGCTACGAATCACTAAAGCCCTTCAATGAAAAAATGATCTACGCATCGCTGACCGCCTACGGCGAAGCAGGTGATGAACGTGAGCGCAAAGGGTTTGACCAGTTAGCTTACTGGGCACGGAGCGGTCTTATGGATCTGATGCGCGAACCGGGCACCAGGCCGACACAAGGCTTGCCTGGTATGGGAGATCACCCCACAGGTGTGGCGCTGTATGCCGGTATTGTCACTGCATTGTTGAATCGCGAGCGAACAGGTGAAGGAGGGATGGTACATACTTCGCTACTGGCGAATGGACTCTGGTCTGCGGCTGGTATTGCCCAGGGTGTGCTGGCAGGTGGTGACATGCCACTGTATCGCGAGCTTCGTCTGATTGATCACCCTATGATGCGACCTTACTGCACAAAAGACGACCGCTGGCTGCAGTTCAATATGGTCAGAAATGAAGCACTGCTGGATTTGCTGCTGACAGCCATGGAAGCGGTACATTTACTGGCAGATAAACGATTTGCCACCCCGGAGCTTGTATATGAACATCGCGAGGACTTTGGTAACGAACTCCAGGCAGTGATTGGAACCAAAACCAAGGATGAATGGCTCCCCATTTTTGCCTCCTATGACCTGCCGGTGAATCTGGTGGCGAGAGTAGAAGAAACCATCGATGACGCGCAGATTTTTGTCAATGAAATGGCCATTAAACCGCAAGCTGCGGATATTGATACGCCGCTGATTATCAACCACCCTATAAAAGTATCGAATATCCCGCAGGTTGACCCCAGTCGCGCCCCTGAACTGGGCGAACACGCCAGGGAAATACTGGAAGAATTAGGGTATGACGAAGATCGTATTTCGGTGCTACAGGAGAATGGCGCACTGGGACAAGCAGCCTCCTAGAATCTGTTGAGGTGGCGTAATCGACATTGAGGGCAAGATACTTTACATTTCTGATTCGGGCTATAACTCCGGCTATAACTCCGGCTATAAAGAGTAAGACACTAAATCAATTTGAGGAACCATAAGCGATGGAATTAAAACCAGGTCTACGACTAAAAAGCACCGTATGCGATGCTGAGATCATGGTCATCAAGGCAACTGATGGAAACGAGCTCAGCTGTGGCGGTGAACCGCTCAGCGCCGAAGCGCAGGAAAAGACAACGCCCAAAGAGGACCATATGAACGGCTGTGTGATTGGCAAACGATACGTCAATGAAGCGCAAACGGTTGAGCTGCTGTGTGTAAAAAGCGGTGATGGTTCACTTTATTACAATGGTGATGAACTGATGACCAAAGACACCAAAAAACTGCCATCCTCGGACTGATACCATGAATATTGCTATGTTTCTGCAGATGGCGGCTGAAGTCTGCGCTGATCGCTCTGCGCTAACTTATGAGGGACGGCACTACACCTACCTCGAACTGTTTGACTCAGCAAAAAAAGCGGCTGAATTGTTCTCAAACAGTGACTGCCAGTTTATTTCAGTGCTGGATGTGAGCAGCCCTGCGGTTCCCGTCGCGTTGATGGGAGCTGCCATGGCCGGTATCCCTTATGTGCCACTCAATTACCGGTTAAGTCCCGGGCAACTGAATGAGTTACTGGTACGTATAGAACCTGCCTATCTCGTGGTCGACGACGGGAAAATCGATGATTTTAAAGGGGCAGGGGCGATTGTCCGTGGCAGAGAGGATTTTCTCAGCTCCCTGGAATCCTCCGCCTCCATTGAGTTCACCTGGGCAGAAGATCCATCAGCAGTAGCCATCCAACTGTTTACCAGCGGCACAACCGGGGCTCCCAAGGCAGCAATTTTGAGACATGAACACCTGGTATCTTACATCCTGGGTACTGTGGAATTCATGGGGGCTGCCGAGGAGCATGCGACCCTGGTGGCTGTACCTCCCTATCATATTGCAGGGATTTCGGCCGTCATGAGTTCGATCTATGCTTGTCGGCGGATTGTCCAGTTACCTAATTTTGATCCTGCGGTTTGGTTGAATCTATGCGCGAATGAAAAGATCAGCAACGCCTTTGTCGTCCCGACCATGCTGACCCGTATTATCGAGGAAATGGAACAGTCCGGGTTTGACACGGATTCACTCAATGCACTGGAAGCGATTGCCTACGGTGGAGGAAAAATGCCTGTACCGGTGATTGAACGCGCGCTTGATTTAATGCCACATATCAATTTCACCAATGCCTACGGTCTCACGGAAACCAGCTCCACAATTACACTGCTGGACCCTGACGACCATCGCCATGCGCTGGAGAACGACGATCCCGCGATCCGGTCAAGACTGGGCTCAGTAGGTAAGGCACTGCCCGCGGTTGAAATCGAAATTCGCGACGACGATGGCAATGTGCTGGGTCCGTTAGAGGCGGGAGAGATCTATGTCCGTGGCCCCCAGGTTTCCGGTGAGTACCTTGAGAAAAATGCCCTGATTGAAGATGGCTGGTTCCCCACCCGGGACGCCGGGCATCTGGATAATGACAATTACCTCTACCTGTCCGGTCGAGCCGACGATGTGATTGTTCGCGGCGGGGAGAATATATCTCCTGCAGAAATAGAAGATGTGTTGCATAATCACGCGGCGATTGGTGACGTTGCAGCCGTTGGAATACCCTCGGAAGAGTGGGGTGAAGCTGTGGCCCTCGCGGTGGTTTTAAAGAACAACGCAGTGATGACTGAAGATGAAATAAAGTCAAGCTTGCGTGCCGAACTGCGTTCGTCACGGGTACCGGAAGTCATTGTATTCAGGAGTGAATTGCCGTATACCGATACCGGTAAACTACTGCGCCGGGTTGTTAAAACCTGGTTTGAATGAGTCGCTAGCAGCACTCAGCCATGTTAATCAAAAACGCGGAATGCCTGGGTTCCAGCCCGAACCGCTATTTTTCCCTGAGTCAGCAGGATGTTCGGTGCGACCAGGGTATTGTGGTCGCCATGGGAAAGCTCACACCAGCACCCGAAGAAAAGGTAATGGATGCGGCTGGCGCTCTGCTGTTGCCCGGATTACATGATCACCACGTCCATATTGCCTCCTATGCTGCTTCCCTGAGGTCTGTTTTCTGCGGCCCGCCTGAGGTTTCCACCGAGACTGCACTCATAAAACAACTCAACGAGACGAATCAGGCAGATCATTGGTTTCGGGGGATTGGTTATCATGAGTCGGTTGCCGGTGATATCGACCGACGCTGGCTGGATGCCCATGGCCCCCAAAAACCTGTTCGGATCCAGCACCGGACTGGCCGATTGTGGATCTTGAACTCGCCGGCACTGGAGGTGATTCGGGATACCCCAACGGGCAAGATGTCCGCTGAGCGCAGATCGATGCTGGATGTTGAAAATGGGCGTCTCTATGATGTTGATGACCTGCTAAGGGAAGTTACCAGAAGCGCGACACTGCCGATTGCGAAAGCCAGTGAGAATCTTGCTTCCTTTGGCGTCACTGGTATCAATGATATGACAGCCAGCAACGACCTGGATACCTTCAGGTGGTTTTCCGGGTTGCAGGATCAGGGTGTTCTGCTACAAAAACTGAGACTTTCAGGAACTTCAGAACTATCTGAATCAAGGTCTGAATCCAGCTCGGACGCCCGATTGCCACCCAACAGCAAACTCCAAATAGGCGAAACCAAAATACACCTGCACGAGTCTGACTTACCTGATTTTTATCACTTGTGTCGGATCATCAGCAGCAGCCATGGGTTGAATCGCGCCGTTGCAGTTCATTGCGTTACTGAAACAGAACTGGTGTTTACTCTGGCGGCGCTGCGTGAGGCAGGTATCCGGCCCGGGGATCGTATCGAGCATGCATCGGTCGTGCCGCCAGACGTGCTGGAACAGATCAGGGAAGTTAATTTATGTGTCGTTACCCAGCCGAATTTTATACTTGACCGCGGTGAAACCTACCTGGAGGAAATACCGGAGAACGAACACCTATGGTTGTACCGATGCCAGAGTCTGATCGACCGATCCGTGCCACTGGCGTTTGGAACAGACCTGCCGTTTGGCAATCCCGATCCATGGGTAGCCATAAAATCTGCAACCCTGAGACAGACCGGGTCCGGTGATGTGTTGGGAAAAGGTGAGTTGATGACAGCTGAAGCTGCTCTGAGCTGCTTTCTAGGCGAACTGGAACGGCCTGCGCAGCCTCGATCAATCGCCGTCGGGGAAGCGGCGGATTTCTGCCTGCTCAACGCCCCCTGGCATGTGGCACGACTCGAATTGTCCAGTTCCCTGGTGAGGGCGACCATTCTCGATGGTGAGCTGATTTACCAGAGGAAACTCTGAACAGGTAGAGTGGAAGTTCTCCTACAATAAATAAAGACTATCGCTGCTTCATCAAACCTGCTGGCCATCCATTATTGCCATTGATGACCACACGGGGAGAAATGATGAATGTGTTTTAAGACCAGTACGTTAGCGTTGCTGCTCATGATAGCTTTGAGTGCATCGGCAGATATTTATCGCTGTCAGGCAGACAATGGACAATGGGTGTTTACCGATAGGGGCTGTACCAGGGGCATGGGTGAACAGATTGAATTGTCGACACAATTGACGACCCAAAGGCTGAAAGCGGCGGGATTGAGTGAAGCCGAACGACTGGCGCTGACAAACCTGGAGAAAAGGTTGGCCAAATCGCGGGCAACTCGTCTAAAAGAAAGCCAAAGGGTGTCCAGGCGGATCAGGAAGGACCGGGAAATCAGGCAAAAGAGCTGCATGCTCGCCTCCCTGCAAATTGCCGAGATACAGCATCAGAAGCGAAATGGTTACAAATTAGCTGATGCAAACAAACTGGATCAGCAGAAACGTAAATTTCAGGCGATTAAAAAAGCAAATTGCAGCTAGGTCTGATAGTGGCACCGTGAAGAGCAGGGGGGTAGTATCTGCTCAGGAATAGTCCGGGTTGTGGCGCGTTACCCGATAATAAGAATAAGGAGTGAGCGGATGCTATTAAAACCGTATCGTGTTCTTGATCTGACCAGCCAAAATGGCATGTTGTGTGCCCAGATCCTCGGGGACCTGGGTGCTGATGTCATACAGATCGAAACTCCCGGCGGGGCAGCAGGAAGAAGCCGGGGGCCTTTCTTTGAGAATCAAATCGACCCGGAACTGTCATTAAACTGGTGGGGATACGCACGGGGTAAACGCAGCATTGAGCTGGATATTGATGCAGACAGGGATATCTTCCTGGATCTGGTCTCCCGCGCTGATTTTTTGATCGAGTCTGAACCCGTCGGTAGCCTCAAAGCCAGGGGACTTGCTTATGATACGTTGAGTGAACATAACCCGGCGCTGATTCATATTTCCATGACGCCCTTTGGCAGCAGTGGCCCGAAAGCGGATTGGGCTGCAACGGATCTCACCCTGGTAGCCAGTGCTGGCCCCCTCGCGATTGCCGGTGATGACGATCGACCTCCCGTCCGCGTTTCAGTGCCACAGGCGTGGCATCACGCTGCTGCTGAAGCAGCTGTCGGTGCGCTGATGGCCTTGACTGAACGCGCCTGTACTGGGCGAGGACAACATGTTGAGGTATCAGCGCAACAGGCGCTCACGGCTGCGACGCAAGGGTACGTTCTAGCCACGGCAGTGAACGATGAAATGGCGACTCGAACCGCAGGTGGTATCAAAATCGGTGACCTGACGATACGACTGACCTTTCCTGCCAAAGATGGGCAGGTATCCATCACCCTGTTGTTCGGCGCCACCATCGGCCCCCCAACCAGACGTTTGATGGAGTATGTTTGTGAGCAGGGATTTTGCGATGAGGCAACACGTGATAAAGACTGGCTGGAATATGGTCTGCTATTGACGGACGGCAGAGAGCCAATGTCGGAATGGGAACGTGTTAAGGAATGTGTCGCTGCCTGTACCGCGTCAAAATCAAAAAATGAGCTGCTCCAGGCTGCCCTCGAACGACGCCTGTTGCTGGCGCCGATGACAACCCTTGCGGACGTTGTTGGCAGTGAGCAATTCGCTTTTCGCGAGTACTTTCGGAGCCCGGAGGGGGAGGGACCTTCAGCCGCACTGCTTTATCCTGGTGCTTTTGCAAAGTTCAGTGAAACGCCTCTGCAAGTTGGCCAGCGGCCTCCACGAGTGGGTGAACATACCGCTGAAATATTGGCGGAGCTTGAAAGTGTGGCCCCTGTATCTCAACGGGTGTCTGCCTCACAGGCTGGAGAAGGCAACGACGGGTTACCGCTCAAAGATCTAAAAGTGCTGGACCTGATGTGGGCATTGGCGGGCCCTGGTGCAACAAGAATGCTTGCAGATTTCGGTGCGACGGTGATACGGGTCGAATCCACCTCACGGCTCGATGTTTGTCGGACGATCCGGCCTTTTATGGATGGTGATGAATCTTCTGAAAAATCTGCGATCTTCCACAGTACCAATGCTGGTAAGCGTATGATGACAGTTGACCTGACGAAGCCTGAGGGGCGTGAGGTTATCCTCGATCTGGTTCGTTGGGCCGATGTTGTAGCAGAATCCTTTTCACCGAAAGCGATGAAAGCCTTTGGCCTGGATTACGAAACCCTGCGACAGGTCAACCCAAAAATTATTATGTTAAGCACTTGTCTTATGGGCCAGACCGGGCCCCTTGCCATGTTTGCCGGTTATGGCAATCTTGCAGCGGCGATCACCGGCTTTTATGAAATTACCGGCTGGCAGGATCGTGAACCTGCCGGTCCCTTTGGTGCCTACACTGATTACATTGCGCCCCGTTATAATGCAGTCGCGGTGCTGGCAGCACTGGATCATCGCAGGCGCACCGGCCAGGGCCAGTATATAGACCTTGCCCAAAGTGAAGCAGCGTTACATTTTCTAACCCCCGCGATTCTCGACTTTGTCGCCAACAAAAATATTCAGTCGCGAATAGGCAATCAGGACCCCTACATAGCTCCCCACGGTGTATATGCGACAACAGGTGATGACAACTACATTGCCTTAGCCTGTGAGACTCAGGAGCAATGGCAGGCGTTTTGTGGTGCGGTTAGTACGCTGGATGCAGATGATCCGCGTTTTAAGAATCTGGACACGAGGCTGGCCAACCAGGATGAACTGGACGCACTGATTAGTGCTTACACCGCGAACCAGGATGCAGCAGAACTTGAGTCAGCACTGCAGTCTGCTAACGTTCCCGCGTCGGTAGTGCAGAACAGTCCTGAATTGTTCGTAGACCCGCAGCTCAATCATCTGGGTCATTTTATCAAGCTGCCACATCCCGATGGCGGCGAAACAACCATTGAAGCCTCTCGCATGCACTTGTCCGGCGTAAGGACATTCGTCGACTCGAGTGCGCCAACATTCGGTAGAGACATGGCTCACGTGCTGAACGATCTGCTGGGGTACGATGACGAAAAGTTTGGTCAGTTACTGATTGCAGGTGCTCTTGAATAGATGAGTATTGCGCTACAGGGACTACGGGTTATCGATATCAGCGGCACAATCGCTACCAGCTACTGCGCCAAACTCTGGGCCGACTACGGCGCTGAGGTTATCAATCTGGAACCGGCAGAGGGCTTCCAGACACGAATATTGCCTCCATTTATTTTGGGTACTGATGAAGCCGACAAGAGCGCAATGCACGCCTATCTCAGCACCAACAAACTGAGTCTCAACAAACAAGCCCTGGGTCAGGAAAGCCTCGCAAGCTTACTGAAAAGTGCCGATCTGGTGTTGGACGATAACACAGATGCTGAGTTAGCCTCCCTTTGCCCGAATGTCAGAGCGAGTATTTCCTGGTATGGCAATACGGGTGAGTATTCGAATTTTATCGGCTCTGATGCCCAGTGCTTTGCATTGAATGGCATGTTGCGAGGCATCGGTCACGTTGAGGGTCCACCGTTGATACCCACGGGTTATCAGGCACAGATTGTGGGCGGTCTGACCTCATTCATTGGCAGCATGGTTCACGTTCTGGCCGGCGAACTGGGCAACCGGCACGACCGGGTAGAAATTGATACGAGTATTTTTGAGGCCTGTCTCTGTTTTACGGATGTCGGTGCGGTTAGCAGCTACAACACAAACATTCAGGTTCCGCGCCTTGGTATCAATCGATTTCCACCGACCTACCCGCTGGGTGTTTTTCCCTGCCGTGACGGTTGGATCGGGGTAACCGTACTCACACCATCACAGTGGCAGACGTTCTGTCAGCTTCTGGATATCGTTGAGTATGCTGATGTCGAACTTTTCCAGACTGCCATAGGACGTTTGCAATCTATCGATATCCTTGAGCCAGTCATCAGGAAGAAGTTGCTTGAACATTCGGCCGAAGAACTCTTCTACCGTGCCCAGGAAAATGCGGTGCCCCTGGCCAGGGTGCCTACAATGGAGGAGCTGTTTGGGATTGACCAGTTCCTGCAACGTCATGCATTCGCACCCGCTATCCTGCCAGGCGATATTCCGTTGTTGGTGCCAACAGTCCCATTTCGTCTGTATCGCACTCCACCTTCGTTTGCCGGTCCCGTCGCATCCGTGGGAGAACATACCGAGAGCTTTCAGCATGGGTAACGTTAAGGAAAGAACAGCACCACTCGAAGGAATACGCATTATTGATCTCAGTATGGGTTGGGCAGGTCCACTAACGACCCGGCATATGGCAGATATGGGCGCTGATGTGATCAAGGTAGAGAGTTGCGAGAGATTTGACTGGTGGCGGAGCTGGGAGGCGACACCGGAGTGGATCGAGAATGATGGTGCTGAAAAGTCGGTGGCGTTTAACACGGTTAACCGTAACAAGCGCGATATTACGCTGGATCTTGAACATCCTGAGGGCAGACAGATATTACTTCAACTTGTTGGCAGCGCGAATGCGGTGGTAGAGAATTTCTCCGGCGGCGTCTTGCCCAAATTGAACCTGGGTTACGAGGTGTTCAGGGAGGTTAAAAACGACATCATTCTGCTGTCGATGCCAGCATTCGGCTCAACTGGACCGTGGAAAAATTTTCGTGCTTACGGGTCTACAGTAGAGCAGGCATCGGGATTACCACATTTAAATGGAGAGGCAGCGGATCCACCCACCATGCATCATGTGGCCTACGGTGATGCAAACGGTGGGCTGAATGGCGCTGCTGCCCTGCTGGTTGCGTTACGCCACCAGAAACGTACTGGTGAAGGGCAGTTAGTCGACATTTCCCAGGTCGAATCGATGTTCCCCCTTGCTGCACATGGCATTCTCGAATTCGCAGCGACCGGTGAAGCACCAGCCAGGCGAGGAAATGCCTCGCAAACCATGGCACCTCACGGCACCTACCCATGCGAAGGAGACGACGCCTGGATTGTGATTCAGGTGATGAATGAAGACCAGTGGGTTTCACTGCAACAGCTTGTAGGAAATTCTCTCGAACCTTTCGGAGCGCTTGCTGATCGCATCGAAAATCGCGATCAGTTGGATCAGTTGATTTCTGACTGGACCCGGAATCAGGAACCTCAGCAGCTGATGTTCCTTTTGCAGAAAAATGGCATCCCGGCGGCGGCAACTCACACCTCAGCCAGCTTGTTGGCTGACGTTCATCTTAAGTCTCGCGGTTACTGGCAGTGGCTTGATCGAGCGGTAGTGGGCAAACAGCCGAACCCATCCCTGGCTTACCGGCAGGGAACTGAGCCTTTTGTGATCACTTCCCCTGCGCCTACCCTCGGTCAACACAACGAGGAGGTGCTGGCTGATATTATAGGAATGGATGAAGCCGACCTCGTGCGTCTCAGGTCGATAGGCATTATCGGCAATCGGCCGAGAATGCGCAGCGTATAATTTGGATGAACCTCAGATTAATTAGACATTTTCGTCAGGGCAAGGAAGGGAGGAATGGAGAAAATATTGCTAATATGCTGTACCTTAACAAATTTTTGGAATTCCACCCTGACGCTGACAGGGCGGAAATGGTGATGCGGCATACTGACCTTAATCAGAGGTTCCTTAAATCAGACAGAACAAAGAATGGAATGATATGCAAACGGCATTTTTGAGGTTACTGTTATTCTCCGGCCTCATAGCGGCTATGTTTTACTACCTGTCGCCGCTGGTCTGGGTGCTGGTGATTTTTGGTGGTCTGGGTGCACTAAGCCTTTACGACCGGTTCCAGAAGAAACATTCCCTGCTCCGTAATTTCCCGCTGATTGGCCGTGGCCGCTGGGTCATGGAGGAGATTCGGCCTTTTATCAGGCAGTACTTTATTGAATCCGACACCGATGGAACTCCTATCAACAAAATGTTCCGCAGTGTTGTCTATCAGCGCGCGAAGGGAGATCTGGAAACAATACCCTTTGGCACCAAGGTGGATACCTATCGCACAGGCTACGAGTGGTTTGGTCATTCACTATCCGCTATCGATTTTAATCAAGTCGAAGACAAAGATATGCGGGTAACGGTGGGGGGACCTAAATGCCTGAAGCCGTACTCGGCCAGCATCCTGAATATCTCGGCGATGAGTTTCGGCGCCCTGAGCAGCAATGCGATCCTTGCATTGAACGGTGGTGCAAAAATAGGAAACTTCGCACACAATACGGGTGAAGGGGGGCTTAGCTCGTATCACCTTAAAAATGGTGGCGATATTATCTGGCAGATAGGTACCGGCTATTTTGGCTGTCGTGATTTAGCGGGTAACTTTGCTGCAGAGGCATTCCGAACGAAGGCGTTGCTCGACGTTGTCAAAATGATTGAGATCAAAATCTCGCAAGGCGCAAAACCGGGGCATGGCGGAATTCTTCCCGCAGAAAAAAATACCAGCGAAATTGCTGAAATAAGGGGCGTGGAGCCTAATGTCCAGGTGAATTCTCCACCGACCCATACGGCCTTTGACTCGCCCCTGGGCTTGGTTCATTTTATCGCGCAATTACGAGAGCTCTCAGGAGGCAAACCTGTTGGCTTTAAACTGGCCATCGGTCGTCCCAGCGAGTTTGTCGCCATATGCAAAGCAATGGTAGAAAGTAATATTACGCCAGACTTCATCACTGTTGATGGGGGTGAAGGTGGTACCGGTGCCGCACCACTGGAGTACACCAATTCTGTTGGCATGCCTTTGCGTGAAGCGATCGCTTTTGTCGCTGACTGTCTTACAGGTTTTGGTCTCAGGCCTCACATAAAGATTATCGCGGCAGGCAAGATAATTTCTGGCTTTCACCTGATCAAGAACATGGCGATTGGGGCTGACCTTTGCAACAGCGCCAGGGGCATGATGCTTGCTCTGGGCTGCGTTCAATCGTTGATCTGTAACACAAATCAGTGCCCTACCGGGGTTGCTACGCAAAACCGCACCCTTTACCGGGGTCTGGTCGTGACCGACAAGGTGAACAGGGTTGCAAAATTTCACGAGAATACGGTGCATGCCACCGCTGAAATCATAGCCTCCGGGAACCTCGCACATACTTCAAAGCTTAATCGCAGTCATATCTACCGTCGCATCAATCAACATGAGGTCAAGCGTTACGACCAGATATTTCCCTACTTACAGGCAAATTGCCTGCGTGAAGGCAATATTCCTGAAGCTTATAAACTGGTGATGAAAGAAGCGACCACGGACACGTTTGAGCCTCACGTTGCCCTCACCGAGATGGATGACAAGATCACGGAAATTCAATAGAACTCAACGCTGGTAGTCCTTTGGAGGACTACTGGTTTATTCCATCGCCAATGATGCGAAAACATCAGCCATCTGGTCTACGTCGTAACCGAGGATTTCTGTCAAAACATGAACATTGTGCTCCCCGAGTTCCGGATTGGCACGAAGCGACCGGCCTGGTGTTCGGGACAATTTGAAGCGAGTACCTTCAATGACGAAATCGCCAACGCTGTTGTGTGGTACAGAAACAAAATGCTCCCTGTGATTGAGTTGGGGATCCCGCATACACTCCGGTGAGTTCTGCACAACATGAGCAGCGACGCCCGCTTCAATCAGGTGTTGTTGTATCTCATCCGCCGGGCGTGAAATTGTCCATGTTGAGATCAACTCATCCAGCTCGTCTGCCCGAGAATGACGATTGTCGCTATCCAACAGTGATTTATCTGCGGCCGCGTCGGTAAACCCCGCGACATCACAAAGCGACTGCCATGCAGCATCAGATTGGCAGGCGATAGCAATCCATCGGTCTTCACCTTTAGCCGGGTAAACGCCGTGGGGGCAGAATTGCAAATCACGGTTACCCATCCTCTGCCAGGCCCGCTGGTTGATTTCATGGTCCAGTATGGCAGGCGCAAGAAAATGGATTGCAGCTTCGGCCTGAGAAATATCAATATACTGCCCTTCGCCGGTCTTGCGCTGATGTTCCATTGCGGCCAGCAGAGATGCAAGCATAAATCGTGGCGCTACCCCGTCGGTGTATGCGAGATAGGGTCCAGCGGGTGATCGGTCAGGCCATCCTGTCAGGTCATAAAAACCTGCGATCGCAGCAGCCATGTTACCGTAACCAGGTACCTGCGCTCTTGGACCGGTTTGTCCCATAAGACAACTGGATATCATAATAATGTTGGGATTGATCTGTTTAAGTGTTTCATAGTCGAGGCCCCAGGCTTTCATCGCCTTGGGTGAGAACGATTCAGTGACGACATCCGCCCAGCGCACAAGATCCAGAATAACTTCCCTGCCTTGTGGGATTGAGGGATCAATGGTCACACCCAGTTTTCCGGCGTTGAAGTTTGCAAACGGCACGCCCATTTCTATGCCTGCATCGTCATTTTTAAAAGTCGGCGCGGCGCGGGCAGGTTCAACGTGTTTGGTGGACTCCACTTTGATTACGGTTGCACCGTAATCTGACAGTACCCGGGTGAAAAGTGGCCCGGCAATCACCCACATAAAGTCCAGTACCTTGAGGCCAGCCAGGGGTAAGGTGTTTGATTGAGAGCTGCCGCTAGCCGATGGGCCTCTTTTTCGCGCTGGGTTCATGGTTCCGGCAGATTTCCTCGTCGGTGCTGCACCGGGCAGGGTCATGGGGCTCGCCGAAAATTTTGCAAATGCACCGGGCGCCCGGATGGCGTGTTTTAACTTCAGACTATTCGGCTCTATTTCGATCCTGTGCCAAAAATTTCGAGCCTGAAAATGAGGTTCTGCAAGTAATTTTTCAATATCAAAAGTGGGTGCAATATACAGACCTCGGCGGATACCTTCGTCAAACAGCGCTTGCTGGGTATGCTGCAAGGTGAAGGATTCGATTTTCTTACATATCTCGAAATAGGCATCTGGTTCTGCTTCTCCGCGTGCCATGGCTGCTAACCGTTCACCCCATTCCACCGCTACATCTTGTTCGGTACAGGCTCCAGATTCCTGAACCCAGGTGAGTAAACGGCGATTAGGCCCGTTGAATGCCGGGCCGAATAAAAACGTGATCGCTACATATCCATCCTTACAGGGCCAGGTTAGCTGGGCGGGTATGATACCAGCGAGGCCACCCGCAGCTCGTTGAACAGTAATAGCGGAATTGTTTGGGGTGGCGAGGATTGCTGATAGTGAGGCCTGGGCGCTGGATTGCTGGGCTGAGACATCAATATGCTGACCCAGACCTGATTTGTGACGCTCCTGCAGGGCGATTAGCGCAGCACCGGCGGCGTCAGCACCCGCATGCAAAAAGGACTGCGGGACACTCGTACGAACCGGCGCCCGATCATTGTCACCGGCCAGGATGTGTGCCCCTCCGGCGGCCCACACGGTCAGATCTGTGGCTGGCCAATCTGCCTTTGGCCCGGTGCGGCCAAATGGGGTAATGGAGACGACAATCAACCGTGGGTTGGTAACTGCCACGGATTGGTAATCAATGCCCAGCCGTTTAACTTCACGATTGCTGAATGACTCAATGAGGAAATCCGCATCAGCCATCAGCTCATTGAGTCTGTTGCGGCCAGCCACAGATTCCAGATCAAGTGACAGACTTTTTTTACCCCTTGAATAGGCTTGCCACCAGAGGCTGTCACCATTGTCGCCGACAAAAGGAGGAATTTGGTGAACCGGTGAACCGGCCGGGGGTTCAACTACCGTCACTTCTGCCCCCAGATGGGCCAGAATATATCCGCAAAACATCCCTTGCTGATTAGACAGATCAAGAACCTTGTATGATGAAAGCATGATTCCTCCTTTATCAATGCTGGCAATAAGAAACTAAATCATGCTTCTTCCTGTTTGGCAATCCAAATTGGCAAAATCGGAGACTGGCATCAAGGGCACCAGCAAAAGTTTTTGCTTGCTGAATTCGGTAGACTTCAACTTGTGAATCAACAAAGAACAATTCAGGCTGATGGACATCTTCATGGTGTTATCGTTGGTTGCCAGCGAGAAGACGGACACTGGCTCTTAATCCGTCGCAGTGCGACCGTTGCTGCGCCTCTAAAAGTTTGTTTCCCCGGAGGAGGAATTGAAAAAGAAGAATCCCAGTCTGAAACTGCCAAAAGAGAGATGAAGGAAGAGGTTGGGGTTGATGTGCTGCCTCGCACGCAGGTCTGGCATTTTGTCTCCCGGGAACGGTCGTTAACCTTATGGGGTTGGCATGCAGAATTGCTGTCGACCGAGGTGAGAGCAAACCTGGAAGAAGTCGATGAGATACTCTGGCTAACGGAATCACAAATCCGCGCTCACCCGGATATCATGCCGCACACAGAGGCATTTCTTGATTCATTGCTTGAAAATCTTGAAGGTTGCCGGGACTGACATAAAAAAATAACCTACAAACTATACGCAGCCAAGGCGCCGGTTCTGCCATTACCGAGGCCATGTTCGCGCTTGCCGCCATCGAATACGAGGTAGAGTATTTGGATTATGGTGCCTTCGGGATTAAAGATTCTTACCCGATGGACGCGTGATGACAGAAAGTGCGGCGATCACACTGTACCTGGTGGATATGGCGCCAGATGCGAATGACTGCAATTGGGAACTCACTGGATCTGGAGGGTAAAGGTGTCCTGGAATTCTGGTCTGGTGCGTAGAAAACTGGCGAACCTTGGTACGCCGTTGGCGGTCTTGCCGAAGTACTTATAGGTCACAATAGTACCAATCGGGGGCGGCTGCCTGCGAATCTCGTTAGTAAAACCTGTACCCACCTTGAATTGCAATCCCTGAGGTGTTTCCAGCAATAGTGAGCCAAGCAGTCCGGTGAACTTCCCGTTACCCGGCATGTGGGCGATCACCCTGGCTTCGGCGTCCTGATAGCGTTTGAACTTCAGTAAATCATCACTTCTTCCTGTCTGGTAGTAGGATGCGCCTCGATGCAACATCAGGCCTTCCCCACCCTGGGAAATTTTTTGATCCAGTTCATTTTCAAGCGACGCCGGTGTGACGAGCTTGTATTGTTTAACAACGTTGAGATAGGGTGAAGCAGGCAGTTTTTTCATGGCCTCTACGCGTTGATTAAATGTGCCGCCATGGTTGGGGATGTCAAAAACCATAAACCGGATCTTTTGCCACTGAGCCGCATCAGGCGTTTGTTTACGGACGGCGCCCGAGACGATTTCAAATTGGTTACGTCCCATCCACAGTTCACCATCTAAAGGTATTGGTGGAAATCCAGCCAGGAACCATTCCGGCGCGTTAAACCAGTGACCCTGCCGCGAGACAAGGTGCTTTCCGTCCCAGTAAGCCCGCACCCCGTCGAGCTTTTCACTGATCCAGTAGTCAGCAAGCTTGATATCCCGCTGATAGACATTGGCCAGGAGCAAAGCAGGCTCTCTCTGGGCTGAAGGCTCTCTCTGGGCTGAAGGCTCTCTCTGGGCTGAAGGCTCTGCCTCGGCTGAACGTGACATCGGGATATGGCAAATCAGCAGCAATGCCAGCAGCAGAAAGTGTTTCTTGAAGTTTTTCATGGATACAAGTCCGGGTGTTTTGCAGAATAATAAGCGCTACCCGGATTTGGACTTGTAGGTTTTCAACCCGTGCTACCATCGATATCGACGTCAACGAAGCGGCGATAATGGGTTGTCATTGTAGGATGTTTTCCCGTGTTGGCCTTTCATCCCAGTTAGAGGTCAATGCTAAACAAACGAGAGACGTTTTCTCCGAGTAGCGGTGCCCTCGCAGATTCCGGTAGCTGCCCGACCAGCCGTGTCAATTCAGGGATGTAATTCGGCGGGTGGTCGGGGTGTGGGAAGTCTGATGCCCAGAAGAACCGATCCTGCCCCACATGAGTGATGATAGGAGCCAGCCCTGTTTCATCAGGGTCTCCCGAAATATAGCACTGGCGTTTGAAGTAAAAACTCGGGGGTTCAGGCATCAGGCGTCGGACGTTCCTGCCCTGTGGTGAGTTATAGACGGTATCCATCCGGTCAAGCCAATGACTAATCCAACCCGCGCCGGATTCAAGAATAACTATATTGAGCTTCGGAAACTTCTCCAGGGTTCCATACTGAAACAATGATGTAAATGCGTGTCGCACCGCGTCAGGCGCGGTCACGTTAATGAAAAATGAAAACTTCCCGCTTGTGTAGGGGCCAAAGCGTCCAGGACCGGCCCATTTTGGTTCAAAACTAGGGTGGATTCCCAGCGGCAGTCCCAGTTCTTCAATAGCCGCGAAGACCCGATCGTGTGCGGGATCACCCAGGGGTTTGCGCGTGTGTGTAAACGGCGGCACCCAAACACCTTTCACACCATCCTGCGCTGCACGGTATAGTTCTGTTTCAGCCGCTTCAGGATCACCCAGTGAAAGCTGCGCCACCGGAACGAGACGAGCGTTTGAGTCAGCACAGAATTCTACGATAAAACGGTTATACGCACGAATGTATGCCTGGGTGAGTGTTTCATCCTCACACTCCGCAATCCAGAGTACACCCAAAGTAGGGTATAAAATTACCGCATCGAGATTCTCTTTATCGAGACGTATAATTCTCTCTTCCGGGTCCATTCCGCCAAGTGGTGCGTCATCGACGTATTTCATGCCGGTCTTGGTTTCTCTCTCATAGACGATCCCTCCGACACGATCCATAAACCCGGTGGCTGCAAGCATCCCTTTGCCGATAAGCTTCGACGGTTTACCGTCAAGCTCAAGATACTCAAACCCCTCATCATCCTGACGTACCCTTATCGCCCGATCCCGATATTCAGGATCGATGTATCGCTCCCACAAATCTGGCGGCTCCATAAGGTGACCATCTGCGTCGACAGCGCCATCGTAGGGAAGTCGATGTAGAGTTTTCATAAGGGATTCCTATTGTATCAATGCCATAATCTCTTCAGTATGCTCACCAAGGTGCGGTGCACGGCGACTGATAGACCAGGGACTTTGGGGCAGCCTGTAAGGAGCACCCGGATAGATCACGGTCCTATCCAGGTCGTCGTGTTCTACACTGACCTGGAATCCCCGCGCCTTGAAATGTTCATCCTCGAAAGCCTCTTCAGGGGAATAAATCAAACCGACAGATAAACCTGCCTGCTGACAACCTGTGAAGAATTCGTATGCGCCAACAGAATTAGCGATTTTCACCAGTGCCTGCCGACCCGCCATAAAGATTGCTGTAATTGTTTCGTCTTCCCCGATCATCGACAGGTCAAAAGGCCCATCCCAGGCTGCACCCATTTCCAGGAAGATCACCTCAGGAAAGTCCTCACTAAGACCTATTTCTTTCATCCAGTTAAGCAGGCTTTTAAATTCCTTTGGGAATCTCGGTGGCACGCCGGTGTTTACATAACGACCATCAGCGCAGCGCACCTGGCTCTCTCCGGTCAATTTGACCGCAGCATGACGACCCGTTTGTCGTTGGACGGTAGATTGATTGACCAGCCAGGAGTAGCTGGCTGCCTCTGTCGTCACATTCAAGGCGGCGGTCATGGACACATCGATAAATTGCCCCGCGCCCGAGACATTCCTGTGAAGCAGGGCAGTCAAAATGGACATAAAGGCAAAATGACAGCCGGTCTGGTAACCCTGGTTTCCCCAGCCGCGCATAGGGGGCAACGAGTGATCGTCGTATCCGCAACTCCATGGCGGACCACCTGCTGCCATCAATGTGAGGTCGGTCACGGGCAAATCGCTCAGGGGTTCGTTTCGACCGTAGGGCGTGACAGCTACATGAATCAGCCCGGGTCGGGTTCCAACAAGGTCCGCATAGTCCAGCGACAGTGTCGATAAACGACTAACTGGCTCAGACTCAATAAGCACGTCAGCGATTCCAATCAAGTCGCGAAAAGTCGATTGTCCTGCGGTGGAATTCAAGTCCACGACTGCACTACGTTTGCTGGTATTGTAGTGCATGAAGTGCAGGCTGCGATTGTCCCCGGGTTCCTGGTCCACAAAAGGTGGTAGTTGTCGGCCCGGGTCTCCGTTCGGCGGCTCAACGAGGATCACATCGGCGCCCATATCGCCCAGCAGCTTACCGGCAAAAGCGATTCGTTCATTGGCGATTTCTATAACGCGAATACCATCAAGTACCGTCATATAACACCTTCCTCGCGCAGCCTGGTAACCTCGTCGGTGGTTTTTCCCAACAGATCTACAAGTACCTCCTCGGTATGCTCGCCCAGGCAGGGTGCGCCCCTTGCCATATGCCAGTCTGTTTCGGAGAAATGTACAGGCAGGCCGTCAACCCTGACCTCACCTATCTGTGAATGGGTGACTGTCGGCCAGAGCCCAAAATTCCCGGTGGTTGGATCCTGGTCGATGCGTTCCGCGGGTTTCTGTACTGCGGCGACAGGTATTTCGCAGTGGCGTAGTCGTTCCTGCAGATTGAATTTTTCCCTCTCCCGGGTCCAATTCATCATATGCTCGTCCAGTTCATCCTGCTGATCGAGCCGGTATTGCAGAGCATCAAAACTACTGCACCACTGCTTTACGGTATCTGCAAGATCTGCGTCAATGAGAGCTGACAATTGCATCCAGTCGTGATCATTGCGACAGGAAATCGCGATCCACTCATCGTCTCCCTGACATGGATAAATACCGTGGGGTGCCATTACCGCGTACTGGCTACGGTTGGAATTGAATCCCGCCTCCTGCCTCATGGGTTGCTGGTTCACTGTCCAGTCCAGCAATGCCGGGCCATTTAAGCTCAGACCTGCCTCGGTACAGGCAAGATCCACCCATTGACCCTTGCCGCTTTTGTCTCGCTCCAGTAATGCGAGCATGATTGCCATGGCCATATAGTAGCCACCCGTATGATCCATGTAGGAGTATCCCCAGCCAGCCGGTGGTTGTTGTGGCAGGGTGGAGGAGAAGGTTAAGCCCGACACCGCCTGGACAATAGGCCCCCATGTTTTAAACTTGCTGTAGGGACCTTCATGACCGAAGCCGCAGTTCGATACATAGATAATGTCAGGTTTGATGGTCTTCAGGTCTTCGTAACCAAATCCCCATTTTTCCAGCACACCTGCAGCAAAATTTTCCGTTACCGCATCTGATTTCTTAATAATCTCGGTAAGGATCTCTTTGCCCTTGTCCGTTCTGAGATTGAGGGTGATGCCCTTCTTGTCGGTGTTGTGATTGTTGAAAGCACCGCCCAGATCGATACCGCGTCGATCATCGGCGAATGGTCCAATACCCCGGAGGATGTCCCAACGGCCCTGTCTCACCGGGTCTTCTATCCTGATGACTTCAGCGCCAAATGCCGCCAGCCACTTAGTCGCCCCTGCACCAGCCAGTTGGCCTGTAAAATCACAAATTCTAAAATGTGAGAGTGCGCCCGCCATAATAAACTCCGCATTTGTAACGAAAAAATATTAATCAGATATCGGAATTTCTCCGCCTGATGCTTTGATATTAAATGTCTACAGCCTGGTCCGCAATTTCATCAATGAGCCCCCAGGCCAGTGCTGTCTCTGCTGACAATCGCATACCCGTAATCGCCAGAAAATTCGTCCTCTGTCGGCCAATTCTCCGCGGAATGCTAACGCAGCCACCCGCACCAGGTACCAATCCCATGCCAACCTCTGGTAGATGAAAAAAAGTATCAGGAGATGCTTTAATTTTTCCGGCAAAGGCAGGCATTTCCAGACCGGCTCCAATACAGGCACCGTGCAGGTGGAAGGTGTAGCGATCAGCTTTCTGGGCCAGATATTGTGCTGGCATACGTAGCAACCTGATTTGATGTGCCAGTGCATGATCAGTAGTCTCGCCGAATTCCGACAGGTCACCACCTGCGCTGAAACAAGGCCCATTGCCGGACACATGCACCTGTTCAATCGACGGATCAAGGATCACCAGCTTAAAGGCTTCCGAGAGGGCATCACGCATCTTGGTCGACAGTGCGTTCCTGTTTTGGGGTGTGTTAAGAACAATAGTCAATTGATTATCATTTCTTTCTACCCTGGCGGCAGGGTCATTGATCTGCACTCCCGCCTTGCCTGCTCGACCTGAGCGGTAAGTCTGCAGCCAACGGGCAAATTCTTTGCCACCTTGTAATGTCGAATAGGCAAGGGATTCCATCGCAAGTGCCTCAGGTATCGACAATGCCAAAGTGCTGCGAATAACCTGCACCAACACCGCAGATGCTTGTGGGTTTTGTGAGATTTTCTCCATAACGGTGATTTTGTCATCATCGTTGAATACGAGAATGTCCACGCTTCTGGAAAGGCTTGACTGATTGTTGTGCCGTGCAATGCCTATTACAGGCACTGGTTGACGATAAATCCAGTGTTCTACCCTTGCCACCTGAGTCTTCGTTAGGGTTTGTTTCGGAAGTTCGACGGCAAGGGCGAGGCTGCCAGGATTTACATCGGCCCAGTTCGGTTCCATCATCAAGGCTTGCAACCCCGAAAAATCAACGACTTGTAGCGATCCCGACACAATCTACCCTTAGTAACCTGAAAGTACGAGTGTAGTGTCCTGTATAGATAGCACGTTAAGCAAGTCTGGTTTTTTTGAAGAAGAATTAACTCAACGGGAAGGCTTTTTAATCTGGCGTGTTTTTTGGCATGCTTGCTTCTTGAGAATAAGAACAACCTGGAAGAATTGATATGCCAGAACCACTGGAAGGATTTACCGTCGTCGAAATGACCGTCGCGGTGCAGGGCCCTGCCGCTGCTTTGTATTTGCGAGATATGGGTGCAGAAGTGATCAAGGTTGAACCACCGCTTGGAGATGCGAGCCGATATGGACGCGGACGAGGCAACGAGACACCGGATGGGACGATTGGACCCCAGTTTGTGGCTGTTAACCGGGGTAAACGATCTGTCTGTATTGATATGGCAACCGATGTCGGTCTTCGCGCCTTATATGGATTGTTGGAAAATGCAGACGTATTTTTAACGAACTACCGTGAACCGGCATTGCTGAAGATGGGTCTCGGGTACGACCAGCTACACGAAAAGTATCCTGATTTGATATACGCTTCGGTTAACGGGTTCGGCCCGTTGGGTCCCGATTCTGGCAAGGCCATGTTGGATGGTGTTGCGGCTACCAGAGGAGGGCTGGTCAATCACACGGGTTATGCAGACCGCGAACCGTCTTTGCCCGGTGCGGTCGTTATCGACACGGCTGGCGCCATGCAGCTTGCTCTGGGCGTAATGACCGCACTACTGGCGCGTGAGCGATATGGCACAGGCCAGCGGGTTCAGACCAGTGCGCTGGGTACGGCGCTCTGGCTGCAACAATGGGAGCTGACCCACGTCAGTATGACCCGTGCAAAACTGACCCGGGATGGAAATCATCACGGCAATATCCGTGGACCCTATGGTGTCTATCGCACCAAAGATGATGGTGCCATCATGTTAGCCCAGACGATGGACCAGGAAGCCTGGGATGCGTTTTGTATTTTTGCTGAAGCCTGGGAGCTTGCGGTTGATCCCCGTTTCCAGACGCCGGGTCAACGTCTGGGAGAAGGTATTACGGAGGACGATTCTATTGAAGTACGCAATAAACTGGTCGATATATTCGCGATGAAAACGACGCAGGATTGGGAGGACTTTTTTCGAACCCAGCCGGAGATCATCTGGGAACGGGCCCGCGCGTGGCATGAGGTGCTGGAAGACGAGCAGTGTATCGTGAATAACTATTTCACCACGGTGCAGATACCTGGTCTCGGCAGCAAAAAGACCGTGGGCAATCTCGTGACGTTGAGTGAGACACCCGGCAGCGTTAAAGGTGACCCACCGGTGTTGGGAGAAGCGAACAAGGAAGTATTGGGTAACCTGGGGTTCAGCAATGATGAATGCCAGGCAATCGAAAGCCACGCGACGCAGGTTCGCGAGGGTTTCATCGCAGAGTTAATGGCCGCGGCCGGTGTCGTTAAGGAATGACCTGAAGTACCGGTAAACAGATTGAACTGATAGTTCGGGGACCGTCGAAATGCACGATATATGATAACGTCATATGATGACATTCAGGCGTTAGCCAAATTGCGAACTATTGCTGATCTACCTCAGGATTCAATTGATGCACTGGACAAACTTTGCAAGAAGGATCAGGTCTCGCGAGCCGAGCTGTTGCGACGGGCAGTTGCCGAATACCTCAGTCGCAGAGCTGTTCTCGAGGATGACGCCGCATTTGATCTTTGGAAGGACTGTCCTCGAGACAGCCGCAGCTATGAAGACTCGGTCAGGGACGAATGGCACTCATGAAAGCGGTTTTCGATCCCAACATTCTAATTGACTACTTAAATGGGCGAGCGCAGGCCACGGTAGAGTTTTCGAAATATGATGCTCAGGCAATCAGCATTATCACCTGGACCGAGGTTATGGCTGGCGTCAGTTCTGCTGAGGAAGATGTTGTCCGAAGGTTTCTGGACCGTTTCGAGTGCCTTTCGGTTTCACCAGCTATAGCGGAACGAGCGGTCAGCATCAGAAGTGAGCCCGCATTCGTGTGCCGGATGCACATATCTGGGCCTCGGCTTTGTGTGAAAGCGCTCTATTAGTGACTCGAAATACCCGGGATTTTCCAAAAAGAGATCCGTCGGTAAGAGTTCCTTACAGATACTATGGAGTACTATGCTGGACGCTTTAACATTCCACCTGATCGACATCGCGACCGTGTTGATTTATATGCCAATAAACATTGGCGAGAAGTTCTATTACTTATTTTTGTTAACGTTTGTTGGACTGGCCTTCCTGAGTTATCAGCTTCACTACAGGAAACGCACGCGGAAAGGGTTTCTTAAATTTTTGTTTCCCCGTTCAATCTATCTGCACAAGTCGGCTCGTGTTGATTACAGTATCTTTCTGATCAATCTTTTTATATCGCCGCTGTTGCTGGTTGGTGCAGGATTACAGGCGTGGTTGTCAACTCAGATTGGCGCGGTTCTGGTTGACCTTAATGGTGACTCAGCGGTGTTTGTTGGTAGCTGGAGTACAACAACCTACCTTGTTTTTATTCTCGGGTACACGCTCGCTGCCGATTTATCGGTTTATGTTATCCATCGTTTTCATCATCAATCGGATATATTTTGGCCATTACACGCATTACACCACTCTGCAGAAGTGCTGACACCGGTAACGCTGTTTCGAAAACACCCGGTGTGGAACGTGCTGGCTCACTTGCTCAGTCTTACCTTCACCGGTGTGTTTCAGGGTATTTTTGTATTCTTTTTCTTTGGCGGTCCATCGTTCGAGGTTTTGTTTGGCATTAATACGGTTTATGTGCTGTACAACTTCTTCGGTGCAAACCTGCGTCATTCCCACGTGTGGTTGTCATGGGGCAAACCACTCAGTTACCTTTTTATCAGTCCTGCGATGCATCAGATACACCATGACCCGGAGCGTATGCAAAAAAACTACGGCGAGGTATTTGCTGTCTGGGATTGGATGTTTGGCAGCCTGTACATACCTGATCACTTTGAAGAGTTTGAGATAGGTTTGGGCAAAGGTGCTCTCAATCCTCACAATTCTCTGGCAAAAGCCTACACTGTGCCGCTGGTGGAAGCCTGGCAGCAATTGGCAAAAAAGTTCACTTGATTTATTGGTTCAGACTACCTTGCAGCACTTTCCCAAGGTAGACTCTAAGCAAATTCTGGAAGATGGTTGTTGGAGATGTGTTATGAAGTATTTACCCGTTGCGTTACTGATGTTTTGCAGTTCAGGTTACAGCGCAGAAGATTGTTCTCAAATTGAAAACACGCAGGATAGATTAACGTGTTTTGATGAGAAATTTCCACGGGCAGAATCTATATCTATAACAGTTGAGCCCAAAACGAATACCGAGATGATCCCCGAGCCGGAAAGTGTGGCGATCACGACGACTATGGTGCCAGAGACAGAGCAGAAGACAGAGCCCGATTTGATTAATGAAACAGCTGTCGAGCCAGCGAAGACATCCTTCTGGGATTTATTCAAGAAACGGGATACTGAGTTCACGGCTACCGTTGAGGATATCCTGAATAACGATCAGCAAAAGATGGTTTTCCTGCTGAGCAATCGGCAAATCTGGTTGCAGAACACTCCCCGAAACCTGCCTATTCGTGAAGGCGACGAAGTCACGATCAAGAAAGGGACAGTGGGTGGTTACATGATGCGGAACAGTGCAGGCACATCGACTCGAGTTAGCCGCATTCAGTAATCGTAAAAAAAACCCCGGCAAACGCCGGGGTTTTTAGTTGTTTAGGTAGACGCAAGGCCCACCATAAATTGTGAGTTACATACTCCCGCCTACTCGAAGGAAGAACATTCTGCCTCGTCCATCATGCAACCTGCCATCATATGCTGTAACAAACCCACCGATGATTGGTGCCTCTTCATCAGTGATATTCATCACACCTAATGTGAAAGAGCTGTCATTCAGGAAAGCGGCTTCACCAAAGCTATAGGTGTATTGCGCATCCCATGTGGTGAAGCTTTTGATGGTATCTTTATTCAAGTCATTAGCCAGATGTCCATTACCAGCGAGTGTGGCAACCGCGGCGAAGAATCCCCGGGTACCGGCAGAATAGTCATTGTCAATTCCATCGACATACTTGACGATCGTAAACGCGCGGTGTTGATTCAAAGACCAGCTCAACGTGGTGTTGATTTTGTACTCCGGCAAGGGTCGCGCCACTGGAGTTTGACTATTGAGGCTTCCCACTGCGTCGAACGTCGTAATACCGCCTGAGGAATTGATAACATCCACCTCGTACTCATTCACAAAAGCCGCCATCAGACCCACTCTCCAACTGCCGATTCCAGTATCGAAACTATAGGAAGCAGTGACGTCTACCCCGCTAATATCTGCACCGTCTGCGTTGGAGAATTCCGGCAGTATGCGCAGCAGGATAGCCTGGCTGTTTCTGATTATCTGGGCTCTGTTACCCGCACCTGCATTCACTGCATCTATGTAGCTTGAACCCGGGTTTGCCGCGATATAGGCAGTCAGGGCAGCGTTGTCTTCAGCCAATAATGTCGCTGAAGACTGCCGGGTGATGATATCGGTGTACTCGTAGGTGTAGTAGTCGAGATCAACCTGCAAGCCTTCCAGCGCACCACCCTGGGGTATCCATGAAAGCCCAATATTGTAAGTATCAGCAGACTCTGGCGTTAACGCCGGGTTACCTACTGTAAGTGAAGGCTTAAAGGTTGTACCACCCACGATGTCAGCCTGGTTGGCGACTGTTGTTAATGTACCAAAGGACTGGTTCAGTGAAGGTACTCGGAATGAGCTACCTGCTGATGCCCGTAAGGACAAGCTGTCTATTGGACGCCATATGGCAGTAATCTTGGGGTCTGTGGTGTCCTCACCGATCTCGTCGAAATCCTCATAGCGTACGGCTATATTGACGTCAAAATTGTCACCGATGGGGATACCTATCTCAGCGAAGACCCCTGTGGTGGTCAGCTTACCTTTCCAGTCCTGGGCACCATAAACGAAGTCAAGATTGTTGGTGACAAGCGATGAGTCAACCGTTACCCAGGCTTTGTCCTGTCGTCGTTGAAAACCAACGGCGAGGCCAACGGGGCCAGAAGCGGTTTCAAAAAGATCACCTGCTGCGACGATATCCGTCACGCGCTGGCGATAATCGTGGGTGCTGTTGGCTCGACCTGCCAACCACTGATAAAGCTCGGTCGGGTTAACCAGGGTCAGGTCGGATTGGCCTTCGCTACCGTCCCGGGCAAACTGGGTGTTACCAAATGGATTGAAGAAGTAACAGGTACCAGAGTCGAAGTCACCGCCGGAAGTCGCATAACTGGCGTTACCTGAACCCGGAACACCGTTAATAGTGTCACAGTTAGGTCCACCCATACCGCTGATTGCCAATTCCATATGTGACGATAACGTATCCTGGGCCTGGGTAACGCCTGCGTTGTGCGAGCTGGCCGTATAAGATGCGTCCAAAGACCATGATTTGTCGCCAAACTCGAAATCCCACACGCCACCAATGACTATTCTTTCGTCGGAATAGCCTCTTTTGGTAAATGTGTCGATTGGTCGCCGGGTCCTGGGTGAGTTTTTGGTACCACCGATCATCCGGGTCAGGTTTGCATATTCAATCGGAACGATGCCTCTGCGAAATGCGTCTTCAACGCTGCCTGGGTTGGCTGCCGACTGAGTTACACCATCTGCGTCGATATAAGCGACAGACGTTGGAATAGTCAGTGCGGGTGCATTTGGGTTCAGGGAGTTCAACCGGTCGAATTCTGATCCGTTGTAGCCCATTTCAAAATAAATTTTGAAGTCATCTGTGAGTTCATAGTCACCATCGACATGAACTTTTCTCAGGGATTCTTCGGCCTGGATAGAGAAAAACGAACCATAGTCATAGACGCAACGATTAAACAGGTTACCCAGGGCGCCGCCTCTTTCCAGGGCAGCGGCATCTTCACAATTTATATCAGCTTCACCCCAGCTTGCGCCAGTGGTATCGCGTGGTAAAAGGCTGGTACCGTTGGGAGTGATACCCACACCGTCAATTGCCCGATCGACTGCCATACCGGGTCGTAAACCATTCGCCGCCCAGGTAATTATCTGCCCGGCAATCGGGCTCACGCGTCCAGGTTGGCCGGTTGAAGATAAGGTTGTGCCACCATAGCGGGAATAATTGTCGTCGATGTTGATCTCATCTCGGTTCAAGAGTGACGCGGATACCACAATTCCGCCACGATCCCCTTGCAAACCCCAAATTATGCCAATCTGATTGGCGTCACCATTACCTGTTTCCTGGTCAACGGTGTACTGGTAGGAGAGATCCATCCCCTCGAAATTTTTCTTTGTGATGAAATTCACAACGCCTGCGATGGCATCAGAACCGTAGAGGGCAGATGCGCCGTCTTTTACGACTTCAACCCGCTCGATTGCGATATTTGGAATCAAGCCATTGATATTAACCGACGCATTTCCGCGGCCGTTATACCACGATGCTGCCTGGCGCTTGCCATTGACCAAAGGTAAGGTCGCACCATGGCCAAGGTTTCGCAGGTTAACCGAGTTTCGACCGTCGGCGCCTTCACCCTGGAATGTTGAAGCCCGGCTCTGGCTACCTGAAGCCCAGGGCATAGCCTGAATGATTTCCGACACATCTGCCGCACCGATATCTTCAATATCGGCTGATGTGACGACTGACAGCGGTGATGGTGAATCAGCCGCGTTGCGTTTCAAATAACTTCCCGTTACCACAACTTCTTCCAGATCTTCCGCAGCATAAATGCTGGAAACAAAAGGAATAATAAGAAGGGCAACCAGTAATTTCGCTAGTGCGTGCAATGGTTTTGTCATTACAAAACTCCCTGTAAAAAGTGACGGATTTACGTTATAACTTATTATTGTGACTATCTTTTTTACGTCTTCTACACTTCAGGGGATTCCATACTGCGTACTTCACTGGTCTCCCCCAAGACCACGTAGAACAGGTATAACAAAAGCATACTATGTGACGAGATTAGCGCCGTCAACAGTCAGTTCTCAATTTGTTTAATGACACACTATACGTCAGGTTAATGGCTTCGCTCTTTGTGAGGATCAAAGTGTCGCTTAATGAGTTGGGCGATTGCTGTTGTTTTAACAGAGCGGACACTTTTTCTAACTGCAAATTCTAACTGTCGTGAGCCTGGTAGGAACATAAGTTAACTTCATATATTTGAAGGCTTGTACTGTGATTCGATGGCTTTGTGGAGACTTTCATCGAGTCGATTGACCGCCTCGATTCCCTCTTTATGTGCCAGGACAAAGTCCTGCACACTACAATAGCGTGCGATCTCAATATCATTCTGCATGACCACTACACCAGAGGGATTTTTTGTATAGAAAATTCCTGTTTTATTATCCATCACTTTGCATCGTCTTCAGAGTTCATTCTTGTTTCATATTTTATAGTTTCATCTTTCTCTTTTTTGTCTTTTTCTACTTCTTTTTCAATGGCAGCTCCAGTTCTCTCCATAAATCGATCATGGTTTTTTGCTGCCCACTTGTAACTTGCTGCCCGGTTCCGGTTTCGATCCTGGAAGACCGGAGCCACATATCGGGCAAACAGTTCGTAGCTTTTTCTGGTTTGTTCCCAATCGGCCCAGTTGTGGGCCATTTGCAGAAAGCTGCCAAAGCCACCAGATTCCTCCTGCAAACGTTTAATTTGCTTAATGGCATCCTGGGGCGTGCCAATAACTGCCATGCCGGTGTCTACGAGCGCCTGCGCAGGGTCAGCACCTTCCTCCGGGGCAACTGGTAGCGCGGCGACTTCCTGAAAATATTTAACCCAGGGGCCAATTCCATGTCGAACATTCTTCAAGGCTTGCGTCTTTGTTTCGGCGATATGCAACGGGCCGACCAGGGACCAGTTGCCACGATCAATGGTTTGCTTATTCTCTGCAGCCTTACGTTCGTAAATTTCCCAGTTGCTGGCCAGCGCGTCAAATCCACCTGCTGAAGTGGCGCCAATTGAGAGGAGCCCCAGGCCGTGGGTGCCTGCCGCCCTGGCTCCTGCTGGCGAAACCTGGGACGCTACTGCCATTTCGACCATCGGCTTTGAGTAGGGCTGGAGTTGCAATTGTGCTTCGTTCAATTCGAACCATTTTGTCTTACAGGTGACCTTCTCTCCTTTCAACAGAGGAACGAGCACCTCGATAGCTTCTAACATCATGTCCCGTTGCTCGACCGGGTTAATACCCATCATAAAAGCATCAGAGGGAAGAGCGCCGGGACCGACGCCGAACGCCACGCGCCCCCGGGTCATATGATCCAGTTGCATGATTCTGTCCGCCAGGATTAACGGGTGATGATAAGGCAGGCTGGATACCCCGGTGCCGAACCTTAAATCTTTTGTTCGCTGTGCAGCGCCAGCAATGAAAACTTCCGGGCTGGCAATAATTTCGAACCCGGCTGAGTGGTGCTCGCCAATCCACGCGATGTCATAGTTAAGATCATCCAGTAGCTCGACGAGTTCGAGATCGCGCTCCAGTGCAATTGTTGGGTTTTCCTTCAGGGTGTGAAAAGGTGCGAGAAATATCCCGAATTTCAGATTGCCAAAGGACATGCCATACTCCGTAACGCAAGGTATTGCTATAGCCAAACCAGCGATAGCGCGAGAGAAAATGTGATTGTAAATGAATCAGGAGACTGCGTGAATGGCTATAGTGGCGGGTAATGTAAAGGACGAACGAATCAGGACAGAGCTTGTATCTGCCAATGGATTGACCTTTGAGGTTGACAAGTGTGGCTCGGGCGACAAGCTCGCCATCTGTCTGCACGGCTTTCCTGAGCACAGTTTTTCCTGGCGCTATCAATTGCCGATGCTGGCAGATCTGGGTTACGAAGCCTGGGCTCCGAATATGAGGGGTTACGGTAAAAGCTCACGTCCGCCATTGGTTGATGACTATTCACTGGACAAGCTGGTGGCTGATGTTGGTGGTCTGATCGACGCATCGGGTCACAAGCAGGTCGTGCTCATTGCCCATGACTGGGGCGCAGTGGTGGCATGGCAATTTGCTATTATGAAAACCCGCCCACTGAGTCATCTGATTATTTGCAATGTGCCACATCCGGGTGCCATGCGAGAGGCGATGCGCAATGGCTTTGCCCAACTGCGAAAGTCCTGGTATGTGTTCTTTTTCCAGATCCCGTGGTTACCGGAGTATTTATTTGGTCGCAAGCAGGCCAGGGCAATTGGAGAAATTTTTTTAAACACCAGTGCAAATAAGGAAATGTTCCCGCCTGAAGTACGGGAAGTCTATCGCAACAATGCTAACCAGCCGGGTGCATTGACAGCGATGATCAATTACTACAGATCATTGATTCGAAGTGGCAGAAAGTTTGCCCGCCAGCCTTTGCCGATCATTGAAACGCCAACGTTAATGATCTGGGGCGAGGACGACGTCGCATTAACCAAGGAGTCCACTTATGGCACTGACAAATATGTAGCAGATTTTTCAATTCGTTATCTGCCGCGGGTGTCGCACTGGGTCCAGCAAGAGGCTCCTGAAGCAGTAAACGCGATGATACAGGCATTCTTGAAAGGAGAAGAAGTGCCCGAGGTCGAGTGGAAGATGCACCTGGTGTAGTGTCCTATGAGAGCCGGGTTAATAACTCGGGTCAAGATGACTGGCGAATATCTTTTTGACGGTACCCTGCTCGATTCTTAATGAAAGCCAGGTGTTGATATATTCCTTCCACACGGTGTCCTGCGGCAGCAGATAACCTTTTTGCGAATAGGTAAGTGTTTTGCCGGGCATGGCCGGGCAGAGATTCGAATCGTTTGCACTTTGCAACCGCACTTCGATCGCGTCGGTGATCATTACATCAGCATGATCGTTGGCGATTTCAGAAAATATGGTTCGATTGTCCTGGTGAACTCTCACCTCTGCATTCCTGATCGAGCCGGTAACAAATTTTTGGTTGGTTCCACCTGGATTAACAATGATTCGAATCCCAGCTTTATCGATATCAGCCAGGGAACGAAACTGGTCTTTGTCAACGCAACGGATGATGGGGGTCTTGCCGCCTTCATGATATGGCAAGGAGAAAAAAGCCGTTCGCTGCCGGACCAGGTTAATGGAAATACCACTCATGCCAATATCGAATCCGCCGCTGTTTAAATCCATCATTAACGCAGGCCAGGAAGTCTCTATCCAGACAAGTTCGACTTGTAGCGATTGTGCCAGGTCTCTGGCCAGATCAATATCAATACCTTCATATATGGCCTGCCTGGCGCCCTTCGATAAATAAGAGAATGGTTCATAGTCGCCAGTGGTGCCAACTCTCAAGATACCCGCCTCGAGGACCTGGCTTAGCTGGTTCGGGTATGTTTCGATGATTTGTGTTGCATCCAGCAACCGGTTCGCGGTTTCCGTTGAGAGACCCTCAACCGATATGCTTCCGGGTTTAGATGACGGTTGTTCTGTCAGGGCACGGGTAATTTGATTTCCCAACTCGATTAACACCGGACGAATTTCGCTCTTCAAGTCCGGTACCAGGCCTGGTCTGAGATCAGGGTTGTTATTCCAGTGTTCGAACCAGTAACGCTGGATTTCCTTGGCAGCCTCTATTTGGAGCTGGAAGAAATGCTCGCTCGATTCTACTCGGAGACCGTATCTCAGGCCCTGCAGTGAGGCCTGTTTGAGAACGACCTTTTCGCGTTTCACGTCCTCGATAGGCAGGTTGTGGTGCCACTTGTAGGCAGCAACATCTTTCATATGGCCTAGTCGCAGTTGGAGTAATTGATCCAGGGGCCTGGCGTTGACATGGCCAGCGACCAGACAAAGTCCACTAAGCAGGCAGATTAGAATTCGAGTCATGGGGATTTTATGTGACAGCTATGGTAGTTTTCCCGGATTGTAACCAAAAGAGAAACACCATGTCCGATCCTTTGCTATACGAACAAGATGGCCACATTGTAACCTTGACCCTGAACCGGCACGAGACCCGCAACGCGATTTCAGAAGATGAAATGGTTGATGCAATCGAGGCGGCATGTGCGCGGATCAACGCGGATGCTTCTGTACGGGTAGCGATTATTACCGGTGCGGGGAGTGCATTTTCTTCCGGTGGTAACGTCAAGGATATGCGCGACAAAAAAGGTATGTTCGGTGGCACGGCTACTGAAATACGCGATGGCTACCGAAACGGCATTCAACGGATTCCTCTCGCTGTATATAGTCTCGAAGTCCCGATTATCGCCGCTGTCAATGGCGCAGCAATCGGTGCCGGTTGCGATTTGACAATGATGTGCGATATGAGAGTTGCGTCCGAGAAGGCGCTCTTCGCAGAGAGTTTTGTTAAAGTTGGACTAATTCCCGGCGACGGGGGCGCATGGTTCCTCCCCAGGGTAATTGGCATATCCAGAGCCAATGAAATGGCATTTACCGGGGAACCTGTCAATGCACAAACCGCCCTCGCATGGGGAATGGTTTCCCGTGTTGTACCACCGGATGAACTTATGTCTGCTGCAAATGAACTGGCTGAAAGAATTGCCGTCAATCCGCCGGGTGCACTTCGCATGACCAAACGCCTGATCAAGGAATCAGATCATTCCCAACTCGAATCATTGCTGGAGGCATCAGCGTCTTTGCAGGCCCTGGCGCACCAGACCAAAGATCATGTTGAGGCGGTGAATGCAATTATTGATAAGCGTGCACCCCACTTTACCGGAGAGTAGGCACCTTTCCTTTTAAGCACTCTCCAACAGATCATACTTCTTAAGATACCCACGAAGCTGGTGGTAGGTAACACCCAGGGCCTCCGCAGTTTTCTTCTGGTTAAACTGATTACTCGCCAGGGCATTCTTGATCAGACCAACCTCATAGTCCTGTACTGACTGCCGAAAATCGATGGGGAAGTCACTCACACTCGGCACCGGTGGCACGACCGTGGTCGTGTGGTCGCTGGCATCAGGTGTGGATGAAACACTAAGGGTCTGGTTTGCTGCAGTAGGTCTAAAAGGAGAATCGAAGGGATCGAGCGAAATCAGGTCAACCGGTGCATCAAGTGCCTGGTTTCTGTAAACACTTCGTTCCACTACATTTTTAAGCTCCCTGACATTGCCGGGCCAGTGATAGCTGCGCAGTACTTTCCTGGCAGCGGGTGTAAAACCAGGAAAGTACTCTCTGCCCAGATCGATCGCCATGGAAACCGCAAAATGTTCGGCAAGAATAAGAATATCTTCGGGTCGAGCTCGCAGTGGAGGCAGGGTGATTACGTCGAACGCCAGGCGATCCAGAAGGTCTTCGCGAAAGGCACCTTTCCTTGCCAGAGCCGGTAGGTCCTCATTGGTCGCCGCGATCAGCCTGATATCGGTGATTATTGTCTTGCTGCCGCCGACCCGCTCAAATTCACCATACTCGATTATTCTCAATAGCTTCTCCTGCACCAGCTGTGAAGTGTTCGCCAGTTCATCCAGAAAAAGAGTACCCTTGTCGGCCCGTTCAAATCGGCCGCGATGAAGCTTCTGCGCACCGGTAAAGGATCCTACCTCATGGCCGAACAACTCGGACTCCAGCAGGGTTTCACTAATCGCGGCACAATTCATCTTCAGATATTCCTGGTCCCAGCGGCCTGACAGATAATGGAGCCGCGCGGCGATGAGTTCTTTCCCTGTACCTCTCTCGCCGACTATAAGTAAAGGTTTGTTCAATGGTGCTATCTGCGAAGTGAGCTCAAGTACCTCTAAAAATGAAGGCGACTCACCTATAAGTCGTTCTGCTTGTGGTCCTTGTGACATCCATGCTTCCTGTTTGCTTAAGATCAGGTTGGGTGATGATCAGGTTAGGTTAAAATGCTAATTGTTGGTTTGATTCACTAATTTATGAGCAGTGCATTAACAAGGTAATCATAACCTATTCGTGTGGATTTTAAATAACCTATACATAACAGTAACATAGCGTACTCCGATGTCTTGGCACGGAATGTGTTATTGGTTAGGCATAGAATTTAAACGCGCTATGTGAAATAGCGATAAACCGGCAGAGCATCTGCCGATAAGTTTTAACACTAGTTTCAACAAAGAAGAGGCAAACGAAGATGGGTATATTTTCCAGATTCACAGACATAATCAATGCCAATATCAATTCCATCCTGGACAAGGCAGAAGATCCTGAAAAGATGGTCCGACTGATAATTCAGGAAATGGAAGAGACCCTGGTTGAGGTTCGTACCCAGTCAGCAAAACTGATAGCCGACAAGAAAGAATTAGGTCGCCGTACCGAACGGATGAAGAAGGAAGCGGCTGAGTGGGAACGTAAGGCGGAAACGGCGATCTCGAAAGACAGGGAAGACCTTGCCCGGGCGGCGCTGAAAGAAAAGACGGCTGCACTCGAAGAGGTCGATACGGTGAGTTCTGACCTTGGCCAGATCGAGCACAATCTGGAGAAACTGTCAGACGACATCGGTTTGCTGCAGCAGAAGTTAGGTGATGCCAAGGCACGTCAGAAAGCTTTGATCCTGCGTGGTAAAACTGCGAAATCAAGAATTGGGGTTAAACGCCAATTGCACGAGGTCGATATCGATGCTGCCATGAGTCGTTTCGAACATTACGAACGAAAAATCGACGTGATGGAAGGCGAAATAGAGAGTTATGATCTGGGACAACGAAACCTTGCTGATGAGATTGCAGATCTGGAGTCTGACGAGAAGGTCGATGAGGAACTGGCCAAGCTAAAAGAACGCATGGGGCAGTCGCCCGATGCGGCAGAACAGTAAATCCCGATATCAGTCAGACGATTAAATTAAGGTTGAGACTATTATGGAAGGTTGGTTAGTAGCAATATTTGTCCCCGTGCTTGTTTTCCTGGTTATCGTGGCACCTATCTGGATTATTCTTCATTACAAATCAGTCGCTCGTACGGCTGATGGCCTCTCTTCCGGGGAACGTGCGGAACTGGACGAGATGATTGAGGTGGCAAATAAAATGGCTGCCAGAATCGAAACCCTGGAAGCTATTCTGGATGTTGAAAACCCGGAATGGCGTGAAGAACAGCGCCAGGCATAGAGACCGGGTCAGGAAATAAGGGGAATCAAGTGAGCAGGTCAGATCGAGAACGACGTGATGCAGAAAGAGCTGCCAGAAGGGCCAGAAGGCTGGCGGACAGAGCCGAGCAAAGAGCTCAGCGAAAAGGACAGCAGGCAAAGCGCACTGCCGACAGAGCTGAAGAATTAGCACGACGTGCCCATCGCCGACAAAGCCCCAGGGAAAGAGACCTGGACAAATCCATAGAAGATTTTGTCGATGATGTGGCAGAAACATGGTCCCGCAAAGCGGAAGAATGGATCGACGAAAAATCCCAGAAGATGTTTGATGAACAGTCTGGTAGTCATGGCTCCGATACAATGGACGGACTTGATAGCGCAGAAGTTGAAGCCAGAAAAGCTCGTCGCGCTGCAAGAAAAGCCAGGCAGGCCACAGAAGAAGCGGCAGAGTTCGCCAGCAGGAGCAGCGGCCAGGAATATCGCTCCAGTCGGCGCACGAAACGGGGAAAATCAAAACGACAATATCGCAGTTATGGCAATGCTGATTTCCGCCGTTGGGGCCGAACTAAATGGCGACGTCATGGTTACGGGCTGTACCGGGACAACAAGAACAAAAAGATCTGCGGTGTATGCGCCGGTTCGGCTGAATACCTGGGGGTGGAAACCTGGCAGGTTCGGCTTGGCGCGTTGTGTGGGTTATTTTTCTTACCTTCGATCGCCGTCCCTGCTTATTTCATCACCTATTTTCTAATGGACAAAAAACCATATTATCGTGAGGTGACCGACCGGTTTGATCAGGGTCACCAGCGTGAAGATGAGCATATGAGGCCTTCGATGCGAGAACGAAAATCCGAAAACCGCGTAAACAAACCCCGCATATCAAATGTTCAGGCAATGAGTACCGCGAAAAGGAAATTTGCCGATATTGAAGACAAATTAAGGTGTATGGAAACTCACGTCACGTCATCGAAATTTGAATTGCAACGTGAATTCAAGAAAATTTCCGGGGAAGATTGATGACCGTTGAAACTCGTTCAGTGATGAAGTTTGACCAGGTCAGATTTCGTGGCCCCGGCACGTTGAAAATCATCCAATCTGATGACGAATCCCTCACCATTCATGCACCTGACTATGTTCTGAAGAATATTCAGTCTGAAGTGGTCGATGGTGTTCTCCGGCTCGGCTACGTAAATCCTCACATTGTGTTGCTCAAGGTGCGTCGGGAAATCATTTCCTATGATCTGAAAATGAAAGACGTCCGTCGTGTGACGTTTTCCGGCACCGGGCGAATAGTGATACCTGACCTGGACAATGATCATGTTTCCGTGCTGGTTTCCGGTTCCGGTCAGCTCTCGTTGGAAAAGCTCACCGCGGATCAGTTTGAAGCGAATATCACGGGTTCGGGAAGTGTGAAGGCAGAAGGTGATGTCGAAGTTCAACGAATTAAAATAAGTGGTTCCGGACAATATTCGTCTGAAAAACTCGTCAGCGATTTTGCTGACATCAATGTAGCGGGTGCTGGTTCTGTCAGTGTATCGGTCAGCGATGAACTATCGGTTGTTATCTCCGGCTCCGGATCGGTGAGCTATGCGGGGTATCCGGATGTCTACAAACAAATCACGGGGTCAGGGAAGGTAACAAGGCGTAGAAAAGAACCCCAACCCCCAAAAAGAGGAAAAGAACATGCCTGGTAGCACATTTTGGATATTCGTCGGCGTGGTTGTGGTCACGGCGATCATCTCCGATACGGTCGTTAAGATTATTAAAGCCTCGAAGAGTGGCAGCCCGAAAGAAATGAAGGATCGAATTTTTGAGCTTGAAGAAGATCTGGCCCTGATGGAACAGGAACTGGAAGATTCGAAACGGCGGCTGGAGGTGCTGGAAGAAATTGTCACCGATGAGAAGCAAAACCTGAGTCGAAAAATCGATGACCTGGCCAGTAAAGGTTGAAGGGACCATCCCGCTCAACCAGATTCAAACTCAAATTCAATAAAAGGGTGGGCGCCGAGTGACGTCTCCAGGACGTCGCCAGCAGTAAATTCGCCGATTACCTGTTTCCAGAATGGGTAGGCGGCTTTATTTGTTTGCAAGACCCTGACCTTCCATTTACCCGGGTGGCACCCCCAGACTGAAATCGCTAAAGTCGATCCGTATCCCCGGCGCCGATAAGGTCTCAAGATAAAAAACTCAGCCAGGTCTGTGCACTTGTTTCCGTTCGACGGATCGGTTTCAACACGAACCAGCGCAAATCCGATGGGTTTACCATCCAGGTAGAACAAATAGGGTGTACGGTCAGGATCCTGCCAGTAATAGTCCAGGTACGGATAGTCGAAACGCCCATCCCGGCTGATCTGATCGTCGGAAAATTCCGAAAAATCATACAGGTAATATTGCAGCAGATTTGCAAGCACATGTTTCTGCTCGACCCGGGCGATGTTAGCAACTGGTAACATTGTGGTCTTCCTCCCAGGGAAAGCGGTCAGGGAAATTCGTAAAAACGCCGTCTGCGCCCATTGATTTTAGTGCCTGCATATCCTTCTTCTTGTTGACAGTGTAAACGTAAACTTTTAGCCCACGTTGATGGGCTTGGGTCACGGTCTCCTGATCGACAATTTTCATGGAAAGGTTTATAGCGTAGGCGGCGAGCCTGTCCGTCACTGAAAAATAGTCTTTGACCTTGCGATGAAACAGCGCGCCCCGCCGATATCGCGGATCAGCCCGGGCAAGTTCTCTGTGATTGAAGGATGAAATCAGAAATTCTTCGTTTTGCCATCCGGACCGGGTCAGTTCCAACAGGAGCTGGTTCACAGGTTCTGCTGTGTCCGGCCCCTTGAGTTCAATATTTATCCCGGCCCTGTGATCGACGGTTTGAATGACTTCATTCAAGGTTGGGATTTGTTGACCCTGTCCGGCATCCAGAGAGCGAAGGTAGCCTAGATTGGCGTCCATGACCATGCCGGTGCCATTGGTCGTACGCTCCAGCTTGTCGTCGTGAATGACCAGCAGCTCGGTTTCCACCGCATAAACATCCAACTCAACCCAGGGGCAGTTCATGTCAACTGCTATTTCAAAGGCTTTAAGCGTGTTTTCTGGCGCATGGCCAGAAGCACCACGATGCCCAATGCACAGAAAAGTTGATTGCGTCATCGCTGGTGGCCTGTGTGGTTTTTGATTGGGTTCAAACTGGGACAGAAATCCAAAACGTCGCCAATATACGGCATAGTAACAACTTTTCTCAATTCCACCCTTCCTTGCCCTGACGAAGATATCTACTTAATCAGAGCTTCCCTGAGTGAAAACACATGCCGATGAGTGATCTCAAGCGCAATTACTAATACAATCTGAATCGGAGTCGAATTATGCCAAATTTTTGTCAATGAGCTATCAGGTACTTGCAAGAAAATATCGCCCGGCGAATTTCGAGGAACTCGAAGGCCAGGAACATGTACTGCGCGCATTGGTTAATGCGTTAGATAATGATCGTCTGCATCATGCTTACTTGTTTACCGGTACCCGGGGTGTGGGGAAGACCACGATCGCGAGAATTCTGGCGAAGTGTCTTAATTGTGAGACCGGCGTCTCTTCAAAACCCTGTGGGCAGTGCGGGTCCTGTGTTGAAATTGCTCAAGGTCGCAGCATCGACCTGATTGAATATGATGCCGCGTCCCGTACCAAGGTGGAAGATACGCGGGAAATCCTCGATAACGTCCAGTACATGCCTGCAAAAAACCGCTTCAAAGTGTACTTGATTGACGAAGTGCATATGTTATCCAACCACAGCTTCAACGCACTGCTAAAGACCCTGGAAGAACCGCCTGAGCATGTGAAATTTCTCCTGGCAACAACGGATCCAAAGAAGCTTCCCATTACCGTCTTGTCCCGCTGTTTACAGTTCAACCTGAAAAACCTGTCCCCAGAGCGAATCGTGAGTTATCTCCGGCAAATCCTCACTGCTGAGGCAGTGACCTTTGATGATCCGGCACTCTGGCAGCTAGGCAGGGCGGCAGATGGCAGTATGCGGGACGCCCTGAGTTTAACCGATCAGGCGATCTCGTTCGGAAACAACTCCGTTAGAGATGCGGATGTGAAGCTGATGCTGGGTAGCATTGATCAAAGATCAGTCTATGAATTGCTTGATTTACTGATCCAAAAAAATGCGTCGGGGTTATTGGGTAAAATCACCCAATTGTCAGAATTTTCACCGGACTATGGCGCTTTGCTCGCTGAGGTGCTGTCGGTCCTGCATCGCGTCGCTGTAGCCCAGGCGGTACCGGCAGGAATAGACAACAGTCAGGGAGATCGGGAATTGATTATCGCGATCGCCGAGGCGATTGGGCGAGAAGATGTGCAACTGTTTTACCAGATAGGATTGATTGGCCAGCGTGATCTTCCGTTCTCACCTGACCCGAGAACCGGGTTTGAGATGATCATGCTCCGAATGCTCGCATTCTCACCGGCGGCTGCCACCGGCGAGGCAGGCACGGGTGAATCGGAACTTAAAAAAAAAACAGCGTCCGTAGCTCCCATAGATAGTGCAACATCCAGAGTCTCCGGGATTTTGGCAAGTCTTGGCCAGGATTCGACAGAACCCGTAATCAAACCTGTTTCTGATCCTGTGCCTGATCCAATACCTGATCCTTCACCTGATATTTCACAAGAAGAACCCGCTAAATCATCGTCGGAAAATCCCGAAGTTGCACCGGACCTGTCGCCAGGTAACTGGGTAACCATCCTGCCCATGCTTGGGTTGTCAGGGGTTACGTTCTCCCTTGCGTCAAACTGTGTAATCCGTCAGGCAACTAAAGGGGCTTGCCAGCTGCGGCTTAACGAACACCACGCCAGCTTATGGAACAGCAGGCATGAATCGAGGATTGAAGCCGCGCTGGTAAAACTATATCAACGTGATATTAAAGTGAAAGTGGAAATTGGCGAGGCGACAGATGAGACTCCTGCGGCTGCTCGAACGCGTAAACAGGATGAAGCCCGGGCAGCAGCGGTAAAAGAAATAGAAAATGATGAGAATGTGCGACAACTCATTAACAGTTTTGATGGCACGCTGGAACACGACACCATTGCTGCCCGTCAACAATCCGGAGATTAATATGGCGATGAAAGGTGGTCTGGGTGACTTGATGAAACAAGCCCAAGAGATGCAGGACAAGGTAAAGTCGATGCAGGACGAACTGGCCAATGCTGAAGTCCACGGAGAGTCCGGCGCAGGTCTGGTTAAAATCACAATGACGGGTCGGTATGATGTCAAGCAGGTTGAAATAGATGATAGTTTGCTGACAGAGAACAAAGAAATTTTGGAGGACCTTATTGGGGCGGCGGTCAATGATGCGGTACGACGAGTCGAGAAAAATCAGAAAGACAAAATGTCGAGTTTAACGGCCGGTATCCCCATGCCACCCGGATTTAAGTTCCCATTATCATAGTAACAGTGTTAATAAACAGCGCCCAGATATGAATAGTCTCTCGACCATTGATCAGCTCGTGGAAGCACTTCGTTGCCTGCCTGGTGTCGGACCAAAGACCGCGCAGCGCATGGTTATGCATTTGCTTGAACGAGACCGTGATGGCGCTCGGAACCTGGCGGCCAATCTTAATTCGGCAATGGAAAAGATCAGGCATTGTCAAAAGTGTCGTAATTTTACCGAGCATGACGTTTGCCACATCTGTACCTCGACGACGCGTGATGTATCCACCCTGTGTATCGTGGAGAATCCAGGGGACGTCATCGCCATTGAGCAGACCGGTCACTATCAAGGCAGGTACTTTGTGTTGATGGGGACCTTGTCACCCATCGATGGCATTGGCCCGAAGGAAATTGGTATGGACGAACTGATGGCACGGTGTAATGAGGAGGTTGAAGAAGTGATACTGGCGTTAAGTTCTTCGGTCGAGGGTGAGGCAACTTCCCATTATATTTCTGAACTGGTAAAACTAAAAAATATCCGTGTATCTCGTATTGCGCAGGGCATCCCTTTGGGTAGTGAGTTGGAATACGTTGACGGGGGAACGCTGACCCACGCGCTTAATGGGCGAAAAATTATCTGATCTTATGGAAACCATTATCTACCAGCCCGAGTTTGAAATCGTCGTCTCGCCTTCGCGATTATGCGAGGTTGTTGGCCTGTGTCGGGAAAAGAACGTCGTCGCCATAGATACCGAATTTGCCCGATTCAATACTTACTTTCCCATTGTTGGATTGATCCAGCTCTATGACGGAGACGCGTGTTATCTCATCGACCCGGTTCAGATTGAGGATATCTCGGGCCTCACAAACCTGATCGAAGACAGCTCGGTCACGAAAATATTCCACGCATGCTCCGAGGATCTTGAGGTCTTTAAACACTGCCTTGGTGTCGCTCCGGCACCCTTGTTTGACACTCAAATTGCTGCAGCCATGCTCGGTGTCGGCTTTTCTGTCAGCTATCAGAATCTGGTAGAACACTACCTTGGCTTTCATGTGCCGAAAGAAGAAACCCGGTCGGACTGGCTCAGACGACCGCTGACAACCGCACAGCTGGAATATGCCGCGTTAGACGTAATCTATTTGCTGCAAGTTTATGAAAAACAGCATCTACACCTGCAGGAGCGCGGGCGCAGCAGTTGGGTTGAACAGGAGTGTCAGGACCTGCCGACCACAATAGCGACTCAAATCGACCCCCAGGCGTACTACCAGCGGGTGAAGAACACGTCACGGCTGACTCGCCGGCAACTGGGTTTGCTGCAATCCCTTTGTGGCTGGCGTGAGATCAAGGCCAGAGAACTGGATATTCCCCGGAACCGGGTTGTCGATGAAAAGTCCCTGTTTTTGATAGCCCAGTTATCGTTGCATAAACCTGATTTCCAGGAATTTGCCAACCTGTCTCCTCGACAGATGCGCAAGTACGGCGACGACTTGCAATCAATGGTCGATGCCGTTGTGAATGTCGCTGAGCACGAATTGCCACCGGCTATTTTGAAACCGAAGACGGCAGTCAACAACAAGTCGTTAAAGTCGCTAAAGAAAATTGTTGACCAAAAGGCGAAGGATATTAATGTGGCGCCGGAAATGCTCGCAAAGCGTCGTCATCTTGAGCAGTTGCTGCGTTCCGTTGACGAGCAAGGCCAGTACAGCTTGCCTGCAGCATTCGACGGCTGGCGTGAATCGGTGATCGGGCATGAACTGCTCCAACAGCTGGTCAAAAACACCGGAGGGACTCATGTTAACGATTTGTGACGTCTACAAAAGCGTGCAAAAACCCGAGGTTTATATCTACGTCGCACGGCATGAAGGTTTGAAGCGAGTGCCAGCAGAGTTGCTTGAGAATTTTGGTGAGCCGGTGCTGGCGTTAAGTTTTAATTTGAACGAGAATCGGAAACTGGCAAAAGAAGATACTCGTGAAGTTGCAAAGAACCTGCAGGAAAAAGGCTATCATTTGCAAATGCCACCTACCACCCTGGGCCAGCTAGGCAAGCAAGAAGATTAATGGCAAATGTATTCTGGAAAGAAAAGACATTGGCAGAGATGAACCCGCAGGAATGGGAAAGTCTGTGCGATGGATGTGCTCGTTGCTGTTTACATAAGCTCGAAGATGAAGACACATCCGACGTGTTTTATACCTCTGTAGTTTGCCGCTATCTGGAGCCGGAATCCTGTCGCTGTAGCGACTATGAGAATCGAAATGTTAATGTGCCCAACTGTGTCCATTTATCAATTGACAAGGTCGACAAATTTCATTGGCTGCCGGATACCTGTGCGTATCGATTACTGGCGGAATCAAAGGAGTTGCCCTGGTGGCATCCTTTGATTTCAGGGGATCGAAACACCGTGGCTGAAGCCGGGATCACCGTCACAGGGAAGGTTATAAACGAACGCTACGTTCATCCTGATGGTTATGACGAACACATTATTCACTGGGTTCATCAGTAGTTTCCAACTCGTTTTGGAATTGAGAGCGGACAAAATGAACTTATGAGCTGGATTGAAAACAACGAATACGCGGTCGCCTGGTTGGTCTATTTCCTGGCGGGCTTGGGATGTTGCTTATTCTGGTGGAAACTGACCTCCTGGATAAAGAATCGCGGCTGGCGTGATCTGCTCAGAGGGTTGGCAGTAGTTATTATTTTTACGCCGTGGTATGCCGGGGATTCCCCGGAATTTTATGCACCCGCCATTGTGGTGCTGCTGATGGATCTGCTCCTTGAGGGAGCCAGGAGTGGTATGAATGGCGGGGTGGCGCTATTGTTCAGCTCGTTTCTGATGTTGATAGTACTGACGGTCCGGCAATTCGTCTGGAAGGAACCTGAGGCGAAAGAGACCAGTTAGGGTTCTTCGAGACCCTGCCAGGCTGCCGAAAACAGCGAAACAAATGCTCCAACTGCGGTTTGCCCTGGCACCATAAACGCCCTGAATGTGCCAGCAAACTGCCCTATGATGCCTATAGGTGTGTTTTTTTATGCCCTTGCTAAGTAAGCGCTGGCAAATTAAAGTACCGGAAGTTATATTCCTTCGCTTCTATTTCTTTGGTTTTCTTAAATGGCTATGAAATTTTCCAGTACGACGACGTATATCGCAACAGAAGAACTGCAGATGGCGGTTAACGCCGCTGTTACCCTCGAACGACCCTTGTTGATCAAAGGTGAACCAGGTACGGGTAAAACCATGCTGGCTGAAGAAATTGCGGGTTCATTGGAGATGGAGCTGATTTCGTGGCATATCAAATCAACCACGAAGGCACAGCAAGGTCTTTATGAATACGACGCTGTTTCCCGACTGAGAGACTCCCAATTGGGAGATGAGCGGGTCCATGACATCAACAACTACATTGAAAAGGGCAAGCTCTGGGAAGCTTTTGCAGCCGACAAGAAGGTCGTCCTGCTGATTGATGAGATCGACAAGGCGGATATTGAGTTTCCCAATGACCTGTTGCTGGAACTGGATAAGATGAGATTTGATGTTTACGAAACTGGCGAAACTGTTGTGGCAAAAAACCGGCCAGTAATTGTCATCACCAGTAACAATGAAAAAGAACTGCCCGATGCCTTCCTGCGACGTTGTTTCTTCCACTATATCCAGTTCCCTGATCGCGACACGATGCAGGAAATCGTTGATGTTCACTACCCGAATATCAAGCAGGATCTGGTGAAAGAGGCCATGGAGATATTCTTCGACGTGCGCAAGGTCCCGGGCCTGAAGAAGAAACCGTCAACTTCGGAATTGATAGACTGGCTGAAGTTGTTGATGGCAGATGATATTCCGGAAGAAATTCTCAAGAATAGAGACACATCGAAGGCCATTCCGCCACTGTACGGCGCACTGGTTAAAAACGAGCAGGATGTTCAATTGCTGGAACGCCTGGCGTTTATGAACAGACGGCAAAGTAGCGGGGGAGGTGGCCCCCAGAGGGGATAGATAGATGCTAATCAATTTTTTCCTTGCTTTAAAAAACGCCAGGATCCCGGTTTCGATTACCGAGCTTTTGCATCTGCTGGAAATTCTCAGTGCGAAACTGGTGTATGCGGATATCGATGAGTTCTACTACCTGAGCCGTATGGCCCTGGTAAAGGACGAACGTCATTACGACAAATTTGATCGCGCCTTTGGCACCTACTTTAAGGGCCTTGAAGATCTCGCATCGATGATAGCCTCAATGATTCCCGATGAGTTTCTGCGTCGTGAATTTGAGAAGTCCCTGACCCCGGAAGAGCTTGAGAAAATAAAGTCTCTCGGTGGGCTAGAGAAACTCATCGAGGAGTTCAAGCGCCAGGTCGAAGAAGCTGCCAAGGGAGAAGGCAAAGAGAAAGATAAGGAAGGAAAAGGCGAAAATGGTCGTGGCAAAGATGGTAAGGAACGCAAGGGTAAGAAAAAGCGTGGCAAGCGTACCTGGGACAAGCGCGACTATAAAGCCTACGATGACAACGTCGAATTAGGCACCCGGGGAATGAAAATTTCCCTTCGTCGCCTGAGGAAACTCGCGCGTACTGGTGCCGATGACGAATTTGATATCAATAACACCATCGACAAGACCGCAAAAAATGGTGGTTTGCTCGATATTATTATGCGTCCGGAACGCCGCAATACCGTCAAGGTCTTGTTGCTGCTGGACAATGGCGGCTCCATGGACGCACACGTCAAGGTGTGTGAAGAACTGTTCTCTGCTGCCAGGTCAGAGTTTAAACACCTCGAAACCTACTATTTCCATAATTTTATCTATGATGGTCTCTGGAAAGAGCACAAGCGTCGCATGAATGAACGCATTGAAACCTACGACATTCTGCACAAGTACACTCACGACTATAAAGTGATATTCGTCGGTGACGCGACGATGGCGCCTTACGAGATTACCCATGCCGGTGGCAGTGTTGAACACTGGAATGAAGAAGCCGGTGCTATCTGGGCCCAGCGAGTTCAGGATACTTTTGACAAGGTAATCTGGATTAACCCGACGCCGCTTGACACCTGGGAATATTCCAACTCTGTTGCGCTGACCAAAAAGTTAATGGACGACCAGATGTACCCGTTAACCATCCGCGGCATTGAGGAAGGAATGAACTACCTGACGAAATAGTCAGGAGAAAACTGGTTATCCCCGTGAGTAGCACACTCGATGAGTAGCACGCTCCATGGTGAATTAACAAAGGCGCTGGATCAATGCATGATTCGGGATCGACACCGGTTCCGAAAGCTGCTGTTCAAGAAACAGCACCGTTCCAACCTGAAAGCACAGATCGAAAAGTCGGTCTCGCTAGCCGAGAAACGAGCCAGTACCCTGCCTGAACCCCGGTTCCCTGAACAATTGCCCGTGGTTAAGCGGCTCGAGGATATTCAACGAATCCTCTCCAACAATCAGGTGATTATCGTTGCGGGTGAAACCGGCTCTGGTAAAACCACCCAGCTGCCCAAAGTCTGCCTGACCCTTGGACGAGGCATTTATGGTGTGATTGGGCATACCCAGCCGCGCAGAATAGCAGCCCGAACCGTCGCCCACCGGATAGCAGAAGAGCTCGGCGTGAGCTTTGGTGAGAGTGTCGGTTACCAGGTCCGTTTTACCGACCGTACCTCCAGTGAGACCCATATCAAGGTCATGACCGATGGGATTTTGCTGGCAGAGACCCAACACGACCGGTTTCTTGAGCAATACGATACCCTGATTATCGACGAGGCCCATGAACGCAGTTTGAACATTGATTTTCTTCTGGGTTATATCAAGAGGATCCTGCCAAAACGTCCAGACCTGAAAGTGATTATCACTTCTGCCACGATTGATGTGCGGCGATTTTCCAGGCACTTTTCAGGTGCCCCGGTTATCGAAGTATCTGGCCGAACATTTCCCGTAGAAGTGCATTATCGACCGCCGGAGTCCGATTCGAAATCTTCAGATGTTGATGAACTTGTTTATCAAGCCGTGCTTGATACCCTGCATGAGATTTCGATTCTCGAAAAATCCCGTCAGGTCCCCGGCGATGTCCTGATTTTCCTGTCTGGTGAGCGCGAAATACGTGATCTTGCACACCTGATTCGAAAATCCGACCTGCCTCAGTTTGAGGTTTTGCCGCTCTACTCGAGATTAAGTGTTGCCGAACAGAACAGGGTATTTCAAAAACACACGGGTCGGCGAGTGGTGCTGGCGACCAATGTTGCTGAAACCTCTCTTACGGTGCCGGGAATCCGCTATGTGATTGACCTGGGCTTGGCGCGAATTTCACGTTATAGCGTCAGGTCGAAAGTCCAGCGATTGCCGATCGAACCCATTTCGAGGGCCAGCGCGGATCAGCGCAAGGGCCGATGCGGCAGGGTGAGTGAAGGCGTTTGCTTTCGCCTGTATTCAGAAGAGGACTTTGACAGCCGTGTTGAATTTACCTCCCCGGAAATACTCAGAACGAACCTTGGGTCTGTCATTTTGCAAATGCTTGCCCTGAAACTGGGAGACATTAGTCAATTTCCATTTGTGGAAAAACCCGAACAGCGACAGATAAACGACGGTTACCATTTACTGTTCGAACTTCAGGCGGTGGACAACCACAAGCATATAACCCGGCTTGGCAAGGAGATGAGCCGCTTGCCAATTGACTTACGCCTGGCACGTATGCTGCTTGAAGCGGGTAAAAAAGGCTGCCTGAGCGAAGTCCTGACCATTGTCAGTGCGCTGGCAATCCAGGATCCGCGGGAGCGACCCCATGATAAACAGCAGGCGGCCGACGAGAAGCACCGGCACCACTGGGACGAACAATCGGACTTTATGGCGTTGGTGACACTGTGGTCCTTTTTTGAATCAAATCGCCAGGAGATGACCAACAGCCAGTTCAGGAAATTCTGCCGCCGGAATTATTTGTCTTACATCCGTTTGCTTGAATGGAGAGAGAACCATCGCCAGCTTTCTCTGATGTGCCGGGAAATGAAGATTAAAAAGAGTAACCAGGCATCAGATTACACCAGCATACATGCCGCCCTTTTGTCAGGCCTGCTTGGCAATATCGGTGAAAAAGCCAGTGAGAATGAGTACCTTGGGGCACGTAACCGTCGCTTCTATATATTTCCCGGCTCATCGCAGTTTAGACGCAAACCTCGCTGGATAGTCTCTGCTGAACTGGTAGAAACCACGCGCCTGTTTGGCCGCATGGTGGCCCAGATTGATAGCGCGTGGATTGAACCACTGGCACAGCACCTGGTGAAGCGGAACTACACCGAACCGCATTTCTCCTCGGACAGGGGCCAGGTACTGGCCTTTGAGGAGGTCATGCTGTATGGCATTGTTATCGTAAAAAAACGGATTGTTGATTTTGGAGGCATTGACCCGGTCAGAGCCAGGCAACTGTTTATCCAGAGCGGTCTGGTAGAACAGCAGCTCGATTCAAAGGCGGGTTTTTACCGGCACAACTGTCAGTTGGTCTCCGAAATCGAGCAATTGGAATCCAAATCACGACGGCGGGATATTCTGGTCGATTCCTATACTGTCTATCGATTTTATGATGGCTTGCTGCCAGAGAATATAGTCAGTGCCTTTGATCTGGATGCCTGGCGAAAGCAAGTTGAAATCAAACGGCCGAAGTTGTTGTTCCTGCAGAAAGACAGCTTGATGAAGCAACAACCCAAACTGTCCGACACCTTGTATCCAGCCGAACTGCAGGTAGCGGATACCCGGTTGAAACTGGACTATCACTTTGACCCGCAACACGAACATGATGGTGTCAGCGTTAACATTCCCCTGGCGATTTTGCGCCAGGTCGACCGGGCTCAACTTGAGTGGATTATACCCGGCATGCTGGAAGAAAAGTGTCTGGCACTCATCAAGTCCCTGCCGAAGTCTATTCGTAAAAATTTCGTACCGGCGCCGGAATATGCCCAGAACGCAGCCGCACTGATTAGCTACGACGGCAGAGACCTGTCGGTGGTACTGGCAGAACGATTGTTTCGAGTGAAGGGTGTTCGGGTTGAAGCTTCGGACTTTAACATCGATTCGATTGACCAGCATCTGCGCATGAATATTAAGGTACTCGATGAGAAAAACAACGTGCTTGCTACAGGCCGCAACCTGGATACGCTGATCGATCAATTTGCCGAGCAGGTCGCTGAAGGGTTCAGGAAAAGACCTGGCCACCCGTTGGAGCAACAGGGCGTAACCGACTGGCAGTTTGGCGATCTTCCTGCCCGGGTTTCGTTCAAACAGGGCAATATCACTATTCAGGGTTACCCGGCGCTGGTGGATCATAAGGACAGCATCGCGATCGAGGTTCTGGACAATGCTGTGGAGGCAGAACAGTGCTCGGAAGAGGGATTGCTGCGGCTGATTATGTTGCAGATGAAGGATCAGAGAAAATACGTCGAGAAGAATATTCCGGGCTTCAAGCAGTTTGCGATTTTTTACGCGACCCGCGGTGATCGACAGGAATTGCTTGAAGACCTGGTAAACACAATATTTCGCTATACATTCATCGAGGCCAAACCAGCCGTTCGGGCTGAAGCGGAATTCCGGCAACGTTTGACGTACAAAAAAGATCTGATCGACACAATGAATCAGGTCGCCAGGATCATGCAGAGCGTGTTGGAAAGGACCATCTTAATTGAAAACAGGCTGAAGTCCGCACAGAGCAACGAAAACAAAATTACACTTCAAGATATCGGCAATCAAATCAATAGTCTTGTCGGAAGCCGTTTTATCAGGACCGTGCCCTTTACGTGGTTAAAACACTATTCACGATATCTACAGGCAATTGAATATCGATTGGAAAAATTACCGGGAAATTTGTCACGGGACCGGGAATTCACCGCAACGATTGACGAATTCTGGCAGAGGTTGGAAACTAACAATGGCCGTGCCGACAAACGTCTGGGTCAGTATCGCTGGATGATTGAAGAATTACGGGTTTCCCTGTTTGCGCAACCCCTGGGTACCAGCTTACCTGTTTCTACCAAGCGGTTAGAAAAAGAGTGGCAGAAAGCCACGAGCCAAGGATCTTGAGATGAAAAATGTGAGTGTTGTTTGGGTACTCTTAATCCTGGGTCCAGGACTTGCAGCTGGTCAGGGCGACGAAATAGCAAAGGACCCTGATCCCTGGAGTGGCTTCAACCAATCAATTTACCGTTTTAACAATACTGCTGACAAGTATGTGTTGAAACCCGTTGCCACAGGCTACAAAAAACTCCCGGGACCAATCCGGAAAAGCGTAAACAACTTTTTCGAAAACCTCGCGGATGTGGAGAATGGCGTCAACGGCATATTGCAGGGAAAGGTACTGGACGGTGTGAGTGATCTTGGTCGCATTCTGATCAACACAACTGTAGGTATCGGTGGTCTCTTTGACCCTGCCTCCCGGATCGGTCTTCAGAAGCACGAGGAAGATTTTGGGCAGACATTATCAGTCTGGGGACTGCCGCCAGGGCCCTACGTCGTGCTGCCTTTTCTGGGACCTCGACGATTGACTCATGCGCTTACAAACCCTTTAAATCCAAGACTTGACCCGATTAGATATTACTACCCGGTTGCACACAGGAATGTGATGTGGGGTATACGGGCGATTGATAATCGGTCTGACCTGTTGGTTGCTGAAAGCCTGATTTTTGGAGATCGATATATTTTTATCAGGGATGCCTATATCCAGCGAAGGGACTACCTGATTGCAGATGGAGTCGTTGAGGATGATTTCGATGACTTCTAAGAGCGGTGTGAGGATTGGGACCTAAATACTTGTAAACATTGAAATTTGAGAGTAAAGTTTTATTCCAAATTTCGAGTGTTGATTGAAGTTTATTGGGCCGACGTAGGACGTTAAGATGGGTGTCGGAAGTGGTGACATACTGGTCGTGACAGAGGCCGGTACCACAGAAGCAGGAATAGTAAGTTCTTTGACCAACAGCGGATTTTCGGTTCACGTCGTTACTGCTGCAAGCCACTGTCTCCCCTCGATAAAGCAACATTCCCCCAGAGCCATACTGCTTTCTGCTGTTTCAAACTCCATAGATCCCATGAAACTACTGCGCAGTATCAGAAAGAAATATGACACGCCCGTCATTGTGTTGGTTGAAGAGAGTCACGCGGGGGAAATTGTACCTCTGTTAAAACAGGGTGCTGATAACTACATATCGATACCGGCTAGCGACTCTGAGCTACTCACCTATATTGTTAACCAGGCCATCAACCTGAAGCAGGAGAGACTGCAGCAGACCGAGATGGGTATTCGGCTGAGGGAACTGGAACTGGATCAAATTGCCGGGCACCGGGTACAGAGCAGTTCGTTGCCAGACTCACCCGCAAGCCTGGGTAGTTTTGTTTTTTCCCATCATATCAACCCCAGCCTGATCCTCAGCGGTGATTCCGTTGACTACTTTCCACTGCCAGATGGCAAGGTACTCTTTTACCTGGCAGATGTTTCCGGACATGGTGCGGCGGGGGCAATTGTATCTGTCATGTTGACAGGGTTATCCAGAAGGCTTGAACGGGAATTTGCTGATCTGGGCATCGAAAACAGTGCGGCAGTACTGCTCTGGTATAACTGTGAATTATTGCGCCTCAATCTTGAGCAGCATGTCACGATGTTTCTGGGGATATTAGATGCCGCGAATAACACGCTCCAGTATAGTAACGCTGCCCATTTTCCAGCGGCGATTCTTGAACAGCAGAATCAGTCGATATTTCTGGAACTGGGTGGGTTTCCCCTTGGCATGTGTGAGACTGAATACGAATGTTCTGAGGTAAAAATCGAGGAAAACTTCAATTTAGTGATGTTTTCGGACGGCGTGCTTGAAATTATCGATCAAGATACCATCAGGGATAAGGAAACTGAGTTGCTATCACTGGTACAATGTGGAAAGACGGACATTGACGCTTTAGTGAAACATCTCGGGCTGGACAGGCAAATGGATGTGCCGGACGATATCGCAGTTTTTACGGTAGCGAGGAAGAATTGATCTTTATGGGTAAGATATTATTCGCGAAGCAGAACGATGTTCACGTCTTGAAGTTTGTCGGTGATGTTCGAGTCACCCTCGGTCCAACGCTTTCCAATTTTCTCAACGATATCGGTCGACATGACAACCTGAAATCGATTGTTATTGATCTCACAGAAACAACCAATATTGACAGCACATCGCTTGGATTGCTGGCGAAGATATCCTTATGCTCCCAGGACACCGTGGATGCTCAGCCTACCCTCGTTTCGACCAATGAAGACATTAACCGTATTCTATCCAGTATGGGATTCGAGAAGGTCTTTGTCATCGTTGATCAGGAGATGTCCGACGGCCTGGAGTTGGGGGAATTACCGACTCACATCGTGTCGGAAGAAACCCTGCGGGAGCAGGTGCTTGAGGCACATAAGGTATTGATGAGTCTGAACGCAAAAAACTACGCCAGTTTTTGTGATCTTGTTGAAGCGCTGGAAAGAGAGCAGCGCAACGAAGGCGTGTTAAAGGCCAGTTAGTCCCTTTCCCAGGGGTTCATTTCTTTCTGTCTAAATATTCCAGATCGCGAATGCAGCTACAACCCAAGTGCCTGCCTTACTTTTATTTTGGCCTTTGGAAATTCAGACGGTGCCAGGTTTAGCAGCCCGGTTACCTTGCGAATAAATTGTTCTTCGTACTTGTCTACTCTGCCATCAGCGTAGGCTACCTTCCAGAAATTTTCCAGCAACTGTATTTTTTGTTCATTGTTGTAGTGCTGATTTATGAGTTTGGTAAACTGAAAAAGGTCATGGGCCTGTGTCGATCCTGATTCCGCCAGTTCTATCAACTCATCGAGCTGATCATCTGCCAGGTGAAAGGTAGTTCGCAAGACTTTGAGAATAAGCTGGCGTTCGAGCCCGTCCTCTGTGAAATCTGCTCTGGCGAGTTCGATCAGCAACGCTGCTGCTGCATACTCTATTCCGACAGTCGCAGATTCCGGGGTCGTACCGGTGAGCAATAATCGTTCTTCAAAGAATTTTCTGATGTCTTTCAGCATATGAGTCCTTAGGACGAGTTCTTAACGCGAGTTGAGTCCGGACTCGTTCAGTGCATCGTCGACGATACTGATTGGCGTTTCCGGATCAAACATGTGTTCGCTGAGGTGTCGACGAAATCGCCTGGCTCCTGGACAACCGGTAAACAGACCCAGCAGATGTTTTAGCATATGCTTGGGATGATTACCCTTTGCGACCTGGGCAGATGCGTATTCCAAGTATCGATCGATAATATCCAATCTCGGCATGGCATCATACCCGAAGACCCGCTGTTCGATTTCAGCCAGCATGTATGGGTTGTGGTAAGGCGCCCGGCCCAGCATCGCTCCATTGAACTTGTCCAGATGATCCATGGTTTCCTCGACGGAACGAATACCGCCGTTGATGAAAAAATTGATCTCCGGCATATCTTCTGCAATTCGCTCAACATAGTCGTATTTCAACGGCGGGATTTCCCGGTTTTTTTTGGGGGAGAGTCCTTTCAAAATTGCCTTTCGGGCATGGACGTAGAAGATCCGACATCCGGAACCAGAAACGATCTCCACAAATTTCGTGAAGCAATCATAGGAATCATTGTCGTCGATGCCGATGCGGCACTTGATGGTCACCGGAATCCTGACTGCGGATTGCATCGCTGCCAGACACTCCGCCACGAGATGTGGTTCTGCCATCAGGCACGCCCCGATACGGCCGACCTGGACCCTGTCGCTGGGGCATCCGACGTTGAGATTAACTTCCTGGTATCCGGCTTGCTCGGCCAACCGGGCACAAGCCTGCAAATCCAGTGGATCACTGCCGCCGATCTGCAAGGCACAAGGTTCATCATCGCTGTGCTGCAGGAAATGGTGGGCATCACCATGAATCAACGCACCGGATACAACCATTTCTGAAAACAACAATGCGTGAGGCGAAATAAGTCGAAGCAGCACGCGGCAATGACGATCGGTGCATCCCATCATGGGCGCAACCGAGATTGTTCTATCAATTGAATTCATTCTGCAGGTAAATGCCGCAAGGTATTGTAGTTTACAGTGAGACCAGTATTTTCTCAAAAAATGTAACGACAACTAGAAAGTTCGATGGGCGCAGTATCATTGATCTGGGTTGTTTTTTGACGGATGCCCAAAAAGATGTTTTATTCATCCTTGGTCAAAAATAAGAATACCAAAATGATCCGCAATGTTCATGAGCTTAACTTTTTGCATACGGCAATATTAACAGCAGCGCCTACAAGGCGGCTATTGCTACCCCTGCTTGGAGTCTATTTATTATCCTGTGCAGGGCACGGTATGGCGCAGGAGGACGGTGATCACACCTACACCAGCGAGGCGATTGAAAAGGGAAGCCGGATTTACGTGCAACAGTGTTCTTTATGTCACGGTGTTGGAGGTGACCGGGTTGACGGTATTAATCTGAGCATTGGCAAGTTCAAAACTGTTATCGCCGATGATGATATCAAGCGGGTCATTTCCGGGGGGCAGGGTGAAGGGCGTATGCCTGCATTCGACATGAAGTCCGTGCAGCTTAATAACATCGTTGCTTATCTGCGGGCTGGGTTTCACCCGTCCAATGTCAATTTTCGGCTGGGTAATGCCGAACAGGGTAAGTTGTTGTTCAATGGTAAAGGCAACTGTAGTGATTGTCACCGTATTCATGGTTCAGGACCACGCACAGCGCCAGATCTCAGCGAAATCGGGTTGACCCTTACGCCCGGCGCGCTGCAGCGATCGATTCTGGAACCTGATGGATCCCTGCTACCTATCAACCGCGCTGTAAACATCATCATGCTGGATGAAGAAATCGTTGTCGGCCGCCGCCTGAACGAGGACACTTACTCTGTACAACTCATTGATTCCAATGAACAATTGCGATCCCTGTTAAAGACGGACATCGCAGTCTATGAACTTAGTGTCACCGCAACCCATAAACCCAACAGTTTAAATGATAATGAAGTCGCAGACCTTGTTGGCTATTTGAGTTCTCTGCGAGGTCAACGGTGAAAAATTTCTCCCCGAGCTTTGTTTCCCCAAACTATCTTGTGGCGAGCGACTTTATGACGCGCTACCTTGTAAAAGGGTTGATACTGTTGGCTTGTACAGTATATCTACAAACAATGCGGGCTGATGTTCCCTTCGAGCGGATCCTCAATGCTGATGAGGAACCACACAACTGGCTGACCTACAACGGTGGTTACGCCAGCCAGCGCTACAGTCTGCTCAAACAGATCAGGCGCAGGAATGTGCACAAGCTGGAACTCAAGTGGATGTTGCAAAACCAGGTATTCGGCGCCTGGCAATCCAACCCCATCATTGTTGATGGCATCATGTATATCACCGAGAGACCTAACGATGTGATGGCGGTGGACGCCGTGACCGGAAGGGTATTCTGGGTCTATCACCATACGCCCTCAGAAAAAATGCAGGTATGTTGCGGCGCGAATAATCGTGGCGTCGCTATTTTGGGTGACAAGGTTTTCATGGGGACGCTGGATGCACGTTTGATCGCCCTGGACCGCATCAACGGCCAACTGTTGTGGAATGTCGAAGTGGGTGATGTGAACAAGGCCTATTCCGTGACCATGGCGCCACTGGCCGTCAAAGACAAGATCATCGTCGGCGTCGGAGGTGGTGAATTCGGCATTCGGGGGTATGTTGTTGCCTATGAAGCAGAGTCGGGCAAAGAGGCCTGGAAGTTTTACACCATTCCCGGCCCCGGCGAACCGGGTCACGACAGCTGGGAAGGTGATGATTGGCAGCACGGTGGTGCCCCTGTGTGGATCACCGGGTCATTCGATCCTAAGCTCAATTTAGTCTACTGGGGCGTGGGTAATCCTGGCCCAGACTGGAATCCGGGTCAGCGTCCCGGTGACAATCTTTATTCCGATTCGGTTATCGCGCTGGATGTAGACACGGGAGAGCTTAAGTGGCATTTCCAGTTTACGCCTAACGATGGCTATGACTACGACGCAGTCCAGGTGCCTGTACTGGTTGACCGGCAATGGCATGGCAAACCGAGAAAACTCATGTTGTGGGCCAATCGCAACGGTTACTTTTATGTACTTGACAGGGTGACCGGGAAGTTTTTACTGGGCGAAGCTTTCGTAAAGGTAAACTGGTCGAGCGGCCTTGATGAAAATGGCAGGCCGATCCCCACGCCTCAACCTGAAGGTATGCCTACCTGGCCAGGCAATCAGGGAGGTACCAATTGGTATCCGCCTGCCTATAGTCCGCGAACAGGATTGTTTTACTTCAGCGCCTGGGAGGATTATGCAACCATTTATCAGGCCGAGGATCAGGAGTATGAAGAAGGCAATATCTTCCTCGGCGGTAGTTTCAGTGTGCTGGCAACGCCAGGTGCACCAACCATAGGTATTGGTCGCACGTCGCCGATTAACAATTGGACGAATGAAGTAGGACACGCTGCGCTAAAGGCGATGGACCCGGAAACCGGCAAAGCCGTTTGGCAATATGATCAGTACGATGTTAGTGACAGCGGGATGTTGACTACAGTCACTGATCTGTTGATGACAGGTGGCCGGGAAGGCTATTTTCATATTATTGACGCACGAAACGGCAAACTTTTGTGGAAGGTTAATCTTGGTGGGCAAATTGTTATGGCACCTGTGACCTACATGGTGGATGGCGTGCAGTACATCACCGTGATTTCCGGCCATGCGATGGCAACGTTTGCGCTTCGGGACTAGCTACGCTCGCGAGCACGAAGTTTGTCATATGATGTGTGATGCGTTAACATCACGCATCACTTTAGTGTCCAGGCTATGCGAAGAGAATGCGAACGACACTCGACATTGACGACGACGTACTGCTGGCAGTTAAAGCGATTGCAAAACAGGAGTCCAGATCAGCTGGTGCGGTGACCTCATCGTTGCTGCGGAAAGCGATCTCAGGCGCGTCTGCCCGGGTCAAAGAAGCACCGGGTAAGTACGGATTTACGCCATTTCCCAGGCGCGGCGGCATCGTTACCAGCGAACTCATTGATCAATTGCGTGATGAGAATGGAGACTAGCGGCTACAGAGCGCTGCTTGATGTCAATGTACTGATTGCATTGCTGGACGAAGATCATGTTCATCATGCAGTTGCGTGGTCCTGGTTTGAAAACAATCTGCTGTCGGGCTGGGCAACCTGCCCAATTACCCAGATCGGCTGTGTGCGCATCATGTCCCAGCCAGGATACCCGAATCACCTGAGGTCCGCTGATGTGGCGCACCACCTGAGAGCCGCGACTAACGCGCCGCAACACGAGTTTTGGCCTGACACATTATCTGTACTGGACCACCAGAAAATTAACTGGGAAAGCGTGATTAGCCCAAAACAACTCACAGACATTTATTTGCTGACATTGGCTGTAAAAAACAAGGGGAGGCTTGTAACCTTCGATCAGAAAATAACCCCAATGTTAGTCCATGGTGCCGATGACCAGCACTATGAAGTGATTTGACTGCGGATAAGTTCAAGTAGGGCTTGTGCGTACAAACCCTCAATCGGGCCTTGTGAACCCGTTTGGGAGATGATGGAATTGCAGTTCAGGAAACCTCTGATTAATAGTGATGCGGCATGCCGCACTTAATCAGAGGTTCCCCTCGTCAATTATTGGTACATATGATGAAAGTAGAAGTTTTACCTTGCGGCGCTGAAATTCGTGATGTCGACCTGGGAGTGATGAGTAAGTCGGACTTTCAGGATGTGAACGAGCTTTTTTGTGAACACGGTTTGGTTTTTTTTCGCGATCAGAGTATTGATGAGACTGAGCATATTAGACTTGCTGAGCGTTGGGGTGAAATAAACACCAACCGATTTTTTAGAGCGCACGAAGATTATCCACAAATTGCCATGGTGAGCAAAGAACCTGATCAAACCGTGAATATTGGTGGAGGCTGGCATACTGACCACTCCTACGATTTTGAACCGGCTCTCGGTTCTATTCTGGTAGCCCGGGAGTTGCCCCCGGGTGGCGGTGATACATGGTTTACGAGCATGTATAGAGCTTACGATTCACTTTCAGATGGACTAAAGAAAACCCTTGAGGGCCTAAATGCTGTCCACTCTGCGCGTCATGTTTTTGGCAGACGAAATGTCGATGCCAACGAAGCGACATCAGGTCGGATTGGCAATGCCGAGGCGGCGGATGAATTGCATGATCCAGTTCATCCGGTGGTCATCAGACATCCATTGAGCGGACGCAAGGCCTTGTACGTCAATCCTGGTTTTACGCTCAGGTTCGATGGGTGGTCCGCGGAAGATTCGCAGGCGTTGCTGCAGTATCTTTATCAACATGCTTCAAAGGAAGAGTTTGTCACTTGTTTTCATTGGCAGCCGGGGTCGATTGCTTTCTGGGATAACCGTGCTACCTGGCATATGGCGCAGAATGACTATCAAGGCCAGCGGCGGGTAATGCATCGCATCACCATCGAAGGTTGTGCGTTGGAGAGAGCATAGATATGAAAGTAAGAACTCGCGTTGCTCCTTCACCCACCGGTGACCCTCATGTGGGCACAGCCTACATGGCACTATTTTGCCTTTGCTTCGCGAGGCAGCATGGCGGTGAGTTTATCCTTCGGATTGAAGATACCGACGCTGCACGCTCCACCACAGAGTCTGAAGAGAAAATATTCGAGTCGTTAAGATGGCTGGGATTGCAATGGGACGAAGGCCCGGACGTTGGCGGTCCTTTTGCCCCTTATCGCCAAAGTGAGAGAGTAGCGCAAGGATTGTATCGCCGTTACGCAGATCAACTGGTCGATGACGGCCATGCCTTCCATTGTTTTTGCACACCTGAGCGTTTGGATGAGATGCGTGCTGAACTCTCGGCGAAGGGTGAAAGTGCCCAGTATGATGGACTGTGCATATCACTTGGCAGCGATGACGTGCAACAGAGAATTTCGTCTGGTGAGGCCAATGTCATCCGCATGAAGGTGCCGAAGCAAGGCACCTGTACCGTAAAAGATAAACTGCGAGGTGATATTGAGATTCAATGGTCCCAGGTAGACATGCAGGTTTTGCTTAAAAGTGACGGCAACCCGACCTATCACCTGGCCGTGGTAGTCGATGATCATTTGATGGAAATCACCCATATTATTCGCGGTGAAGAATGGATTAACTCAGCACCCAAGCACATTTTGCTGCATGAATATTTTGGTTGGGATATGCCGGAACTCATTCATATGCCTTTGTTGCGAAACCCTGACAAGAGCAAGTTGAGCAAGAGAAAAAATCCAACCAGCATCATTTTCTATGAGCGCATGGGTTTTTTCCCTGAGGCCGTCCTTAATTATCTTGGCATGCTTGGCTGGAGCATGCCGAATGGTGAGGAGAAGTTTTCTTTGCAGCAGATGATTGATGATTTTGATATCAATCGAATTTCACTGGGAGCGCCGGTATTCGACATAGACAAACTCAAGTGGCTCAACGGGCGCTGGCTGCGAGAAGAAATGAGCGATGAGGAGTTTGCTGACCGGCTGACACACTGGGCTTACAATCGCGACAACCTGCTGCGCATTATTCCCCTGATCAAGGAGCGGGTAGATGTTTTTTCTGAACTCGCGCCAAAAGTCAGTTTTCTGGTCGAAGGGATGCCGGAGGTATACAGCGAAAGTTTCGAATCAAAGAAGGTTTCAGTGGAAGATATCGCCAGAATCCTGCAGCTGGCGATCTGGGAAACAGAAGGTCTGGGCCAATGGGATAGCGATAATCTGAGCAGGCTGTTTAACAATCTGGCAGAAAAGCTGGATATGAAAATTCGGGATGTACTGGCACCGATATTTGTTGCGTTATCCGGCAAATCAGTTGCACCACCCTTGTTCGATTCCATGGAGGTACTGGGTCCGGATATGACCCGAGCCAGACTACGCCACGGGTTGAATACAGTAGGCGGTATTTCAAAGAAAAAACTGAAGAAGCTTGAGAAGGAATACCAGCGGAACTTTTAGCGGCATGTCGGATATCTCACGAACAAGTTGCCAGATGAATCGGAGACCATTATGGGGTTAAGGCTTACCAAACCGTTTTTAAGATTTACCAAAGCCGAAATTGATAAGGTCGGCGGAAGCCTGGGTGTTTTTCAACTCGGCGATGACGACGGACATATTGTTTACATCGGTTATGCAGGTGGTCGATCGCTTTTCGGATTAAAGGGCTGCTTGACAGATTTACTGGGCAAGACCTCTGCGACCTGTTTCAGATATGAAATTAATTCGGCATATTTAACCCGCCACCAGGAATTACTGATGGTTTACATAGCAGATCATGATGAACTACCGGCAGAGAATGATGAAAAAGAGCGGCAGAACCTCGGCAGGCTTTCGCCAGGATAAAAGGAGGGAGTACGAATGGATCTAAAATTATCCCAGGAACAGGAAATGATTGTTGGCATGGTGCGGCGGTTTGTTCAGGAGGAAATTGTTCCTCTGGAAATGAACCTGGATCCGGACGCCGATTCCCTGGAGCCCGAGGACAAGCAGAGACTGATCGAGAAAGTAAAAGAGATGGGTCTGTATGGCATTGATATTCCCGTAGAGTATGGTGGCCCTGATATTGGCATGGTGACCCGTACCCTCATTGCGATTGAGCTTTCCCAGCATCGAGCGGGACTTTATGTCCCCTGTTATGGCGTTTTTGGTGGCGCAGGACTGGCTCAGCTCTATGAAGCCACCGACACACAAAAAGAAAAGTACCTATATCCAACACTTCGCGGAGAAAAGTTCGGCTTCTTCGGCCTGACGGAACCTTCCGGTGGTTCTGACCCGGCCCGGGCCATTCAAACCAGGGCCGTTGCTGACGGAGACGACTGGATCTTAAATGGCAGCAAGATCTTTATATCCGGCGCAGACAAGGCGCAATATGGCCTGGTCTTCGCCCGCACTTCACCTGATCGAGGCAGGGGCGGTGTTACCTGCTTTATTGTTGATACCGACAATCCGGGCTTTCATGTCAGACGCATTGTCCACACCCTGAGATCGGCCAGGTATGCGACAGAGTTACAGTTTGTGGATATGCGGATTCCGGCGACTAACATTCTTGGTGAGGTCAACAAGGGATTTTCCATTGCCAACGACCGACTGTCACGGCAACGGATTCCCTATTCAGCCGGATGTATCGGTGTTGCCATCGCCGCCCACGCGCTGGCACTGGATTATTCCCAGATCCGGGAAACATTTGGTGCACCCTTATCCTCCCGTCAGGCCGTACAATGGATGCTGGTGGACAATGAAATCGATATTAAGAACGCGCGCTGGTTGACGCTGGAAGCAGCAGATCGGGCCGAACGCGGAGAATCGTTCCGTAAAGAGGCGGCAATGTGCAAACTGGTTGCGTCTGAAGCTGCGAGCCGGGTCGTGGATCGCAGCATGCAGATCCATGGCGGTTATGGGGTCACCAAGGATTTCCCGTTTGAGCGCTGGTACAGGGAGATGCGGATTCGACGCATTGGTGAAGGCCCCAGTGAGGTGCAACGACATATCATTGCCAGGGACATTCTTGGGGCGAGTCTGAGGTAAATGTCGACACCAAACACTATCCTAGGTAATCGTCCCTTGCTCACGTAATTGGTTTATTTCTGTTTCAGAGAGATTCAATACCTGTGACAGCACCTCATCTGTTTGTTCACCCAGCGCAGGTGCTGTTGTGGAAGTCGACCCATCGATACTGGCGAACTTAAATGGTGCATTCTGGATGAGAAAGGTTCCAAACTCATCTTCCAATTCCTTAAAGGAGCTTCTCTCCAATACCTGCGGATGGTCGAACAGATCAGCTGCTTTGTTGTAAACGCTGCAGGGGACGCCGGTTTCGTTCAGTCTGGTTTCACAGTCCGTTGTGGTAAGTAGCGATGACCAGGTCTCTATCTCTGCAATGAATTCATCCATATTGACGAAACGTTTACCGCGGGCGAATCGTTCATCCTCCAGCATATCCGGCCTGCTCATTGCCTCACATAGCCCGCGCATGTTTTTTTCGGAGACAATACAGACCATGACGAATCCATCTTTCGCCTTGATCGGACGAAATCCCCCGGGAGCGGGTGGGTTTTCCATCTGTGCGGCCTGAATTTGGCCGGGTATCAACATCATCATGGATTCCATCATGGTCACATCGATATATTCACCCTGGCCGGTTCGCTCGCGCCCCAGCAATGCTGTCTGGATCGCGCCAAACGCATAGGAACCAGTGAGCATATCGGCAACCATAATTCCCCAGACCGGTGGACTCGCGTCCGGATCTGGCTGAGAGAGGGTATGGGCGATATCAAATCCGCTTGCAGCGTGCGCTATAGGCGCATAGGCAGCCCGATGAATGTAGGGCCCGGACTGTCCAAAACCGGAAATCGAACAATAGACAAGGTCGGGTCTATCCTCCTTGATCGAATGGTAATCAAGACCAAATTCTGCCATGACCCCAGGACGGAAATTCTCGATGACGACATCGGCATCTGCAATCAACTGGTGGGCCAGCGCCTGGCCGGACTTTTTCTTCAGATCAATTGAGACGCTTCTTTTACCGGCATTGAAGTGCGCAAACATTCGGCTCATCCCCTTCGGTCCCCGTGTCATGTCTCCACCCATAGGGGTTTCAACTTTAATGACATCGGCACCGAAGTCCGATAGAAAGCGCGCGCAGATAGGACCGGCGTAAACGGCAGAAAAATCCAGTACTTTAAAACTGTCGAGGTGTTTTTTGGGGCGCATAGGCCTCTCGTTACGAAAGCGAATCGCTAGAGTACATAAATAGCAGCAGACCTGGCAACTTTCCGGGCCCCGGGCCTTTGGGTTTCGATTTAGCTAGAGTTTTTTTTAGCGTCCACTGGCATGGTCACAGCGACATTTGGCAGGCTATTGTTGTGACTGACTTTCAGGCCGGTTATGGCGTTGGACAGCTGGGAAGTAACTATGGGGATGCCATCGCTGATTTCCGGTGAACGAATGAGTACGTTCAGGAAACCTTTCTCATCCCTTAGCTCGCCTACGCGGTCGACATTAACCCCCTGCAGGCGATCATTCATGATGACGAACACTCTGTCGTGACCGTACATTGATTGTACCGGAACGAGCATCGTGCCCGCTATTTTTGGCAGGGATAGTACAAGATTTACAGCTCTTCCCAATTCCAGATTGGTTTCGTCGGGCAATGTGAAAAGCCCGTCAACCGATGATTTGCCTCGACTCACTTCGCCTGATAAGCGGGTGAGGATTGTTGCGATTTTATCTTCACCAAGCAGGACGAAGGCAGATAACTGTTCTCCTGCCGTGAGGGCTCGCTTTATTGAACTGAGACTGTTGGTGGGGATCTGGGTCCTGACTTCCATTTTTGCTGCGTCGTACATCTCGACGAGCGCCACACCCGGGCGTACCAGCTCGCCGGGAGACACCATCACCGAGGTGACCCGGCCGGTGAACGGGGCCGTTATCTGTGTTCTCGCCAAATTCATTTCCGCTTCCCGTAGCACGGCTTCTGAACGTTTGATACTGGAAGCAGCGCGCGCCAGTTGATTGTTGGCATCGTTCACCAGTCCCTGATGGCGACTCAACAGGATCGCCTGTCGGTTGGTGTCGCTAAGTACTAGATTGAGCGTTTCTTCGGAAATTGACTTCTGCTGTCTCAGTTGTTCGTGCCGTTTTGACCGTTTCTGGGCAAGCGCATACAGGCTTTTCTCGTGTTCGAGAATCTTCAGGTTATCCGCGACGTTGAGTTTCAGGGTTTCAATATTTGCCTTGCTTTCAGCCAGGTCAGCTTCTCTTCTTTCAACCACGAGGGTGGCATCGATCGAGTCGAGTTGAATGAGAAGATCACCAGCGTTAACCCAGGTGCCTTCAAGCACTGGCACCGTCGATACGTAAGCGGTAACCGCCGCGGTCAGTGATGATTGACGCGGGCTTTCGACCCGACCATAGAGACTCAGTTCCGGTGAATGTTGTCTCGGCGCAGCTGGTATCGCGGTAACCGGCCAGACGGTTTCCTGAACTTCCTTTTTTTCCGGGATTGGTTTAAAGACGATAACGATGGTTATTAGTAAACCAGTGACAATGACCAGGCTGCCAAGAATGCCATTCTTGGTAGACAGTGTCCGTCTGGCTAATTGCGCCACCCAGGACTTCATACTTGAAATAGCCTTAAATGGAGTATTGAGCATTTTCATAGGTTTTTTGGCCTTTTTTAGCAAACCACTCAGTAATAGTGATCACTGACGACAATAATGCCGGAATGACTAACAACACCAGGATGGTGCCGTAGAGCATACCGAAACAGATTGCAACCGCCAGGGGTATAAAGGCTGCTGCCATAGGCGCCGTCTCCAGCATCAGCGGAAACAAGCCTGCGATTGTCGTCAGGGAAGTCAGAATGACCGCGCGAAGCCTTGAGCACACCGCATCTTCGATTGCCTGCTGGGGTGCGATACCCTCTTCAACAAAGTGCTTGTAGCTACTCACAAGAATGATCGAATCGTTAACAATAATACCGGTCAGGGTGAACAGTCCCAGCATCGACATTGGGCCAATGACTATCCCCAGAATGAAGTGACCCAGCAGGGCACCGGTGAGTCCCAGTGGAATGGCGGCCATCACCGCCAGTGGCCAGCTGTAGGATGAGAAAATCCAGGCCAGGACAATGTAGATAAGTGTCAGCGCGATAAGAAACTGCATCAAGAAATCTGCGCCACTTTCCTGCTCGATCAGACTCATGTCATCCAGACCGGATGTAATACCATACTTTGACAGCAATTGTTCTTTGATATTATTGTCAAAATATTCAACGACTTCACCACCAGTGATCAACTCGAGATCCACATCACCGCTAATCTTGATGGTCCTTTCCGCATTGTGGTGGCGAATAATATCGACACCGCGCTTGCCTTCCCAGGTGGCAACATTGCGCAACGGTAGCATTTCCCCGGTTGGAGTTTTAATGGGGAACTGACCGAGCAAGCCGAGATCAGTCCTTTCACGCTCCGGTAATAGCAGGCGAACTTCCATTTCTGTCTGGTCCTGCTGGAAGATCTGGATTCGTTGCCCATCGTAGGCGGCGCGTAGCTGACGGCCGACATCTGCGGTGGTCAGGCCTAAAGATCTGCCCTCTGTTGTTAACCTGAAAATCCACTGTTCCTTACCATAGGGGAGGTCATCGTGGATGTTGTTGACGCCATCGAGGGTAGATAATTCTGTCAGTAATTCTTCGGAGGCACGTTTCAGGTCCTCGATATCCTTGCCTTTTAGCAGTATGGCGAAATCTCCCCAATACCTGTTGGCCTTCTTGATGGTCAGAGAATCGATGATATGACTGCGATTGACCTGTTCCATCCATGCAATCGCGAAATCTTCTGATGAAGTGGATCGTTGGTCTGGAGAAATCATCTCTACCCAGATTCTGGCATACTGAGAACCTGTCTTTTGCTCGTTGCTGATATTTGCGGTGTTAAAAGTGGTGATGTAACTCACGATATTGTCACCACCAAGTGCTTCATCGACCTGGCCAAGTGTGGTTTCCAGGTAGCTGATAAAGTCGTGTTTCTCTGTTTGTGAGGTGCCTCCAACGAACTGGATATCAGCGCTGATAGTGTCAATATTCAGGTTAAGTCCCATCTTGGTTTTGATCCAGCCTGTATTCCAGAGCATGATCGAAAGAATAAACAGCGAAAACGCACTACTGATAACCACCCGGCGATTTTGCATTGAAATCCGTACAACGGGTCGAAATATGTTTTCACGGAAATGTTCGAAACCGTCGTTGAATCGGCGACGAAATTCATTGGGTGCTTTCGTGGCGCTTTTTTCAAACGCTGATTTCAGATGCCCGGGTAACACCAGGAAGCACTCGACCAGGGACGCCGCTATCACACACAACATCATCAACGGGATTTCGATAATTTCATCGCTGCTGCCGCTCAGGAGCGGTATAAATGCGCAAAGTGTCGTGAGGGACGAGGCGATCACTGGGAAAAACATCCGTTGCGCGCCAATCTTTGCAGCTTCACTGGGTGACTTTCCCTGTTGAAACTGGGTAAGTGATTCTTCACCGACCACGATGGCATCATCGACCACGATTCCCAGGGCCATTACGACACCGATCAGACTGATGGCGTTGATTGTCCCGCCGAGGTGATAAAAAGCCAGCAGCGCAGCGAGAAAAGTCACGGGTATACCTACCATGACCCAGAACGCTACGCGCAGTTGAAGGAAAACCAGAAGAGCAAGAATCACCAAGGCTAAACCGGTGAAGCCGTTCTCGAAAATCATATCCAGTTCATCCTGAATAAAGACCCAGGCTTCGGCAAATATTGTCAGCACCACACCCTCGGGCAGGTCCTCGTTGGTCCGTTCAACCCAGGCCGTGAGCATCTTGGCTGCTTGTAGCGAACTGGTCTCAACATTTTTCCTTACGATCATTTGAACAGCAGGTTCTCCACCCACAGTGGCATAAGGGCGATCAACCACAGGCCGTTTTTCAATCTCAGCAAAGTCGCCGAGACGCATTAATTGGTCACCATTTGCAGTAAATAAGGGCAGATCGTTAAACCCGGCAGCATCCCGGCGTTGGTCCAGACTGCGTATTTGCCGAGACATCTGACCGCTACCCACTGTACCGCCAGGTGCATCCTGGCTGAGCTTTGATAGTTCGCGCCCGAGATCGTTGAATGACAACCCCATTTCAAACAGGGTTTTCGAGGGAATCTGGATTGCGATCTCCTGTTTTGGCAGGGCCTGGAGATCGACAATATCCGCGCCACTATTGAGTAGATCGGTTTTTAGTTGTTGTGCCAGGGGTGCAATTTCATCCAGGTCTCCCTGTCCGCGGATAAGCACAGAGGCGACGCTGTCGAAGTATTCATTGAGCCTGATGATGGGTGGTTCGATATCGACAGGGAAGCTGCGAATCTGGCTGACGCGTTGCTTTACGCCATCCATTGCTTTCTGCATATCAGAACCCTTGTCCATTTCCACAGAGACACTGGCATAAGCATCCCGGGTGGTAGATCGGACGAACTTGACTCGGGGCAGGCTTCTAAGTTGTTGTTCCAGCGGGTTGGTGATCAGTTTCTCGACATCTTCTGCGCTCGCACTGCGCCAGACGATAGACACGATCACCTCGTAGGATTTACGCGGCGAATTAAGCCCAACGTTGAGAACGGATATGGCCCAGAAACCGGCGAGCACCATCATCATCATAGTCAGCATTGCTGCTAGTTTGTGATCAACGAATAGGTTTATTATTCTCATGCTGCCTTAGGTATACACTAACTGTGCCAATGGCTAACCAATTGAATTTAAAACAAAAAAATAGCCACTCAATACAATTGTTGCGAATGCCACCAGACATGGGTGGGATTGACCACTTAACATAGGACGCCAGGAATCCGGAAACCGTTGTGATTAGATGACAATAAAATCAGATGTTACGGTTACAAGAATTACATGTGGCTACTATAATTCTGGCCCGGGTGTATAGTTTGGACACAAATCATGCAAACCTGACAAGGAGAAATTGATGATCGAGTATCACAATCCCAGGGCAGAGGTAAATGTAGAGCATTTTCCTTACAACCTGAGTATTACCCTCACCGGAAGTAACAAGGCTTCCGTCGGACTGTTGGCCAACGGCTTCCCGGACTCTGAGAACTTCCTCAACCATATTGCTGATGTTTTGCTTGAGCGGGAGCCTGGCGTGACGCTGCATCGATATAACAAGGGCAATGCGTCTATTCCCGCCAGTCCTGAGATTCTTAAGAGCATCGGTGATGATTGCCAGGCGGTGATCGCCGCCTACGGTCACTGAGGCAGTTGCACTACCGGCACCGTGCGTGACGGAGTATCCATCGCCAGGCTAGGCATTCCAGCCGTGGCACTGGTCACCGAGGATTTTTGGCCGCAGGGCGATTTTGTTGCTGCGTCTCTGGGTATGCCTGACGTGCCTCGAATTCGTCTGCCGCATCCCGTAGCGGGAACCGGCCAACGAAATATGAGAAAAGTAGCGGAACTAGTTACTCCCTTGATTATCAGCGCACTGGAATCTTCTGCATGAGCTCGACGCTACAGAACAGCGTTGATGAATCGATGCTACAGGCTGTAGACGAAGCTGCTGCCTTGGAAACATTACACGATCAAGGTTGTACGGACGGGCTGCCGGTTATCATCCCGACAGCACACAGGGTTGAACGCATGGTACTGGCATCGGGTATCGAAGCTGACATGGTGCTTGGCACCATGGGTCCCATGGGTGGGATTGCGACGGTTGAAAAAGTAGCCGTGGCCGCGGTGATGGCAGGATGCCTGCCCGACTATATGCCCATTGTGATAGCAGCCGTAAAAGCCGTCATTGATCCAGTGTTTGATCTGACGGAAATGCAAGCGACGACTCATTGCACAGCGCCATTAATTATTGTTAATGGTCCGGCGCGGGTGAACTGCGGGCCGGTTTCTTCCGGCTTTGGCGCACTCGGGCCCGGGCACCGTGCGAATGCATCCATTGGCCGGGCCTTGCGTCTGGCGATGATCAATATCGGTGGCGGTCGTGCTGGTGAATCAGATATGGCACTTTTGGGGCACCCTGGAAAGTTCACTTTCTGTGTTGCTGAAGATGAAGAACACAGCCCGTTTACGCCCATGCATGTTTCCCGCAGTTTTGACAAAGACGACAGTGTGGTCACTGTGATTGGCGCCGAGGCACCACACTCGGTGATGTTCAGCGGTGATGCAGATGAGCCGGACAACCACAAAATGCTGTTGCGGCAGTTGGCCGTTGGACTCAGTAACACGGCGACGAACAATGCGATTTTGGGAGGAGGCGCAGCGACTGTCATCCTGAATCCTGATCATGCACAGATTCTTGCAGATGCAGGTTTGACAAGAGAGCAGGTTGCGGAACAGCTTTATGAATCCTGCACTCATTCAACCACGGAATTGGCGTTACTGGTGCCTGGTTTTTCGAATCGGCAGGCAGATGACAAGCAACGTCATGTCTTTGCTACTCCCCACGATATCCTGATCCTGATGGCTGGTGGCAGTGGGTTGTACTCCATGGTGATGCCGTCGTGGTGCGCAGGTGCGAACAAGAATTCTGCCAGTAGCGTACTGGTCGAAGCCGACCAGTTTTGTGAGATTCCCGGCCTCGCCTGAGCCATGAGCTCAAGCGACGACGGGCTCAACCGATCTGTTACACGGCTCAGTGCTTTACTCGGTCCAATTCGTTGCCACAGAGTTAAGGTTATGTTTTATTCTTACAAATACAATTCTCATCAGAGGCGATAAGCAATGTATCCAGGACATTGGTCAACGGTGTTTCCCGACAAAGCGGCAGTGATACACGCGGGCACTGGGCAGACGGTCACTTACAAAGAGCTGGATGACCGCTCGAACCAGCTGGCCCAGTTGATGTGGTCACTTGGTTTGCGTAAAGGCGATCATATCTCCATATTTATGGAGAATGATGTCCGGTATTTTGAAGTCGTCTGGGCAGCGTTTCGATCTGGACTCTACCTCACCACAGTCAACCGTTACCTGACCGATGAAGAAGCCGGGTATATCATCGAAAATTCTGAATCCAGGCTTGTCGTTACTTCGAACTATTTGTCGGAGATAGCGAACAATCTTCATCAGTTCTGTCCTGACGTTGAGCGCTGGTTAATGGTGGGCGATGCAACCGAAGGATACGAAGATTACGAGGCAGCGATTGCTGAATTTCCAGCTGAAAAACTGCCTGAAGAGCCTGCTGGCACGTTTTTGCTATACAGCTCCGGCACCACCGGGCGACCAAAAGGTATTCTGCGTCCGTTGTCAGGCACTTCCATTACCGATGATGCAGGACCCATAGGTGCATTACAGTCCGTCCTGTGGGGTTTCGATGAAAATTCGGTTTATCTTTCTCCCGCGCCCCTGTACCACTCAGCGCCGGTCGGATTTTGTATCGGTACCCACACGTTAGGCGGCACTGTCATTATGATGCCGCGTTTTAATGAAGTAGAAGCGCTCCGAGCTATCGAAAGATACCAGGTAACCCATAGCCAGTGGGTGCCGACAATGTTCACCCGCCTGTTAAAAATGGACGCAGCAGAGCGGGCGAACTATGACCTGTCCAGCCATAAAGTTGCGATACACGCAGCTGCGCCATGTCCAAGAAAAGTGAAACAGCAGATGTTTGACTGGTGGGGGTCGATAATATACGAATATTACGGTGGTACCGAGTTAAACGGTTTCACCCATGTAACGCCAGAAGCATGGCTAACCAAACCGGGTACGGTGGGTCAGTCGTTGCTGGGTGTCATCCATATTTGTGATGAAGATGGCAAAGAATTGCCTAACGGTGAACCGGGGATGGTCTACTTCGAGCTGCCGGAGATGCCCTTTGAATACCTCAAGGATGCGGCGAAAACCAAAGATTCCCAGCATCCCCAACATTCGAACTGGAGTGCGCTGGGTGATGTTGGTTATGTTGATGATGATGGATTCCTGTTCCTGACAGACCGTGCAACATTCATGATTATTTCTGGTGGCGTGAATATTTACCCCCAGGAAATTGAAGATGCAATGATCATGCATCCTAAAATTGCTGATGTTGCGGTCTTTGGTGTTCCCAATGAGGAAATGGGAGAAGAGGTCAAGGCGGTTGTTCAGGTAGAAGCAGGAATTGTACCGGATGATGCGCTCGCTGAAGAGTTAATGGCCTATGCCCGTGAACATGTGGCTCACTACAAGTGCCCGAGATCCGTGGACTTTGAAGAAGAACTGCCGCGCTTGCCAACAGGAAAACTATACAAACGTCTGCTGAAAGACCGCTATTGGGGTAAGAAAGATACGCGTATTGTTTAGTTCAAACGCATAAGAACCAGTTTAATGAAACTGCACAGCAACTTAAAGGAGTGAACCATGGACCCGATTAAAGGTGGTTGTTTTTGCGGTAATATTCGCTACGAAGTTACCATGGCTGAATATCCAATCGCTAATTGCCACTGCAGCATGTGCCGGAAGGCGTCCGGTGCACCTTATGTCACCTGGTTAATCGCGACCAAAGAGTCATTCAGGTATACAAAGGGCTCACCAGCGGAACTGCAATCTTCCGCTGATGGCAAACGCTTTTTCTGTGACCAGTGTGGGACGCCTGTTGTCTGTATCAATGAAAGTCATCCTGATATCGTTGACGTGACCGTAGGTAGCCTGGACCAACCAGAAGCGTTCAAACCAACAATGGATGTTATGGAAGATACCAGGTTACCCTGGGCTTAGCTGCCTGATTGAAGCCTAACCGAACGGTATGGTAAATCCGTTCGCCATTGAAATCAGGGCATCTGCCTCTACACCACCTTTCAGCCTCTCAAGCTCACCGCCATCGAGCCAGACGCCCTGGCACTTCGGGCAACGATCGACAACGATCATATGAGCGATTTCCTTGTTCATTGCCTCACCGTCTATCGGGCAGGGTTGGGTAGTTTCACCTTTAGCCGCGACCAGTAGTGCCATTTCATGTTCGCAGGGCTCACAAATCGGTTTGTCGTCTTGTTTGTGTCGAGTCTTTCTCCCACATCGATCGCAGGCTTCACCGAATAATGCCATCTTGATTCCTTTTTTGTGTGTGTGTGATTTTCTGATTGTTACTTGCTGTTATTCTGCTGTCAATTGCCTGACAAAGACCGCGATGCCTTCCAGCGCGTCGACTGCCTCGGGTAGCTCCGGTCCGAATCCCTGGAAAACGTGCACCATTGTTGGCCAGACCTGCAGTTCAACCTTACTACCACTGACAATTCCTTTGTTGGTGTATCGCTGGCTGTCATCGAACAGCATTTCATGCCTGCTGACCTGAAGCAAGGTGGGTGGCAGATTAGACAGATCCCCGAGCAACGGTGAAAGTTCAGGGTCATTCACTGGTTTACCGTTGGAAAAACGTGAAACGATGGCGATAACAAATTTTGGGACTTTAATAAACACTCCCAGACCCGGACCCAGGAATGGATCGGTTTCGAGATTAGTCTTCCAACTGGGGCTGTTGAGTGAAGAATCCGTCAGGGGCGCCAATCCAATTGCACCGGTTGCTGGTGTTAGTCCATTGTCCCTGGCCCAGGCAATAACCGCCAGGGTCATATTCCCTCCGGCAGAATCTCCAGCGACGAACAAATGTTCGGGTGCGGATTGACCCTCTGGCCCGTTGTTGAGTATCCAGCGGTATGCTGTTCTCGCGTCCTCGTGACAGTGAATTGTCTTGTACTCGGGTTGCATCCGATAGTCGATTGCCAGAACTGCCGAACCGGATCGTCGAGAGATTTCTGACGTGATGTATCTGTGGCTGGTGGGACTGCCAACCCGAAAAGCGCCACCATGCAGATAGAGCAGCCTTTGTTTCGGATCTGCACCTTCGGCCATCACCCATTCCCCGGGTATGCCGTCAACATCAACTGGCGTAACCACGGCATCAACATCTTTGCCGAAAAGCTCCTCCATCTGAATTCTTGCTGCCCTGGTACTGAGTCGACTCCCTTCGCGATGGTATTTTTCCAGAATCTTCAAGACATCCTGATGTTGCGGGCTGACTTCCGATGCAGGCTTAACCAACGGCGCTACCGGCGTATCGTACTGGCTCATATCCGGTGCCCGATAGAGATAAGCCAGAAAGATAACAATAGCGACATCGACTGCAAGAAAGAGGAGAAGAATAGTCATAGGCATACTGTTCAACCTGTGTTTTGGGCTAAGTTACACAGGACTGCAGGACTCTGCAATCTTCCGGTTAGTTCTTCTGGCTGAACCTCCTATTGAAAAGAAGATCGACATTCGCTAGTATTCACGCCCTCTGATTGGGGCTATAGCTCAGCTGGGAGAGCGCAACACTGGCAGTGTTGAGGTCCGCGGTTCGATCCCGCGTAGCTCCACCAAACCTACTGCGTCTGCGGTTGGTTCTTTGACAACGATTGTCCACGACTCTCTGGCCCCGTACGATCCCACATGGCTTCATATTTTGAATCTTTGCTGAATCGCTCTTTGAATTCTCCTAAAAATACAATCGAAACCGCAGCCCAACAACCCAACTATGGTCTTCATCAGGGTTTAGGGCCGGGTTTCTAATGTACTGAATGTCGGGCGAAATCTGGAGGACGTTCATGACCTGCAGGCGTGTAAACAACTCGATAGTCGTCTGGTCATCCAGTCCCGGACCGAAAGTATCTTCATTCGATTCGCTCCAGTTGAAGCCCAAACCAAACAGGCTAATTTTGTTACCCCAGTGATAGCTGACACCGGTACTGAGCGATTTCTGCAGCAGGGTACCGCCGTCTTCGGCGTAGCCGGGCGGTTTGGTAGAACTCATTGGCTTCCTACGGCCCAGCCCGGAAAGAATCCTGACAATTTTGCAAGAGGATAGTGAGGTTATAAATGAGCAAGGTTACCCTGAATGTGAACGGCGCGGATGTTGAATTGGACGTCCGACCAGATATGCCACTGCTGTGGGCACTGCGCGACAAGCTAAAGTTAACCGGTACAAAGTTCGGTTGTGGCATCGCCCAATGTGGTGCATGCACCGTTCATGTTGATGGTGCAACAGTTCGATCTTGTGTCCTGCCAGTATCAACGGTAAAGGGAAAGGTCACGACCATCGAGGGGCTGGCTGGCGATGGCGCGCTGCATCCACTGCAGACTGCATGGATGGAACGCGATGTTCCTCAATGTGGCTACTGCCAGGCAGGTCAAATCATGAGCGCGGCTGCCCTGTTAGCCAACAACAACAGTCCCAGTGATGACGATATTGATGAGGCGCTGGCAGGAAACTACTGCCGCTGTGGCACCTACATCAGGATTCGTGCTGCAAATTCACACTGCAGCATCGTTCTACATCGCAGATAAAGGGGCAAGCTGATGTCACAGATAGTGAACCGTCGCTCGTTTCTAAAAGCCACTGCCCTCGCCGGTGGTGGTCTCATGCTAGAACTGAGTTTGCCTGTGTCCGCAGCTGCAGAAGAGCTTGGCACGCTGGTTGGCTCGAAGGAGCTGAATGCCTATATCAAAATCGCCTCGGATGGACAGATTACGATCTACTCCGCAACCCCCGAAATGGGGCAAGGCATCAAGACCACGCTACCGATGATCATTGCCGAAGAAATGGGTGCGAAGTGGGAAGATGTGGTTGTGCTCGACGCACCGCTCAATGCGGGTAGGTTTGGGATGCAGGGGGCAGGTGGTTCTACCTCTGTACCGCGTCAGAATCGATGGAAGTTAAGCGGGACGAATTGAAAGCAAATGAAAGCAGGGTGACCCACTCATCGGGTCAGGTTTTGACGTTCGGTCAACTTGCTGCAGCGGCGGTTCGGCAGCCGATTCCCGATCCTGAAATGTTGTCATTTAAGGACCCAAGGTCATACACCATTATTGGTAAGGCCATTGGCGGCGTTGACAATCTGGTGATTGCAACAGGTCGATCCGAGTTTGGCATCGACGTGGACGTGCCTGGCATGAAGTACGCATCCTATACTGGTTGTCCCCGCCATGGAGGCACGGCGATCAGTTTTAACCAGGCTGAAATTAAGGCACTTCCGGGTGTAATAGATGCTTTTATCCTGGATCCGGACGCAAGATCAGGTAAGGCAAGTATGGCGTTCCTCGCTGGCCTTGCTGAACTCCAGGGTGGTGTGGCAATCGTAGGCGACGACACCTGGTCAGTGTTCGATGCCAAGAACAAACTCAACGTGAAGTGGGATGAGTCGGGCGCATCCGATGACGATTGGCCAAAGATGATTGAACAAGCAGGGAAGATTGCCCGTGAGGGTGGAGGCACCATACGTAAGGACAGCCCCGCTGTCGACGTCGCGTTTGCCGACCCTGAAAACCGTACACACGAGGCGTTTTACCAGTTCCCCTATGTCGCGCACGTCTGCATGGAACCTATGAACTGCACTGTCGACTTCCGCCAGTCAAGACCCCGTGTGGTGCATGGCGTGCACCCGGTTCCAACACCAATGCTTTCGTTGAGCAGAGCTTTCTTCATGAAATGGCGGTGTTGGCAAACCGAGACCATGTGGAGTTTCTGTTGGAACTGATGGGTAAACGTCGTTGGGTTGTCGAAGGTAATGTCAGAGCTTTGAACACGGGGCGGGCAATTGACGTGATCAAACTTGCAGCTGAGAAGTCGGGTTGGGGGAAAACCATGCCGAAAGGCTCAGGGCTGGGTCTGTCGTTTTACTTCTGCCACGCGGCCCATGTCGCCGAAGTGGCGGAGGTAACGGTCGATGCCAAGAAAAATTTCCGCGTGAAGAAAGTCACGGTTGCCGTGGACGTGGGACCCATCATCAACATGAGCGGGGCTATCAGCCAGGTCCAGGGATCCATCGTTGATGGTCTCAGCACCATGGCGCTACAACAAATCACCATGTCCAACGGTGTGATCCAGCAGGACAACTTCGATGAATACGAAGTCATGCGCATTGCCGCAACGCCTGAGATAGACGTTCACTTCATCCAGAGCAATAACCCGCCAACGGGTTTGGGTGGCAAAGCGCTGGACCTCGCGATTCCTGATGAGCCCTTCCCACACACAAACTCTACTCAAGAGTGGCTTGAGCGTGAGGCTCATCGGATTGACAGCTAGTGGCAACTAGGGGCCCTCCGGTCAATAGGAATGGCATGCGGTTAACTTTCAAGATGCCGGAATAAGCAGCTAGATGAATTAGTATGCTCCTTGACAAAAGCTCAACTTTGGTCGAAAGGGGGAGTTTTGCAGAAACCGTTTATAGCATATCAGGGCATTTACTGGTCTACCTAAGAAGCTGAATCAAGGGTGTATTGACATAAAAAGGGAATACGGACACAGATATTGAAACTACGCAGAAACTACGGCGCAGACATCCGTTGTGCGACAGTCGGGCTTATCTTTGTGAGCTATTTCTGAGAGGTTTGCGGTAGAAAAAGAGTGTGCGTCCGTATATAAAATGATCTGATGAGATACCAACAAAAGAATGCCAGCATGACCTTGCAGCAAGGGTTGGATGAGTACTATGCGAGCAGGGATGATCTCCAGCACGGGCAGGGAATGTCGAATGCGGCAATGGATTTTTTTCGATGTCACGAGACGGTTCATGTTGTGTTTGGTTGTAACACGGAACTACCCAGTGAAGCAGGCGTTAAGATGTGGAGTTTCTTTGGTACGGATGCAGGATTGAAAAGACTGCACCAGGGCTACGCACTCGACGAATCGAAAGAGATCTATACCAGTTTAGGTCTGTGGCAGATGATTGATGCAGGGTTGAAATCTTTGTTTATTGTCCCGGTTGTGATGTTTCAAAGTTTCAGAATGAAGAAACGCTGGCACTGGTCGGAATTTGACAGTTATCTTGCAACGCCGCTTGATTCGATCCGTGAAGAATTCGGCATTACGATAGTCAAGATTGGTTAGAGCGTCCGGCTGGGGTATTGAGTTCTTAGACTACCCTGAAAGTTGTCCACGGAGCCATCGCACCAGGTCTCGCCACATACTGTCAATTTCTCTTTTAGCAGGCATGATACCTGCTGATGCCAACTCGACCGTGACGATTGGCGTTTGCTTGTCTATGCCTGCATAGTTGCCAAGTGAACCTGGGTACACACCCAGTTTGTGAAGATGCAGGGTTCCCAGTACGTCAGGAGCCGAAGGTGGTCCATCGTAGTCGACAAGATGGTATGGCGCGTGCATCGAGATAATGACGTCAGGGTCGAATTCTTCAATCTGTTTCACCAGCCACTGGGTCTCCGGCTCACTTGCCTGAGCAGGGCCGGGATCGCGACGCGGGTTTCTATTGGCATGTTCTTCCCAATAGGAACGGGCGTGTCCTTCCCAGTCTGCTGTGGGGAAATTTCGATTCAAATCGACGCCATTCAGATTCTGCCGCTGCGATTTTTGGTTGAGCAATCCATCAGGATTAGCGGTTGGTACAAATCGCCAGTGAAATAATCCGGAATGAAACTCATCCAGTATCCCCATCCACTTGATGATCACCGATACGGAAGAAAATTCATCGCCATGGATGCCGCCAATGACTAACACGCGACCCAGGGGTTCACGCTCCGGAATGGGGGCATAGTCTTTGAACGCCAGGGATCTCTTTGCAGCGGTTAAGGCAGAGTGAACCAGATTTTGATCCAGACATTCTTCAACCGACACACTATCGAGTTTGTTACCTATTTCCTCGCATAAATTTATTGTTGGATCTTCGACAGCCAAAGACTCAATATCCAGGGTGATTTCTGCTGGCGCAGGGAGATCTGCATCCAGATCGCCCTCATTTACCACAACTGACTCTGTGACCGGGTCAGTCTTGGCAGATTCAATCTCTGCCGGGGAAGCGCTTGCAATGTCTGCTTCACTGACAGCTGCTTCAGACAGATCTGCGTCGAGTGCCATTTCCTCCTCAATATCTACCAGCCCGGAATCGCTTTCTTCTACAATGGGAGTGCTGCCAGAGCCGTGTTCGGTTTCGTCAGACGGAGTTGATTCCCCTATAAACATGCAACCCGTCAGATTGAGAGTCAAAAGCATGCAAAGAAGTGGCTTCAGGATTTGCATGTGTCGATCACCCATTACCTTCATAGAGAATACGCCAGGTGCCTGATTCATCACGGCGCCATAGCAGGTGTTTCCAGCCTTCCCAATTGAAGTTATTGCTCTTGTAGTGTTGGTAAAATCGAATGGCGACGAGGTTTTCTTCACCTGGATAAGCGATAGCACTCAGCTTGGATAAGCTGACACGAATGTAAGATTTGCTACCATTCACCCGTGTTTTATAGGTTTTCCACTGACTGAAATTACGCTTGTCGTCAGTAAAGTCGGGATGGTAGTTGGCGAAATATTCTCCGTTGTTATTATTCTGCCAGTCCTGCTTCCAGTCTTCGAGGGCATCCAGTATGTCTGCAGATGGCTGTTTCGTACCCGGTGCTACCCATTCGAGAGACTCGGCCAGCACAATAAGACTCTCCCCAGCAGCAATATACGGGGCGAATTGTTCAAGGGTCTGATTGTCGATAATGACGCAACCTTCACTGTCGAGTAATGGTCGCGCCTCTGTGCCTTTAGGCAATCCATGTAACCAGATGCCATGCCCTGACCTCTCGGATAATCGATCCCAGATATTGGGATAGTTGATGGGATATGCACCGATACCATAGAAGTCATCCAGCTGGTCGTCTTTCAAAAAAGAAGTAAATTGATAAACACCCACAGGGGTTTTCAGATCTCCCTCGAATTCTTTACCAAAACCCTGTTTACCCATGGAGATGGGCACAGACACACGGTCGAGATAACTGCCCGTCTTAGTCCGTTCAAGCAGATGTAGCCGACCGGTCTGGAGCGCCACCCAAAATAAGTAAGGCAACTGCTGATTTTCGAGAATGAGTCCTACGGGAATCCCCTCGATCAGGTTACGTCCCTGACTCGGGGGTGTTTCGGCAGCAACTGGAGTAAATCCATGCAACAACAAAAATACCAGCGCCCATCGTTTAACAATCGCGTTCAAGTCTCATATCCTCGTGTGGATAGTGCTGGTATGGTCAGTGCTCGAATGGATAATGCTTGTGGAAACAACGCCCTTGTGAATATAACTCCTGTGGAAGGTGTCAGGTTGTGAATACGATCGTACCAGTGCATGTTTAGCGCGCTATGATACCAACAAAAATGCAATAACAATACAACAACTTAGCAACAGTAAACTTTGCATGCTGAGTATTTGTTGATCTACAATCCGGCTGTTGTTTTCCTGTGGAACAAGTATGCCATTGCAACTACCTGAATTACCCACTGGCCTGGTTGGCAGCTACGCCCAGCCTGATTGGTTGATTGATAAAGCGCGACTCGGTGAAAGGCTGCCACCGAGGGTCCGGGCAGAGGAACTCTGGCGCATTGCTGCACCTCAGTTGGAAGAAGCCCAGAGAGATGCCACATTGCTGGCTCTCTTCGACCAGATTCGGGCAGGTGTTGATATAGTGACCGATGGTGAAATGATGCGGGAAAGCTATTCAAACAGGTTTGCCAATGCTCTCGACGGCCTGGACCAGGATAACCCGGGGTCGGCGGTTGATCGAACCGGCAAGGATGTGCCTGTACCGAGAGTGGTTGGAGAAATTCGCCGGGTTCACAGTGTCGAAACTGGGCATATCGCGCTTCTCAAAGCGTATACCGACAAACCCATCAAGCTAACGCTGCCGGGACCGTTCACAATGACCCAGCAGGCACAAAATGATTATTATGCTGATGATGAATCTCTGGCGATGGCTTACGCGGAGGCCGTGAATGAGGAAGTCAAAGATTTGTTCGAAGCAGGCGCTGATATTGTCCAACTGGACGAACCTTACGTACAAGCCAGGGCTGAAAAGGCCAGGGAATATGCTGTTACCGCGATTGACCGGGCTCTGGAAGGTGTCTCCGGAACGACGGTGTTACACGTCTGTTTCGGCTATGGTAAGCATGTAGGTGACAAGCCGATTGGTTATGCTTTTCTGGATGAACTCGACGCGTGTGTTGCTGATGAAATATCGATCGAATGTGCACAACCCCGGTTGCCAGCATCAGTACTTGAAGGATTACCTTCCAAACGGATCCACGTTGGGGTGCTGGATTTGCGAGACCAGGAAGTTGAAACGGCAAAGCTGGTTGCGGAACGAATAGAAGCAGCACTTAAGGTGGTTCCCATGGAACGAATGGTTGTTGCGCCTGATTGCGGTATGAAGTACCTGAGCCGGAATATTGCATTTGGTAAGTTACGCAACATGGTACTCGGTCGAAACCTGGTTCTGGGAATTAAGGGAGGCTCTGATTAATACCTTAATTAGAGCTCCCTTATTCAGAGATTCCTTAAGCTAGAAGAAGAATATAGGAGTCACGATGGCAAACGTAGAACGTCAATTTGTTGCCCTGGAATCACCCATGGGTGCCCGCAATGGAGCAGGGTTTCACCCTTGTCAGGGGCTTTATTATGCTCTTTCGGGAGAAAAGCCAAAGACAGCTTTTATTGCTACCCATTTCAACGTTGATTTCAGTGAACACTATCTGGGCGAATATATGGCCGAGCGAGGCTTCGGTTTCCTGGGCTGGAACACCCGTTTTCGTGGCAACGAAGCATTCTTCCTGCTGGAATATGCCCTGCTGGATATCGGTGCCGGGGTTCGGTGGTTAAAGAAAGAAATGGGTGTTGAGAATGTGGTTTTGCTAGGTAACTCCGGTGGCGGCTCTTTGATGGCAGCCTACCAATCCCAGGCCGTTGACCCGGTACTCGAAGCGACGCCGGGACTTAAGCTTCCGGACGCCGTGAACGATTTGATCCCGGGGGACTACTATGTCTCCTTGTGTGCTCACGCCGGGCGGCCGGAAGTCCTTACAGACTGGATGGACCCCTCCGTCATCGATGAGACGGACCCAACCAGCATTGATCAGTCTCTCAACATGTACAACCCGGAAAATGGGCCCCCCTATTCGGACGAGTTTATCCGGAAGTATCGAGCTGCCCAGATAGCGAGAAACAACAGAATTACAGACTGGGTCTCTGGTGAACTGGATCGATTGCAGCAACATGGACTGTTTGACCGGGCATTCAACATGTTTCGCACCTGGGCTGATCTGAGGTTGCTGGATGGTTCTATAGACCCTTCAGACAGGCCAGTAGGTGTTTGTTATGCCGGTGACCCGAAGAGTTCCAATTTCGGTCCACGTGGTATCGGGCTAAACAATACGCTCAGAACCTGGCTAAACATGTGGAGTTTAAAAAGTTCACCTTGTCGCGGTGCACCCCATCTCGCCAAGATAACACTACCGGCATTAGTGATTCAGTCACTTGCCGACACGGGTGTTTTCCCTGGTGATGCTAAGAACATATTCGATCTGTTAGGCAGCTCTGATAAAAAGCTGGAATTGACCGAGGGTGATCATTATCTGACCAAACCAGATGATGCCAGGGATAAACATGCCGATATGATTGCTGCCTGGTTACGGCAGAAGTTATAGTGAAGCGGATGTACGCGAATCTAACCTGACTTGTTATCTCAATCAGAAATCCGCTCCGGCGATTCGGGCCATGGCGCAATATTCATTGATTAGTTTCTCTCGTTCTGCATGAGGTAGCGTGGTACCTTCGAGAATCAGGGTATCTATACTCTTCAGGCCCATAAATGAAAGCACATGTTTCAGATAGGGTAATTGATAGTCTTCCGGGCTACGTTCCGGGAATGGACTGGAACGACTCAGCAGTAGCTGCACGGGTCTGTCTTTCAATAAACCGATATGTTCGCCAGCAGCATTAACGCCGAATGTCAGGCCTGGCTGTACCACGATATCGAAATAATGTTTCAGTTGATGAGGGATGGAAAAATTCCACATCGGTGTAGAGATGACAATTTTGTCGTGTTGATCCAGTTCAGTGATAACACGGACGACTTCCTTCCAACCCGCTTGCTGCGATTCACTGAGGGTTCCTCCCGTCAGGGGGATCATCTTCGCAAGCGCCAGTTCTCGACCAAAGTAGGGTAAATCTTCTGCCCATACATCCAGGGTGGTAATCTGGTGACCAGGGTTTGCCTGCTGAGCACCGGCAAGAAATGCCTGGGCCATTCGGGTCGAGCTGGAATCATCAGCTTTTGGGCTGCCGACAATGTGCAGGATACGAGTTGAATTCAATTTTTCGGTAGACATAATTGAACTAATTCTCTGCGTATTTGCCAGCCAGTTGCGGTGCGGGTCCCTTGAGTTTTTTTGAACGGCGCTCTGCCCGGGTTTCCCTGGACCAGCTTCGCTTGTGTTCATCGTGAACGTGAAATGCCAACCGTCCCAGCCCCTCGATCTCCTGTTCGACCAGGTCACCGTCCTGCAATGGATGTAATCCCTGGTGGTTGGTTCCGAGGGCTATCACGTCCCCTGCTTCCAGGGTGGTGTTGGCGCTGACGAATGCCAGCGATGCAGCGATATCGTGCGCCATATCGTCGGTGTTGTAATCGTGGGTCGGATTACCATTGTTCCACTGTTGCACTCTCAGATTCATTGGGTTTGCAACTTCGTCTGCCGTGACTATCCAGGGTCCCAGGGGTGCCGAATCGTCCTGGCATTTCATAAAGTAGGGCATGCCCATACCCATACTCAAACCACGTGAAGAACCATCAGCAAAATTCAGGTAACCAAATATGTAGTCATAGGCGTCTTCGGCTTTTACATTTTTTGCCGTCTTCCCAATAACCAGCGCCATTTCTGCCTCTGCCTCAAAAATAGAAGCCGGTACATCGGGCAACTTCATGGTATCGCCCGGGCCGATGACGCTGTGGGAATTTTTTAAGAATGCCTGTGGTTCCGGCTTCTCCTTCAGGGCGCCAAACTCCATATAATTTACCGCCATACAGGCAATTGATATGGGCTTGGGCAAAGGCGCTCTTAGCGTGACGTCTTCTATGGGTCGTGCCGGACCTGCTCCGATAAGAGCCGCAAATTTAGTCTCGTAGTCAGACCAGTGCTCAATGACATGATTCATCAATTGCTGTGGTGGTAACACGTTGAGTCCCTCCGCAATCGCAGCGCTGAGGTTGACTACCCCTGCGTCCGTCACTGCGGCCAACTCGAAATTGTTGATAAACGCCAGCTTCATGTTTTTCTCCGATGTCTGCATATTTGCCGATAGTGTACTGAATTTGAGACGAGAAAAGTAAACTGTTGGAAACATCGTGCTAGCATTGAAAGCAAGCATTGAAAGCAAGCATTGAATGCAGGTATCGAAAGCACTAATACACTGGGAGTAATATATGGCCGGATACTATTTTGAAGAATTCGAAGAAGGGCAGGTATTTGATCACGAGGTTCGGCGGACGGTCACTGAATACGACAACATGATGTTCAGCTGCATGACGATGAATACTCAACCTTTGCATATCGATGCAGAGTTTTCCAAAAACAGCATGTATGGAGAGCGAATCGTCAACAGCATGTTCACACTGGCGCTTGTGGTAGGCATACAGGTTACCGACTTAACCCTGGGCACAACCCTTGGAAACCTCGGTATGACAGATATCAGTTTTCCACGCCCCACCTTACATGGCGACACTATTCACGTACGCACGACGGTATTGGACAAACGCCTCAGTAAATCCAGAAACGATTCCGGCATCGTAAATTTCTGCCATGAAGGGTTTAACCAGAAAGATGAACTTGTCGCCACGGTAAAGCGTACCGCGCTGATGGCAATTCGCCCAGTGGAATCAGGGGCGACTGAATCTGGGGCCACGACGTGAGATCAATGCTATTTCTCCCCGCCGACAGTGAAAAGAAGATTGCCAAGGGTGAAGGTACCCGCTCAGACGGGTTGATTCTTGATCTCGAAGATTCGATCGCGCTGGGGAGAAAAGTTGAGGGAAGACGCCTGGCCAGGGAGTACCTTGATTCAAACCCGCCTGCTACGCGGACTAAAAAACTGATGGTTCGTGTTAACCCCCTGGATGGGGACATGACACTCGATGATCTGGCGGCGGTGGTGGGTGGCGCCCCGGACTATATTATTTTACCCAAATACCGAACCAGGGAAGATGTCATCCGCCTCGATCATTACCTGAGCGCACTGGAAGTTCGCGAAGGTGTTGCGTTGGGACATACCAGGATTCTGGTGATCGGTACCGAAACCGGCCAGGCCCTGTTTAACCTTGGCGGCCTGACTGACTGCAGTGCTCGATTATCTTACGTCAGTTGGGGCGAATTCGACCTTTCTGCCGATGTTGGCGCTGAAACCCATCGTCTACCAGACGGCAATTGGGATGACCTGTTCCGCACAGCAAGAAGCCTCTGTATTGCAGCGGCGGCGTCTGCGGGAATAGAACCCTGTAACACGGTGTTTACTGATTTCCGGGATGATGCCGGTTTGAGACAAGCCTGTGAAGGCGCCAGGCGCGCGGGTTTTACCTGTATGATGGCAATCCACCCAAACCAGGTTGATATCATCAACGAGGCGTTTTCAATTACGGAAGAGCAACTGGTCTGGTCACAAAGAGTCGTAGAGGCCTTTGAATCCAATCCCGATGTTGGTGTTGTAGGACTCGACGGGATCATGTTGGACAAACCCCACTATACCCAGGCGAAAAGGATGATTGAGCGGGCAGCTGCCACTAGCCCCTGAGTTAAAAAAACCAGACTCTCCAGGCCCTGAAAATCAAAGGTCACAATCGCTGCCGCAATTCCCTTTTCAACACCTTGCCGTAATTATTCTTCGGCAGGCTGTCGACGAAGTGATAGCTTTTTGGGCGCTTGAATCTCGCCATGTGATTGAGACACCAGTCATCACATTGTTCGCTGGCAAGATCGTGTCCTGTAGCAATCACCACGAAGGCGATAACCGTCTCTCCCCATTCCGGGTCAGCTTTGCCAACCACGGCAACCTCTGCAACCGCTTTGTGTTGCAGCAGCACCTCTTCCACTTCCCTGGGATAAATATTAGTGCCGCCACTGATGATCATGTCTTTGCTGCGATCTTTTAGCGTCAGGTATCCATGTTGATTCAACACTCCCATGTCTCCGGTGTGCAACCAACCATCGACGATGGTTTCACTGGTGGCTTCAGGGTTGGCCCAGTAGCCAAGCATTACGGTATCCCCTTTAACAAGAATTTCGCCGACTTCTCCAGCCGGTAAAACTTCACCGGAGGCGTTGACGATTTCAAGTTCGATTGGCATCTGCGCTGTACCCACTGAAGCCAGCACGTCATCGAGGGGCATATGCTCACGTTCAAGATGGTCTTCTTTAGCCAGGCAGGTAATTGTCATGGGTGTTTCACCCTGACCGTAAATCTGGATAAATCTGTTTCCAAATCGAGCCATCGCTGACTTTATATCAGCGACATACATTGGCCCGCCACCATAGATAATTGACTTGAGGTTACTGGTTTTCACATCGTATGGTAAATCTGCTGCCACCAGTCGATGTATCATTGTCGGTGCAGCGAACATGCTTACCCGGGGGTGATATTGGAGCAATTCGAATATTTCCCGGGCATCAAAACTGTCACTGCGGCTGACCACCTGTTGTGCGCCTTTTGCGATATTGGGAAATATATATAATCCGGAGCCGTGTGACATCGGGGCGGCATGCAGCAGGGTGTCACCGGCGTCGATACTGTCGACGCTTGAGAAATAGCTCTGGGTCATCACCAGCAGGTTACGATGACTCATCATCGCGCCTTTGGGTTGACCCGTTGTACCGCTGGTATAGAAAAGCCAGGCCAGATCGTCAGGTTCACAGGTTTGTATTGGCAACGCAGGAAATTCATACATGGCACTGTATTGTTGGCTGTGCACCGATATGACGGAATCTGATCCGCCAGTTGGGTCAGAGACACTTGCGGACGTACAAACAGGGAATAGTGTGACGAAATCCTCGGTGATAAATAAGGTCGAGGCACCGGAGTTTCGCAGGATGTAGTCGAACTCGTTCTTGTGTAGCTTGGCGTTAATCGGGACGGCGGCGAGTCCGGCGTGTAATACTGCCAGCAACACTTCGATATATTCCGGGCAATTTTTCATGATGAGTGCAACGCGGTCGCCCGGCTGATGGTGCAGTTCATTGCGTAAATAGCCAGCGATGCCCTCAACACGTCGGCCGAGTTGTTGGTAGTTACAGTGTACCGTTTTACCACTTATCACCGCGGTTAAGGATGGAAATCGGGTGGCTGTTTTGCGTAACAAAGACGCGATATTCATAAATTCCCTGGTCTGTGAACTACGTGTTACACATCCAAAACTATTGAAGTTACTTATGCAAGGGGCGCACTGAAAATGATCCCTTAGCTTCTAATTAGTGCTTATCCACAAATAGGTGAATTTCGACTTCAGCACCCTACTTTGCGCATATTGAGTCTATTTTAATAGCACAAAACTTGACTGGAAAAGCACACATAATCATTTATGGATAGGCACTAATCAGCCAGGGTGTGAAATGTGTGGTTCAAATTATCCTTGCTTAATGCGATAATTGGGACATGTTCAGCCAAAGAAAAAATCTGGCCATACTCTTAACCATCATTCTGGCGATGCAATCACCTTTGTCATTTGCGTTTTCCTGTGCTCAATCATCGCGGGATAATTTTACCGAAACGTCGATGGAAATGATGATGGAAACGCAGATTGGGATGACTCTGTCGCGCCAGGACTGTCATGACGAGATGTCGAATCCCGGCACCACTGCGACAGAGGATCAGACTTCATGTCAATCAGGTTGCTGTCTCGCATTATCCGCTCCGGCATTACTGGATGCAGGAACCTTGAGATCAATGGTTCCCCGGGAACCTGCAGAATATGCCTTGACTGATCAGTTAGTCACTACCTACCTTAAGTCAGATATTCGTCCTCCAATAAGTTAAATCACGAAGATAGCTGCGTCCGCGTATTCCAGTGCGGCGTGTGTTGTTATTTCTCGCCCGGTATGAGGCCTGGCTTTGATGAGATTTGTGATGATGACTAAAATTTGCGGTTCTAAAAAGAGTACACCGACGCGACCTCTAATGTCACAAGGTCGGGTTTTATTTGGGTTTATCTGTATTTTGGGATTGAACCCCTATTTGTTTGCAGAAAGCAGCTACAGTGAGAGAACCCTCGCCTGGGCAGACCTCGTCGAGTTGTCTGTAACCCATGATCCGTGGCTGGTTCGCAGCAAAGCACTGCAAAGCGCTTCGCTGTTCGAATCTGAGGCGGTAGCGGAGTTACCCGACCCTGTAATGTCGGCTTCTGTTCTGAATTTACCAACCGACTCATTCGATTTTTCGCAGGAACAGATGACCCAGTTGTGGGTTGGTGTCAGCCAGGAGATTACCAGAGGTACCACACGGGGCTATCGCAAACAGATAAAAGTGCTGGAAGGTGAGGCCCAACAGATCGCTCGAACCGCGAGAGTACGACTGATTGAACTGCAGGTTACCGGGTTGTGGCTCGACCTTTATCTGGCCCACAACACCTCTCGACTGATCCGCCAGGATAAGCCCCTGTTCCAGCAGTTGGTTGATGTGACCAACGCCAGCTATCGCCATGCATCAAGCGACACCAGCCAACAAGACATAATACGGGTACAGCTTGAATTGACACGGTTGGAGGACCGACTGCTAAGACTGAAGGATATCCAGTACAGCCGGAAGCAGGAATTTGCACAATGGCTGCCTGCTTCTTACCTGGGCTCGAAGATGACCTGGTCACTGTCTGACAGGCTGGAAGTAGAACCGATTATGCGCACCAGTGAAGAATCCCAGCGTGCACTTTTGGCTCGTCACCCGGACTTACGTTTAATTGACCGTGCAATTGAAACCAAAAGAGTGGGCCTTTCACTGGCACAGGAATCAACAAAACCCGACTGGAGCGTAAATGCCAGCTACGCTTATCGCGATGAAGATCGTTTTGGAAATGATCTCGCCGACTTTGTGTCCGTTGGGTTCCGTGTCAAATTGCCTCTGTATAAACAGAAGCGACAGCATAAGAAAATTGCAGCGGCGGCGGAGCTGGTTTCAGCCGATGAATCGGCTCGGTTAATCAGGTTGCAGCAATTGCTACAACGTTACTTGACAGCCTATGCGTCGCTCGAATCACTGGATGAAAGACTGGTGTTGTATCGCGACACACTGCTGGAGCAATTGGCGACCCTCGTGCAGGCGTCCTTGAATGCCTATACGGCGGACCAGGGATCCTTTTCAGATGTAATGAGAGCATACATTGCCTTGCTGAATGCCAAAATCGAAGTGCAGTCGATGGAAGTCGACCGGTTAAAAACGCTGGCAGAGATTCGATATCTTAGTGTAACCAGGGAGGCTGCAGCATGAGAAATGTGTTGGGAAAGTTATCCTTAACCGTGATGGGAGTTGTTATCGGCATCGCGATAGTTTTCGGTTTCTTCCCTTCGCAGGAAGCAACTATGGTCGAGGTGAAGAAGCAGGAAAAGCAGCCTCTTTACTGGGTCGCACCCATGGATGCAGATTTTCGTCGGGATTCCCCCGGTAAATCACCCATGGGCATGGACCTGATTCCAGTCTTTGCTGACAGCACATTAGGTAAAGGTGTGATTAAAGTTTCCGCGAATGTGGAACATAACCTGGGAGTAAAAACCACCCGGGTTCGCCGTGGTTTGATGAATAGCAGTATTATCGCGTTAGCAGATGTGCAATATAACGAAGAGCTGATAACACGTGTTTATCCCAGGGTAGAAGGCTGGGTCGAGAAACTATTCGTTAAGAGTCTGGGGCAATCTGTTGAAGCAGGGGAGGCTCTATACGAAATATATTCGCCCCATCTCGTCCACGCCCAGCATGAATTGCTGACAGCATTGAAACAAGGCAACAAGATGCTGATTGCATCGGCGCGGGAGCGATTGGAATCCCTCCAGGTGCCTGAGTCAGACATTGCTCGATTGGGCGAACCGGGTGGCGCAGATAGAATGCTAAAACGCACGATAACAATCTATACGCCACGCTCTGGGGTCGTCAGCTACCTCGGGATTCGCGAGGGGAATTTTGTCAAACCAGGCACGCTTATACTGACCATTGCAGGAATGGAATCTGTCTGGGTGACTGCAGACGTATTTGAAAATGATGTGATGAATATCAATACCGGTGACCCGGTCGAGCTTGAATTTGATGCGCTGGCCGGGCTGACAAGGCATGCCCGTGTTGATTTCGTGTATCCGGCGCTCGACCAAAAGACCAGAACATTGAAAATTCGCAGCACAGTCGAAAATAGAGATGGTCGACTCAAGGCGGGTATGTATGCGAAAGCATTCATACAGTCCGAGTCAACTAACGAGAGCATTCTGGTGCCGAAGAATGCCGTCATTCGAACAGCGTCGCAAAATCGGGTGGTGTTAAAGACCGATGAGGGGGAATACAAGTCTATTGTTGTAGAACTGGGTCGCATCAATACAATGGAAGCGGAGATCTTGCAGGGATTGGAGCCTGGGGATGAAGTGGTTGTCCAGGCGCAGTTTCTGTTGGACTCTGAATCGAGTGTGGTTTCAGACTTCCAGCGTATTGGGTTAACTGACATGGATCGAGGCGTGGTCCATGATAAATAAGGTTATCGACTGGTCTATTGAGAACCGGTTTTTCGTAATCCTGATAACTGTTGCCTGGATAGGTTTCGGTATTTATTCCATCAGCAATACATCGGTTGATGCGATACCCGATTTGTCTGATGTTCAGGTGATAATTAAGACCAACTACCCTGGTCAGGCGCCCCAGGTCGTTGAAGATCACGTCACTTATCCTATCAGCACGGCGATGTTGTCAGTACCCGGCGCGACTAATGTTCGTGGTTTTTCCTTCTTTGGTGATTCTTTTGTTTATGTCATTTTTAATGATGATACCGATATCTATTGGGCTCGCAGCCGGGTGTTGGAATATCTCAACCAGGTCGCCTCGACCTTGCCTGAAAACGCCAAACCCCAATTGGGTCCTGATGCCACGGGCGTAGGCTGGGTCTACATTTACACCCTGATTGACACTCTCGGTAAACATGATGTGAGTGAACTGCGTAGTTTGCAGGACTGGTTTTTAAAATATGAACTACAAGCTGTTTCCGGGGTGTCAGAAGTGGCGACAGCAGGAGGCATGGTTAAACAGTACCAGGTTGAAATCGATCCCCACAAATTGCAAGCCTTTGGTTTACCGCTGGCACAGATCAGAATGGCAATCACCCGGGGAAACCAGGAGACAGGGGCATCTGTGGTTGAAATGGCAGAAGCAGAGTACATGTTGCGTGCCACGGGTTACATCAAGAGCATTGAAGATCTTGAAAGCATCCCACTCGGGATAAATCAGCGAGGTGTGCCCCTGTTGTTAAAGGATGTAGCCGATATTAGATTAGGGCCTAAAATGCGCCGGGGTGTGACGGATTACAATGGTTTGGGTGAGAGTGTCGGCGGCATCGTGGTGATGCGTTTCGGAGAAAACGCCCAGCAAACAATAGAAGCGGTGAAAGAGAAACTAGCCACCTTACAAAATGGGTTGCCGAAAGGAGTAGAGATAGTATCCGTCTATGATCGTAGTAAATTGATTACCAGCGCCATTGATAATCTGCTGGAAAAGCTACTGGAAGAAATCGTTGTGGTGTCAATAATCTGCTTATTGTTTTTGTTCCATTTTCGTTCCGCCGTCGTTGTCATGCTGGTCCTGCCTATCGGTGTCATGTCCGCCATCGTGATCATGCACATGCAGGGGATGAACGCCAACATTATGTCGTTAGGAGGAATTGCCATCGCAATTGGCGCGATGGTTGATGGCGCGATTGTGATGATCGAGAATCTGCATAAAAAGATCGAAATTGCAGGCCAGGATGATGGCGCGAGATGGCCGCGGGTAAAGGAAGCAGCGCAACAAGTTGGCCCGGCCTTGTTTTTTAGCCTGCTGATCATAACCGTTAGTTTTGCACCTGTGTTTGCGCTGGAAGCGCAAGAGGGCAGGTTGTTTTCACCGCTGGCGTATACTAAAACCTATGCCATGGGCGCAGCCGCAATACTCACCATAACGCTGGTGCCGGTGTTGATGGGGTATCTTGTCAAAGGAAAGATACAGGCAGAAGAAAACAATCAGCTTAACCGCCTGGTAAAGAGGGCTTACATTCCCACACTCGTCCTTGTACTCAACAATCCGCGTAAAACATTGATCGCAACCCTGTTGCTTTTATTGTTGGGGTTGTGGCCCCTGGGACAGCTGGGGAGTGAATTTATGCCACCCCTGGACGAAGGAGACTTGATGTATATGCCGACCACCTATCCGGGTTTGTCCATTGGCGAGGCGAGAAAAATACTCCAGCTGACAGACAGGATGATAATGACCGTGCCGGAAGTCGCCTCTGTGTTTGGCAAAATAGGGCGGGCAGAAACAGCGACAGACCCGGCTCCGTTGACCATGATAGAGACATTTGTGCAGTTGAAACCGAGGTCTGAGTGGCGTGAAGGAATGGATTCGAAGAAACTAAGACGAGAGTTTGACAATTTGATTAGCATTCCAGGATTAAAAACGAATGCCTGGGTTATGCCGATAAAGACCCGTATTGACATGTTGGCGACGGGGATAAAAACCCCTGTCGGAGTGAAAATAGCTGGCCCTGATCTTGCCACCATTCAAAAAATAGGTGAGGACCTGGAGCGAATCATCGAAGAAGTGCCGGGCACTGCCTCGGTATATTCTGAACGTGTTTCCGGTGGAAGGTATCTGACAATTGATATCAATCGTGTTGAAGCGGCACGCTTTGGTCTGAATATACGCGATGTTCAGGACGTCCTGGCGATGGCTGTGGGTGGCGTCACCATCGGCCTCAGTGTCGAGGGTCTGGAACGATATCCCATCAATATTCGATACCCGCAGGAATACAGAGACTCAGTGGAGAGCCTTCGTGCACTGCCAATAGTCACCCCCTCAGGGTTGGTGTTGGCCTTAGCAGATGTAGCAGCCATTCGAATAGAAGATGGACCGCCAGGAATAAAAAGTGAGAATGCGCGAATTAATGGCTGGACGTTTATCGATATTAAAGATGTTGATGTCGGCACTTATGTTGAAAATGCGATACAAATGGTGGACGATCGCCTGCAAATTCCGCCGGGATACTCCATCAAGTGGTCCGGTCAGTATGAATACATGGTTCGGGCCAAGGAGCGGTTAAGTTTACTTGGACCCCTCACGGTGTTGATCATTGCGTTGTTGTTGTATGCAAACTTTCGACGCCCCCAGGAGGTGTTGATTCTCCTTGGGACGTTACCTTTAAGCCTTATCGGTGGGGTCTGGCTGCTGTATCTGTATGATTACAACATATCGGTTGCGGTGGGCGTTGGTTTTATTGCCCTTGCCGGTGTGTCAATTGAAATTGGAATGATAGTGCTGGTTTATTTAAACGACTCATACCAGGCATCGATGCAGGCAGCCAAGGGTCTAGACAGAAAAAGACTGATTGGCGTCATTGTTGAAGGGGCAGGACGCCGGATACGTCCGGTAATCATGACTGTGGCGGCGACGATTGTGGGATTACTGCCTATACTGTTCGGTTCCGGCACTGGTTCTGAAGTGATGACGCGCATGGCCGCTCCGATGGTGGGTGGAATGTTATCCGCATTTGTACTGACGATGTTGGTGTTACCCGTGATATTCCTCGAATGGAAAGCATTCGGCATTAACGACGGTGAATGAGTTTCACTTTGGGGTGAGACAATCAGGCTTCGCACGGTTGGTACCCATACTCGACCCGAATGCAAAAATTCATTATGCTCGATCTTCTACGGGAGGTGCGACCATGAGCAATGAGCCATATATATTGATTACAGCAGATACCCACGCCGGTGGGAGTCATGCGCAGTACAGGGAATACCTTGACCCTGGGTATCGGGACAAGTTTGATGAGTGGCGAGGTGGATACCGCAATCCGTCGGAGTCCCACTACGGTAGAAAGAAAATGCGTAACTGGGACCTGGACATACGCAGTGAAGATCAAAATAGTCAGGGAGTCGTCGGTGAGGTTGTCTTCCCTAACACCGTCCCGCCGTTTTTTAAAAAGAGTGTCGTTACTGCACAGCCACCCAGGCCGGAAGACTATGAATTGGCCCAGGCAGGGATCCGGGCACACAACCGCTGGCTGAAGGATTTTTGTGCAGAAGACTCTGATCGAAGAGCCGGTATCGGACTGATTCTTCCCAACGATCTTGATGAGGCAGTAAAAGACATAGAGTTTATTGCCGAAGCAGGTTTGCGCGGCGGCGTGCTGTTACCACTAATTCCACCTGACTGCACCTGGCTGAAGCCCTTGTACGACCCGGCATGGGACAAGGTATTTGCAGCGATTCAGGATTGCGACCTGGTGATAAATCAACACAGTGGCCAGGGTTCACCGGATTACGGTCAAAGTCTTATTGGAGAAGCCTTGTGGATCTCTGAAGTCGTTTTTTACTGTCAAACCGGTTACCGGCATTTAATTATGAGTGGCGTCTTTGAACGGTTTCCAAAACTGCAGTATATCCTCACAGAGAGCGGCTGTGCCTGGGCACCGGCTATGCTGGCACAGCTTGACCGGGTTCATATGGGCATCCAGGCTGGTGCTATTGGTGAAATGAATTACGAGGGTATGGAATGGTGTTTAAAGGAACCCCCCAGTTTTTATGCGAAACGCAATTGTTGGTACGGGGCAAGCTTTCCCAGCAATGCCGACCTGGCGGGTATCGAGCAGATTGGAGCCGAGAAGGTTTTGTGGGGTAACGACTATCCTCATTATGAGGGCACTTTTCCTTACAATCTTGAGTCTTTGAGACTTACCTTTACCGATGTGCCGGAAGATCAGCGTCGCTTGTTGTTCGGACTGAACGCAGCAGAACTGTATAAATTTGATCTGGACAAGCTGCGACCACTGGCGGAAAAATATGGCCCGACACCGCAACAGGTAAACGAGCCATTACACAAAGATGACATTCCACGTGACTCGAGTTGCTATTTGTTTGCGAGTGCACTGTACGACATTTAGAACCAACCAGGATAAAAACAGATGGGTATGCCGAAGAACATAGGAATCATCGACACGATGATTGGCTTTCCTGCCGAAGATTTTGCCATGTACGACTTTATTCGGGCTCAGCTCAAGGACGGATCTACCGATTTTGATTTTCCAGTCGAGTACATGTTCAAGCAGGTACCAAAAGAGCTGTACGGCAGTACTGAAGATCCTGTCAAATTGACATTGAATGAAATGGATAGGTTTGGTATCGAAGTTGGCTTGATCGGCGCCGGGGGGGAGGTGAGTCGCAAGGCGTTGAAAGAGCACCCGGACCGGTTCGTTGCCCAGGGCAGTGTTGACCCCAATAAGGGTATGGCGGGTGTTCGCGATATGGTGCGTCAGTACGAGGAATTTGGCGTGCGTTCATTCGGTGCGTTCAATGCTGGCTACAACCCGCAGGTTGGGATAAATGATGCCAAGATGTACCCTATCTATGCCAAGTGTGTGGAACTGGATGTACCTATTTTCAGTTGTGTTGGCGTCCCGGGACCCAGGTTCCCGATGTGGCCGCAACATGTCGAACTGCTTGACCAGGTGATGTATGACTTTCCTGAATTAACATTCGTGACCCGACACGGCTGTGAACCCTGGCAGGACCTGATGGTAAAACTGATGCTGAAGTGGCCCAACCTTTACTATTCAACTTCAGCCTTTGCACCGAAGCATTATCCCAGGGCGATTATTGATTTCGCTAACACCAGAGGAGCTGACAAGATCATTTACGCCGGTTACTTTCCCATGGGGCTTTCCATCGAACGTATCATGACAGATATGCAAGATGTACCTTTCAGAGATGAAGTCTGGCCCGGGTTCCTCAGAGACAATGCTCGAAAGGTGTTGAAACTGGATTCATAGAGCACGCCTTGTCATTATTTACAATCGGCGTTGACTTGTATGTGTAAATATTGGGACACTCTCTCTCAGCACGTTTTCTAATATTGCCATGAGACTGAAAATGACCAACCCGGATGATGAGTTAAGAGACGCCCTTGAGAGTGCAAACCTGCCAACCTTATTGGCTGTGATGAGTCAATTGAGTGGTGATGATAAATGGATATCGGCACCGTACTTACCAGCGGCCGTTCCGCCTGAATTGTTCGCCGATGACAGTGGTGGTTTTGACGAGTTGATGGCAGCAGAAATTCGGGCACAAGGATTTGACCTGCTAAGACCATTTATCGACCAGGTAGTGGATCTGCCGCCTATACCCCCGCTCGAACAGCTCAACAAGATGATGGGTGTGAGTGTAGGGGAGCCACTGTCCATGGAGTACACAACAATGTACATGGAAGAGATGGGTTTCGTTAATCGGGACGTGGAGTGGCGAGAGAAGCCAACCGCTACATCTCTCGATAATTTTCTGGTCACTATTATCGGCGCCGGGATGTCTGGTTTGTGTGCCGCCATTAAGCTCGAGCAGGCCGGAATTCCATATCGAATTATTGAAAAGAACAAGGAGGTTGGCGGTACCTGGTACGAAAATCAGTATCCTGCCTGTGGTGTTGATACGCCTAATTATTTTTATGCTTACTCGTTTGACAAAAATGCTGACTGGAGTGGCTACTTCTCCAAGCAACAGGAATTGTTTGAATATTTTGACAGTTGTGCTGATAAGTTTTCCTTAAGGGAGCACATCAGTTTTAACACCGAGGTCCTGTCCTCCGTTTACGATGTCGATAATCATATCTGGGTAATAACCACCCGCGATAAAGACGGAAACGAAGAAAGGTTTTCGAGTGATGCGCTGATCAGTGCAGTTGGTCAGCTGAATCGCCCCAAGAAACCGGATATTCCTGGCCGGGACAGTTTTAAGGGTCCGATGTTTCATTCTGCCCGCTGGCAATATGAGCATGATCTGACGGGCAAGCGCGTCGCGGTGATTGGTACTGGCTGCAGCGCGGTACAGTTCCTGCCGGACACGGCAGATAAGGCAGACCAGGTATTTGTATTTCAGCGAACGCCAAATTGGCTATTGCCCAATCCGGACTATTACAGGGATGTGGAAGAAGGCCTGAAGTGGCTGTTGAATCACGTACCATATTACCAGTCCTGGAATCGTTTTCGCGCGGTCAGGCTTTTTGGCGATGTCACCTGGCCTGCGGTGGTGGGTGACCCTGCCTGGAATCACAGGGATCGATCGATGAATGAGGCGAGTGATCTGATGCGCGAAGCGCTGACTGACCACATTAAGGAAGCACTCGGCGAGCGTCAGGACCTTGTCGAGAAGGTCGTGCCAACTTTTCCGGTATGGGGCAAACGCCTTATTGTTGATAATGACTGGTTCCCAACCATCGGCCGGGAAAACGTAGAGCTGGTGACTGAATCGATCCAGGAAATTAACGAAACAGGTATTGTGCTCGCCGATGGAACACAGCGCGAAGTCGATGTCATCATATTTGCCACGGGATTTGAGTCGAATCGATTCTTGTGGCCAATGGAGATAAAGGGCAGGTCGGGTAAGTCACTGGAAGACTTATGGGGCGATGATCCGCGAGCATATCTCGGCATCACGGTGCCGGACTACCCGAATTTGTTCTGCCTGTATGGCCCTAATACCAATATCGTGCACGGCGGTAGCATTATCTATCAGGTGGAGTGCCAGGTTCGTTTCATTATGAGCTGTATATTTGAGTTGATTCAAACGGATATCAGATCGATAGAATGTAAAGACGATGTGAATGTCGAGTACAACAAAGAGGTACAAGAGCTGAGTGAGAATCTTGCCTGGGGTCATCCGGACGTTGACAGCTGGTATAAAAACAGCAAAGGACGGGTGGTAAATAATTCACCATTTTGTTTCCAGGAATATTGGGAACGTACCCATGACCCTGATTTCAGCAACTTTATTATCACTCGTTAGTGTTTTAAGGCGGGTTCCTGATTATAAATGAGGCGATTAAGGTGATACTGCAACCTGGTCACTGACTAGTGGTATACTGGTGCAGTGCCCTGCAGACGATGCTTAAGTAAACTTCGCTGCTTTACAATCGCTCCTTAACCTTGCTTCAAGAAAAGAGGACATCAAACAATGCACAAAGAATATCCCATTCGACTTTTTCCCCTGGTTGTTCTTTCCATCTTGCTGTTTACGCCCACAGTCGCCAGCGCCAGTGGATTTTCCGGGTTGGTAAAATCCGAGGCTGAAGAACCGATTGTTGGTGCAATGGTTACGTTTAGATTTGGTTCGCCATTTCAGGAAAGAACGGTCTTTACATCAGAAGATGGTCGTTACCGGGTAGATGGATTACCGGCTTCAACGCCATACACCATCAGGGTGAGACGAATCGGATGGCATGATATTCGTGCCAGTGAATCGACAGGCTCAGATGAAAATTCTCTTGATTTCAAAATGATTCGGCATACGGACCCTGCCCTGGTGGCTGCACAATTGCCCGCTAACCATTGGTATGCTCTCGTGCTTGATCAGATAACCAATGAGCATGAGCGAGAACAGATGGTACGGCAATGCACTTATTGCCATCAGCAGGGTAATGAAGCAACCCGTGTTCAACGCCCCGTTGAAGAGTGGCACAAGGTTCTGGGGTTGATGGCGCGCATGGGCGGGGGGCTCGATGCAGAATTTAGCGCCAAAGTACCTGAACTGTTTAATTCAGCCTATGATCCAAAAACGGCGATCCCCCAATTAACCAGAGGATTTGATCAGCCGGAATTTGCACCGCCACCGAACGCGGAGGTGCGAAGAGCCGTGATTGACGAGTATGAGCTGGGCGGCCGAGCCTCGATGCAACATGACATGATTGTGCATCCTGATGGCATCGCCTACTCGGTGGATATGGCGACTGACACCCTGTTCCGCCTCGACCCGTCGGTGCCGGGCGGCGCACGGGAATCCTTTCCCATCCCTTCTGCAGCGTTACCGCTGGGTGGACAGGATCCATCCGGTGCATTGCCCGCCAATACGAGCATGCGGGTCGGCCCGCACTCCCTTCAGGTTGGTGCGGATGGCGATGTATGGATCACACTTGCAGTGGGCAACAAGTTAGCGCGGTTCGACACGGTAGAGAAAAGCTTCATCATCGAAGATCTGCCAGGGGGGATTTACCCCCATACACTCCGAATCGATCACAAGAACAGGGTGTGGTATACGATCGCGGTCTCTAACCATGTTGGAATGTATGATTCTGCAACGGGTCAACACGAAGTTATTCGTGTACCAGCCAGGAGCTTTGGTGAAGAAGTCATGCTGCGGATGATTCCCGTCGCGCTTTGGCTCAGGCAATACGTTGAGTTCGATCTGTCCGGTGGCGGGGGAGAAGGCGCGAGCTTACCCGTGCCCTATGGTATTGATATTGCGCCTGATGGTGGAATCTGGTTCAGCCAGCTAAATGCCAACCGAATTGGTCATATCGACCCTGATACCTTTGAGATTACGATGATCGATACGCCTTTTACCGCGCCGCGACGAATGAGATTTGATTCAAAAGGTAAGTTGTGGATTCCAGGTTTCTCTTCCAACCTGATCTCAAGTTTTGATATAGAAACCGGTGAATTTGAGCACATAGAAATTCCTGTGGAACCACTGGGGAGTGAAACTCCCTACGCGCTCAATGTTGACCTGGTGACAGATGACGTCTGGATTTGTGGAACCAATAGCGATTCACTCATCCGCTACCAGCAGGATACCGGTGAATTTACTGTCTATCCGTTACCGACCCAGGTTACCTATACGCGGGATATTGACTTCTCTGATGATGGCGGCGTTTGGACGTCAAATTCTAACGCACCGGCCTGGCAAATTGAGACAGGGATTCCCCGTATTATTCGATTGGATGTAAATGGACAAATTAGTGCTCCGCTGGTGGGTTCAAACCCATAAATGTTCAGTCGGGTTATGGTGTGCCTGGCTTTGGCGGTTTCGCTAGCGGCCTGCGCGGATCCCGAGAAGGAAAATGTACTAAGACAGCATCGTCTGGACGCGCAAAGCCAAAAGCTCAGCTCAATATTGGGGGATGCCACAGCAAGGGTGTCTAGCGGTGAACAGGGTCTTACAATTCAGCTAACCTTTGGCGCAGATGCCGACCTGGATCTCTATGTTACCGACCCACTCCTAGAGACAGTCTATTTTGCCAACCACTCCGGAAAGTCCGGCGGACGGATTTCGGATGATGTTCGCTGTGATGAAATTCAGACCGGTGAGTCGGTAGATCAACCTCGCATAGAGGAAGTACGCTTTGATAATCCGATGCCTGGCCTTTACCGAATCGGCATTGACTATCCAACGAAGTGTAAAGGGGGTGAGGAACAGGCAGCCTTTGCGGTATCTGTTTTGCACAACGGGGAACAGATACAAAAATTGGGCTCAGTCTCCTTTGAACGATTCGACGTTGTAGTGATGGAATTTGAAATCTAGGGTACTCTGAGGGTTTGGTGATGAATAAAATAGTAGCAATGATCTTGTTGGGTGTTTTGTCATTGTCCTCATATGCTCAGGATGTTGATGCGGGTAAAAAGCTGTTTGGTACGTTCTGCCAGAGCTGTCATGGCCCCGATGGAGACGGAAACGGACCAGCCAACCCGGAACAGAGCCTGAAACCAAGGAGTTTTGCCTTGGCTGCTTTCAAATTTGATACGGATGCAGACTGGCAGAAAGGTACCGATGCAGACCTGGCAGATGTCATCAGAAAGGGCCCGGCTGTTTATGGCGGGTCGCCCCTGATGCCAGGCTGGAGCCAGTTTAGCGATGCTGAGATCAAGAGCCTGATCGTCTACATTCGATCCCTGGAAAGTTGAAGGTTTCAGATAGCTGGCGTAATACAGGTTCTACCTGTCTATAGGGACATTGATACGGGTCATTTCCAGGTAGCCGCGGCCCTGGAGTTTCATGGACCTTGGATCGTAGATTTCTACTGCACCTTCCCAGTACCGCACGGCCAGGTCCATAAATTGGTCGGCGACAGCCGCCTCGATGATCCAGCTTTGATCACCGCCGAGATAGTCCATTCGCCAGCTGACAGGGTAGCTTTGCCCGTCTGAAGCTCGCCATGTTTTCAATACGGTGAGGCGCATTTCCTGCTCATCAATGGCTGTTTTTTCGCCTGACAGGCTGATCCAGCTACCCTGGCTGTTTTCGTCAGCCTTTCCGGTGCTATCCAGGAGTTGGTAATACATTAAATCTTCACCCGTATCGAACTGCAGGGAAAACCAATCCCAGCCACTTTGACCAGCGTCCAGTGAACTGGTGCTCCATTCCCGGTCAAACCAGCTGTTGCCGGTCACCTGGTAAGTATTTTTTTCAGTGCTGTGTCCGAGTGTCAGCTGGCCCTGGGTCGCCAGTCTGGAGTAGCTATAGTAATAGGAAGCATTTCCTGCGACGGCGCTTTTCTCGCTTAGGCCCTGATTTCCCTGCAAGACTGGTTTTTTTGTCGGCGTGAGTCTTAGTTCGAGGTTAAATTGATCCGTGTTGATGTTTAATTGCCACGGAAATGATTCGTGCCCGGCAGCTTCATTCAGGCCAACTACCTGCCAGTCATCGAGCCAGATATGGATAGGATCTGCTGTGACACCGGCGAGGCCAGGTCCCCGTCGTGAAAATCTTTGTTCGGCATGGTGTTGCTGTGCCTCAATATCCGTAAGCGCCACATGGGCCATCCATATATCTCGCACCGCCCAGGTTGATTCCATTTCTGAAGCAGGTCCGGGCGCGGGTTGGGATGTAGGTTCGGATGAGCCAGCAGACGAACTCATGGGGGTTAATGCAGTTCTAAAGAAAGTGACCTGGTAGCCGAAATGCCTGTTATCGCTCGTCATCAGGTTACCGGTAAAATACCACCACTCGTTACGATACTCTGCATGGATTCCGTGATCAGCGGGGAAGCGAAACTGACGAATCGAATCGGCACGCTTGAATCCGGTTGTTTCTTCGCCTGCAAGAATATCCGTAAGGTTTAGAACTCCAGGCGACGTGACGGGTTTGTCGCACCCTGAAAGTGTTGTTAACACGAGGATGATCGGCACAGATAACCAACGAACGGGTACGGGAGCCATGCGTTACTCTTCCCGCAGGGCTTCGGCTGGCAGGATTGACGCCGCCCGATAAGCCGGATAAGCCCCGGCCAGCAATGCCGACGCCAGAGCCAGCAGCAACGCCTGCAGCAGGACATTCGGGGGCAGTAGTTGCTGCATACTCCAGCCAAACGCTCGCCGGTTGATTACCTCAATCAAGACGTCTGCCATGATAAGACCAAGCGGGATCGCCAGAATACCGGCAAACAGGCCCATCAAAACTGTCTGGCCGATAATCATTGCACGGATTTGTCCAGGGGTCATGCCAATAGCGCGCAATACGCCGAACTCCCTTCCGCGTTCCAGTTGCAGCGCTATCAAAGCACTCAGTACTCCGGCGAACGCCACTAGGACGGCCAGGAATCTTAGGACGTCCGTAATGACGAAAGTTCGGTCGAATACGTTCATTGCGATCCGCCTGATTTCCTCGTTGGAGGTCACCACAAACCGGCCCTCTGCCGAGGCGACGGCTTCACGAACCGTACTCAGCAATGCTCGCTGTGGTGTCTGCGGGTTTCGATACAGAGTCAAGCCGGAGATGTTTTCATCATTCCACCAGTGACGGTAGAGATCATGGTGCATTGCTATCAAGCCCCGGCTAGACGTGTAATCATAGTACACGCCAACAATTGGAAACTGGCGATCTCCTCTTTGCGTATGGAGTAAGATACTGTCACCCTCGTTGAGCTGTTCGTGATAAGCCAGGGGTTCCGAAATAAGCACGCCTTTACCATCATAGAATAGTTGACTGGCTCCAGGCGGTGCATCCTTCAGCGGCAAAAACGAATCGTTTCGACTGCTTGGCGTCATCGCCATCAGGCGAATCTGGCCAAATTCAGTTTCGACATTGACCAGGCGACTGGTTGTGACAAGGTCTACGCCCTTTATCTGCTCCAGTGAATCTTTTAGCACTGAGATCGGTGCCGACTGTCGGTTGTACGTGGTGCGTTCAGCCAGGGAAATGTAAATATCACCGCGCAGCGATTGTTCGAGCCAGACCACCACGGTATGACGAAAACTACCCACCATGACACCAACGCCGACGGTCACAGAAACAGCAACAGTCAGTGCAGCGATGGCAAGCCCGGTCCGGCTGATCCCTGCGCTGATGCCTCTCACCGCCATTCGAGTCACGTTAACATGTAACGGAGACAGTGCAACGACCACGACCTGGGTGAGACCCATGACGAGGCCAGGTACCATGAGACAGAACCCCAGCACCATCATAGTGAGAGCAAAGAAACCTTCAACCAGTGAGCCCTGTTCACGCCCAACCAGCCAGAACCCCAAGAGTATTAATACCAGGCCAACAATCAGGAATATCGGTAGTCTGAGTCGCCAGCGCTGCTCCAGGGATGAACGCTGCTGAACACCTGCCGGTTCTGTGTGGGTCGCTTCCCAGGCGGGCAGTGATGCAGATACCAGTGCCATCCCTACACCCAGCAGAAAGCCTTTCAATAAGGAGCCGGGATTAATCAGAAACGAGGTGACGTGGAGGTTGAAGTACAAGTCGTTTATCGTTCTTGTTACCAGTTGTACAAGGGATTGACCTAACAATAGTCCCAGTAGCAACCCCACTGCGCTGGCGGTTACCGCCAGTACCAGCGCTTCGCCCAGGACAAGGGCAAATATCTCACGTCGGCTGACGCCAAGGGAGCGGTAAATCCCGAGTGTATTGCGACGTTGTAACACAGATAACGTCATGGTGTTGTAAATTAAAAGCGTCGCTACCAACAGTGCCAACAAACTCATGGCAGTAAGATTAATGTGAAAGGCCTCGCTCATCTGTTGTAGCGACTGATTACGGGTTTCACTCTCCACCAGGATCAATCCGTCAGGCAGCCAGGATTCAACCCGCTCACGATCAGCATTATCCTCCAGGACCAGGTCAATCCGGTCCAGCCTCCCGAACCGATGCAGTAATCGCTGGCCGACGGCGATATCGGTAAAAATCAAACCTTCGACAGCGGCTGGATTGTCCGATGTGAAAGTTGACGCCAGGGTGACTTCAGAAGTCTTTCCGGAAATATCGATTCGAAATCGTTGCTTTACGGTCAGGTTGAGTATTTTGGCGGTACGTTCAGATAAGATGATACCGGCCGGACCCAGCAGAACTTTTGATATCTCCCGGGTGTCAAGACCCTGTGTGTGTCGGTTGATGAACGCTTCACTGAAAGGATCGCTGCCTATCAACGTGAAGGCACGGGCTTTAATACGCACCCGTGCTGTGACGATGGGTGCACTGGTGCGTATACCAAGTTCTCTTCTCAATCGGGAGTAGACAATCTCATCAATGCCGTTTGGACCACCGATGATCTGGTGAGTAACTGGGCCTGTCATGGATTCAAGCGACAGTGCGAAAGCGCGCCGGGCGCTGCTGTTGGCCAGATCGACGGCAACGACCATGCTGACACCGAGTACCACGCCGACGAAAGTAAGCAAGGTTTGCAGGCGATGCCGGGCAATAAAGCGTCCGCTGCTGCGATTCAACAGTGGTGTAAACAGGGACGTTCTACCAGGCAAAAGATCCTGCCTGTTCTGCCAGCAGTCCGTTTTCAATAGTCAGAATTCGATCGGCGGTTTTTGCTACCGCCAGACTATGTGTCACCAGCAGCATCGTTCCTTCGTAAGCGGTAACCAGCTGTTGCAATAGCGTTAACACATGATGCCCGGTTTGCGCATCCAGGGTGCCGGTCAGTTCATCTGCGAGTATGAGTTGAGGTGAATGCACGAGTGCGCGGGCGATGGCCACCCTTTGCTGCTCACCGCCTGACATTTGATCCGGGAAGCGATCAGCTGCCCAGCCAAGATCAACGGCTTGTAACATGGCCCGTGATTTCTCGCGAATCACCCTACGGGGCAGCTTGTTTAATTCAAGTACCAGTGAAATATTTTCCAGCGCCGTCAGGGTTGGTACCAGGTTGAAGAACTGATAAACAAATCCGATATTTCGACGCCGGAACATGGTCAGTTCGTACTCAGACAGTGCTGTTAACTCGACCCCATCGACGATCACTCTGCCCTTGTCGACTCTGTCGATTCCGCTGATAACATTGAGCAGGGTAGACTTGCCAGAGCCGCTTCGACCGAGTAGGGCGATGGTTTCACCTCGATTAACAGTCAGTGAAACCCCTAGAAGTACAGGGTGAACGTCATCTCCCTCCTGGTAGACCCGGTGTACATTATCGATACGGATAAACTGATCGGGCATAGGTTGACGATACTGATTAAATTACTGGGTATGTTATCACCATCGACGACAGTAGAAACCGTTGGCTCTGATACACAGACAGAGATCTTGTTGTATGAGTTATCCGGTGCAAATGAGTAAACAGGGCCACGATGTCGTATCGAAGAATTCTGTTCGAGTTGTTCAGCGGGGGCGCCGAGCCTGGGTGTGCGCTTTCCGCACCGGCATGAGGTTGGCACCCCCACCAGATCCGTGGGGCCTGAGGCTGGATCGCTCTACGAGTACATCATAAGAGAGGTTACGCCAACCAGAAAGACGGCCGCGAGAACCAGCGTGATGGTGACACTACGCCAGGCTTTGGTCATTTTAGATTCCCCAGGGGACTAACCGCCCCCAATAAATGACGCCGATCCACAGAAACAACGAAGTTGCTGCTATGTACTTGGCCAGTGCTGGTGCTTCTTCACCAGCTCTCAGGTTATCCGTTGCCTGCGCCATGCCGCTCTTATACAGAAAGAGCAGGTTAAGGCCGGCGAAAGCGATGAAAGCCAGTTTCAGCTGCAGGTAGTGGTCAATGGTCAATGCTTCCAGCGGATGTAGTTTTACGTTTGCCCACAGACCTGTCACAAAGACCAGGCCGCTGAAAACGCAGAGAAAAAATCCAAACAGGGCCCATGGCAGGAGTTGGCGCAGGGGAGCCATGGGTATACGCGTCGCAACGCCCATCAGGCGCACGTCGTAGACTGTGACAATACCAACCAGCAGGATCAGGCCAATAAAATGCAGGACCTCATTCAATGACCAGAACCAGCGATAGGTACCAATGAGCTCCTCGACGAATGCCAGCTGTAGAAAAGTTTCGGGTAATCCATACATGGGTCTACACCTTTTTTGAGGGAACGTTCGCGCTTCAAGCGTCCTGTTCAAATCGATTGATCCAGCCTAAGCTGCGGCCTGCAAAGTAGCCAATCAGCAACACCAGGGAGACGACGATGAGCACGGCGATTGAGGTCTGGATCTTTGTAGCCAGACCGTATGCGACGGTACGCCCTGTCAACACCGCGAACAGCCAGGCAACCAGTAAGGTACGAGCCCATGTCTTCATATCCCTGGACTCCGACTCACTCACAATCCCTAACTCCAGGTTAAGCAGATAGGTTTTGAGTTTTCTGACCATGATGATTGCGACTATTATTGCCACTGCCTTGATATACATGGTGGGGTCCACAATGTAATTGGTCGGGTACAAACACAGCAGCACCACTCCGGTCACCACGTTAATACAGACACCAAGGTATAGTAGCGGGAAGAAGTCCAGCAACGGACCCAGAGGTAAACTGCGGGCAACCCCAAGTATTCGCATCGCAACGATACCACTGACCCCCACAAGAAATACCAGGCCAATGGTATGGAAGGCAAGAAAAGCAACATATGCTGTCGAAGACTCCTTGATGAACATAGAGAAGCCGCTGGCTTCGAGTGCCTCCAGATATTCCATAGTTGTTGTCCTGTGGTCTTGATGAGTGCATGGCTTGTTCGCAAGGGTACCCAAGCTCGTTTTTACTCTATTGCACCAAGAAGTTAGGACGCATTGGTTGTGTTTGAAATGATCCAGATCAAGTTATCAGTCTTCGCCGGGAGAATGATGGGGCTGGCGTCCAGTGAGGTGATTGAACGAAGGATGAAACACAGCCCACTTGTGCGTGGTAAATACATGAACATGTTGGCATCATTGTGGTTTTTGCCAAGGGAGAGGTCATGGATTTAGAAGTGACGGGAAGAGTCGCTATTGTCACTGGAGGCAGTAGCGGAATAGGGCGCGCGGCGGCAGAAAGACTGTCTGCAGAAGGTGCGTTGGTTGCCCTGGTTTCAAGAACACAAGCTGATCTTGACAGGGTTGCAGCAGAAATCAGCTCCGTTTCGGGCAACGAGGTCATAGGGTTTGCAGCGGATGTACGCAGTGAGGACTCGGTGAAGTCCATGGTTGAAGCCGTTGTTGCACGCTGGGGTGGCGTTGATATTCTGATTAACAATGCAGGGACGTCTTCCGCCTCCCGGTTCGAGAAAATGACCAACGAACAGGTAGAAGAAGACTTCTCACTAAAGGTCATGGGTGCAATCTACTGTACTCGCCATGCCTTACCCCATCTCAAAGCCCGTCGGGGTGCGATATGCAATACCACGACCCCGGGTGGTAAGGCGCCCGGTGCGGGTAGCCAGCCGACCGCGCTGTCCCGCGCGGCCGGGATCTCATTGACCAAAACCTGGTCCAAGGAGTTTGCGGCGGATGGCGTTCGGGTGAACACGGTTTGCGTTGGCCTGTTAAAAAGCCGACAGCATCTTCTGCGCTGGGAGAAAGCCAACGAGAAAGATCCGGATTATAAACTCGACGACCATTATGAAATGATGGGCAAATTCGTGCCGATGGGCCGCGTCGGGGAGGCATCGGAGGCAGGTGATGTTATCGCCTTCCTCTGTTCCGGTCGAGCGAGCTATGTTACTGGCACAGCTGTTAATGTCGATGGTGGCGCTGCACCGGTAGTCTAGTGTGGAACACAGCTGGCATCATTCGGGTTTAGCCAGCAGTACATTCAGCGGAAAAGCTCTGCCGTTTTTTACGGTCATGACGACATTGTCGGCATCCTTGATATCCGCCAGGGGATCACCGTCAATTACAACCATGTCCGCCAGTTTTCCGACTTCTATGGTACCGGTGTCTTCGATGACACCAGCTGCGGTCGCCGATGAGACAGTGGCTGCGTAGAGAGTCTGATACGGTGTTAACCCTGCCCTGACATATAGCCTGAGTTCCGCATGCAGACCCGCACCATACGGCACAAAGGGTGAATCTGTCCCGGTAACCACTAGTGCACCGGCATCTACCAGTGCTTTTAAAGCCCGGGCATTGGCTTTTGCTGTCGAAGGCGCTGTCGCAATTCTGGAAAAGAACATTTTCAATCCGATCTTTGCCTGCGGTCCGTAAAACGCGTTGAACTGCAGCGTCTCGAAATAATCTTCATCTTCTGCTGCGATGACGGCGAAACCGGGTAAGACCAGAGTCGGTGTAATACCCATGCCTGATTTTGCTAACAAATTGATCACGTCGCCATAGACGTGGCCAGTCTGAGAAACCTTGGGTTGATAGCCGCGTCTGCTGGTCCCGCCAATATGCTCAACATGATCCATACCATGGCTGACTGCGGGAAACAGTTCGTGGCTGGAGGTGGGAATTCCCATGCCGTGGGCTGCGTCAACCACCCGCTTCTGCCATTCATCGGGCAGGCGAACGTAGGTTTTAATAAAATCCAGTTGCAATTGTCGAGTGCGCTCAATGGCGCGTTCAACATGCTGAACCGAAACCAGACCCTCAGCGATGGAATAGTAAACGCGATTACCATCCGCAAGATATCCCGTGATGTGCGTTCGTGGACCTATTCTTCGACCGCTGTCCCAGGCTTCCTGCCTTTCTTTTGCGACATAAGGCTCAGAGCCAGGGTCGCGGACTGTGGTGACGCCAAAGGCAAGCCAGGCGCGACCTTGTGATTCACTTAACAGACCCATGTGACCATGCATTTCAAACAAGCCCGGCATGATCGTTTTGTCGGACATATTCACTACTTTCAGGTGTTGTTCAATTTGAGGTCCGATTGCCTTGATTCGATTGCCGGAAATCACAATATCAACATTTTGCTGGTACTGACCAGATCGGCCGTTGAATAACCTGCCTGCGCGCAGCACCCATTCATCGGGCTGATTGTCCAGTCTGTAGTGCAGTTGCGGCGTGATATCGGTGAGGGTTCCCGTCGAGCCTGATAACCGGAACATCTTGTCCCCGCTCATGAAAACCACGTACTCACCATTGGCACTCCAGGAAGGATTATCCGTGAGTATCTCTGTGAGTTTGACCGGCTCACCCTGGCCGTCTAATCTTGCACGCCATAACAGGGCTTGCTGGATATAGGTAAATGTTTCGCCATCGGGCGAGAGATGAGGATTAAACAAATCCTGATGTGGAGTCGGCGTCATCCGGGTCGTCTCCCCAGATTCAACATCAATCGCGAGCAGATTGTAAACACCCTCTCGAAAACGAGTGGAGTAAGGGGAAAGGACGGCGGTGACCAGTTGCCTGCTGTCGGCTCGCCATGAGATTGGCTGCGGGGGCATCGGTTTATAAATTGAAAGTTGCTCACCACTTACCAGATTGACCACGGTAAGCTGGGCACCAAGAGGATTGCCCTGCAGGGATTTGAACCCGGCGATGCTTTTTCCGTCCGGAGACCAGGCAATGCCCGTCAGGTCTAGATTCCCTTCCAGTTCTGCCGCAACATTATCGACAAGTGAATAAACCCAGATCGCCAGATCTCCGGTTTTGTCTGATAAATAGGCAATGTTTAATCCATCAGCTGAGAAAACCGGTGTCTGGTCTGCAAAGGGATCATTTGTTAACTGCTGGATTTCGCCACTTGAGACATTCATTAGCCACAAGTCCCCGAGCGCCGTAAACGTCACTGACTCTCCATCTGATGAGATTGCCGGTGTGGATATTCCAAGCGCGGTTCGTTCCACGTCGCTGTAATCACGCCTCTTACGCTGGTAGCTTTCCCGATTTAAGGTGAAACTGGCGGTGAATGGAATCACCGATTCTGTTTCCTCAATGACGAGTCGCCTGATCTCGCCACTGGCGGTGTAAACCAGCGTATCTTTTGTCGTCCAGCTGCCACGAAATGGAAAGACGTCGGCATCGTCCGCAGACAAGGTCCTAGCTTCGCCGCTGGCAAGATCCAGCAGCTTGAGTTTTGCACTTAAACCCGCAGCCGCTGAACTGGTTCGAAGCCTGTAGCTTATTCCACTGTCATCAGGTCTCCATGAAATGCCTGAAATGGCCCCTGTCTCTGTCAGCAGGGTTGTTATCTTTTTTAAGGATGAATCGCTGGGGGATGCATCTGCGGATAATTCCAGCAGTCGGATCTCGTAATTACCTTTACCTGCGTTGGCAGCGAATGCGATTTTGTTGCCATCGGCAGACCAGGCCGGAGAGTGTTCGTTTTCCTCGCTTTTCGTCAGTTGCAACTGAGTGCCGTCAGTGAGTAACCAGATGTCATAGTTGCCATCCCGGTCTGACGAAAAAACCACATCGTTGGTCCTGGGTGAGAAGGCAGGTTCCCGATCATCGAAAGGGTCGCTGGTAAGTGCCGTGGGATTCTCCCCATTGGATCCCAACTGCCACAGATCCCAATTGCCGCTCTTATATCCCTGGAAAACAATCAATGATCCATCTTTGGACCAATGTGGCTCCCTGGCGTCAAAGTAGTAATCTGTAATCGCCGTTGCCTTGCCTCCCGATGCATCCAGCGTGAACAAGGTCCCCTGAATACTCGCTACAATTCGCTCGCCATCAGGTGAAACGGCGACTGCCATGTTGGTACCCTGACTGACTTCAACCGTCACTGGTTCTTGTTTCGGCGAAAGACTTGCAGAGTCAACGGAGTCAGCAGCGTCAGGGCTGCAGGCAGCGACTAACACCAACGCAAAGACAAGCACTGGAAATCTGAACATACACACCTCTTCTTTTTGTATCTAATTTGACAACGCGATACCCTATGATGTTGCCAGACCCCGTTAGGAGTCATCCTGGTTCAATCCGAGTCCAACGGCACAAACAGACATCTGCGGGACTCACCATTGACTGCCCTGCTAATATGGCCTTGCCCGGTGGTGTCTTCAGCCAGCAGAATATCACCGGGCCCTAGACGGCGAACACTGCCGTCACCCACTTCGATTTCCACGGAACCTGTCAGATTGATAACAAACTGCCGCCTCGGGGCCGTATGGTAGTCCAGTGCATAGTCCCCATCCACTTCACGGAAGATGACGCCTTTGCCACGCCAGAGGTCTGAGTTTCTACCCACGGCACCCTGGTCTTTAAGTGTGATTTCAATATCCTCGAAATGTGAAGCGTTGTCGTTACCCGTATATACACGTACCGCCTTCATGATTTACCTCCTGTTTGTAGGTTTAGCCTACTGTAAACAAAAAGAAGCGCCAGATAAAAGGGTAGCTGCTGCAAGTTGAATGATCACGGACCTTCCCCTTTTATGGTTATAATCTGCTTAATGTGGATTTTGAGTTATCGAGTTTGATAGCAAACGCTGCATTGCCGATAGAGCCGCTAGCAGAACCTGACAGAAGAAGAGTAAACATGAGTAGTTGTTGTACGGAAACAAGTTGTGAAATCGACAAGCTTCGCGATAAGCAGTCCAAAACGCTGGTGGTTGTTCTGGCTGTTAATTGCGTTATGTTTGTTGTGGAATTCTCCGCAGGGTTTATTGCTTCATCCACCGCTTTGATGGCCGATTCCCTGGATATGCTTGGGGATGCATTTGTCTATGGTTTTAGCCTTTATGTGGTTGCGAAAGAAGATGATTGGAAGGCGAGGGCGGCTTACGCCAAGAGCGCAGTTATGTTCATGTTCGGGGTGTTTGTCTTATTTCAGGTGGGCACAAAACTGGTCTATGTTGAAGTACCTCAATATGAAATCATGGGGTCCATCGGTATTCTTGCCCTTGTTGCCAATAGTGTTTGTCTTTATTTACTCACACGGCACCGGGAAGACGATGTCAATATGCGTTCGGTCTGGTTGTGCTCCAGGAATGACATTATTGCCAATGTATCGGTGCTCATTGCCGGGGCAGGGGTGCTGTTGACGGCGAGTCACTGGCCGGATGTTCTGGTCGGTTTAGGTATTGCCGTGTTGTTTATCAGATCATCAATGCTGGTCTTCAAAGACGCTCAGTCAACGATGGAACGGTACAGCTGCGAGCGTTGAAGTACAGGGTCGAGCAGGGATAAATCGCCTGGCTCTATTTCGTTTCCCCTTGGGAATGGCGGTCCTGGTGCCAGACCCAATCCCACCAGCACACGATCATCCTGGTAATAACAGGCGAATGTGTGGAACAGCAGGGCGTTAAACAGGTCAGCCTCGTTTTTGCTGAATTCCTCGACTAGCAGGTGTCGCTCTGTTCGTGGGAGCCCGGCGAACGGCTCTTCAAAGCTGTTCAGTGCCAGCGCCAGAACTGGAATAAACTCGGGCGCCTGGCCAGTGATGTAAGTGACCAGATCCAGTTCTGCTGCACTTGGTAATTCCCTGTCTTCGTCGGCTGGAATCATGGCGTCCAGAAGGGCGGCCAGGTTGGCTTGTTGTGCTGACGTCAGCGGATTGTCGGTTGTAATGATGTCATTGTCATCTTTCATATTAAGCGCGCCTTAGTCGAACAGATTAGCAAGATTCTTTTTCATAGTGTCGGCAATGTAGAGTGCCAATGCCTGAATCGTGCTGGTTGGATTCACGCCGCCGGACGTGACGAATATGCTGCCGTCGACAATGAAGAGATTGCGAACATCATGACTGCGCCCCCAGGAATTAACTACCGATTTGTCAGGATCATCGCCCATACGCGCGGTACCCAACAGGTGCCAACCAGCAGGGCGAACCGGTCCGGCGGAAGTGATGTCTCTAGCGCCAGCCGCGACCATCACTTCTTCTCCACGCGCTAGTCCGTGATCGAGCATCTTTCTGCTGTTCTCACTCATTCGGTAGGTGATCTTCGGTGCCGGAATGCCGTCGGAATCCACAAGGTGTGGGTCGAGGCTCACTGTGTTGTGTTCCTCGGGCAGATCCTCGCAGAGGATAGCGATCGATGCGACATGATCGAAGCGTTTTTCGAAGGCCGCATGATGACCTTCACCCCAGGGAATGATTCCCGCAACATGGCCTTGCAATGCCGTACCGACGGGCCCTGCTCCCCGTGTAATCTGCATGTTGTATCCCCGAACGAAACCCCGGGACAGATCCGTTTCGTAAAACTCCTTACTCAGTATGCAGCAACCCTGGGGACCGATGTGGCTGTCCAGTTTTTCCTCGAATACCCCCTGGACAATACCAAAGGGGTGGAACATCAGATTCTTGCCAACGAGACCGCTACGATTCGCCAGGCCATCGGGGAATTGATCAGAGCGTGAGTTCAGCAGAAGTCGAGGTGTGCCAACACCATTGCATGCCATTATAACAACTTCAGCTTTCTGTTGTTGTTCAACACCATCAGCATCGTAGTAGATCACACCGTCAGCCATGCCATCTTCATTCACTGTTATTTCACGCACCCGGCAGCGTGTTCTGAGTTCAACTCCGCGCCGAATCGCTTCCGGCCAGTAGGTGATGTCGACACTGGATTTTGCGCCCTGGGAACAGCCAGAAGTACAGGGTCCCAGGTTCAGGCATTTATCCCGACCCTGGTAGGGCTGGGAGATGATAGCGCTGTCTGAAGGCCACCAGTGCCAACCCAGGTTGTTGTACCCTCTGGCGATGGTTTCTCCGACAAGTCCAAGTGGAATAGGGGGTAAAGGGGGTTGTTTGGGAGGGTATGCGGGATCTCCGGAAAGCCCAGAAACACCCATCATCCGGTCATTTTGGTTAAAATAGGGTTCGAGTTGAGAATAATCAACGGGCCAGTCTTCAGCCACTCCATCCAGCGACTTTACTCGGAAATCAGACGGATGTAAGCGGGGGAAGTGCGCAGCGTAGAGTATCGTCCCACCACCAACCCCGTTGAAATTGACGACGGAGATTGGCGAGTCCTCGTCGTTGATCGGGTAGTCTGTTGGCAGCCCGCGAACGTTGGGATTACTGTTAAAGTCCTTGAACTGCTGCACCTCCCAGTCCTGTTTCGTGGTTGGATACTCGGCCGAATTCATCCAGTCGCCTTGCTCAAGGCAAAGGATTCGCATCCTCGTATCCGCGAGGCTCCAGGCCATGGCAGCACCTGAGGCACCGGCACCGATTATCAGTACATCAACAGTATCTTGCATCTGCGTCTCCCATCAGGTCGAAGGTCAAATCAAGGACCAGAGGGTCAAAGAGTAACACGAGCCACCAGGCCGGTCGCAAACAATAAAAGATGGTCGGACACGGTACTGGCAGGGGGCATTCATATGCGATAACTTGTCAGTCACAACGTGTCCGACCGCGAGAGATGGTATCTACATTGCTGAAAAATAGTCGATTTCCTGTTGCGGTACTTGGATTGTTACTTCTGTCCGTGATCACATTCTACGCCCTGGATAGCCTGGTGCCCAAATGCGAGGGGATGGTGACGGCGGCCTATTCGGAGATTAAAAAGTCCTGGCACGATGGCGACATCTTTGTCGTGCTTCGCCATACCGAGAAATGTACATCGGCTGATCCAAAGTGTCCGTTGAACGACGAATGGCTGACGGAGGAAGGAATCGAGCAGGCCCGGCAAATCAGGAACGGATTACGCAAGTTAGGTTACGACAATGTTGATGTACTCCACAGCCCGGCGTTGAGAACGACCATGACGGCAGAAATTGTCAAGCCTGATACGGCGCTAGCTGCGCAATGGCTTGCCGAGGGATGCAGAAACGAGTTGTTGGAGAAGATGAAAAGCCAGAAACGACCCGGTACGAATATTGTCCTGATCACTCACAGCAACTGTATGAACGCGCTTAAAGATGAACGACTAAACGACATCCTGGATTTTAATGTTGGAAAGGAAGCATTTTACGGTATCAGCCTGCTGCTTCGCCAGGGAAGCGATCTTCAGATTGAAGTATTAGGCTGTATTCTACCGTCACAATGGGATGAAGCTGAACCAGGCGTGGCGCTTCGTTGAAGTGCCATAAACATCAGGTCGCCCCCTTGTATCGTTAAGTCTTTTGACCGAGAATAAGAACGATAGGCGTAGTAATTGATTGGCGGTCTAGCGACGACTGTTTAACAAACGGATCATTGTAAAATTTGTCGCGATTCTTAAGAAGTAGTATCTAACCATCAATAGATTATTTCGAAATCCTGTATTTTTCATTGCCATGACCTGTCTCCAGGTGGTTTCCGTTGTTGCGGAACCTGTTGATACCCCTTCTGTTGTCCGAATGGAACAACCACAACCCGAGGATGAATTCGACTACGTCAACCTGCCAAGCAACTCCAGCTGGGAAAACCTGGAATTTGATAATTCCATCTATGATTCACCTTACAGTATTTCACTGTTTAATCCCCAAAATGGTGAGGACGGCCAACGTGTTTGGTCTCAGAGTAAATCGATATTTGGTTATGTGTTCACGCTTGCCGGTGCGTCGTTGCTGCTGCCAGACAGTATCAGGGGCTATGACGATGACACCGGAGAACCACTTCATGAGAAGTGGGGTGAGCATGTTAAGGACGGTCCGGTCTGGGACAGGGATCACTGGTTTTACAACTATATTGGCCATCCTTACCAGGGTGGCATGTACTACCAGATAGCCCGAAAGTCAGGTTACCGTCAGTGGGATTCCGCCTTTTACTCTTTCATGATGTCAACGTTCTGGTGGGAATACGGCATAGAGGCATTTGCCGAAATTCCTTCCATCCAGGATCTGGTGGTTACTCCCACCCTTGGTTGGGTTGTTGGTGAATGGATGTTTAACAAAGAACAACAAATCATGCAGCGTGGAGGTACTGTTTGGGGGTCCAGGAGATGGGGGAGTACGGCGTTGTTCTTTCTTGACCCCATTGACACGATTAGTGGCTGGGTCAACAACAAATTGGGGCGCCAACTCATTACAGCCGGTACCGGTTACATCAGTTACAAGGATGCACCGATGGGTGACACCTTTGATGCTCCCACTGAAAAACAGTTAAGCCTGAATTTCCAGTACACTCTGAATCAGGGTAACGAACCGATCTATTACAAACGTTACCAGGCTATATCCAATGATCCTGTTGATACGGGGATCGTTGGAATCAGCGTTGGTGTGGGACACTTCCGATTAGAAGATCAACTGGTGACGCTGATCACCCCCAGCTGGGGGTTAATCACCTATGACAATTTCGACGCCGGTACCTATCCGGAATTTACACTCGGGCTCTATTTCACGCCGCGTTTTTCTACCCGATTAAGGTACGGCCGCGCCAAGGTAAAAAGCCAACCGACGGGTGACACATTTACCTATGAAAATTATGGCCTGGATGCTCAGTATTACTTTAGACCAGAATCAAAAACACGTCCGTTCATCACTTTCGGGATTGGCGAGGAGATATTTGATAAAAACAGGGATCAAACGAACTTTCTTTGGACATTTGGTTTGGGTTTACACCACCAGATCAATAATCACTGGGCTGTGTATGGCAACTGGATACAGCACACCAGCCCGGATGCAGATGTCAGGCAACAAAGTGCAACGGTCAGCCTGCTATACCGATTCGGCCGGGGTGAAGATGGTGGTCTTTAGCAGCCAGCTAGGATTACCCAGGTCATATCTCAATTTTGAACAATCTATAGCCTTGTTCAGCATTTTCAAAATTGAACTTGTCCCTGGCATCATTGCTGTTCCTGGCACCCTCTCCTGGATTGTTGGCGGCATCATGGTTAAATGTTAACTCTTCCTGGTCTACTGACCGCCAATCGTCTTCAGTAGATGCCGGTTTGCTGCGCCAGTGGCCAGCACCGCCATAGATCGTATCTTTCATCAGATCGTCGTAGGTCGACAATTCACTGCTCTGTTCAGCCAGTACAAATGCAGAGAGGAGCAGGGCAATCAAAGCCACCAGCCATCGATCCTTGGAAATTTCAATCATATTCAGTGTTAACACTTACTTCCCTACCTCCGTCTGCCAACGAAGACTGTCAAACCAGTATTTCTGGTTGACTGTCAACCAGTTGTCTGCCTGCCTTGCAGTGATCCATGAATTTAGAAAATTTAACCATTGCTGCTCACCCTTTTTAACTGCCATACCTATCTTGTACGGCAGTAGTGGTTTTTTGAGGGGTGAATCCACTTTGCCGGGATTATTGAGGGCCAAAAACTTGGGCTGTGGTACTGATCCGACAAAAGCATGGGCTTGCCCGCCAGAAACCGCATTGCCCGCTTCTTCGCTGGTTTTATAGGTTTTGATTGTGATTTTGTCAAAGTGGCGTTTGATGAAATCGAGGGAAACCGTATCCGCCACCACGGCTACGCTGTATTTTGAATTGTTCAGATCGCCGAGTTTGGTAATTCTTTTCGTTAACTGGGTATTTGTAGCAAGCCCGATACCGGATTCTGAATAAGGTTGGGTAAAGTTAAGCCGCAGTGCCCGGGCTGGCGTGATTGCCATGCCGCCCAGGATTATATCGATCTCGCCTTTTTCAAGGGCTGGAATAATATCTTCCCAATTGTAAACCTCGAATTCGGTTTTTGCTCCGAGATCACTGGCAAGGTTCTCTGCCACGTCGATCTCGAAGCCGCTAAGTTCCCCTGATTCTTTGTCCTGTATTGTATGGGGCACAAACAAGGCAACCCCGACCCTCATGGTTCCTTTCTCAAGAATACTACTCAGTACATCCGCTGATGCGTTGCCGGAAATGAGCATCAAACCTGTAATGAAAGTTTTAAGAAAAGCTTTAAGTATTTCAAACATGCGTTTGCCTAAATTGAATATGGGTACCTGTGGAATCTCCTGAGGGCATTATAACCAATTGGGATCTGTGTCGCACTGCCCAAGGGGATGTTATGGGGGAAGCGTTCTTGTGCCAGTTATTAAACCACCGGGAGCAGCCTCAGATGATTTTGCCATCAGCCGGGTTACGACGCAGTTTCATATCGATGGGAGATTGCGCCTATGTCTGACTTTTGTTGTGTACACCAGGGGCGGTAGTCTGGTTGTAGAGGATGCCGAGTTTTCGGATTTGTTCCACGATGCGCTAACGAATCCAATCATAGATTTCTTTGTGATTAAGCTTCGATACCGGTTTGGTAACTAACCTTGATTTGAAGGCCTAAATAGAGCAGCCTTGCTTTACAACAGCAGCGTCTTTGATAACCAAAAAAAATAAGGCTGCCTGTGTGACAGATTTCAGGGGAAAGTATGAGCGAAAGAGGTGCCAACGAAGCCACAGAGCTTGACATAGACGAAACAGCAGAAACAAAAACCGGCGGGGCATATGCGAATTACGTACTGGCTGTCCTGGTTCTTGTTTACATATTTAACTTCATTGATCGCAACATCCTCTCTATCCTTGCGGAGGATATCAAAGCCGATCTTGGCGCAACCGATGCGCAGATTGGTTTCCTGTACGGTACGGTGTTTGCAGTATTTTATGCTGTATTTGGCATTCCGCTGGCGAGGTTTGCTGATGTCTGGGTCAGGCGTAGCCTGATCTCTGGCGGCTTGTTCTTCTGGAGTGTCATGACGGCATTATCCGGTACAGCACGCTCTTTTCCGGCTTTGGCGGCATTTCGCGTTGGGGTTGGTATTGGTGAAGCCAGTGCGTCCCCGGCAGCTTACTCGTTGCTATCGGATTATTACCCGGTGCATCAACGGGCGACGGTGATTGCGATTTATTCCGCCGGTGTTTATATCGGTGCCGGTATTGGTTTATTCCTGGGCGGCTATATTCTGGACTACTGGGCGGCGACTTACCCGACGGACGCGCCATTCGGGTTAAAGGGATGGCAGGTAGCTTTCATGGCTGTTGGTTTACCAGGTATCCTGATGGCGATCTGGGTACGAACACTAAGAGAACCTGTCAGGGGTGCCAGTGAAGGATTAGCCACAAAGCCGCACCCGGCGCCGTTCAAATTGCTGGGAGCCGAACTGGCTTCAGTACTGCCGCCTCTCAACCTCATTAGTATTGTTAGACACAAGGCGTCTTTAAAACTCAACCTGGCCTTTGCATTGGCTATTGTGCTGGCAGCGATGGCGTTGATCTGGCTGACGGGTAGCGTCATGCAGTGGATTGCGATTGGGTTTGGCATCTATGTCACTTTTTCATGGGCGCAGTCGCTAAAAGAACGTGATCCGGCAACCTTTGGCATGATGTTTCATTCCAAGGCGTTTATCTTCACGCTGATTGCCTTTCCGACGATTGCTTTTGTTACCTACGGTGTCGGGTTCTGGACCGCACCTTTACTCATGCGGGTGCACGGTGCCAGCGCAGCAGAAGTGGGTCTTTATATAGGCGGTGGCAGTGCCCTCGGTGGTTTGATAGCAGTCACCAGCGGGGGATACCTGGCGGACAAACTAAAACAGAGGTTTCCGACGGGGCGGCTGATGATTGGGTTTCTGGTCGTTGGTGGAACTATTCCCATGGTTTTGTGGATGATTTACACCGACAGTTTGGTCACTGCATTTTGGCTAAATTTTTTCTATCACATTCCCAGCGCATTGTGGGCCGGAATTCCCCCGAGTACGGCGAGCGATCTTGTGATGCCAAGGATGAGGGCAGTGGCGGGCGCATACTATATTCTGGTCAACACCTTTATTGGCCTGGCTCTCGGCCCTTATGTAATTGGTCAGATGAGTGATGTTTTTGGCGCCAACGGGATGGGAGAAGCCGATTCGCTGCGTTTGGCTATGGCGTGTTCCATGTTCATTTTCGTTATCACCATCGGTTGCCTGATTGTCGCGATGAAGTATTTGCCTGAAGATGAAGCCACGCGTCTTGAGAGGGCAAGGGCATTAGGGGAGCCTGTCTAGTGCAAGCAACAACAAAAACGGTGTAATTGATGTATAATGCCTTATTTCAGAGTTCCAAAGACTAATATGGCAAAGAAATCAAAGGCTGTTGTGCCAGAACTTTCTATCGAAGAGCAGACAGCTGTTTTTCTGAAATCTGGCGGTGAAATTCAAATGATACCCACTGGCGTGTCCGGGCAAACCAACCTTTCTGGACCGAAGCATATTACGCTGGGTAACAAGAATAATGAGGTTCGAAGCCAACAAAAATCGTAAGGAGCCCTTTGTATTTACGAGCCCTTGTATTTACGAGCTCTTGTATTTACGAATCCTTGTATTTACCAGCGTTTTCTGTTGACGAGCCGCCCAAGCTAACTCCTGCGCATAGACACAAAATACTCACCCAGTACCCAATTCCTCAAGACCCAACTCGCTGATACTGACTTCACGCATTTTAAACTTCTGCGCCTTGGCGGTTACCGTCATGGGAACTCGTCTGTGAATCGAATATATCTGGGTACCTTAATGGATACGACGGCTTCCCTGTCCCCAATGCGGGTGACTGTTTCGTCGAACTTGTCACCAATGGTCGACCCCAGCACGGGTGTGTTTGACGTACCGCCTGCGTCGCTGACTCCAGCAACCATTATTTGAGTCGAGGTGGAATATTGTGGCACCCATAGTTATTGGCGGGAATACTATTGAGCTGGTCTGCGGGTGCAATATTGGGACAGTTTTCGATCCTGGGGGAGTGCCCTGTCAATACAATTAAATCCGCGCAGAAATCAATCTGGAGTTGTAGCGAGACGTTTGATAATCTTCAGCCAATTGGCGTTTAACTACATAAGGATTGAACATGACATCAGTCGGCACTCCACTGTCGTCCATTGCTACGCGGGCATTGCTCTGCGGGAGCGGCGAATTGGGTAAAGAAGTTGTGATTGAACTGCAGCGTTATGGTGTAGAGGTTATCGCGGTGGATCGTTACGCAAATGCTCCCGCAATGCAGGTTGCACATCGTTCCTATGTTATTTCCATGTTGGATGGAAAGGCGTTGCGGGAAATTATTGAAAAGGAAAACCCTGATTATATTATCCCCGAGATTGAAGCCATTAGTACGGGCACCCTGGTTGAATTGGAGAGTGAAGGATATAACGTAATACCGAGCGCCGAGGCTGCCCGGTTAACCATGAACCGGGAAGGAATTCGACGTCTGGCAGCGCAGACTCTGGGGCTCCGGACCTCACCATTTGAATTTGCTGATACAGAATCAGAATTTCGTGAAGCCGTTGGCAAAATTGGCCTGCCCTGTATCGTCAAGCCGATAATGTCGTCGTCGGGGAAAGGGCAGAGCCTGTTAAAAGAAGTCGGGGATGTAGCCAACGCCTGGTCCTATGCGCAATCCGGTGGCAGGACCGGTGCCGGAGGTGTCATTATTGAGGGCTTTGTTGAGTTTGATTATGAAATTACCCTGCTGACGGTGCGTCACAAGGGTGGCACAACTTTTTGCGAGCCCATCGGACATCGTCAGGAAGATGGAGATTACAGGGAGTCGTGGCAACCGCAGCCAATGAGTGACAAGGCTCGCCAAAATGCGCAAGAAATTGCCATGAAAGTAACCGAGGCACTCGGCGGTTTCGGTATCTTTGGGGTAGAACTGTTCATCGTCGGGGACGAGGTGATATTCAGTGAGGTATCTCCAAGGCCACATGATACCGGTATGGTGACGATGATCTCGCAGGATCTGTCACAGTTCTCGTTGCATGTCAGGGCGATAATGGGGCTTCCGATTCCCGGAATTCGACAATTTGGCCCTGCTGCTTCCTGTGTCATTCTGGCAGAAGGCGAGTCGTCATTAGTTACTTACAACAGTATTGAAAAGGCGTTGGAAGAACCAGATACCCAGGTTAGAATTTTTGGTAAGCCGGAAGTCGCAGGTCGACGCCGGATGGGTGTCGCGCTGGCGTTGGGTAAAGATATAGATCAGGCGAAAAGCAAGGCGATGACCGCTGCCAGTAACATAGACATCGAATGCAGCTAATGGCTATTCCCTAACCGGTATTTCTCATACTCGCGGCGATGCCAGCAATGGTAACAAGGAGCGACTTGTCAATCTTCTCGCGGGACTCCTCGCTACTCTGTCTGCAACGGGACATCAGTTCTATTTGTAGAAAATGCAACGGGTCCGTATAGGTATTTCGAAGTTCCAGTGAACGCTTGATACCAGGTGAATTTTCCAGCAGTGATTCCTGACCTTTCATTTTGTTAAGATTGTCGATAAGACCCAGCATACGTTGCCTGAATTCCTCGCCCATGGGCCGCAAATTCTCCTGCACGAGAACTTCGTCATAATGCCGTGCAATATCGGCATCCGCCTTACTCAAAACCATTTCCAGCATGTCCAACTGGGTCTGGAAAAAAGGCCATCGTTCAATCATCTCTTTAAGAATATGCAGACTCTTACCATCAAAATTCTTGTTAAATGCTTCATCCGTTCCAAGCCAGGCGGGTAGCATCAGTCTTTTCTGAGTCCAGGCGAAAATCCACGGAATTGCGCGCAAGTCTTCAATACCCCGGGATTCCCCTTCCCGGGCAGGTCGTCTGGCAGGACGACTGCCGAGTGCCAACAGCGAGAGTTCATTCTCCGGTGTGCCCTGTTCAAAGTACTCAACGAAACGTGGATTGTTTTGTACCATTTCCCGGTAGCTGACTTTGGCCACGTCCGCCAGTTTGTCCATCATGTTGCGCCAGTTATCCAGGGGTCGTGGCGGTGGCAACAGGGATGCCTCCAGGGTTGCCCCTAAAACCAGATCCAGGCTATTCAGCGCAAGAACCGGAGAACCATACTTAAACCGAATAACCTCGCCTTGTTCAGTGACTCGCATGCTGTTTTTTACGGAACCGGGTGGTTGGGACAAGATTGCTTCCCTGGCTGGAGCGCCACCTCTGCCAACCGTGCCGCCACGGCCGTGAAACAAAGTCAGGTTAACGCCATATTTCTCACTGACCCGGACCAACTCCTCCTGGGCACGGTATTGTGCCCACGCAGCCGCCATCTGACCAGCATCCTTCGCGGAGTCAGAGTAGCCGATCATGATCTGTTGGCTCCCCTTAATATAGTTGGTGTACCAGGGGATACGTAACAGCCTCTCCAGGGTCCAGGCTGAGTTCTCAAGGTCATCCAGAGTCTCAAATAAAGGCACCACTGGAATTTCCCAATCGACACCACATTTTCTTAGCAGCAGCACCACTGCAAGAACATCGGAAGGGTTTTTTGCCATCGATATAATATAGCTCGAAACTCCTTCTGCCTGGCAGTTGGCAATAAGACGAAACGTATCCAGCACTTCCTGATTTTCTGCACCGGGTTGCCAATGTTCCGGGATCAAGGGGCGTTTGCTTTCCAGCTCGGTGAGTAGAAAATCCTGCCGCGCCCTTTCAGGCCAGGCGGCATAGCTGCCGAGTTCGAGATACTCGGTCAGTGAGTTCAGTAGCTCAGTGTGCTTTTCTGCATTCTGGCGAATGTCCAGGTCAACCAGGGTTACGCCGAAGGTAGAAATGCGAATCAGTGTTTCTTTTAGTAACCCTTCGGCAATGATCTGCATGCCGCATTCATGCAACGACTTGTAGCAAAGATAGAGTGGTTTGAACAGTTGCTCCCTCGTCAGAATCAGATTGCCTGCAGGAGCCGCATCGGTGATTGACCAGAGGCGAGTTTGTTTCAGGTTATCTCTTAAATTTCTTAATACGACGCGATAAGGTTCATGTGTTTCCTCGGTGCAGATTTCCCTGACCTCGTCATTACACTGTGTCATCGAAAGTTGCGCCAGCAGCTCATCGAGGTCTCTTATATACAGATCAGCCGCCATCCATCTGGCGAGGTTGATCACTTCTTCAGTTACTTCTGCAGTCACATTAGGGTTGCCGTCGCGATCCCCTCCCATCCACGAGGACACCCGAATTGGTGTTGCTGAGAGCGGCAATTTTTCACCGGTTGTGTCTTGTAGCAGCTTGTCCAGCCCTTTCCAGATAATCGGAATAGCTTCCCAAAACGAGTGTTCGATGACTGCGTAGCCCCATTTAGCTTCATCCTGGGGTGTTGGGCGCTCGGTTCGGATTTCGTCGGTGTACCAGACTTCTGCGATCAGGCGTTCCAACTCCATCCTGTCTGTCGCGCTCAGGACATCCTCTTCATTCACAGACACCAGTCGAGATGCAATTCTGTTGTACTTTTGAATCAAGGTTCGTCGCGTAATTTCAGTTGGGTGGGCAGTCAGTACGAGTTCGCACCTGATCTTTGATGCGGTGTCGACAATGCGCTGCTTATCATCGATTTCGCGAGCCAGTCGGTCGAAGACGCCCTTTAGGGTTGAGTTCTCTGGATAGGTGGCGGTTTGCTCGTCGGTCGTTTCTGCCTGTTCGGCAATGTTTGCGAGATTGAGGAACTGGTTAAATGCGCGGGCAACAGAAATCATGTCGTCATCGCTCAGGGCAGCGAGAACTCGCTGCAATGATGTATTGGCTTCGCCACCCTTACGCCGAACTTTGGCAAGCAGTCGAATTTCCTCTATTTTGTCGAGAAAATCCTGGCCATACTGGGCTGTCATGGTTTCCCCCAGCAAATGACCCAACACCTGAACTCTGTGCCATGATCTGGCGGTTATTACTTCATTCACTTGGTTCCCTGCAGTCGGAAAAGGCAGTTAAACGCACCTAAGCCTTCTTCAGCATGAATATGAAATCACGAAAAATATCCATGAGCGTTTCGTGCTTGTAGTCGGTAAATTCCCCTGCATCCAAATACATACCGTGCTTTTCGCAAGCCTCGTACTCGATATGGGTTTGCACGGGGTCCTGTAGTTTTTCCATGGGGTCGCCGCATCGCGGGCAGCAAATGTCGCGAATTTTATTCTGCTCCCGACCGATGGTGGGGTCCCCGGTGTCGACATGATCAGACATCCACTTTCTTTTCAGGGTCTCAGCTTCGCCGATATCGAACCACAGACCTTTACAGGTAACGCATCGATCGACGGTGACGTTACCCTCCAATGTACTAAGAGTCTGCTCTTCCATCGGCGATTTACATTTGGGGCACTGCATGGCTTATCCTTTCTTTTTAGAAACTATTTTGCTGGCATTATCCATTGTTTTCAACGCGTTGCGAAGAGGGGAAGTTAAGAAAAATGCCCAGGTGTCTGTCAATTTGGAACCGATCAGCTAAAAACCCCTTTTTTCGAGTGAAGTTCCTCGACACTGGCCAGAAGGCAGTTTGCAAAGTCCGACAAAATAACCGGGTCGCAGGTACATTGTTCGCCCTTGTAAACAAGCCGTGTGCCGAAAGGTGGCAGGTGAACAAATACAACAGTCTCCACCACCGGCCGTTGCAGTTTCATCATTTCCAGGACGTAGAGTGTTTCGTCGCATAGAAAACCACCGGCATCATTAGAAATCCTCACGGGTATTTGTTCCGCTTTAAGCGCGTGGTGAAGCGCAGTGCTGTCAATAGTGGCCTGGAGGGTGTCTGGCGCGCCGGTGATGATCGGTGTGGATGGAAGCTGACCGTTGTTGTCCTGTCGCGGATTGCGTTTGTTTCTGGCGACAGTCTCAATATGGAAATATTCTTCCTTGCCTTCACCCATACTGATGATAATGTTGGGTTCAAATTCTGCAATGGCTGCTTGAAGTAACTCCAGCGGTTTTCCCCAGACGACGGGAATTCTGAGTGTCGCCACGTCACGGAGGCTTGAGGCTGCAACCCAGGATGAATTGACGTTTCTACCATCGAATGGGGAGAATCCTGTGACGAGGGTAGGCATAATGTATGAAGCCATGAGGGATTGGGTATAGTATCAAGCTTGAGGACTATTGCCGATAGGCACAATTCAAACAGGAGGTAGATATGAAAGCAGCGGTATTTCGTGAAGTGGGTCAACCACTGGAAATAGAAGACATTCAGATTTCAAAACCGGGCCCCCGGGAAGTGCTGGTCAGAACAGCTGCAGCAGGGGTTTGCCATAGTGACCTGCATTTTATCGAGGGATTGTACCCTGGCCAGTCGCCCATGGTACTGGGTCATGAATCTGCGGGGATTGTGGAACAGGTCGGCTCCGACGTGTCCTATGTCAAGCCCGGAGATCATGTTATTACATGCCTTTCTGTGTTTTGCGGGCACTGTGAAAGTTGCCTCACGGGCCATATGTCACTTTGTAGCAGCTCGGAAACCCGTCGTGGTCATGACGAAGAGCCCAGACTTGCCAAGGAAGGAAACATCGTCCATCAGTTTGCCAATCTATCCTCGTTTGCAGAACAGATGCTGATTCATGAGCATGCACTGGTTAAAATCAGAGATGATATGCCTTTAGACCGGGCTGCCCTGATTGGCTGTGGGGTCACCACCGGTGTGGGTTCGGTATTCCATACCGCCAAGGTTGAACCCGGATCCTCAGTGGCAGTCATTGGTTGCGGTGGGGTGGGTCTGTCGTGCATCAACGGCGCGGCACTGGCTGGTGCAGGAAAAATAATCGCGGTAGATATGGTGGACTCGAAACTCGAAATGGCGAAAGACTTTGGTGCCACCCATGTTGTCAACGGCAGTACGGGAGATGTGGTCGACCAGGTCCGGGAACTGACTGGCGGCCAGGGGGTGCAGTATTCATTTGAGGCCATCGGATTGAAACAAACAGCCGAGCAGGCCTTCAGCATGATCCGACCAGGCGGTGCAGCGACCATTATTGGCATGATCCCCGTGGGCGTAAAAATCGAATTGACGGGTTCTTCATTTTTACAGGAGAAGAAAATCCAGGGATCGATGATGGGCTCTAATCGTTTTCGGGTAGATATGCCCAGATTTATCGATTTTTATCTACAGGGAAAACTGCATTTGGATCAAATGATATCGAAGCGCCTTCCCCTTGAAAAGATCAACGATGCATTCGCGGATATGAAAACCGGAGAAGTTGCCCGAAGTGTCATCATATTTGACCACTAGCGGGTGTTGAAGAAGTTCCGGTTAGGTACAAGGCCAGGCGAATATTCCTATCCTTCTTCCCTGAGGATGATCCGGCTGGTGTTGTCAGGAAACCGACCTGTCTTCGGCGCATAAAATTCGCGGATTCGATCCATATCCTCGGTCATATTGCCGGATAAATAGAAAGAGAGGCCGAGACCCGCTTCCTTTTCTGCGTAATCAAGGTAGCCACAAACGATCGGGATGTTCGCCTCCAGCGCGATCCGGTAGAACCCGGATTTCCAGTAGTCGGTGTACTTCCGCGTTCCGGCAGGGGGTATAACCAGGGAGAGGCCGTCGGAGGCGTTGATGCGAGCCACCAGGTTTGCCACTAAATTGTGGGCGCCTGATCGATCCACCGGGATACCACCTAAAAAGGACAGTATTGATCCCACAACCGGTACGAAGAGGTTGTTCTTAATCAGGAAGTGGATTTGTAGATGGAATGTATAGGCGGCACCCAGCAGAAAAAAGAGATCCCAGTTGCTGGTATGGGGTGCAGCGATAATTATCATACTCTTGCTTTGAGGTACACCTCCTGCAACCTTCCAACCTGCGACTTTTATTATCGAACGTCCAAGCCATCGCGAAAACCAGTTGCATCGGGGGGCGGGATGGTCCGTAGAGAGCGTCATGATTTGTTTAGGTAATCTCCCGCACTGGCACCGGCAATCTTACCGAACACAGCGCCGGATGTCAGACCAGTTCCGCCGGGATAGTTAAAGTAGAAAAGACCGCCGACAAGTTCGCCCGCCGCATAGAGCCCTTGGATCACGTGACCATCATCATCGATAACCTGGGCATATTTATCAACTTTGAGACCCCCGAAGGTGAAGGTGATACCACAGGTAATCTGATAGGCAACGTAGGGAGGCATATCCAGTGGATTTGCCCAGTTTGATTTGTTGATTTTGAGACCTTCGGTTCCGCGGCCATCTTTTACTGTTGGGTCAAATTTCACTTCAGCATCGATGGCGTTGTTGTATTTCAATACCGTATCCAGGAATACCTGCCCGTCGACCCCTTCGAGTTTGTCAGCCAGACCGTCGAGCGTATCGGACTGCACCCTGGTTGCCTGACGGATCCTGTATTCATCTCTAAGCAAATCTGCCACCCTGGCATCGAATACCTGCCAGGCGAATTGCTGGGGTTGCATTAAAACTTCTCGTCCATATTTTGCGTAGGTATAGTTTCGAAAGTCAGCGCCTTCATCTACAAAACGCTCGCCGTTGGCATTGACCATAATCCCCAGCGGGTAGGAGTGTTTTTGAAATCCGTCGCCCACATCAAGGTCTCCGAATTCCGGTGCATTTCGATCCCATCCAACGGCATGACACCCCGACCAGTTTCCAGTCGTTGCGGCTCCAATATCAATGGCCATTTTCAACCCGTCTCCGGTGTTAAATCGGGTACCCCGTACCTTGGCCAGCTCCCAGCCTGGCCCCAGGTAACGAGTTCGCCATTCACTGTTCGCTTCAAAGCCTCCGGAAGCGAGAATGATCGCCTTGCACCGGATGATTTCAGTCTTACCCTGACGCTTAATTTCCACACTGGTAATGCCGGTATCGTCGGTCACCAGTTTTAGTGCTCTGGCTTCGTACTCGATTCGGATATTGCGTTTGCAGGCTGCGTCATGAAGCTGGCTGATGAGACCCTCTCCGCCGCCCCATGCTTCGACAGTTAGACCACCCCAGAACTTGAATTTCCCATCTACTTTAAAGGCCTGGCGCCCGTACATGGGCATAAATCGGACACCCTTGCGATTCATCCATTTAAGAGTTGAAAAACTGCCTTCGATGAGTGCTTCCGTTAAGTCGGGGTCTGATCGATACTGCGTCACACGACCCATGTCATCGTAGAACTCATCCCGTGTATAGGCACCGAAATCCGTGTTGGCAATCTCTGACTCCGTGAGTTCCGGCATGAGTTGCTGCAGGTCAGATACGTCGTCGTAGACTACGCGCATTGCGCCTGCGGTAAAGCGTGAATTGCCTCCTCTTTCGGCTTCAGGCGCTCGTTCCAGCACCAGCACTGACTGCCCTTTTTCCTCTGCGGCCAGTGCGGCACACAAGGCAGCATTACCAGCGCCAACCACCACGACATCCGGCGAAAGTGTTTTGGTCATAACAAGTTAAATACCCGTTTGCTTTTCACGACAATTCAGCAATGTATCATTGCGTCCTGCGTTGTACTAGGCCACTGAGCATTTTTGTTACGCCAGCCGATAAGGCATACCAATAATGCTCGGCGGGGTATCAGCTGCTGCGCAATCTCTGCCAGGGGTTGTTTCTCTGAAAAAGGTTAAGCCAGTTGCCAAAAAGCATCAGCCCACCACCTATGATGAGTGTAACTTCAAAGCTTTCTGAGTAGAGCATGACGCCGATTGTGGCAATCATGGGCAGACGAAGAAAGTCCAGCATTAACACGGTGCCCACTTCTGCATGGACCATGGCCCTGGTCATGCAATAGTGACCTGTCAGCGCTGTAATGCCGATAACGGATAACCAGATCCACTGAACCTGATTTGCCCACTGCCATTCAGAAATAGCCAGAGCCAAACCCATAGGTAATTGGACAAGACACATAAACAACAGAACCGTCGCAGGTTTTTCTGTGGCGGCCAACGATTTTGTAGAGGTATGTGCGACTGCATAACAGACGGCTGCGGCGAGTACGATAAATGAGGCGCTGCTAGTGATCCCCTGACCCGGTTTTACAATGATGAGCACACCTATCATACCCAGGCCAATCGACACCGTTCGCTTCAGAGTTAGTCTTTCTTTCAGGAAGATCGACGCAATAATTGCGGTCCAGATCGGTACCGTAAACTCAAGCGCGAATACCTCAGCCAGAGGCAACAGACCGATACCGGTGATCCAGCCATATTGTCCTGCAAAGTGAAATAGATTGCGGAAAACATGTAATCCGACGCGCCTGGAACTGAACAGTCCCCGTTGTCGGGTTATCACCATCACGGCTGATACAACCACCAGGCCAAGCAGACTTCGACAAAAAAGAATCTGGAACGTGTTGATTTCACCGCTCAGTTCACGGGCCGCAACAGCCATCAAACAAAATGATACCAGGGTCACTGACATCCAAAGGGCAGCAGTCACTGGTCGCGGTTAACCCAGCATCGATCGAACCTGGGCCAATCTGTTAATCGAGGATATGGCTTTATCCGGATCTGTTTGTAAGTTTCTGACGATAATATCGGTGTAACCCAGATTCCCCAATTGCCGAAACTGGTCGGCGACTTCAGAGACATCACCAATGACCAGGGCCCCGGTGTTAAAACCACGATAGCCTTCCTCAGCCACTTGTTGCCTGACAAGGGTCGCTTCATCCTGGCTCGCGGCAACGTAAATATCCTTGCGTATGGCGATGGTGTTGGGAACAGGCCTGGCATGTTTTTGTAAGGCCCGCTGGTAAATCTCCATGGAGGTTTCTGCTTGTTCAAGGGTTTGGCTGGGGTCCCCGAGCCAGGCATCGCCTAATTTCGCAGCTCGCTCGATGGCCACTTCGGCAGACGCACCAATCCAGATTTTGATTGGCACCGGAGGCAATGGAGATATTCTGGCGTTGCTAAACTTCCAGCGACCATCGAGAGTGACTGACTCACCACGCCACAAGTCACGCAGGGTATTTATGGATTGTTCGAATGCAGAAGGTCGATTCTTTATGTTCATGCCCATTGCCTTGAACTGCTGCCTGCCACTACCCAAGCCGCATTGAAGGATAAATGGCCCTTTTGAAATGCACGCCAGAGTGGCAGTTTGCTCTGCGACCAAAACGGGGTTCCATAGTGGAAGGAGGAAGAGGGCACCTGCCGGTTTTTCTCCCCATTCCGCCAGAAGGCGCCCCAACACGGGTGTGTTTTGGTAATAGGGCGAGGGTACAACATGATGATCACCAACAAAAAGAGAATCAAGTCCTGCCTCACATGCAGCGCTGGCACGGGCAATCATTTGTTGGGCACCACTTCTGACATCTGTTGTTTGATAAGCGCTGGTAATCGAAATTCCTATTTTCACACTGGGTCTCCGAGGGGAAAGGGAGGTGGCCTAACGATTTATTTTTTGGCGCTGTAATATTTTAACACAAAAATCCGTTTGGAAAGCATCGAAAAATATGCGTTAATGGCAAACCTTTTTGATTTTACAATTCTAAAAATTCTTTATTATTCAGTATCTTATGATTGGTGTAGGAATAGACTTTGGTACCTCGAACTCAGCCGCTGCCTGGTTCGATGGGGAGCGAGTGCGGCTCGTAAAACTTGAAACATCCGAAAACATAATGCCCACCGCAACTCACCTTGATCGCGAACTGGCGTCGACCACTGGTGAAGCCGCAGTGCGACAATATATTGAAGAAAACCGGGACCGCATTGTCGAACTCACGCCGGAGGTTATAGCGAAAACCTCTATGCTGGTAGAGGGTCGCGATGTCAATGACCCAAATTCAGAACACGAAGTGGCGTTGATGAACACCTATGGAGAATCAATCATTGATCGTGGATTACCAGGGAGGCTGTTTCGTGGCATAAAGAGATTGTTAGGTAATCAATCCTTGAAACGCCTGATGGTATTTAGTCATCCTTTTCGGCTTGTGGCTTTAGTCACGCCAATCCTGATTCACATTCGGGAGGCACTAGCCAGGTGCTTGCCGGAGGCTGACTACGACATCCACTTTGGACATCCTGTCAATTTCGAGGGCCAGAACGAATTTCGAAATGATCTGGGGTTGTCTCGCCTGGAGGAAGCCTGTGACTATGCGGGATTTAGAACTGTTTCGTTTTACCCGGAACCGATCGCAGCCACATTGAGCTATTTGCATGAAGAATCAAGAGGCGAATCAGGCAGGGCACTGACCCTGGATTTTGGCGGAGGTACACTGGATCTCAGCGTTGTTGAGTTCACCGGTGTGGAATTCAATGTGCTCGCTACTGCCGGAATGTCGCTGGGTGGTGATCATATTGATCAACTGATATTTAAGGAATTGTTGTTCCCGTTGCTAGGCAAGGGTGAGATATGGTCCAGGGTCTCCGACGGTCGCGTGATTGAAAACGAATTCCCCTTCGATGAATTTGAGGACAAACTGCTCAACTGGGCTGTGACCTATACATTGAACCAGAATCACTATCGCTCGAAGGTTGCAGATTGTATTCGCCAGGGGGGTAGACTGGCAGAAAAATTTTCCCGGCTTGATGACCTGATCAGTCACAACTACAGCTACCTCGCTTTTCAGTCGATCAAGGATGCGAAAGTTGCCCTGTCTGAATCGGAAGAGACGATCCTGGATATCCCAGAGCTGGATGTTTCCGTGGTTTTCACGCGAAGTGAATTTGAAAGGATGATGACGCCCATGCTGGCTGATATCGATCAGATAGTTGACCAAGTGATAGAGCACGCCAACATTTCACCCGACGATATTGATGTCGTGATCCGAACAGGTGGTTCTTCTCAAATTGCAGCGGTAAGAAGTCTAATGGAGCGAAAGTTTCCTGGAAAGGTGACAGAGCATGACCCTTTTACCAGCGTCGCAGAAGGTTTGGCTCTCGCGAACTATTACGACTACCAGTTTTCGAGCAGTCATTGACTTAGCAAATCCAGCATATCGTTCAGCGACATTTTCGCACTGACCTCGGTGCCTTCCAGCAGATTGTCAGCGAGGTCTCTTTTTTGTTCGTGCAGTTTAACGATTTTCTCTTCAATGGTATTGCTCACCACCAGACGGTAGACTGTCACGGGTCTCATCTGGCCAATGCGATGCGCCCGATCGCTGGCTTGATCCTCGACGGCAGGGTTCCACCAGGGATCCATATGAATCACGTAGTCAGCAGCCGTCAGGTTCAGTCCAATACCACCTGCCTTGAGGCTGATAAGAAACAGCTCTCCCTCACCAGCCTGAAATGCATCTACAGCTTGCTTACGTTTTTTTACCGGCGTTGAGCCGTCCAGGTACTGGTAGTCTATACCGCGCCGGTCCAGGTAGCCTCGAATGAGTGACAGGTGTTCGACAAACTGGCTGAACACCAGTGCTTTGTGTTTGTTCTCCAGCAGTTCATCAAGAATTTCGGCAAATGCCTCAAGCTTTGCAGAAGGCAGGTTGGCACCTTTGATGATCATATTCGGGTTGCACACTGCCCGTCGCAGTTTGGTAATACTTGCCAGCACCTGGAATCTCTGCTGGTTTGGGTTCAGGTCCTTGCTGCTTAACTGTTCGACTGCCTCGGTTCGCAGCGCCTCGTACAGTGCCGTTTCTTCGGGGTTAGGTTCCACCCGGATAGTAATTTCCGTTCGTGGTGGCAGCTCGGTGAGTACGTCTCGTTTTAGCCGACGTAGTATAAATGGGCTGATCAGCTTTCTCAGGGCAGCGCTTGACTTGAGGTCTTTCTGATTTTCGATGGGATAGGCGTACTTATCATTAAAAACATCCCGGGTTCCCAGCAGGCCGGGATTAATAAACTGAAACAGATTCCACAATTCGCCAAGGTGGTTTTCTATAGGGGTACCCGTCGCGATCATCTTGAAGTCAGCATTAAGTCCCATAACAGCTTTCGACCGCTTGGTTGTTGCATTCTTAAAAGCCTGGGCTTCATCTGCGACGATGGTATTCCAATGGATCGCCTGTAGTGCGTTAGCCTCGGTCTGCAACAGGCCATAACTGCAAACTAAGATGTCATAGGATTGTAAATGGTTGAGGGTTTTACCTCGATCGAACTCACCGAAGCGAATAGGATTCAAAGTGGGGGCAAATCGAACCGATTCTTCGATCCAGTTGGTACACACGGATGTGGGTGCGATGACCAGACTTGGCCCTCGGTTGGCATTGTCAACCATGAGTGCGAGCGCTTGGAGGGTTTTGCCCAATCCCATATCATCGGCGAGGCAAGCACCTGCGCCCCAGGCGTCAAGTCTCGCGAGCCATTTGAATCCCTGCAATTGATAGTCCCGGAGTTCGGCCTGCACGGTAGAGGGAATCTGTGGATCAAGATCCTGGGCATGCCGCAAACGATCCTGCAGTGCTTGCCAGGCGTTGTCTGCGTCGATGGACATGCCATCAATGCTCTCTTCCAGGTTTCTTGCATTGAGTGCATGGACCCGGCCCTTGTGTTCGACGCTGTTCAGGTCCTCCAGGCGGCTGCGGAGTTCTGTGGTCAGGGTGAGAAACTCACCATCTGCCAGTTGTATGAATCGGCCGGTACTGGAATCAATCAGTTCCATCAGAACCTTCATCGAATACACCTGGCCGGTATCTACTTCGAGTTCACCGTCGAGTTCGAACCAATCCGTCTTCCGCCGCAGGGAAACGGACATTTGAGATATACCAACAGATTTGCTGAGTTTTAACTGTTTGCCCTCTGGCCAGTTCAGAACCAGGTCGTCTCCCAGGGATTGTAATGTCAACAGTCCCTCCAGGGCGTCATCTGTTTCTTCCCATCGCCACTCACCCGGTGAAACCTCATAGAGCGTCGGGCAAGCTGCCAGCACAGATTCCATTTTTTGGGTTTCGGCATTGAGGTCACGGCGGGTATGTTGTTGTCTGCCGTCAATCTCGGCAAATATACTCTCACCCCCCTGACCAGGTGTAAGTACCGGTCCGATTGTAAATGGCTGACTGTGAAAGCTCAGTCGCAAACCCGAGGATAAAGGCTGGAGATGGATAAAGAGCCTCGTGTCCGGCTCGACAAATTCTGCCGTGGTGGGGGACATACCGGCAATATCAGAGTGAACGGTCAGCAAGGGTGCGATTGAAGAAACACTTTCCAGTACTTTTTCCTTCGCTGATTGGGGCACCTGCAAGCCCTCGTTGGTAAGGATCTGAGCGACATTGAGAAGCTCCTCCGTGTAACGATAGATTCGAAGCCTCCCTGGCACATGTTCTATGACAAGGCCATCTTCGTAATGCATGGGATAGGGCTCGAGCGACAGGCGGATAGTGTGCCCCTGTTCGGAAACGATCAATTCCGGATTACCTTCCTGAATCTCCATCCTCAAGCCTGGTTCATTGTGTTTGAACAGGTACGGATGTCCGATTGCCGCCAGTAGGGGGCCTGTACCTTCAAGGGAATAACTATGCTTGGGGCCATAGTAGCTGTAGTCACGTTCTTCGCGAATACTCTGGCATATTTTTCTATCGGCATCAGAGAGATAGCCAAAGGAATCCTGGTCTTCTACCAGCCGTTTTAGAGCGACTTTTCTTCCAGCAGTCCATGAGCCGTTTTTCTTTCGCTTTTGCTCCTTTGGCTGCAGGCTGAAATAATCCAGATCGTTCTCTACAAACCATGCCAATCGCATTTCAGCCTCAGCTTTTTTGGACATCGGACTCATCTGGGGTGCAACAACCTGGGTGAGGGCATTCAAAGACCTTTCCCAGTTTTCAAGTCGTGGCAGGACTTCAGTGAACGTCCTTCCCCATTTTTCATCTGGGATGGGAAGTTTGTTTTCGAACTTGGCCAGGAGCTGGTCAGACTGGAAGGCAAACCAGTCGTAGCCTGATATTCTGGCTGTTTCGTTATTTTTCTTTAGACGGTCAAGAAATGCCTTGTCCGGGCTGATATCATTCCAATATAAAGACAAACCGACCAGCAAATAGCTCAGCGGATCGATGTAGCGGTAGCTGATTTGCAATACTCTTTCGTCGAAGGTGCGTTTGGTCTCGTTCACCTCCCTGGCAACCTTCAACCGCCACATGGCATTGTTGTAGAGGTCAGGTATCTTTTGCTTGTCAATGACATTGACCTGCTGCTCGGCCAGCACAGAGTTACCAGGAGACTGGTCATTCAAGAGAGCAAGCAGGTAGATAACCCCGGCAAGCCCCGGAATGCCCATGCGTTTTTTCCTGGTTTCTTTACGTATCCGTGCCTGTGCTGTCTGAAATACAGACACGGCTGTCTGGGCATCACCCCGCAAGAATACGAGGCAGGCGCCAAGCATGTCGCCATTGGCTGTATTCAGCTTTGCCAGGTCCTCCTCCAGGGATCGCCAATCACCACGCACGAGGCACTGTTCAGCGTGCAATTGCAGTACCTGTGACGGTGAATTTTGAGTAGATTTCATTTGCGAGGTGAGTAAGTCAAAAAATGGTCGGGAGTCGGTCCAGCTAATCGCACTTGATTCCAGAATCGGTCTTAGCACCTGAAATTGAATAGCCGGATGCAACTCTGCAAACCAGGCGGTGTAAAGTGGGTTGGTGCAGACCGCCAGTAGATCCTGTTCACGTTCGGGTTTGGGCTTCTGGTAGGGATCACTGATCTGGAGAAGTTTAAACACCAAGTCGTCGTCCCGACTGTGCAGGGCATAACGCAGTCTTCTCGCTGATTCGTAGGTGCTTCTGCTATAAAAATAATCTCCAAGGGTCAATGGGACCTGATTCAGAGCTATGGTCATTATTATCTCAAACTCGCCATTCATGACCGCTTCGTGGGTGAGCCATTCCTCGATTGAGGCTTCGCACTTTATCTTGCCAGCCTTGATGTTGATGAGACCACGGGTTTCCAGTTTCTGCTTTAGCGTCTGATCTAGCACTGTACCTGAAGCCTTGAAAGTCGTTGCCGCTTTCTGCAATGCAGTAAGAATATTGTTCACGGTCGTCTGGTTGACGGGCTCGTAGATTACCGAGAAGACACGCAAAATGAATTGCTCAGAAATTGAAAGTTTATTGTATCGTTCAAGTAGTTTTTGGAACGGCTGCATACACTGTTTACATCATGTTATTTGCTATTTGTGCCAAATCGCTGCTTGGTCGCTATTTGTGCCAAATCGCTAATTGGTCGCTATTTGTGTCAAATCGCTGCGGGGTTGTGGAGCTAAAGAAAGTCGCCGTCGCGAAGTTTACGCGCATTCACCGCTTGTGGACAGTTTGCTGATGGTCAGAAGTGTAAAAAGACGCCCTCCACTAACTGGTGCCCATCCATAATAGCTTTTTTAGCACAGTAGTTGCGACGTAGTAAAAATGTTTGGTCACAAATCAAAAGGTTGGGATGGGTACGCTTGGCACATATACTTCCCTCGTAGGTGATTGTTTCATATAACTAACAGTTTACAGATGTTGTGATAATTGGTTGAAAATGCCTACTTATGGGACGGGAACTAACTAGAACTAAACTACTGTACAATGCTATCGAGCACTTCGCTCGGGAATAGGGATAGTTGAGTTTGCATTTCGCGAGATGTAGTTTACTGGCCTGGATCTGCCTGGTATCGCTACCGTCACACGGTTTTTTTGACCTGGTGAATATTGAAAGCGGTACCGCCTTGAGTCAAACCGTTGTTACCGTACGCAAACAGACGCAATCACGGGCTGACGTTTTTGTATTCAGTGTTGTCTCTGAGAGAGAGCGACGGGTTGCTGGTTATAGGGCTAGTAACGATTACGCTGAGGCTCTGGTTGACCAGGTATTGCCGAAAGATGTGATCTTTGTTGATACAGGCAACTGGCACGGCGAGGCGGTATTGTTGATGTTTACAGCCAGTGAAGCTTATATATTCGACCCGTGGACAGGCAGTAAGCAGACGATACTGCACCATTCATCAATCTATCATGCCGTTGTTCATGACCATCTGCCCCGGATTGACCTGTTCCGCGACATCAACGGAGACGGTCTTGATGACTTCCTCATTCCTACCTTCACCGGTTACCTGGTGGCGACACAGTTACCCAACGGTGAGTTTACGCACCCGCTGGCGTTAGAAGCACCACCATTGCTGGATCTTACCTACAACAACAATCCCTGGTATCAGGCAAAAGAACTGTTTCTTGTCGATATGACCCTGGACAGTCGCGACGATATTACATTCTGGGTCAACGGTGAATTCTATATATACCCGCAACTTGCCAATGGAGAGTTTTCAGGTGAGGTCATTAAAACCACGTCGAATATTCCGTTTGATTTTGACGGCTTTGATGGCATGTCTGTTCGCATGTCCGACGAAGATCAATCAGATAAACTGGTTACCGTCCTGCATGGTTTAAAAGACCTTGATGGCGACGGGTTAACAGATCTTGTGACCATGTCAGTTAAAAGCGATGGTGTTTTCGATAAAAAAACCACGATACGATATTACCGCGGCAGACCCGGTGTTGCCTTAGATGATAGTGGTAGCAACACAATCAGTGGTGTTAATGGTGATGACTCTGCGGGTTATGAGCTGGTCACGTTTGATGCCGAGGAAACGTCCAGCATGCAGTCGAAGGGGATCCAGTATGAGCTGGAGATAAGAGATATCAACGGCGATGAGCAAATTGACATCGTTGTCTCATCCATAGAAATCGGTATTGGCAGGATCATTCGCGCGTTGCTGACGAGTTCCATCAAAATTGATCTGGGGTTTTACCAGATGGTAGATGGTGTCTACCCGGACAAACCACAAAAGGTGCAGCAAATTACCGCAAAGTTTGATATGTCCACTGGCGAGGTCTGGTTTCCCTCGGTCCTGTTGCTGGATGTTAACGACGATGGTATTGAAGACCTGTTAGTTCAGAAAGGCGAACATTCGCTGATGGTTTATCAGGGTCAGCAAGGCAAGAAAATGTTCTCCGGGAAAGAGATCGAGATTGAAGTCTCCATGCCCCAGGACCCGGAGTTTGTCTACAAAACGATGGTAAACAATGACCAAACCCAGGACATTGTGATGAAAATTCCACCACCCATATCCAACAAAGAAGGACCTCACCGGGTCATCCTGTTAATCTCAAACTGATTTAAAAGAACTTAACCTTTCGGACTGGGCACGAAAACCAGGTAACACAGTCCTTTGGGATAGAATAATTTAAACCTTTTCCCGTAAAATCCCATCATATCTTCAGTAACCATGAAATGAGCCATTAGTGTCGAAAACCGCCGTCGTGCAAGATGAAAGGGCTGCAGAACGCGCCCTGGTTGCACAAGCAAAGAATAATGACTACGGGGCCTACGAGCAGCTTTACAAGATGCACGTGGGACGTGTCTATGCGCTCTGTGTAAGGCTATGCAATGACCGGGATATGGCAGAAGACCTGTCCCAGGAAGCCTTTGTACTCGCCTGGCGCAAGTTGAGTAGTTTTAGAGGTGATAGTGCATTCGGCAGCTGGTTGTATCGTATTGCGACTAACACGGCGCTGAGTTACCTGAGAAAACAAAAGCCATTTCAATACAGCGTAGATATTGATGAGACAGAAGAAGAAGCCATACCAGAGGATATTGGTGCCCAGATGGGGCTTGAACAGGCTATTGGAAAACTCCCCGATGGAGCACGGGCAGTTTTTGTGCTCTACAGCCTGGAAGGCCACACCCATGACGAGATTGCGTCGATGCTGAATATTGCCCAGGGTAGCAGTAAGGCTCAGCTGCATCGGGCGCGGCAGTTGTTACAGGGTCATTTAAAGTAGTGGTCATGTAACAAAAGTGCAAATAAACCATTGCGTACTCAAATGCGTCTTAGGAGTACACCACAGGAAACAAAGATGGCAGACAAAGAGCAAGGGAATCAGGAACAAGGCATGAGGCAAGGTGATGAGCCTGTTGATCTCATGCTTGCGCGAGAGATTCGCAATCTTGACCGGGAAATTCAACCCGGTCGTGACTTGTGGCCAGGGATTGAGCGAAATATCAGTCAGATGCCACAGCGAAAAGGGACCTTGTGGCCAGGCAACTGGATGCCTTATGCCGTCGCAGCCAGCCTTATCATCGCCGTTTCTTCTCTCGTGGTGAACTTGGTGGGTCCCGGTCAGCCCGGTGCCGAATTGGTTACCGCGAATTATGCTATCGACTCGATGCAAAAAGGATACCTCAAAGTCAGAAATCCGCTGGTGGAACAGTTTGCAGAGACAAACAAGAGTCTGTCCCCGGACACGCTCGATGATTTGTATCGCAACATCGAGATTATTGAAAATGCCCGACTCGAAATTGAAGCGCAGGTCAGGAAAAACCCCGAGGACCCTCGTCTGGTTGAGATGTTGATGCGAGTTCATCAACAGGAACTCGAGTTATTGAAACAGGACTACTTGAAATATGGTCACTCAATGTGAATCGTTCTTGTCCGGAAACAGAACCATGAGTGTTATTTCGTTCGATAAGTGCTTGATTTATAAACTAACTATACTAAGTGGTCTTATGATTTGCCCGAAAATCATGGCTTTCTGGACAGGAACTAACTAGTGCTTGTCCATAAATAGGCAAATTTCGACTTCAGCACCCTACTTTGGGCAGATTGAGTCTATTTTATTAGCACAAAACGTGACTGGAAAAGCACACATAATTATTTATGGACAGGCACTAACTAGGTCAGTCAAAGAACAAAGGAAGAAAATGATGAACAAGAAACACAATTTACTGATGGTCGGCGTGTTTTCCCTGGGCATGGTGTCGGCTGGTGCTGCACTGGCTCGGGAAACGGTTGATGAGTCCAAAAGTGCGTCTGTTGATGGTGTCGTCAGGATTAATGTCGTTCGAGGCGAACTGACCATCGAGGGATGGGACAAAGACGAGATAAAGGTGTCGGGTAAGCTGGATGAGAAATACGAAGAATTTATATTCGAAGTCGATGATGATGATGCAGTCATCAGAGTAAAGATACCTAGTGGAAGAAACAGCTGGTGCTGTGATGAAGGTTCTGACCTGACGATTAAGGTACCTCTGCAGAGTAAGTTACATATCGGTGTTGTCTCGACCGATATCGAGGCGGAGAACATTCTTGGCGGCCTGGATGTCAATGGCGTCAGTGGCAATATCAGGGTAGAAAAAATTCGACAACGCATCCATCTGACGACGGTGAGCGGCGAAGTTGATGTGCGGGATGTCGAAGGTCGGGTCCGGGTCAGAAGTGTCAGCGGAGATATAGAAGCCTTTGACGTCCAGGGAGTTCAGCGATACCACAGTGTCAGTGGCAACGTGCTGGTGAAGGATGTTTCTGATGACCTGGATCTTGAGAGTGTTTCCGGCGACCTGGAACTGATCGCGGGTGTGTTGAACTCCGTCCGGGGACATTCAGTATCAGGCGATATTGATTTGCAGACCGAATTACGTAGCGGAGCCAGTATCGAGTTCGATAGCATCAGTGGCACCATACGGTTGCGGCTGAGTGGGGATCTGGACGCAAAGTTTGACCTGCAGACAGGTTCCGGAAGCATTAGAAATCGTATTACCAGCGATCGACCGCAAGAGTCAAAGTATGTCCGGGATGAAACCCTCAGGTTTGTTGTCGGTGAGGGTGAAGGTGAGGTTACTATCAGTACACGTTCAGGGGATATTATTCTAAGCACGAATTAAGGAATCTGATAAGGTCGGTCTGCCGCTTTTTCAGCAGGTAAGGGGCTCGATCCGATAAGTGCAGCGTCGGGCCTGGTTTAAAATGTGTTCCACCCGGTGAACCGTTGCCATACCCTCGAATAACGACTGGAAGACCTCAAGCTCCGAACTGCAAAAACCCTGGCATGTCTTGGCTGCAATGCAGATTGGACAATGATGTTCCTTCAGCAGAAAACTGCCTGGTTTTTCTGCAGCTTCCAACTCTGCCATGTAACCTTCGTTGCTTCTGATTTCGCATAGACCGACCAGCCTGTCCTCCAGGGAGTCGAATTTCTGAAGTCGCTTCGTATACAACCGCAGCGTATCTGAGGTGCGCTTCTCGATCAGCATATCGATAGCATCCTCACCCAGGACATCACGAATAGAGATAATCAGCTCGCTGGTTACCTGGGCGTGGGAATCAGGAAACCTGTTGTGCCCCTTGCCGGTCAGTTTCCAGCGTCGGACCGGACGACCCCGACCTGCGGCTTCCTCGGGTAACGATGAGATCAGTTGCTGGCCTTCGAGCTGGGACAGGTGTTGACGGATTCCCATCGTAGTAAGATTGAGTCTGTTGCTCAGGTCACGTGCCGTCTGCGGACCTAAACGTTTGATTTGATAAAGAATTTTATCCTGGCTACTGGCGAGGTTCGATTGTGATTGGTTCATCTTTTTGTAACTACAGACTCTGGTGGTCAGGATTATTACCGAAGTCCAGCTATTAAGTAAACAAAACACTTTACATATTTTTGTGCCAGGCATAATATTAAATAGTAAAGTAATTACTTTCTTATGTAGAGGCGAGCTATGAAACTACTGATCGAGCATGCAAACATCACCGTCACATCAATTGATGAAGCTACAAAATTCCTGGCCACGGCATTTCCCGATTTCAGGGTCAGGGGCAGTGGCTACCTTCACGGCGGGCCAGAGTCAGGTGACTGGGTTCACTTCGGAAATGATGAGAGTTATCTTGCACTGCAACAGAATCGACAACACAGTCCGCGTTCTGACATGCCATACACCAATGACGGCATTAATCATCTCGGTTTTGTCATTGATGACATGCAGGCACTGATTGAACGCATGGGTTCCGTCGGGTACAAACCGACGACAGCATCGGCGATGGACGGACATCCTCATCGGCTTCGCGCTTACTTTTTCGATGGCAACGGAATCGAATGGGAATTTGTCGAGTACTTGTCTGAAAAAGCAGAAGAGCGGAACGACTATTCTGCTTAGTTCACATCTGCCTAGTTCACCGCTTCGCTACCGGGTCTTCCCGTTACCCCTGCGATCATATTCTGGTCTGATTTGGTCGAAGCTTTCGTAGGAGCGCCCCGGGCCTTGAAGTTGTAAGGGTCGGTATCGATCTCCTCCAGCTGAATCTCACCATTCAATACCGCTTGTTTCCACGCCTGGTGCTCATCTTCTCTTGCGTGGAATTCCGGCATCACCTCATCGGCGAACAATTCGAGGCTGGAACAGATATCTTCGTGAGTATTCTTACCCGCCTGGTTAAGCAGAATGACCTGGTCAACATTAGCGGCCTCCAGTTCTTTCAGTTTCCCGCGAATGGTGTCCGGAGAACCGATCAACTCACTGCCTGAGCGTTTTTGACCGGCTGGAGTTTGCTTCCATTCCTGGTATTTGTCCCAGAAGCTGATAGTACCTGGTTCGAATGGCCCCTCTTTGTTGTAGAGCTGGAGTGCAAACTGGAAGAAGGTCCAGCCGTCGGCTTTTTGCCAGGCTTCTTCGTCTGTTTCAGCACACATAAACCCCGAAACCACAGCGATGTTGGGGTTGGTTTGATAATCAGTCAGCAATTCCTGGTCGTTGACGAAGGTGTTGTAGTAGGCATTCACCCATGCCAATGACGCCTTGAGATCAACGAACTTGAATGAAAGTGCGCCCATCCCGCGGTGAGCAGCATAGCGAATGGTGTCCAGTTGAGAACAGGCGACCCACAAGGGAGGATGCGGTTTTTGTAGTGGCTTGGGAACAACTGCACGAAGCGGAAATTTGAAAAATTCGCCTTCATACTCCCAGGCATGGTTGTAAAACATAGGCAGAACGCATTTTACGGCGTCTTCCCAGACGTCACGCTTGTCACGAAAGCGCAGATTAAATGGATGCAATTCGGTCACACTCGCCCCTTCACCGATTCCCAGTTCAACCCGACCATCTGAGACCAGGTCCAGGGTTGCAACCTTTTCTGCGACCCTGGCAGGGTGATTGGTGGTTAACTGAATAATTCCATGGCCAAGTCGAATATTCTTTGTTCTCTGGCTGGCTGCAGCAAGAAACACCTCTGGCGCTGAAGAGTGAGAATATTCTTCAAGGAAGTGATGTTCGACTTCCCATGCATAGTCATAGCCCAGTTGATCAGCAAGCTCAATTTGCTGTAGCGATCGTTTCATCAGCTTGTGTTCACTGTCCTCATTCCAGGGCCGGGGAAGTTGATGCTCATAGAAAACGCCGAATTTCATGGTAGTTGTCCTTTTCTAATTGTCGTTAAGGCGATGCGAATATGTATCAATTCAAATAGCATACAGATTCATTGGCTTCCCGGCAAAGACTTGATTAGAGCAGATTACCGTCACTGTCCATCAGCTGTACTTTGCCGAAACCAAGCTGGTTCAGACCGGATTCGACAACCGTCCTGTCACCGACAACAACCCAGACAAGAGAATCCGGTTGAAGGACTTTGGTGGCAGCTGATCGAACTTGGGGTATGGTCAGTCCTTTGACCTTGTTCGCATAAGTATCAAAGTAATCATCTTCAAGACCATATTGCACCATTTGGGAAAGGGATCCGAGAACAGAACCAGCGGTTTCCCACTGTCCCGGCAGGGTCAGGGTACTCCGGGTGATGGAATTGTCGAGTTCCTCCTGGCTAGCGGGGGTATCTGACAGATAGGCGTTAATTTCCACCATCACTTCCTGAATGGACTCTTTTGTTTTGTCTGATTGAACGCTGGTTGTGACAACAAAAGTACGCTGCCCCCGGGCACTGACGAATCCAGTACGTGCACCGTAGGACCAGTGTTTATCTTCACGCAGGTTCATATTGATTCGAGAGGTAAAACCACCACCGAGAATGTCATTCATGGCGATGGTGGCGATCTCATCTGGATTGGCTTTGGGCGGTGCAATGAGCCCGGCAAGAAGAATGGACTGTTCAGATCCAGGACGATCTATAAGAAAGACATCGACCTGCTTTCTCTTTGCAACCTGACTGATGTTTTTCTGTGGAATATTGCCTTTTTTCCAGGACGAGAACTGTTCCGTTAATTTCGGTAACACTTCCTCCATGGTGATATCACCGACCACAATCATCGTCGCATGGTTTGGTTTAAACCAGGTTTTGTGGAATTCTTTGAGATGATCAACCGTAATACCCTGGACCGAATCAATGGTTCCAGAGCCAGTCAGTGGATTGCTGTAAGCGTGGTTCTCACCATAGATAAGTTTTGGAAAAACCCTCAGTGCCATCGAATTGGGACTCACCTGCTCTTGCCGGATGGCATTCAGCTGCTGGGTTTTAAGACGGGTTAATTCGTTCTCCGGGAAGGATGGGTTCAGGATAACATCGGCAAACAGGTTCAACGACTCATCCAGGGTGCTGGTTAGTGACGACAGGCTGACAAATGACGTGTCCAGATTCGAACCGGTGCTGATATTTGCCCCGAGCATGATTAGCTCGTCGTTGATTTCCAGGGCATCGCGTTTGCGAGTCCCTTCGTCCATCATATTCATGGCCAGTTTGGCGATACCCGCACGAGCGAACTGATCAGTGGCATAGCCTGCGTCAAGTGACAATTGCATTTGTACCACAGGCACCGCAGAGCGACTTGCGACGATAACTTTCAGACCGTTGTCGAGGGTGGCCTTCTGGAAGTTTTCAAAAGATACGTCGTCTATGTTACCCGGGTCCGGTACTGAAGAACGATCGACAGCGGATTGTTTGGCGCTAAGCGATGGAAACGGGCGTACCACCAGTTGATACATGCCATCCGAGAGCCAGGTGTTGGAGACATTTTGCAGGTCTTTTTGGCTTGCATCTTTAATCCACTGCAGTTCTTTCTTGTAGTAAGCAGGATCGCCTGTGTATATGTAGTTTCCTGCCAACAGGTCTGACTTGCCGCCGAAACCACCAATGGTTTCGATACCTCTAACGAATCCACTGAAAGTCTGTATTTTTAGTCTCTGCAGTTCTTTCTTTGTGGGGCCCTTGTCGAGAAATTTTGTGAGTTCCTCCGTGATAATTCTGTCGACGAGTTCCTCCTCAACACCCGGGATGATCATTGCTGTAATTTCAAAAGTACCGGCAATTTCTCCCGCGGAGGTGTAGGCGCTGACACTGGAAACCAGTTGCTGATCGTAGACCAGCCGTTTGTACAAGCGAGAATTTTTACCACTGGTCAGTACGGCAGCCACCAGGTCAAGATAGTTTGTATCGATACTGCTGTTACCAGGGATGTTCCAGGACTTCAGCATCATGGTCTGGGAAACACGATCGTAGCTGACTTGTCTTTGACTGCCAGTTAGTTTGCTGACCCAGGATTCATGTTTGGTCAGGGGTGGGCCGGGTTCGATCTCCCCGAAATAATGTTCGACCTTCTGCTGTACCTCTTTTGTATCGATATCTCCAGCGATGACCAGGACCGTGTTGTTTGCGCCATAGTACTTTTTAAACCAGGCATGAACATCCTCAAGCGTCGCGTTGTTCAGGTCCTCCATGGAGCCAATGGTCGTCCATGAGTAGGGATGATTATAGGGATAGATGCTCTTGTACTGGGTTTCACCCGCTTTGCCATAAGGCCTGTTCTGACCCTGGCGCTTTTCGTTTTGGACGACGCCTCGTTGCTCATCCAGTTTTTCCTGGGTGATAGCTCCCAGTAAGTTTCCCATGCGGTCTGATTCAAGCCACAAAATGCTGTCCAGCGAATTCTTGGGTACATTCTGGAAGTAGTTGGTACGGTCCCAGCTTGTGGTGCCATTGAGGTTGGTAGCGCCGAGCTTTTCCGTTGCTTTGAAATAGTCGTCATTAAAATTCTCGCTGCCATTGAACATCAGATGCTCGAACAGGTGAGCAAACCCTGTTTTGCCACGCTCTTCGTTCTTCGACCCAACGTGGTACCAGATATTGACGGCAACAATCGGAGCCTTGTGATCTTCGTGGATGATCACCGTAAGACCGTTATCTAACTTGTAAAGTGTGTGTGGGATGTCCACATCCACATCAAACACATCCGCAGCCGCCTGCAACGATAGGGGCGCGAGAACGCTGAGGAATAAGCAAAAAGTGGTAAACAGGTATTTTTGAAGCAGCATTTTGACCCTTGGTAATTGTCCAAAAAACGATGAGGTCGAATGGTAATTAAAAGCAACCAGCAACTAAAGAGAATATTGGTAATAAACGGGCAATAAGTGATTTTCTGTGTTGGTTGACACGATATCTGAGCCTCAGAGTATTGTGGCAGTGGTATTTGCTTTCCTGGGCAATATTGTGGCCATAATTACCAGCCTCGATGTCAATGGGTTCAATGTGGAAAAGTTTCAACGTGCCAGTTTTACCAGTTCCAATTGTGAGCTGTCTTATGTGGATTTCGGTCATGCGGACAAACCGGATCTTGTGATACTGCATGGCATGCGTGACCATGCCCTGAGTATGGTGGGAATCGCACAATCCCTGGATGACTATCATGTGATTGCCCTGGATCTCCGGGGGCATGGCCAGAGCGAAAATCCAGGCGTATACACCATGGTGCAGTTCGTGGCAGATGTCCATGCGTTAATCGAACACTGTCAGCTCGACAGGCCAGTGCTGATCGGCCATAGCCTGGGTGGTCACATTGCCGGTAGATATGCCGCAATTTACCCGCAACAAGTATCGAAACTGGTTCTGCTGGATGGCATGGGGCCACCTGTTGATGTCGATGGCGGTGAACAGGAACCGGCTGAACTAAGAGCCAGGTTGCGTGAAGGAATTGACACGGTCCTGACGCTGGGAAACGAGTCTCGTTCCATGGCAGATGAAACCGAGGCCATGATGCGCTTGACTCGCAACAACCCACGGTTGCAAACAGAACTTGCCCGGATGATTGTTACTCATGGTACCGAGCCACATGCCGATGGTGGTATCCGCTGGAACTGGGATCCTGCGGTGCACATGATCTGGCATACTTTTTCACACAAGGAAACTGAAACGTTATGGGGCTGGATTGAATGCCCGGTTTTGATCATCACTGGGGACGATTCACTGGAGTACTGGACGCAACGGCGAACTGAACTGAAAGACCAGGATGAACTTTATCTTTCTATTCTGGAGAAAAGAGAGAAGATTTTCAGACAAGCCCAGCACCATGTCATTCCCGATGCCGGACACATGTTGCACTACGATCAACCGGAAGCGATCAACACAATCGTCACAGAGTTCCTGCTTGAGGGACAGCCTACATCGGATCGCCAATGAAGGGATGATCTTTACCGATTATTATGGCGAACAGAGTTGCACGGCGGGTCGTTCTGCTTTTATCAGCGGCCAGCATCCAGTCCGCACCGGTTTGACCAAAGTAGGAATCCCAGGGTCTGATATCGGCTTGCAACCTGAAGATCCTACGTTGGCAGAACTACTGGAACCCCATGCATATGTCAGTGGTCAGTTCGGTAAAAATCACCTGGCGACAAGGATGAATTCCTGCCTACCAATCACGGCTTTAACGAGTTCTTTGGTAATCTTTATCACCTGAATGCCGAGGAAGGCCCGGAAGACCCGGACTATCCAAAGAATCCCGCATTCCGAAAACGCTTTGGGCCAAGGGGTGTGATTCACAGTTTTGCTGACGGCAGCGTGGAAGACAGCGGACCCTTGACTCGAAAGCGAATGGAAACCATAGATGAAGAGTTCCTTGCAGCTTCCCTGAAGTTTATTGACAAGATACACGAGAGCGATAAGCCGTTCTTTGTCTGGTTTAACTCCACGCGTATGCATTACTACACTCATGTAAAAAAAAGAACAACTGGGCGCGTCGGGTCAGGGTTTTTATAACGACGCTATGCTGGAGCATGATGGTCATGTTGCTGCTTTGCTTGACAAGCTGGATGAGTTAGGTATTGCGAATAATACAATTGTTGTTTATACCACGGACAACGGGCCACATTTCAATCAATGGCCTGATGGCGCCATTACGCCTTTTCGGGGAGAGAAAAATACAAACTGGGAAGGCGGCTTTCGGGTACCGGCTATGGTTCGATGGCCAGGCCAGATCAAGGCTGGTGCGATCAGTAATCAGGTCATGTCTCACCTGGATTGGCTACCCACACTCATGGCTGCGGTGGGTGATGATCAAATCAAGGGCGATTTAGTAACGGGAAAGCGCGTCGGTGCCAGGAGTTTTAAAGTGCACCTGGACGGTTATAACTTTCTGCCATTCCTGCAGGGGCAGCAGCAGGTTGCCCCGCGGTGGGAGTTTTTTTACTTCAGTGATGATGGCCTGCTGACGGCGGCCAGGGTCGGGGACTGGAAACTGGTGTTTGCAGAACAGCGTGCCCATCGTTTTGATGTCTGGCGCGATCCTTTTGTGACGCTGCGGATTCCCAAGGTGTTTCACCTGCGCCGGGATCCCTTTGAGCGGGCAGACACGGATTCCAACAGTTACAACCTCTGGTGGGACAAAAAAATAGCAGCGGCAGGCGTACAGGGCCGGGTTGCCGTCACGCAATTCGTGGGCTCACTGCAGAAGTTTCCACCCAGGCAACGTCCGGGTACCTTTACAGTGGATCAGATTATGGAAGGGCTCTACCAGAAGTAGCCAGTCAATCTTCCGGATGCAAATGCCTAAAATCATCTACCAGGTGTCGATAATCGGGTTCCTGGGGGGTGCGGTATCTGTCGCCGGGGGTGCCGCTTTCAGCCCGGCAACCAGCCACCGGCGAGTGTCTGCAGGGTCGATCACATCATCCACTTCGAATACATGTGCTGCATTCAAACCCTGTCCACGAGCATAGGCAGCGGCAACCATACTCTCGTAGGCAGCCTGGCGTTCCGCCGGATCCTCTATTGCTTCAAGCCTGGCACGTTGACCCAACTTCACCTGGCCCTCAAGGCCCATGCCACCAAATTCGCTGGTCGGCCATGCCACAACGAATGCTGGCAGACGGTGATTACCACCACCCATAGCCTGCGCGCCCAGGCCATAGGCCTTGCGTAAAATGACCATGTAGGTTTGCACCTGGAGACTGGCGCCGATAATAAACATCCGGGCGGCATGACGAACCAGTGCGGTTTTCTCGACTTCCGGCCCGACCATGATGCCCGGCGTATCGCAAAGCAGCAGGATGGGAATCTGGAATGCATCGCAGAGTTTCATGAAACGGGCGGCCTTGTCGGATGCATCACTATCGATAGCACCTGAGAGTACTTGCGGGTTATTTGCGATCACGCCCATGGGTCGGCCTTCCAGCCTGATCAGCGAGGTGACCATCGCTGTGCCGAATTCGGGTCGAAGCTCAAGCACGGAGTCCTTGTCTGCAAGGGTGGTGATAAGTTCCCGAATGTCATAAACCCGGAGTCTGTTTTCCGGAATAACATGCCGCAGCAGTCTCTGGTCGTTAGTTTCCCAGTGATCGAGAGACCCCTGAAAGTAAGACAGGTATTTTTTGGTCATCTGAACAGCTTCGGCTTCATCCTTGACGGCAATGTCGACGACGCCACTGGGCACCTGGACTGACATGGGTCCAACTTCCTCGGGACTGTAGACGCCGAGTCCACCACCTTCGATCATGGCAGGACCGCCGATGCCAATACTGGAATTCGCTGTTGCGATAATGACGTCACAGCAGCCAAGCAGTACCGCATTACCGGCAAAACAGAATCCGGCGTTAACGCCAATAACGGGTACCCGGCCACTGAGTTTGCTCAACAGCGCCCAGGAGGGTGTATTCAAGCCGCCGCCCCCGGAGATGACGGGCGACCCACCTTTACCCGGGACTGCATTACGGCTGCCACCTCCGGCGCGACCGCCGCCGCCTTCTGTGAACAATACGAGGGGAGACGAGAGCTTGTCGGCAGTCTGGAACATGCGATCCATCATCTTATGGTTCATGCCGCCTTGTGACCCGGCGAGTACCGAATAGTCGTAGGACATCAGTACGCAGCGGGAGCGGGACTCGTCAAAGTCAGCACCGTTAATATGCCCGAGCCCCATGACCAGTCCATCTGATGGCGCGTAATCGAGCAGTTCGTCAACACTACCCCTTAGCCCCATGCCAACAGCAATAGACCCGTACTGGAAAAAACTTCCCTCGTCGGCCAGGTCATAAATGTTCTCCCGGGCACTTCGACCGGCCTGCAGGTGCCGCTTTTCGACCTGCTTGCGCCTCGATTCATCTGTTGTAATAGCGCGTCGACGAATAACCTCGGCGAGGTCGGGTCTCGGCAGGTCCAGATCCACCTCATCCTCAAGCAGCGTTGTCTCGGTGTTGACCGTCCCCTCTTCAATAACCAGCAATACAGACTCTTCAGGTACAGTATCGCCTTCAGCGACACTGACCTCGGTCACCGTGCCACTGGCTTCCGCCTTGATGACGTGTTCCATTTTCATGGCGTTGAGTACCAGCAGTTCCTGCCCAATCTGCACCTCATCCCCGGTTGTTACATCCAGGCTAACAATCGTAGACTGCATAACAGCGCGAATCGGCACAAGACCTTCAGCGTATTCTGCCTTGGCTTCTACCGCTTGCTTTCGGTTGTCGTGACCATATTTCAATACAGCCAGAGGATCATTGGCATCCACATTGGCCCCTGCCAATTGGACTTTTTGGCTGGTCGTGTTTCTGCTTACTGCCAGTTCCCTGACCTGCACCAGTTCTGTCAAGTGATCGTCGACGTAGCCGGTGTACATTCTGCCCGCTTCGATGTCACTGTCATCGAGCAGATTCATTAATACGCCGAGGTTCGTCTCCAGACCTTCAATGATGAATTCCTGCAAGGTGCGTCGTGCCCGGTTGACGGCATCGCCGAAACTGTTAGTGCCACAATGAACGATCACCTTGGCAAGCAGTGAATCGTAGTGTGTATTGGTGCGATAGCCATGGTATCCAAACGTGTCGATTCTCACTCCCGGGCCCTGGGGAACCTCGAATGCATCGAGCTTGCCACTGCGGGGTAATGCCAGACCATTTTTCTTCAGACGTTCCATATTCACCCGCAGTTGTATGGCATAGCCACGCGGTGCAGGGATTTGTTCAGGCATCAGGCCAAGGGTGGCAAGGCTTTTACCTTGTACGAGCTCGAGCTGGGTCCGCACCAGGTCGACGCCGGTGACCTCTTCGGTCACTGTGTGTTCCACCTGCAGGCGCGGATTTGCTTCGATGAAGTAGAAGTTGGAATCTTCATTAAGCTCCCGACCATCCACCAGGAATTCGAATGTGCCTATATTGTCGTAAGCCGCATGGGTAGCGAGGGTTATTGCCGCGTCAAGGATACGGCTGCGCAGGGCGCCTGGCAGTTGAGGCGAGGGTGCGACTTCCACCAGCTTCTGATGACGTCGCTGGATGCTGCAGTCACGCTCGCCAAGATGGCTGACCTGGCCGGTGCCATCGCCGAGAATCTGTACTTCAATATGCAGGGCTTTCTCAACCAGCAATTCCGCATACAGATCTCCAGATCCGAAGGCTGCTTCTGCTTCAGAGGCACCCCGGGCAAGAGCATCCTCGATGTCATTTGCCTGTGTGATGGCTCGCATACCGCGCCCACCACCACCGGCAACCGCCTTGATCATAATGGCATTTTCAGGTTGCATGGCCTCAAAAAAACGCTCGGCCATGGCTGCATCGGTGAGAATATCTGACGCTGGCAGCACGGGGACTCCAGCACTCTCTGCCAGCTGCCTTGCTTTCAGCTTGTCACCAAAAAGGTCGAGCATTTCAGGACTCGGCCCGACGAAAATCAAACCGGCTTCAGCACACGCCCTGGCGAAGTTTCCATTCTCGGCTAGAAAGCCATATCCAGGATGCACGGCATCAGCTTGCGTGCGCATTGCAACGTCGATGATCTGGGCAATATCAAGATAAGCAGCGGCACCAGTACCCTCTAACTGAACCGCCTCGTCTGCTGTCAGTGCGTGCATGGCGTCTTTGTCATCTTCTGGAAACACGGCAACGGACGATAGGCCAAGTTCCTTTGCGGTGCGCTGAATCCTGACCGCAATTTCACCCCGGTTAGCGATCAACAGTTTACGGATTGTCTTTCCATCAGACATTCTTTTGTTCTCCAATCGAATATTATTTCCGCTATGGGCGTAAGGCAGACAAGGTAATAACTATCCGCCACCACCTGGTGAAACACTTGTAGAAACGTTAGTAGGTGTGAGAGTTGGGACCGTATCAAAATCTTCATTGTGCGGCACCAAGGCAGGGTCAACCGATGAGTCCAGACCCCAGAAGTGTAACCAGTCCTCCAGCATCAGGTACAAGCTGGGTATCAGGAACAAAGTGATGACTGTTGCAAACAAGACTCCAAAGGCGAGGGAAATAGCCATGGGAATAAACATGAATGTCTCCGGATCCTTGTTCGTCATCAGGGGTATCAGACCCACAAAGGTGGTTACTGACGTCAACAGGATGGGCCGAAAACGAGCAACCCCTGCCATGGTGACAGCCTCAAATGTGGGAATTCCTATTCGTCGCTGACGATTTATGTAGTCCACCATCACCAGTGATGCATTCACCACGACACCGGACAGGGCGATAATGCCCAGCAGGGAGAAAAAGATTAAATCCCAACCCATCACATAGTGGCCAACGATGGCGCCGACTGCACCGAATGGAATGACGCTCATAATCACCAGAGGCTGCATGTATGACTTCAACGGAATAGCCAGCAGTGCAAATATGATCATCAATGCCAGCGGTACCGTGCGCGCCATGCTGCCGAGCGCTTCCATCCTGACCTCCTGCTCGCCGCCAAGCGAGTAGGAGGCACCCGGGAATTTCGCATTGTGACAGCGGTTCTCAGGGTTCGAGAAACTGGACTCGTTCTCACAGATGGAGCGTTGTATTGAAGACATCACTTCTTCGGGAGTGACGATGGTACGGTTCACATCGCCTGTGACGTTAACGGAGCGTTCCTGATTTTGACGCTGTATCGATGAATAGCCGTAGCCGTACTCGACTTTTGCCACTGAAGCAAACGGCACCTCTGTGCCATCGTTTGTCCTGATTCGCATATCCTCAAGATTGCCAAGAGACTTGCGTTCGTCTTCCGGATACCTAACCATCACCCTGACATCATCAGACTCTCGTTGAATCCGTTGCGCTTCTTCACCATAGAACGCCTGGCGAACCTGACGAGCCAGGTCGTTGAGGGTGAGCCCGAGGGGTTTTGCCTGTTCCAGTATGTCTATTTTTACTTCCTGTTTTCCGGCGCGAAATGAATCCGTAAGATCCAGGACGCCCGGATAGCGGGCGAGTTCCTCTCGCAGGCTGGCAGCAGCAACTCGTAGCTCCTCCACATCCCGCCCCCGAATTTCTATCAATAATGGATCTCCGGCGCTAAACGAACTGGCGTTAAACTTCAACTCGATCGCATCTGGTATGTCGCCGACAATCTTACGCCAGCGCTCACCTATCTGAGTGGCCGTTAAACCTTGTCTTTCTTCTATTGGCACCAGTTCTACAACAACTTCAGCCAGATGGCTGCCACCCGCGCCCCGGCCTGGAGGTCCATTGCTTCTTGCAGCGCTTGATCCAATCGAGGAAAGCAGGTGTTTAAAGACACGTTCACCTTCCGGAAAACCCAGTTCATCAATGAGTTGCTGTTCTAAAACATAGGCTGCGGCTTCAATCTGTGAGACCCCTCTGCGGGTGACCTCAACGTTAATGCCTTCTGGCATATTGAGGGTGGCGTAGACTCGATCGCCATCCACCGAAGGGAAGAACTGGAAAACGACCCGCCCGCTGGCAATCAGGGCGATTGCCGTTAGCAGAATTGCCGTGGCCACGGCCCAGGTGACCCAGCGCCATTCAAGGGTTTTTACCAGAAACGGACGATATACATTATTCGCCAGGTTTGAGAGAGAGTCTGCAATTGCGGTCTGAAACGTTATCCATTTTTTTACGAATAGTGACTCACTGAGAAAATAACCTTCGGTTTTTCGATGTGCAAGGTGGGCTGGTAGAATTAGCTGGGACTCTAAAATACTGAACATCAGGCAAACAACCACTACCCAGCCGATAATGGAGAAGAAGCCGCCCATTTTTCCTTCAATCAGCAGAATGGGTAAGAACGCGGCTATAGTCGTCAGGACCCCAAAAATAACCGGTACATAAACTTCCAGAGTGCCAGCTATTGCCGCCTCGCGATGATTTTTATCAGTGGTTTCGTGACTGAAAACGCGCTCACCAATAACGATGGCATCATCGACCACGATCCCCAGTACCAGTATAAAAGCAAGAATTGTCATGGTGGAAATGTTGATCCCCGCCAAGGGAAACATCCACAAGGCTCCGGCTATGGCGATCGGAATTCCGGCTGCAACCCACATGGCCACCTTAAAACGCAGGAACAAGGTGAGGACCAGCAACACCAAAGCTAATCCTGCGTAGGCGTTTTTTGTCAGTGCGTTGATTCGACGCTCAAGTGAAACAGACTTGTCTGTCCAGACGGTCAGTTTGAGACCGGCGGGTATTGTTGGGCGGACTCGTTCTATGTATCCTTTCACGGCGTTGGCTGAATCTATCGTGTCCTCATCACCCACTCGATATACTGAAATCATCACTGCGGGTTCACCATTGAACTTGGCACTCATGTACCCTTCCTGGAAAGCATCTTTGACCGTGGCAATGTCTCCGACGGTCAGGTTTGTGCCGTCGGAACGGGTGATAACAACGATGTCTTCGAATTCAACGCCTCGATAAGCCTGGCCCTGACTGCGCAGCAGGATCTCACCACCCTCGGTTTTTATGGAGCCACCGGGCAGGTTGAAGCTGGAGCGGCGAATGGCATTGGTGATTGATGTGAGGGTTAAATTGTACTGTCGTAACGTATTTTCGCTGACTTCGATTGAAATCTCGTAAGGGCGTGAATAGTTCACCGCCACCTGGGATATCCCGCGTAATCCGGCGATGTCGTCTCGCATTCGATCCGCCGTTTGCTTCAGTGTGGCCTCGTCGGCCTGGCCGGACAGTGCGACAACAATGGTTTGTCCGGTAAAGGACATGGATGAAATAATGGGTTTCTCGGTCTCTGCGGGAAAGGTGGAGATGCTGTCTATCTTGCTCTTGATATCATTGAGAACCTTGTTGGTGTCCGCTCCGATGGCAACTTCCATCATGACCGTGCACATACCTTCCGAGGCGATAGAACGCATGCGATCCATGCCCTCGACGCCTTCGACCGCTTCCTCGATCCGAACGCAAACTGCCCGTTCGACTTCCTCAGGAGCAGCACCAAGATAGGGAACCGAGGCTTGAATAATTCCAGGTTCAATACTGGGGAATTCTTCCTTGTGCATGGTAAACAGGCTGATGCCCCCACCTGCGATAAAAATCCACATCATCAGATTGGCGGCGACCGGGTTGTCCACGAACCAGGTGATTAACTTCTCCATGATCGTGCCCCTATGACTCGCCGGAACTGACGACGGGCTTTACCCGCATGCCGTCAATCACGGTCTGCAATGGAGACAGATTAACAATTTCACCGTCTTTGAGTCCGGCAGAGATAATCACCTCGTCCCGGTCGAATCTAAGCAGTTCGACGTTTCGATATCGCAGTCGATTATCTTCATCGACAACCAGGACCTGGGATTGATTACGTAAAACGGCGCGGGGCAACACCACAACATCTTTTACCAGTATGCCGTCAATATTTGCGTGGACAAAAAGTCCCACGGGTAATGGGGGCTGATCGCTGTCTGGATCCTCCTCGACGCGAACGACGGCGTTAACCATTCTGGTTCGGGTATCGATTTCAGCTTCCGTGCGAACCAGTTTTCCATGCCACTCGTAATACTGACCACCGTAGTGTGTGGACAGGGTGACACTTGACTGTAATTCTGGTGGCAGCTCACCGCGTTGGCCGAGCGGTAAGTCAAGATAGGCTAACTGACTGTCTGCCAGTGGTATTCTGACTTCGACGGAGTCACTGGAATATATTTTGGCGATGGTATTGCCGCGAGATACGAACTGACCAACGTCAACACTCTTTGACCTGACAAGCCCTGAATAGGGTGCCCGGACTTCGGTTCGGCGCAGATCCCTGATGGCTTGCTTCAAGCTTAGTTCTGATTCTTTCAACACGGCTTGTGACACCCGTTTCGCGCGCAACGCCGATTCCAAGGCGGACTGGCTGGTCAGCTTATCCTTAACCAGTTCCTGCAATCGCTTGAACTCGAAGGCACTGTGTTCGGCTTCGGCTTTTGCCCTGGAAAGTGATGCCTTGCTTCTTTCGACGTTGGCATTGAGATCCATGTCATCGATTTTCACCAGAACCTCGTTTTCCTCAAAGTATCCGCCGGGTACCAGATTGGGGGATATCCACCTGACCCTGCCGGAAACCTCTGGAATCAGGGTGCTTTCGGTACGGGGTGTGACCGTACCCTGGGATCTCACCTTGAGCCTGACATGAGCTTTTAAAATTGTCGTGGTACGAATAGCTGTTGCAATTGCTTCTGGTTCCACTTTCTCGGGATGTGGTGCAGTCGCAACCAGCCCAATTGCGACGAGTGCCGCAACGATTAGTACCACGACGGTCATGACTCCCTTGACTAGATTGTTCATTAGCGAGTCTCCTGACTTGCGGTTCCCGTTTCAAACGGGTGTGAGTTCAACGTGCGTTCTACGGCATCTATCGCCAGCAGAAAATCGCTGCTGATGGCATCCGCGGCACCTTTGGAATCTCTCTTTCGGAGACTGAGTTCAAACAGTTTGAGGTTCTTAATTCGCTGTTGCTGATCGACTACCAGCTCAAAATTCGGGTCGTCTTCACGTTTAGGAAACTGGGTTTTCAGGCCGTTAAAAATCAGCCTTAGAACCAGGTTGTCGTTGATCCTGGCAAATAATCTAGCAAGATCTTTCCAGTTTTCCTGATTCTCTTTGGGATCATCGGTGGCGATCATACGTTGGACAATACGCTGTATTTGACTGATTTCATCGTCGCTTGCCCGCTCAATGGCGGTCCTGGCAGACATGGACATCAGTGAACCCATTACTTCGAGCAGGTGACGCACCAGGGTGACATCAGGCCATTCATGCAACTCAAGTAATGGTCCCAGGATGGAAAGGCTGGCCTCTTCTATCGGTACAACCCTGACACCGCCTGGATTGATTGAGGCGATCCCCAGTTCTTCCAGTTTTTTCAGCACTTCCCGAATAGCGCCCCGACTGGCTTCAAATCGGCTGGCCAAATCTCTTTCGGATGGTAATCTCTCACCGGGCCGGTACTGACCGCGTAAGATTTCGTCCCTCAGGGTCGCTGTGATGCAGTCCACGATGGACTTGCTGTTGTTTGCCATTTGTTAGTTCTCTATTAACGTTCTGAAAACTCATTGCCAACTGTTCGTCGACCTGTTTGTGGCTCGAGCAGTCGGTATGGAGTCGTTGGTCTGGTCATTTTGGTATGACCATAGCGGTTTGACCGTAGTGGTCAGACCAATTTGGTCAGACCATTATATGTACGAAGAGTTTGTTTGCAAGCCATTATTCACAGAATGAATAAACTATTTGTGACCTTTACTGCCAAAAGTGCCAAACAAAAACGCCAAGAGTGCAGATTGCTTGCAGTCAGGCTATGGTTGGTAGCATTCTTACTGGCAACTCTATTCCATCTCATGACCAGTAAAAATCATGACTAATAAAGGGAAAGCAAATGGCTTTTGATTATGCGACTATTTCAACCTCACTCGATGACGGCGTTTTAACCGCGACCATCAGTAACCCGCCCGTTAATGTGATGACGATCCAGCTCTACCAGGATCTGGTCGCATTCACGAGTGAAGTGCAGGCGGACGATGCGGTCAGGGTACTGGTTTTACAAAGTGCCGATCCTGACTTTTTTATTGCTCACTTCGACCTTGAATTGATACTCACCTTCCCTGTCGACTCACCAGCCGTAAAACAGGACACATTGACTGACTTCCATGCGATGTGCGAGCGAGTTAGAACCATGCCGAAACCGACGATTGCAAAGCTGGCCGGACGAGTAGGTGGTGGTGGAAATGAGTTCAGCTCATCCTGTGATATGCGCTTTGGACTTAAAAACAAGACCATTATTAATCAAATGGAAGTGCCTTTGGGGATCTTACCCGGTGGATGTGGGACCCAGCAATTGCCTCGTCTGATTGGCAGGAGTCGTGCTATGGAAGTTATTCTGGGCGGTGACGATCTTGATGCGTTAACAGCCGAGAAATGGGGATATCTCAACCGGGTGTTTGATACTCAGCAGGAACTGGATGATTTTGTGAATACACTGGCCCATCGTATGGCCCTGTGGCCACCTGAGGCCCTGGCACTGGCGAAACAGTCTGTATTGAACGCTGAAATGCCCATAGAGCAAGGGCTGAACGAGGAAGCCTATTTGTTCCAGCAAACCCTGAGGTACCCCAGTGCCATGGTGAACATGAAGAAGGCGCTCGAGCTGGGTGCACAAACCCGCGAAGGTGAAATGCATATTGCTGATGTTTCAAAGAAGGTTGGCGAAGCGGCGAAAGAATAATCTCCAGGGCTGAGAGATTTCCTGATCAACCTCAGCGGCTTTTCTTAAGCAGTTTCTGGTTAGCCTTTTTTGCCGATCTGGGCATGGGACCACCACCTTTTGCTGCGAGGCTGGCTTTCAGGGCTTGCATCAGGTCAACGATCTTTTCATCGGATTCGATCACGGGTGCTTCCGTGATGTCATTGCCCTCGATTTTGCTCTGGATCAGCTGCAGCACTTTTGCCTTAACCTCGTCGGAGTATTTTGAAGGGACATATTGATCGACGGAAACCTGGTCAATAATCTGGATAGCCAGTTCGACTTCCGCATCCTTAACCTCCACATCCGTTGGCAGCGACACATCATCGAAAGAACGTAAATCGTCGGCATAGTGCAACTGTTCCATCGCCAGACCTTCACCCATGGGGCGAATCATGACCAGGTAGCCTTTTCCCCGAGCCGCATATCGAGCAATACCTGCCTTACCGGTTTTTTGCAGCGCCATAGATAGCAATTTGTAGGGCCGGTCGCCGCCTTTACCCGGGCTCAGGAAGTAGACTTTTTCCAGATTGATTCGATCCACAGACTGCAGCGGAACGAACTCGACGATATCAATCGTCTCGCTCTTTACGGCTTCGAGGGCTTTAATCTCCTCTGTCGTAAATAACACATACTGATCACGGGAAAATTCGTGGCCTTTCACCATATCCTCCCTGGGTACGATGTCACCGTCCCTGGCGCATATATATTGCTGCTTAAGCCGTGAGCCACAATCTTTGTGGATACGATTGAACGTCACAGAACTGGAACTATCCGCAGACGAATATAACTTGACCGGAATGGATACCATGCCGAAAGAGATCGAAGCGGAAGCGATGGGGCGCATTTGAATTACCGCAGTTGAACCGTGGGGAGCCAGATTAGTTCCAAACAACGTAATTCTCAAGCCTGTGAAGAATTTACACTGCATCAATAGCTTCGTGATATTGTGTTTGTGGGCCATCGCGTTAGTCAGGCATCAGTGCCGGTGGTAGACAGTTTAAAAGGCAAATTCTTTTTTTGGAGAAAACACCCATGGACTTGAGTCAGAGCGCAGAGCACGAGACATTCCGGGCTGAGGTCGTTGAGTTTCTTGAGCAGCATGGTGGTGATGCGCCAAAGGGGCGTGGGTACGGTAAAGCCGATGACGCGTCCATTGCGTGGCAAAAGAAACTCATCACACATGGTTACGCTGCGCGAACCATACCCCGGGAATACGGCGGGTATGGCGCCGAAATTGACATCCTCAAGTCCCATATCATCGCTGAAGAATTCGGCAAGGCAGGTGTTCGACCAGGGCATAACGGAGATTATCGCCTGGTGCCTACCGTGCTCGAACTGGGCACCGAAGAACAGAAGCAACAGTTCGTCGGCCCCTCGATCACCGGTGAAATAAGCTGGTGCCAGGGCTATTCAGAACCGGGCTCTGGTTCCGATCTTGCTTCATTAACCACAAAAGCAGTGGTCGATGGTGATGATTTTGTCATCAACGGGCAAAAAATATGGACTTCCGGGGCACAACACGCCGACTGGATTTTCTGCCTGGTGCGTACGGAACCTGATGCCCCTAAACATCAGGGTATCAGCTATCTACTGTTTACTATGGATACGCCGGGCATCGAAGTTCGGCCATTGGTGACCATGACCGGTGACGCCACGTTCAATGAGGTGTTTTTTACCGATGTGCGGGTACCCACAAGCCAGATTGTTGGCGGCCGAGGTGAGGGCTGGTTCGTCGCCAACGCAACCCTGAAGCATGAAAGGGGTGGCCTCGGTGATCCCAATCAGGCAGAAAATCGTTTTCGCACCATTGTCGATATGATGAAACAGGAAACCATTGACGGTCGTAGTCTGATGGAACAGCCGATGTTTCGAGACCGGTTGCTGAAGCTGCAGGCGCGCATGCTTTCCATGAAGTACAACGGTATGCGTACGATGAGTTCGAGGTTAAAAGGAGAGGACCCTGGACTGGCGGGGTGGATTGTGAAATTACAGGGTTGTGAACTCAATCACCAGATGGCCGCGATGGCCATCGATATTCTGGGTGAATCCGGCATTTTGTACGATGACAGTCCACACCTGCGCAATGGGGGTATGTGGCAGCACTCTTATATGCTGGATTTGGGGTTGATCATCGGTGGTGGCACTGCCCAGGTGCAGAAAAACATTATTGGGGAGCGTGTTCTGGGTCTGCCCAAAGAACCGAAGCAATTGGATTAACAAACAGGAAGCATCCTTATGGATTTTTCACTCGGTGAAGAACAGCGCATGTTACAAGACAGTGTTTCCAGGTTACTGGAATCCGAATGCCCACTCGAAACGGTCAGGCAACTGGCGGAGTCAGGACAGAACCATGCGACCGATGTTCAGCAGCAACTGACTGAACTGGGTATATCAGGGATTTTAGTTCCTGAAGATTATGGCGGTGTCGGTCTGGGCTTTATGGAGGCAGCGCTAGTGGCGGAATCACTCGGTGGTGCAGTGGCGCCGGTTCCGTTTGTGGGGGCAGCGGTCATGGCGCCAATCGCATTACTGGCAGCCGGGAGTGATAAGCAGAAAGAGAAATGGCTGCCGCAGATTGCGTTGGGTAAAACGTTGTTTGGTGTCGGCGTTACAGAACAGATTAGCAATCGTGAAAACAGTGGCATCGAAGTCACAAAAAATGGCCTGCAGGGTTCAGCGATGTTCGTGTTGGATGGGATGAGTGCTGATATGTTCATCATTGCGGATCAGAAAGGCAATTTTCATCTAATAGACGGGCAGGCAAATGGCCTATCGCGGCAGCGGTTAAAGACCATTGACAGAACCCGGTCAGTGGCGGAAGTCACCTTCGATGGGGTGGGATCTGAAATCCTGCCAGGATCGAACCGGGAGGCATTACTGTTGACGATAGATGCAGGGCGCCTGGTACTGGCAGCAGATTCCCTCGGCGCTGCGCAAACCATGCTGGATAAGTCGATTGCCTATGCAAAGGAGCGACGACAGTTCAATCGTGTGATTGGCTCGTTCCAGGCGGTAAAACATATGTGTTCAGAAATGGCGGCAGAACTTGAACCCTGTCGATCCCTGCTATGGTACGCGGCCCATGCTGCTGTTGAGATCCCAGATGAGGCCAGAATGATGGCTTGCCATACCAAGGCGCATTTGTCGGAGGTGAGTCAGTTCGTTGCCCGCACCGCCACGGAGGTTCATGGCGGCATGGGATTTACAGATTTGCTGGGACTGCATTACTGGTTTAAACGCATAGGTTTCAATCGACAGCTTTTGGGTGCGCCGGAACTGGTGCGTGAGGAAGCAGCGATAGCTCAAGGCTGGGTATAGGCAGTTTATTGCTCACTGGATTATTGTTCTTTGGAGGTTAGTTATGAAGTCTAAAGTCTGCGAAATGCTGGATATTGAATTCCCATTATGCGCTTTCAGTCATTGTCGGGATGTTGTGGTTGAAGTCAGCAAAGCCGGTGGCTTTGGTGTGCTGGGTGCGGTTGGCCATACACCGGAATCGCTTGAGATCGAACTCAACTGGATTGATGAGCGGGTTGAGGGGAAACCCTATGGCATAGACCTGATCGTACCCACAAGTATGAGCGACAAAGGCGGTGAATTCACACCGGAGGAAATTGAAGCCAAGGTTCCGGAAGAACACAAGCGCCATGTTGAACATATTCTGGCGAGTAACGGCATCGATACGGCAAGACTCTGGGATACCAAAGTCTCAACCGGGTTTGGGGATAACATGCGGGAGCGGGGCGCTTCTGCAGTGATGGAAGTCGCCTTCAACCACCCCATCAAGATGATCGTCAATGCGCTGGGTGTTCCGCCGAGATGGATGCTTGACAGGGCGCGGGAACAAGGTGTTGTTGTAGGTGCCCTGACGGGTGCGCGTGAACACGCTATCAAACACGCCGACGCTGGAGTTGATATTCTGATCGTTGCGGGTACGGAGGCGGGTGGACACTGTGGCGAAGTTTCAACCCTGGTGCTTATTCCGGAAGTAATAGAAAGCCTGAAATCCTATGGTCGTGAAATTCCCGTACTGGCTGCAGGTGGCATCGTAACAGGTCGGCAAATGGCCGCCTGCATGTCGATGGGAGCAGCGGGTGCATGGACCGGGTCAGTCTGGTTAACGACTGCAGAGGCTGAAACAGCAGCGGTAATAAAAGAAAAGTTCCTCTCTGCCAGTTCTCGCCAGACGGTGAGATCCCGCAGCAGAACCGGCAAGTACACGCGCCAGCTACGCTCACCCTGGACCGATGCCTGGCAGGAAGAAGGCGCACCTAACCCGTTGCCAATGCCTTTGCAAGGTCTGGTCAGCGGCCCTGCCCTTAGACGTATTGACAAACTGGCGGAGGCCGGTGACCCGGCAGCCAAAAGACTGGCGACCTACTGGGTTGGCCAGGGAGTGGGATTGATGAACACCACGGTCAGTGCGCGCACTGTGGTATTTGATTTTATGGCAGACTTTGGCGAAGCCGTTGAACGGCTTGGTGGTATTCTCGACGATTGAAATGATCCCTTCCTGCCCGGGTAATCCCCGGGTTTATCGGCCCTTGAATTCCGGCGAGCGCTTTTCCACGAAAGCGCTGATGCCCTCGCGAGAATCCTCGGTCTGTGAGCAGATATTCTGGGCGTAGGTTTCGAATTCCAGGGCCGCGCGCAAATCACTGTCGATCCCCTTGTACATGGCGCGCTTCGCCAATCGAATGGCAATCGGTGGTCCTGCGGCGATTCTGCCTGCCAGTTCCAACACCGTGTCCATCAGTTTGTCCGCAGGTACCACCTGGCTCACGATGCCGTAGTCCAGTGCTGTTGCGGCGTCGATAGTTTCCCCGGTGAAAATCATTTCGCAGGCTCGCGCCATACCAATCAGGCGAGGTAAAAAGTAAGTGCCACCCCAGTCGACATGCAATCCTCTCTTTGCGAACGTTTCACCAAAGATAGCCTTGTCGGATGCAATTCTGATATCGCATGCCAGGGCCAGGTTCATACCGGCACCGGCAGCGGGGCCATTGACAGCCGCGATCACTGGTTTGGGCGTGTCTCGAAGCGCCAGTACGATCTGGTCCCTTAACGGTGTAATCTTATCGTTGAGCGCGGTGCCCGTTTTCTGTTGATTTCTTTCATTCATGGCTTTCACATCCCCGCCAGAACAAAATCCCCGACCCGCACCGGTAACGACCAGGACCCGAACAGAATCGTCGTTCGTCGCGGTTTGAATCGCGTCATGGAAGTCTTCCCGCAGGGATTCACCCAGTGCGTTTAAACGATCCGGTCGATTCAGCGTAAGGGTCGCAATACTATCTTTGACGTCATAAATCAGGCACTGGTATTCCATGGTGGGTATCTCCTTTTGGTTTGCGAATGACTCTACCCCTGATTTGGTGTGAAGGTCAAAGTGCTATTGTTCGAAAGATCGGCTGGTACGCACAACTTTCGCTATCGTCAGCTACCGCATATTTTTCAGATGAGAAATTGCGCAGTACGTGATGAAGTCGCCCATGTCCGTCCATCAATCATCCCGATGGTTCGAGGTTCTGACGACGCGTCATGGATGGTGGATTCCGCTTTGTGTATTTGACAAGTTTCTTCGACTGCTTGCCCTCGGGTCCGGACAGATGCTTTCCATGAGTTCACTGGCCAGTGACGTTGGTGTCAGTTCACACACAATTTAACGCTGGGTCTCTATTCTGGAGGCCAGCAATATCATTTATCTTGTAGTTCAGCCGACCGATGGGTCGTGAAATCCGAGGGCACGATACATATCAAACCCTGCTATCTGTTTAACCTCTGGCGAAAGCTCGGCAAGTCTTTCGGCTGGGACGTCCATATATTGATTTTCTTCCTGCCGCACCCAGCCTGCGGAATAGGTCAGGATCACCCCATAGCGCCAGTCCTGTGATGTATTAGCCCCCGCGCCGTGAAGTAGACCGCCCATCCAGTAAAGTACAGAACCGGCTGGCATCTCTGCCTCGACAACCTCGTCACTGGTTGCTACCCGATCATCAGTCCACTTGTGACTTCCTGGCACAAGCAACGTTGCGCCATTATCGGACCGGAAATCTGTCATTGCCCACATGCTGGCAACGATCAGGTTCGGGCGTGGGAGGGGAAAGAAAGTGAAAGAGTCTTCTTCCCGATGGAGCACCTGGGTACGCGAACCAGGACCAACTTCCAATGCCGCAGTAACGTGTAGCTGATAGCCGTATTCACTATTGGGTAGCAGAGTGGCCTCACAGACTTTCCGGGAGATCGGGTGGGGGATGAGGTGGTCAGTCACGGTCGCAGAACGTGTCACCAGCGCTGTGATACGTTTCGTCCGGCCCGGGTAAAACTGCGTCGGATCATCATCTTCGATAACGCGTGCCCTGTTCATGTGTGGGGCAAGTTCATCGGTTACCGCCTGTCGAAGTCTTGAATCCATCAGCCCGGTCACCACCACGCACCCGGCATCTTCAAGCGCCACTGTAATTTCTGTTGTTGGGGTATCTGCAGCGTATCGGGGAATTAACATTAGACTATTTACCTGAGCGATTAACGATGGAGAAGAAGCTCAGATCACTTTGAAGTGAGCACAAGATTGATAACCAATGACCTCTCAATCGCTTCAGAATAGGCTCCAATATCTACTTGTGCAATAAAAAAATTCGTGACATCCAGCATCTTGATCTGCGTTCGGCTAATTGCCTTGTCAGCGAAGCTTACATTTGCAAAATGTTTCGCGATATGTGGAAATTAGAGTAAGTCAAAGAGAAAATCCGCTCTCAACACCGGAAGGAGGAATGACCATGGATCATCAAATTACTTCAGAAGAACAACTCCGCAACCTCATGGGGAAACCTGTTCACGAACTTGTCGTTGTAAAAAGTACACCCCTGTTGACTCGATCCATCAAGCGATATGTTGAAATGTCACCGTTTGCTGCGATTGCAACACACGCGGCAGACGGTTCCAGTGATATCAGTCCCCGTGGGGACGCCCCGGGTTGGGTACATATCAAGGATGAAAAAACTCTAATCCTGCCAGAGCGGCCCGGTAACAAGCGATTAGATAGTGTGACTAACATCATCAACCAACCGAAACTTTCGTTGCTGTTTATGATCCCAGGCGTGCTCGAAACCGTCCGTATAAATGGCACCGGTGTTGTATCAACGGATCCGAAACTTCTGGCGTTGTTCCCTGTGAATGGTAAGTTACCGGAGCTTTGTATCATTGTCACAGTTGAAGAGGCTCTGGGACACTGTTCCAAGGCTTATCGACGCTCAAAATTATGGCAAGGCGACTACAAACCAGTGGAGAAACCTCCGACCCTCGCGGAGCTCATGTCAGACCATCTTGGACTGGATGAAGCCATGCGCAGGGAGCTTGAGATAGGTATCGAGAATGACGTGAAGGAACGCATGTACTAGCGATGCAGACGGTTAACCCATCCGCTTTGGCCACCAAACGCTAACGGCCTGCAAGCTGTCCTCCATTTCCCTAGCCAAGTAACTTAAATGGCGTGTGTCCAGCCGCTTTCTTGTCAAAAATAATGGTTACGTCACAGCCGCTGGACTCGTTGATTCTTGCTAACCAAGGTCAGCTATCCCAGGTGTTGCGGGCAAACGAACGACTGTAAAATTATTTGCCGGAATGGAGCCGACATGGCCAGGTATCGATCATGGGGCTAAACGGATATGTAATCATACGAATCTTGGTGTGAAGTACTTAAGGCGCCGTGCTCGCCAGCTGAAAAAATTCTTCCTGGTTATTGGTTCGCGGAAAGGGCATGTCAGGTATTGGCACATCCAGCCATCGGCAGAGTCCGTCCCAGCCATCGCCAATATTGTAGACAAATAATTTGTCACCTTTGAATGTATCTTTCACAGCCTGAACATTTTGGTTGAAGATATTGATGCAGTGGTCGCGGTCAGTGATGTTGCCTTGAAACGTATTTTCCAAAACCATATGCCCGATCATTTCACCAAAGGGGTTTGGTGCTTCATTGGGAGGCGCATCCATAGTGTCGCCTATAATTTTAAAGATGGTGTTAGAGATGCTGTTGTACCAACTTTCGGCACTTCTTGTAGTCAATAATATCTTTGCATCAGGATAATGTTCTGTTAGTACGGACCAGTAGGCAGCTGATGGCCAATCGACACAACTTTCATAACCCTTGAGTGCATCATCCCAATTGACGTCTTCACCTTTTGAAGCAGCAAGCCAATTGGGCAGCTGCGTTTCTGGGTTGGCCATGACTTCATCCATATGATGACAAGGTCCGAAGCCCAATTGCTCCAGCGCGATTTTCATCGACATGCTGCCTGTACGTCCAAATCCACATCCGATAATTTTCATCCCACACTTATCTTTTCTGAGTTACCGTGTCCAAAAACAACATCTACATACCTAACCGTTACATATAATTGGGGGCGGAGTAAAGTGTTGCAATTTGGGAGTCGTCGCTTTGACGGGCTTAGCAGCATTCTGACTTTTTAGGCTGGTAGGTCTGGATTCGGCCACAATCGGTCGTTCTCGATACTTGATTTTCTTCGGTAGTAGGTCCAGCCTATGAAAGTCATCGCAGCCGGGTCGTCAGCTAACAGAGACTCGGCTGACCATGCAGGTGTGAGCCCAATTTGGTGAGGGGGTCAGGTTGGCTATCGGGGGTTGAGAGACTACGGTTGGCATTGCGAAGCTAAATACTGTGTTTATATACAGTAACATTAGTCATTGATATTAAAAAGAATTAGAGGTTATGAAAGGTTGGCTTCTTATCCCTGGAGAAGTGAATTGTAACTTACAATGGTGCGACAAAAGCCCAAATGCAGACCTGGTGAAATCTAGCCTGGGCTTCGCGCCACTTTGGGCAAGTCAGCGTACCTTTTAGCGACTATTCAAACTCCCTCGGTGTCCACCAGGGGAAAAATTCCGGCATATCTGTAGATACTTTACCCGGGAATTCTGCGGCACGTCTTTCCAGAAACGACTGCACCCCTTCGTTAGCATCAGCGGATCGTCCCGTGTAGTAAACGCCGCGAGAGTCGATCTTGTGCGCCTCCATGGGGTGGTCAGCACCGAGCATCTTCCACATCATCTGGCGGATCATCGCGACGGAAACAGAAGAGGTTTGATGTGCAAACTCTTTCGCAAGAGTCCTTGCAGCAGAGAGAAGCTCATCAGCGGGATGGACGCTGCGAACAAAACGTTGGTCCAGTGCTTCCTGGGCGTCAAAGATTCGACCTGACATTGCCCATTCCAGGGCCTGGTTGATGCCCACGATTCTGGGTAAAAACCAACTTGAGCAGGCTTCCGGCACGATTCCGCGTTTTGCAAAAACGAAGCCATAGCGCGCATCGGTTGATGCCAGGCGAATGTCCATTGCACATTGCATGGTTGCGCCAACGCCCACGGCGGGACCGTTACAGGCAGCGATAACCGGTTTCAGGCATTCGAAAATTCTTAGCGTGAGTAAACCGCCACCGTCTGGTTTTAAACCGGTTCCGGCTTTATCAGCATCGAAGGTGCTGCCACCACTCGATAGATCTGCTCCGGCGCAAAATCCACGCCCGGCACCGGTAATGATAATCGCTTTTATCTCGTCATCAGCGTCAGCACGATCAAACGCATCGACCATTTCAAGCATCATCTGATTGGTAAAAGCGTTAAGTTTTTCCGGGCGGTTCAACGTGATCGTCAGGATATTGTCGTCGACATCGTAGAGGATTTGTTCATAGTCCATAGTCTGGTCTCGTTCTTAAGTTCTTGTCTTAAAATTCTTGTTCTTGAAACCTGCTCTCAAAAACAGTCTCAGGTCCGTTGCCGCGCAAACGATTGCATCTGATCGAACAGGTGTCGTTGTGCATGGCTGCCACCGATGGCCACTATTTCGTCTTGAATGACCTGGATGGTTTGTGCCGCCAGTTCAAATTCTCCCCGTCCAAGGTCGACCACAGCCCGAGCCAGGGGCAGGCCTACTTTTTTCGCAACTGCGCCCTGGGTTGTATCACGTTCTGACCAGGACTCAAAGTGATCGAGTGCCCGTTGGGTTATGGCTTTGTCCTGGAGGCGGGCTGGCGTCATCAGGTAGTGTAAGGTGCAAAAGACCAGCTCGTCGTCCTGGACCCGTGCTGCAGAGTAGGACGCAAGCGCCTGCCATCGGTCTCCGACGTCGACACCATGCATCTCAAGTCGCCACAACAAGGATGCGCCGTTGCAGATATCAAGGTAGAAATCATCAACCAGTGGGTCGAGCAAGTACTCATCATAAATTCCCAGTGCCGCCTGGTGATCGGACAGCCCAATATGAAACAAAGCCTTGTGCCAGTGAAGGTGGTAAATGAAATTGTTAGTTTGTTTCCAGGTAGGCAATAAGGCGGCCAACCAGGCAACACCTTCCGCATACCGGCCCTGCATCTGCATAACATGGGCCACCGCGTGTGCAGCCCACAGATCATTACTATTGAGTTCGACAGCCTGTCGGCCCGTAGTTTCGGCTAACTCATAGTCAGCTGCTTCCTCCAGGCCAAAGCTGTGCATTCCCAGCAGGAAGCTGTAAAAAGGTTCATCGCTGCCCCAATGCTGAACTGAAAGACTCACAGAATTCTTCAGGTTGCTGGCAACGCCAGAGTAAAAGTGCAAATGATGATTCAGTCTCAGCGCCAGCATATCCCTGGGATACTGCTCAAGCAGGGAATCGAGGATATTGATAGCCTGTTCTGATTGATTAGCGATCAGTGCGTCGAGTGCCAGCAAATGTTGCCGTTCCCTGTCATTCATCTGATCTGTGATGGAAGCCAGGTACGCACTTTCAGCCTGGATCGGGGCCAGAAGTCTTGGGTCGCTCGCGAGTTTTATCAGGTACGCCCTAAGGCAATGGGCCATCGGCATGGAGGCATCTTTCCGCAGCAGCTTATCCAGTTCCGGCATGACATAACTGCGTGATTCAAGGTACGACTCCAGTACCTGATTAAAGGAGTCCATACTCCCTGATTCCGTTGCGGTGTAGGGGATTCCCAGGTCGTCTGTAAATTGCTGCATCATTCTCTCTGGTGTCTCTTATTAGTCGTTTAATGGAGCTATTGGCCAAATCCTTTGCCGTCTCGTTTCAGGTACGCTATCTCATCGCTGGAGCTCTCTCTGCGTAACACGTCATTTCGATGGGGAAAGCGGCCAAAACGCCTGATGATTTCCCGGTGGCCCCTGGCCGAATTGGCAAAGGAGCTGATTTGTCGCGCCGATGCTCGCGGTGCAACAGACTCCAGATTCTCGAATAAGGTAACACATTGATTCTGGCAAGGCAGGGACTCTGCATGGTGAAAAGGGTGGTACATGAATGCCCGTTCTATCAACGACAATCGTTGGTCGCGTCTTTTATCAATCGCCGTTCGGGCTACTTCGAGCGCCCTGTTGTCATTGGCAAAAGCATCGGCGGAGCCGCGGTAGATGTGTCGGGAAAACTGATCCAGCAGGATTATCAGGGCCAGACTGCCCTGGTCTGTGTTGGCCCAATCGGTAAGTTCACCACGTTCTGCACGCTTGAGAGTCTCACTGAATAGTAGACGTATTTTGTTATCGGTTGCGGGATTGCTGCCGTACCAGAGTTTAGTTCTTTTACTCGATTCAATCGGGTCCGTGCTTGCGGGTCCAATCCAGAACTGAAGTAACTCTTCTATCTCGTTCAAGGGGTTCTCTTTAGTGGCTACTAATGTGCGTGAGCGAGTATTTCCTCATCCGTCATTTGCAAATAGGATTTTAGACTGTAAACGCCGAGATAAATAAATGGTGTGTCGAGTAAGGCAATGGTGAGTTTGAACAGATAATTGCTGCCTATCAGGGTCAGCATCACGGCGGAACTCATGCTACCGGCGAGGAATGCAGCACCAAAAGTCACGCCGATGACCATAAAGGAATCAACACCCTGGCTTATCAGGGTACTGCCATTGTTGCGCAACCAGAGGTGTTTGCCGTTTGTTAGTCTTTTCCAGAAGTGAAACAGGTAAACATCGCAGTACTGGGCGGCAATATAAGCCAGCATGGAAGCAAAAACAGCGCCCGATGTAGTAGCGAAGAGCAGGGTATAGAGTTCTACCTGATGGGTCACGATGTCACCATTTGGCAGCGCGACTCCCTCTGCCAGCTGAATTAGCTGCCATGGAGGCTGGTTTGCCGGGTCAACGGACGGAATAAGGTTGCCCACCCACATGGTGCCTAATATAAAAAAATTCAGCACCAGGCCAACAGACACGAGAAAATTTGCCCGGGCTCTTCCATACAGTTCACTGATCAGGTCAGTGCACAGAAATGTCAGAGGATAAGGCAGTACACCCACAGCCAATGCGAATGGACCGAGTTGAATAAAGCGGGTGATGCCAATGATGTTGAGCATTGTCATCGCGCAGAGAAAAAACCCGGCCAGTACCAGGAACACTCTTTCCCGGCGTTCTCTAATTTCATCGTTCATTTTGATTCCTAACGGCTTGTATAACTTCCTTAGTTCTCTATCTGGCCAAGGTTGGCGTGAAGCACAGACCCGTTAATCACCGGATTTTGGGCGACAAATTTTACAGTTGATGCAATTTCTGCCGGGGCAATCAGTCGCCCGAATGTCGATACAGCAGCGATGCTGCTGGCAACTTCAGGGTCGTCTCCTATATGGCTGCGCAGCATTTCTGTATCAGTGAAACCGGGGCAGACACAGGCTGTGTGGATACCGGTGCCCTTGAGATCCTGGCAGGTGGACCGCATCATGCCAATGATGGCATGTTTGCTGACAATATAACTATAAGTGTTGGCGACCGCTTTTTCAGAAAGGGTCGAACCCAGATAGATAATACTCGAACCCGGTTGCATAAGCGGGATGATGATTTGATTGAGAATATGTGCGGCAACCACATTAATGTTCATGACTTCCCGGAAGCTTTCGGTGTCGGTCTTGTGCGCTGTGTCGTTGTTTAGTCTAGCGGCATTGTGAACCAGGCAAATCTCTCCCGACTCAAGCACGATCGACAGCAGTTTTCTCGCTTGGTCCTCCGCGTCACTGAACGAGAAATCGATGCTATGGCTTTCAATTCTCTCATCCGACGATGCGGAACGGGAGAAGTTGACAACCCGGTAACCTTCTTCCAGAAATTGCTGCGCAATCTCAAAGCCAATACCTTTGCTGGCACCGGTGACTATCAGGGTTTTCATTGCTGCCTCCATTCAGCCACACCATATTGACCGGGACTTGACGAAATTTTAACGGTGTATGCCTCGATCCCCTTGCCCTGTAACTCGGCGTGAGCGACCAGCTTGTTTAAAAAATAGTGAGAAAATTCTTCCACTGTTGTGTTGGCGATTGGCAGGATACTGACGTCGCGACGTAAAAAAGGAATGCGCTCATCATTAAACAAGGCAAAGACATAATCTTCTTCTTTTGAAATCGAGAGGTGTGGAGAATTACCCGGCAAAATAACCTGTTCGTCGATCTCGTCACACATATCCCTGAGGATTTTTTTTAGGATTGCATAATCAAATAGCAGGCCATCATTGCCCAGGACCGCGGTGACGTGGCATTGAATCTGAAAGTTATGTCCATGCAGATTTTCACGCACAACCGACGAGAAAATTGTGAAATGGGCGATTGAAAAGTTTAGTGCTTGTTTTGAAATCTCGATTCGGCTGAGTCGGGTTTCTGTGTCTTTGCTCGGGCTATCACTCAATGTTGCACTCTTGTACCGCGATTAAAGACTTGCATAGTAACCTATTTGATTGTACAGCGGGAAATGGTGCACTATTGCCTGACAAAATTGTTCGACTTTTAAAAACAAGCTTCGACAAATCAGGGAAATGCTATGACATTATCAACATTAAGTCGCTCAGTTGCTGGCAAGGTTGTGATTGTAACAGGCGCCGCAAGCGGTATGGGTCGAGCGACCGCACATTTATTTGCTGACGAAGGGGCGAAGGTTGCCGCCATCGATATTAATCAGCAACCCCTCGAAACCGTTGTTGGTGAAATGACTGCAGAAGGTTATGACGCAAAAGGCTGGGTGCTGGACCTTTCCGATTCAGATGCTATTCGGAGCGTGATCGCCGAAATTGCCGATCATTTTGGTGGCATCGATATCCTGGTAAACAATGCGGGTATATCCATGTCGACACCGATTGACGAGCCAGAATATGTGGCCGCCTGGGACAAGACGTTCGCCGTGCTGCTGACTGCCCACGTACATACCATCAGGGCAGCGCTGCCTTATTTGAGAAAGTCAGAACATCCCAGAATTATCAACATTGCCTCGACGGAGGCACTTGGAGCGACCAAATTTGGCAGCCAATATACCGCGGCAAAAACAGGTGTGGTTGGACTAACCCGTTCACTGGCGGTTGAACTGGGCCCGGAAGCAATTACGGTGAATTGTATTTGTCCCGGACCTATCAAAACCGGGATGACCCAGGCGATCCCCGATGAGCACAAGATTATTTTTGCGAAACGCAGGGTGGCTTTGCGTCGCTATGCCGAACCTGAAGAAGTTGCCCATGCAACCTTGTCATTCGCGTTACCGGCCGCCCAGTATATGACCGGGATTACCATGCCCGTTGACGGCGGCATGACCATCAAGAATGCTTGACCGGAATGTTTAAGCAGAGTGTTTAAGCAGAGTTTTTAACCAGAGGAATCAGGTAACCTGTTGCATCGCCTGAAATCGATCGGAGTGATAGAGTCCTGTCTTCATAACGTCAGCGAGAATGGCGGCGGCATCAACAACATCCTGATACCGAATGTACAAGGGTGCAAATCCGAATCGTATCAGGTCAGGCTCCCGGTAATCGCAAACAACGCCTCGCTCGATCATTGCCTGTACGATGGCATAAGCGTGCTCGTGTACCAGCGACACCTGACTACCGCGACGTTCAGCATCAAGGGGCGAGGCGACTCGCACAGACCCGAGATCTGGCTCTTGGGTAACCCGGTCGATGAACAGGTTTGTTAACTGCTTTGATTTGTTCCTGACTGCCGTTAAATCGATTGCTTCCCAGATAGATATTGCGGCGTCCAGCGCTGAGAGTCCAAGGATACCCGGTGTGCCTGACAAATATTGTGCTATCCCTACGGCGGGTGTGTAGGCAGGATGAAAATCAAACGGTGCCTGGTGCCCCATCCAGCCACTCAGGGGCTGTTTGACCTTGTTCTGGTGTCTTTTATTAACGTACAGAAAGGCGGGTGCACCCGGACCGCCATTGAGGAATTTATAGCCACAACCTGCTGCAAAATCCACGTCGAGTGCATCGAGGCCAATCGGTACAACACCTACACTATGTGAAAGATCAAGCAGAACCATGGCTTCCTGTTCGTGTGCACATTGCGTTATCTTCGCAATATCGAGCAACTCACCCGTTCTAAAATTGACATGACTCAATAGTACGATATTGGTGGAATTGTCTATGGCCGACAGCAAATGTTCTTCCGATAGTGCCATTACCAGCTCACACTTGTGTCGACCCAGTATCCCTTGCATACCTTGAATCATGTATAGATCTGTCGGAAAAGTATCTTTCATGGCAACAACTTTTACTCGATCCGGTTGTAGCAACAGCGCGGTTGCCAGCAACTTAAAAATATTCAGCGATACATTGTCAGTACAGATGACTTGTCCAGGTTTCGAGCCAACCAGGGGGGCAATTTTCTCGCCAACGATCCCTGGCAAATCTATCCATTGGTGCTTGTTCCAGCTGGATATCAGGTCTTGCCCCCACTCCGTACTGATTGTGGATTCCAGTCTTTGCTTGACGTCGATCAACAACGGTCCCAGGGAGTTGCCGTCCAGGTAGATAGCCTCCGGCAAGACAAACCGGTCGCGCCAGTGTTCGAGTGGATCGTCTATTTCAGTGATCATCGGGTATCTAAAGTGCCGGAGACTGGCATATGTTGTTCAGGAGCGAAAATTCGGGTCTCTTCTTTCCTTCAAAGCCGCCACGCCCTCGGCAGCATCGGGACCCATAAAATTCAACATCTCGAAAGCCAGGCTCGCATCAAACGCGGGCGCTGCCTGGGTGACCCAGAGGTTTAGGGCCCGCTTCGTCAGTCGCGTGGCATCCCTCGGGCCTTTGGCAATCTTCTCAGCGACTTTCATCGCCTCATCCATCAATTGTTCCCGGGGTACTGACTTGCTGACCAGACCAATCTGGTCCGCCGTTTTTCCGTCAACAAAATCTGCTGTCAACAGATAGTATTTCGCTTTTGCCAGGCCGCATAGCAATGGCCAGATGATATTTGCATGATCACCGGCGGCGACACCAAGCCGAATATGACCGTCAGTAATCCTGGCTTCTTCCGCCATCAAACTAATATCTGCCATCAACGCCACCGCCAGGCCTGCGCCCACCGCAACACCGTTGATTGCTGAAATGATGATCTTGGAACACTGCGTCATCCGATAAACAATATCGCCTGCTTCACGAAAGGCGACTTTCATTTCATCATAGTTCTGTACCATCCCGCTGATCCAGTCCAGGTCGCCACCGGCAGAAAATGCCTTACCGGCACCGGTGACGATGACGACAGAAGTTTCCGCATCGTCCTCAATGTCGAGCCACACCCTGGATAGATGATTATGAAGTTTCGCATCGGTGGCGTTCATTGCCTCGGGACGATCAATCGTCATCAGCAGGATCCCGAAGTCTCGTCGTTCGAATGTTAAACCGGGGTATTTCTCAAACCAGTCATCAGCCATTACGCACCTCTACACGATGGTTAATCCGCCGTTGACGGATAGTTTCAGCCTGAAACAGGCTCTATCTATTCTGGCATCAAATCAGGAAGATTGCCTTATCGCCAGGGAATTTTTCCTGGCCTCGCCAAGACGCGATGGGCTGCCTAGTCTCCCAGGAACATTTTCTGTATGGCGCTACGACTTGCCGGGGATACGTTTCGTTGCGTTTGATAAGAGACGTGTTGAGAATTTGACCCATTGGGACTCAGCAGTATTCCCCACAGCGCGTCTATCTCGTTAGGGACGATGGAATAGCGCATATCAATTACGAGATTCGGCCGACTGGCATCCATGGCGAGGTAGCCACCAGAGAACCAGGCGAAGCGTTCCAGATCACTGGCCTGCTGGCTGCCCGGGTCAAGCCAGGGCAAATCCCGCCTGATATCAAGTTTTCTGATGCGCTGACCGGGGTAAAATTTCGATTGGCGACCGGTTCTTATCGCATCGACATAATAGTGACCATCGTATTCATAGATGATTTTCCAAACCAGCAGATTGCCAAAACCTGGCCTGGCCTCCAGAGAAACCGGTTGGTGGCCCCGGGATTGTGCCAGTTCAAGACCGAAAGCCTCGGCCCGGTCCCGCTGGACAACACCCATCAGCAGGTAGGCGAGTACCCACGCGATTCCGAGTCGGGCATAGAGGGGTTTTCGACTTCGGTAGGTTGCAACAACGAGTGCCACCAGTGGAATGGTAACAAATGGATCAACGACGGAGACATTGTTCCAGGCTATTCGAACATCAGAAAATGGCCAGAACAACTGCGTACCATAAGTCGTACAGGCATCGAGCAGAGCATGGGTGGAATAAGCCAGCAAGCAGACGACGTAGGATTGCTTAAAGTCCAGATTCTTTCGGGACCATCTGTAAAACAGCAGGCTGCAGATCAGTGCGCCAACCGGGATGAATATCAGGGAATGAGTAAATTGTCGGTGAAACTCAAGAAACATCATCGGATCCGAGGGAGATCGAATAAAGACATCCATATCCGGTGCCATCCCTGCCAGGCAGGCCAGCCAGGTAGTGGTCGTTAACTTGTCTTTGTGGCTGAGAGACTGCGGCAGTGAAGCGCCCAGCGCGCCCTGGGTAATTGGATCCATGGAGCACAGGCTAGCGGCATCTGCGAAACATGACAAGTGAAGTCGGCCAGGTATTGTTACAATGGCGATCTTTGGCTGATTGTGACCGTTAAATGAAATCTCTTGAGGTTTACATCGACTACAAAAGTCCATATGCCTTTATCGCCAAGGATCCGACTTACGCGCTGGAAGCAGAATTTGGAATTGAAATCGACTGGTATCCACTCACCCTGAACATCGGCAGCTACCTTGGCACGGCAAAAAAAAATGATAGCGGCAAGGTAGTTGAGAACAATCGATCTCCGAGGCAATGGATGGCGGTGAAATACGCTTACATGGATGCGCGAAGATACGCTTCCCTACGAGGTCTGAGCCTGAAGGGGACGCAGAAAATCTGGGATTCTTCACTCGCTGCAATCGGCATGCTCTGGGCGAAGGAACAAGACAGGTTAGCCCTGAAACGTTATACAGATATTACCTATGAGCGGTTCTGGCGTCGGGAACTGGATATTGAAAATATCGAGGTTGTTAACGGTGTTCTGGAGGAGGCAGGCGTGAATACCACGGGATTCGATGTCTACCAGCAAAGTGAGGGTAGAATCATTCACGATGAGTTACAGGACGTCATACTGGACAAGGGATACTTTGGTGTCCCAACCTATGTGATTGATGGTGAAAGTTATTTCGGTCGCGAACACCTGCCAAGAGTGCGCTGGCATTTGGCGGGATGTCAGGGGCCTATTCCGGATATTGCCAACGACTCAGTTTTAGTCGGTAGTAAGTAATGAAACAGCAGCTCACGATTCACCTGGATCTCTCGAGTCTCAGTGGATTCCTGTCAATGCAACCTACCCTGGATCTTGTCGAAGAGTTGCAGATTCCTGCTCAGTGGTTACCGGTGTCCGGTATTCTGGCTCGCCTCTCGAGTAAGCAGCCAAACCAGACAAGCGATGATCCCCTGGCTGCGTATAAGGCCAGGCGGGCCAAAGCCCGATTTCAGTTCGAACAGCGGGAACATCATCGAAATTGTCAGCGACTCGGCATCACTGAAGAACAGGGGCTCAGGCATTTTGATGCAGAACAGGTGCACGTCGGCTTGCTGTACGTGAACCAGTTGGGTATCGATCCTCGTGACTATATTACAGGCGTGTACCGGGCAGGGTTTGCGCAAGAGAAAACACTGCAAACACCGGACGAGGTGGCTGAATTATTACAAGGGCTGGGAATAAGCGGGGCTGGATTTTTGGATTACCAGAAGACAGGCAAATTGGAATTATCAGCGCTACAGCAGCAATTACTGGAACAGAGCATTTTTGATTCCCCAGCCTATCTATACCAGGGAGAACGCTACCATGGTCGGCAGCATCTGCCGCTGCTGCGTTGGACTATAGAAGGATCAAAAGGAGACCCGCCAGTCTAACTCAGCCAGCGGTTGAGTACTTATCGAGGCGCGCTTTAAGTGCATCGGTGATTTTATATTTGGCTGGATTGTACCAGGGGAAAAGAGAGTTGATATACCTGTGACCCCCGGCGATCAGTTTCCAACGACATGCTGAAATACGTCGAAAGCGACAGTCCTGTGTTCTATCTCCTCAAGGCCGTGCCAGTCCAGAAACTCTTCCCAGCCTTTTCATAAGCCCCGGTCTCCTTCTCTGTTTGCGCCTGCCTTGGCAGCCGCGCAGGTCATGGACTCGAATCCCTCAGCGTAGGCAAGATTAAACGCCATCGACTCGGATTCAAGAAAGCGCTCGTAGTCTGCTGTTAAGTCAGCCTCAATTCGAAGGAGCTTGGCTGCTGTTTCATCGTCGAATTTTGAACGGATAATTGCATTCAGACGGGCGTGATTACGGTAGTGATTCCCTTTCTGCTGGCAAAGCGCTTCATATCTTCCAACACCGCTTCATCGTCAACATGATCCCAGGCCTTCAACATCATTCGAATCAGCTATGGCTCCAGATATGGCATGGTCAACGAAAAAGCAGCGATGAGCAACGATACCCTTGGCATGGACGGAATTGCGTAGAGACTGGTATCTTCCGGAAATTCGAAATCAATTTTGCGGACCAGGATTTCTGACATTTTAATTCAACCATGGCGGAGACTTTGAATAGATTTATGATGGCGGATTATTGTGGAACTACGTTAATAACTCAAAAGGCGTGATGAGTCATGAAAAAATCCAAACTACGCTGGTCAGCAATATGCGTATTCCTCTCTCTGTCGATCCAGGCTAATGGCCAGGAAGGCGGGCTTACGCCCCAGGAATTGCTGACATCGCTGGTGGGTTCATGGGAAGGCACCTGTCGCACCTGGTTTCGGCCAGGCCAACTCAGTGACGAGTCCAGTATCAGCGGTGAATTCCAGTTCATACCTGCCGGGCAGTTTTTACGACACACCTATCAAGGGCAGATCCAGGGGCGACCACGTGTTGGGGAGGAGATGATTGCGTTTAATTCCGTAAAAAAGGAGTTCCAGTCCTCGTGGGTGGATGATTTCCATATGAACTATGGCATCCTGTTTTCAGAAGGAGAAGGTACTCAAAACGGTTTTGTGGTTGTCGGCAAATATGCTGTGGGTCCCGACCAGCCGTCCTGGGGCTGGAAGACGGTGTTTGAGCTGAAAGACAAAAATCATCTCGTTATCACGGCGTATAATGTCCAGCCTGATGGTGGAGAAGCCATGGCTGTCGAAACAAAGTACAGGCGCAAGAGGCCGTTACAAAGAAGGAATTGGTTGTGACTTTATCGTTAGACGAATTTGCCCAAAAGATGTTTGTGGCCAGACAACACAATGTTCGTAAGCCCCTCTTGAGCGAGGTATTCCCCGATGCAGATGAGACGATTGCCTATGAAATTCAAAAAGAATTTGTCAACCTGATTCAAGAGGTGGACCAGATCTCCGGCTTTAAAGCTGCCTTATCGAACCCCGTTGCCCAGGAAATGTTCAGTGCCTCTGGACCTGCCAGTGGCATCCTGTTTGCCTCCGGAGCCTACTCGTCAGGCGACACACTGGAGATGGGCAGGTTCGTCACACCGGTGCTCGAAACAGAGATTGGGTTTCGGGTTGGCCAGACGATTGAGAATTCCGGCGGACCGTTGACCCGGCAAACACTCCTGGATTCAATTGATGCTACCTTGCCCATGATGGAAGTTGCAGATGTGGGGTTTACTGAACGATTGTCATCCGCAACGGACCTGATTGCGGGTAACAGTGGTTCTGCCGGTTACATAGTTGGCACGGCGGCATCCAATGCAAATCTTGATGAGGTCAAAGTGACGTTTGTAAAAGATGGCGAGGAACTTGGAGCCGGAAAGGGGGGCGATGCCATGGGTAGTCAAATAGATTCCCTGTTATGGCTGGTAAACCAGATATTGAGCCAGGGTTATGATATTAACTCGGGTGCATATCTGATGACAGGTTCCCTGGGTAGAATTTACCCGGCACAGGTTGGGAAGTTTGTTGCGGATTATGGTGAGTTTGGAGAAATATCTTTCTGTTTTGAGTAACAACATCATACAAGTCAGTAGTGAGAAAGGAGAATAGGATGAAGAAACTTACTCTGGGCGCGGTCCTGTATCCCGGGTTTGAATTGCTGGACATGTTCGGTCCTCTGGAAATGTTCACCACATTACCCCCGGAAATGTTACAGGTAGTCATGGTGGCACAACACAAAGGCCCGGTCACTGCGGGCTCTATGTCCCAGGCACCTATGCCTTCGGTGATAGCGGAATATGATTTCACTGATGCGCCCCAGCTGGATTTGATTCTGTTGCCCGGTGGCATGGGTACTATCCCTGAACTGGAAAATGAAGTTCTGTTGCAGTTCCTGAGAGAACGTGCCGCCAAAGCTCAGATTACTTCCTCGGTTTGTTCGGGTTCAGCCCTGCTTGCCAGGGCGGGAATTCTGGACGGCCGTCGGGCAACTTCCAACAAGCAGTTTTTTTCGTTAGCGGTGAGTAGCTCCGACAAGGTTGAGTGGGTAGAGCGGGCGAGGTGGGTCGATGATGGCAATGTTGTTACATCCTCAGGCGTTTCTGCGGGAATGGATATGGCTCTGGCGATTATCGCCCGCCTGTTTGGGAATGAAACGGCAGAAAAAATATCAAATGGCGCGGAATACACCTGGCATCGCGATGCGGATGAAGACCCGTTTGCAGATCAGCTTAACAGCATGGCGAATACCCTGGAAAGTTGATTGGTCAGTGGTATTGATTGGCATCTGACGAATACAAAAGTGCCATAAGAAAAATTTGTCTTTCAAGACGCCACAGGGCTATGATCGAAGTCAAACCTAATAGCTGATTAGAGGCGCGTGGTATGGATTTTGATATCTCTAAAGATTTACAAGATTACCTGCAGGAATTGGATGCGTTCATTGATGCAGAAATAACCCCGCTCCAGATGCAGGATGATAACAATCGATTTTTTGATCATCGTCGGGAAGACGCCCGAACGGATTGGGAACGGGGCGGTCTGCCGAACGAAGAATGGGAAGCATTGCTGCGTGAAGCGCGGCGCCGGGCTGACGCGGCAGGGCATTATCGTTATCCTCTGTCGGAAGAGTACGGTGGTAAGAACGGCACTAACCTGGGGATGGCAATTATTCGGGAACATTTCGCCGCAAAGGGTCTGGGGCTCCACAACGATTTGCAAAACGAGCATTCTATTGTCGGCAACAACGTGGGTCTGTTGTTGATGATTGCTTATGGAACCGATTCCCAGAAAGAAGAATGGGTGCCGGGGTTGTTAGAGGGTACGCGTGGATTTGCATTTGGTATTACAGAACCTGACCATGGCTCCGATGCTACCCATATGGAAACCACCGCTGTCCGGGATGGTGATGGCTGGCGTATCAATGGCGCAAAAACCTGGAATACCGGAATCCACAAAGCAGCCTACGACATGATTCTCGCGCGCACCAGTGGTAACGCCGGTGATGGTAACGGTATTACGGCATTTTTGGTTCCCACCAATTCAGATGGTTTCAAACTCGAGGAAATGCTCTGGACATTTAATATGCCGACGGACCATGGCCGAATCTCGCTTTCGGATGTCTATGTGACCGAGGAAGCTATTTTTGGCGGCGAAGGACGCGGCCTGGGTGTGGTACAGCACTTCTTTAACGAGAATCGGATTCGCCAGGCTGCTTCCAGCCTGGGTGCCGCCCAGTTTTGCATCAATGAGTCGGTGCAGTATGCGATGCAACGAAAACCATTTGGCAAACCCTTGTCGACAAATCAGGGTATCCAGTTTCCCCTGGCAGAACTTCAAACCCAGTGTGAAATGCTCCGTGCGTTGATTCACAAAACAGCCTGGCAAATGGATACCTATGGTAATTTCAAGGTGTCGGACAAGGTTTCCATGTGTAACTACTATTCCAATCGCCTTTGTTGTGAAGCTGCGGATCGTGCGATGCAGGTTCACGGCGGATTAGGCTATTCACGTCACAAACCGTTTGAGCATATCTACCGCCATCATAGACGCTACCGGATTACCGAAGGCGCTGAAGAAATTCAGCTTCGCCGGATTGCGGGTTATATGTTCGGTTATATGAAACAGCAGGCGCCAAAGGGTGTTCGGGAAGACTAGATGTCCAATGATCCCTTAGCTGACGGAAAGTCCGACGAACCGGTTACGGAAAAATTGACCCAGGATGAATTCGAACAACGTCTGGCGGCGGTTTACCGCAGGCAAGTGCCTGATTTTGTTGAATTGGTTTCAGTTGATCGCCTGTCTGGAGGTGCGAGCCAGGAGACTTACCGTATTGTCCTGCGGGCCGATTCAGGAGAAATAACCCAGGCAATGCGACGATCCCCGGGCGGGTTGCACAGCGAACCCGCCCCGGGTCACCCTGGACTGCCGACAGAAGCGCGGCTGATGCAGTGTGCAGACGACGCTGGAATACCTGCGCCAACAGTATTTTACGTGCTGCAGGCGTCAGATGGCCTTGGTGACGGATTCATTATGCAGTGGCTGGAAGGAGAAGCACTGGGCGCTCGAATTGTTCGTTCCGATAAATATGAATCACTACGTGAACGCCTCGCTTATGAAATTGGCAAGGTGGTGGCGAAGATTCATGCCATTGATCTGGATGCCACGGGTTTACGGGATAAGCTGGATGTCATGTCTCCCGGGTTTTTTGTTCAGCAAACCTGGGATCGTTATAAATTGATGCAAACCCCACAACCCATGATTGACTACGTGGGATGCTGGTTAATGAATAACCTGCCCGAAATATACTCGCCACAGCTCGTGCACAACGACTTCAGAAATGGCAACTTCATGGTCTCAGCCAATGAGATCATTGCAGTGCTTGATTGGGAGATTGCCCATATTGGTGACCCGATGCGAGACCTCGGCTGGATCTGTGTGAACTCGTGGCGGTTCGGATCAAACAAACCCGTCGGTGGTTTCGGAGAGTATGAGGATTTGTTTCGGGGTTATGAAGAGGTTTCCGGACAGAAAGTAGATCCTGAAGCCGTCAGGTTCTGGGAAGTCTTTGGATCTTTCTGGTGGTCTGTGGGTTGCCTCGGTTTTGCGGAACAGTATCGCATTGGTCCCGACAAGTCTGCTGAACGTGCGGCCATTGGCCGGCGTAATTCCGAGTGTCTGGTTGATTGTGTCAATCTGCTTTTCCCTGGGGATGTTAAACTGATTCCTGCGGAAGAAAATTCAGATAACCTCGACGTACCCGGCGCTGATAAGTTACTCGAGAGCGTTCGTGATTTCCTGCGGGAAGAGGTGATGCCGTCAACCCAGGGTAGAACCAACTTTTTATCCAGGGTTGCCTCGAACTCACTGGATGTCGTCTTGCGCGAGTGGCAAACAGGGGCTGAAGCCAAACGACTTGAACTGGCTCGCTTGCAGGCTTTCTATGGCTCGAATGCCTCACTCGCCGAACTACGCTGGAAACTTGTGAACAGCCTCCGGGATGGCACCCAGGCCCTTGATGACCAGGATTTGCAGTCTCACCTGCGGCAAACCGTGGTCAACCAGATTGCAATTGACCAGCCCCGCTATTCAGGGTTCAAGACAGCAATTGGCGTTTAGGGTATGGCGCTGGTTTTCGTCGCAGGGGAGTAACGATCAATCGTATTTTAAAGTTATTGTTTGTTTGAAGTTGTAAGGTCTAAATACATATATCATTTGGGGATAGGAAATGAAAAAGTTTAAAATTGCTTGCCTTGGTGTATTGCTAGCAGCTGTTGCATCCGGTTGTGCACAGACGGATGTGTCGAAAAAAGGTGTGGACCCGGTGGCACTGGCAAACGCTTTACAATCCGGGGATCGGGCAGAAGCTGACATGAAGCGGGATGCAGGCCGAAAACCGGCAGAGGTCATTGCGTTTTTGGGGATTGAGGAAGGCATGTCGGTGATCGACCTGATTGCGGCGGGTGGTTATTACACCGAGGTATTATCGAATGCAGTAGGGTCCAGTGGTACCGTGTATGCCCAGAACCCTGCCGCAGTGCTCAAGTTTCGTGACGGGGCGAATGATAAAGCGATGTCAGCCAGACTTGCTGACAATCGTCTGGCAAACGTAAAACGCTGGGATAGAGAGTTTACGGATCTCGGAATTGAGGCAGGTTCACTAGACGCTGCATTAACCGCACTGAATCTTCACGATGTTTACAACAATTCTCCTGAAGCAGCATATGGTGCATTGATGACTGTTACGGCGACTCTAAAGTCAGGTGGGATTCTGGGAATTATCGACCATAGCGGTAATCCGGATGCGGACAATGCCAAGCTGCATCGTATGCAAAAATCCCAGGCTGTTGAACTGGCTGAAAAACTTGGTTTCAAGGTTGAGAGCAGTGAACTGCTGAGTAACAGCAGTGATGATAAAACCCAGATGGTCTTTGCTCCTGGTGTTCGGGGTAGCACTGATCGTTTCCTGTTGAAACTGACGAAACCGTAGCGCTTAAGGATCTGTCGTCAATAGGAAGGGTATTTAACAATAATTGTTTGCGAGGCTCGGTATGAAAGCAGCCGTTTATTATCAAGGTGGAAGCCCGGAAGTCCTAAAATATGAAGAAGTCGACGACCCGGAGGTCGGCCACCGGCATGTACTGATAGAGGTGCATGCAGTGAGTATTGAAGGAGGCGATGTGCTTGCCCGTGGACACGGTCCTGCGGGCCCCACGCCCTATTGCGGTGGGTACCTGGCGTCGGGCGTCATTGTTGCAATTGGCGATTCTGTTACCGACCGGTTCGTTGGTCAGCGGGTAACCACCACCGACAATGGGGGCTCTCACGCCAGCATGCGCGCTGTGAATTCACGTTCTGCCTGGCCCATTCCGGATGACATGTCGTTTGAGACAGGTGCCTGCATCCCCATTCCGTTTGGCACCGCTGATGATTCCCTGTTTGAATTCGGGCGATTGCAAGCCGGGGAAACAGTGTTGATCCATGCCGGGGCAAGTGGTACAGGGCTGGCCGGTATTCAACTTGCGAAGCGAGCAGGTGCCACGGTTTTGGCGACAGCCTCATCAAATGAGCGACTCGAGCGATTGAAAGACTATGGCCTTGATCACGGCATCAATTACACAGAAGTTGATTTCGAACAGGCAGCCAAAGATCTGACAGAGGGTAAGGGTCCAGATCTGATTGTTGATTCCGTTGGCGGTAAGAACCTCGAAAAAAGCCTTTCATGCGCTGCATATCGGGGGCGCATCGTCTCTATGGGCGGCGTGGGCAGGGATACGCATCAACCGAATTTCGCCAAGATGGCCGGTCAGAATAAAACCTATGTCAGCTATTTCCAGGGTGCAGAATTAGCCTATAACGGCGCACGTGCCCGCGCCAACGTACAACGTCTGATTGACGATGTGGCAAAAGGTGAACTTCAGGTGGTCATAGACAAGCGATTCAAACTGTCGGAAGCATCCGATGCACATGCTTATATCGAATCCAGGCAGGCATTTGGTCGTGTTGTGCTGTTACCGGATGACATTGCGTCTTGAACCTGTTCACGACGTCAGTGGCTGGGATTCGACGGATATGGCGTCAGCTGTAACTCGTGAGTCCAGCAGGACTTGTCCTGGGTGTGCAGATAGTAGAATGCCTCTGCTATTTTGACGGGGTTCATAATGATCTGCGGGTGTTTCTGAGCTACAGGCAAAGCCCGGGTGCCGGGGGAGTCTATCAGGCCGTCAATAACCACGTTGGCGATATGAATTCCATGTTCTGAGTATTCCTCAGTGAGAACTTGCGCCAGTGTCCTCATCATGACGCGCGGATAGTAGAGTGACTGCCCGGTTTTTCGTTTCCGGCCGCGCAATGAAGCCGCGTTATTTGAAATCAGGATCGTACCTTCACCCCTTTCTCTCATTGTTGGCAAGACTTCCTGTACTACCAGGAAAGGACCGCGGCTGGCAATATGCTGGGCTGTGTCAAACATCTCAACAGGGACATGCTCGAGCAGCTCCTTCTCTGGTGGCAGGTCACGGCCTTCGAGGTACCCGGCATTGTAAACAAGCACAGCGGGATCTCCAACGGTGTCGCGGATGCTGGTGAAGGCTTTCGAGATGGATTCCTCCGATACCAGGTCAAGCTCAACGATCATGCACTCGCCACCCTGGGAATTAATGGCTTGACTTAGCGCCTCTGCATTTGTGCTGTTGCGGGTCGTCAGGACAACGAAGAATCCCTCAGCGGCGAACTTCTGGGCGATGGCACCACCCACACCCCAACGGGTCCCTAGGGGAATATCGCTATCATCGATATCAGTACCGTGTGCGAGCCTGGTATTGCGGCCATCTGATTGCCACTTGGATGTTGCCCCAATGACGACAGCGACCGGTTTTTGAGTTGATATTTTGTCAGACATTTAACAACCTCTGGCATTTAATAGCCGGGTTTATAAAAGTAGCAGCAACCATAGGTCATAACAAAATAAGTGTCAAAATACGCTGTACAGATCGCCACGCTAATAACCAAGCCATGAAGGCACTTGTGACAAGGTGTAGATTGTTAAACCCGCTAATCCGCCGACGATGGTGCCGTTGATTCGAATGAACTGCAGGTCTTTGCCAATCTGGAGTTCGATGCGCTCGGACGCCGCATTGGGGTCCCAGCTTTCAATGGTCTGGGATATCAACGCAGCGACTTCATGGCCGTAGCTTCGAATCAGGTACTTGGCGCTTTCATCAGCCCAGCCATCAATTTTGTCTGCCAGCGCCTGGTCTTCGAGGATTGTCTCTCCGAAACGGATAACAGCATCTTCAATGGCCCGATTGAGCTCAGCATCTGGGTTTTCACTTTGTTCCAGCAATGCGGCTTTGATATCGGTCCAAAGAGAACGGGTAAAGTCCCGCACAGCAGGTTCGCCCAGTAAATCTTCCTTGATGGAAATCTCCTTTTCCCTGATATCCTCCGAGTGCTTTAGATCATCCATAAACCCGGTGCTCATTTTCATCAAACGAACCCGTAAAGGATGGTAGATATCAACCTGCATTTCATAGAGGGTTTTACTGACACTTCGGACAATCTTGTTGTAAATGGCCTTGTCCAGGGAACCCGGGAACCACCAGGGAGTTTCCTTTTCAACGGTTTGCCTGATGTCAGTGTCACTGTCCTCGAGTAGATTCAGTCCGACAGTGACAAAGGTGTCGAACAACTCCTGTTGGCGTTTTCCCGATGTGACGAATGACAGGATGTCTCCCATGATCGGTGCGAATGAGGTGTTCCTGATTCGATCTTCAACCTTGTGTTCAATCATCTGTTGTATGTCTTCGTCGTTCATTACACGAACGACCCCGGCGATACCCGAGGTAATCTGCTCGGCGATGGCGGCGGCATTATCTTTCTGGGTTATCCAGGTTGCGACCCGGTGACTGAGGCCCATGGTCCGGACCTTTTGTGAAATAACTTCTTCAGACAGGAAGTTTTGTTGTACGAAGTCACCGAACTGTGCTGCGATTCCGTCCTTCTTATTCGGAATGATGGCAGTGTGGGGGATTTTCATTCCCAGTGGATAGCGGAACAGCGCAGTGACCGCGAACCAGTCTGCCAGGGCACCAACCATCGCCGCCTCGGCGGTTGCTTCAACAAAACCAAGCCAGATGAATTGGCCATGGAACACCCGACTGACGATAAAAACTATCAGCATCAGCAGGAGCAACCCTGTTGCCATCCGCTTCATCTTTGCCAGTTCTTTCGCTCTTATCTGATCCTGGCCTGTTAGTCCGTTCAAAAACATTCTCCGCTCCCCTTCCGGGCAATCCTGTATGGCAATAGTAAACGATCAAAATGAATAGTTTTTCATTGTTGAGACGAAATAAGCACTGTCAGGGTTTGAATCGAGTGCGCGTGTGCTAGCCTGCTGGCGTTTGAAAGCTGAGTTGCAAAAGCCGTAATTGCATGCTGACATAACAATACGAGAAACAACCAGAAACAATAATCAGGAGAAGTCGGATGACCCCTTTCGATATGACAGGCAAAATAGTGGCCATTACGGGGGCCTCGTCGGGATTTGGCCACCACTTCGCCGGTGTGCTGGCAGCTGCGGGTGCCAGCGTCGCACTGGGCGCCCGACGCGTTGATAAAATCGCCTCCCGGGTTGACGAAATTCAGTCCCAGGGCGGTTGTGCGCTGGGGCTCGAGCTTGATGTCAATGACAAGGTCAGCGCGCTGGATTTTCTCGATGAAACAGAGTCGAAACTAGGCAACATCGACGTATTGATTAACAACGCCGGTGTCGAATCCGGTGCAAAGACCTACACCATGATTGATGAAGATGACTGGGATTATGTGATTAACACCAATCTGAAATCCGTCTGGCGCCTTTCAAAGATGTTCACCGAACGGGTTGCCGTGGATCGCGACAGAACCGGGAATATCGTAAATATTGCGTCAATTACGGCGTATCGGACCATCAAGGGCCAGTTTCCCTATGCGGTTTCCAAGGCGGCACTGGTAAAGGCGACGGAAGTTATGGCGCTGGAAGGGGCGAAATTCGGATTGCGCATCAATGCCCTTGCGCCTGGATACATCCTTACGGATGTCAGCCGGTTATTGCTGGAGAGCGAGCGGTCTGAGAGTTTTGTCAAAGGTATTCCCATGCGTCGATATGGTGAATTCGATGACCTGGATGGCCCATTGTTGCTGCTGGCTTCTGATGCCTCGAAATATATGACCGGAACCACCCTGGTCGTGGATGGCGGGCATATTTGTGCAGAACTATAGCCACTCCGGCAATGAAACTATTAAGAATGATAATTATTCTCATATAGGTTATTATCAAGTGTTTCGATAAACCCAAAAAGCGACTATGAACCTGGATGAAATGGCAGTGGCGAGTAAATGCCGCATCGTGACCGCTGCTGTCGATAACCGTGAGATCCAAAGCCGATTGTATGCACTTGGCCTGTACCCGGGCGTTTCTGTCGATGTCCTCCGTTTGGCCCCGACTGGTGATCCCATCCAGGTACGAATTGACGGCAGTACGCTGTTGAGTATCCGCAAGCAGGAAGCAGCCATGATTGCGGTCGAAGACATCTAATTATGAAAGTGTATACCGTTGCCTTGATCGGTAATCCCAATTCCGGGAAAACGACCCTGTTCAATGACCTGACCGGTGCTCACCAGAAGGTCGGCAACTGGCCGGGTGTCACCATCGAACAAAAAACCGGGACATTCAGCTTGAATCAATGCCAGGTGAAACTGGTTGACCTGCCAGGGCTATACTCTTTGGAACAGGAATTTCTTGGCCTGGATGAGCAGATTGCCCGGGACTTTCTGGAGAGTGAAGAAGTCGATTTCATCATCAATATAGTCGACGCGAGTAATTTGCAACGTAACCTGGTACTGACTCAACAGCTGTTGGAACAGAACCATAATGTGATCGTAGCTCTAAACATGCTGGACGTGGCCAAGCAGCAAGGTGCACAGGTTGATTCAGTTCAGCTATCCGAGAATCTGGGAATACCTGTCGCACCATTGGTTGCATCAAAAGGTGAGGGGATCGAATACCTGAACCAACTGTTGGATTCAACCCTGGGGAAAAATTCGAAAAAAACTGAAGACCTGAAGGCTGCAGTGGAAACAGAGCCTGGGTCGACCTCCGAAAAGTTGGTAAAACGATACCATAGATCCCGACAGTTAATTGATGGGGTAATTGAGGTGTCACCGGTGGAACACAGTCTAACCGAGCAGATTGATCGCTGGGTTTTGAACAGGTGGCTGGGAATCCCCTTCTTTCTGCTGATGATGTACCTGATGTTTACCGTCGCCGTGAACGTTGGTGCTGTGTTCATCGACTTTTTTGACATTCTGTTTGGTGCCGTTTTTGTCGACGGTTTTAGACTGGTCCTTGAACAATTTTCATTCCCGCAATGGATGATTGTTTTGCTGGCAGATGGCTTGGGCGGAGGTATTCAATTAGTCGCCACTTTCATCCCTGTTATTGGTTTGTTATTTTTATGCCTGTCTATTTTGGAAGACTCGGGATACATGTCCCGGGCTGGATTTGTTGTTGACAGCCTGATGAATAAACTGGGGCTGCCGGGCAGCGCATTTGTTCCGCTGATTGTCGGTTTTGGATGTAACGTACCTTCTGTGATGGCGTCACGCTCTCTTGGTCGGGACAGCGACAGACTGCTAACAATTGCAATGGCACCCTTTATGTCATGTGGCGCCAGACTGACGGTTTATGCCTTATTCGCAGCGGCTTTTTTTGAAACCAATGGTCAGAACGTGGTGTTCTTCCTTTACCTTTTGGGAATTGCCATTGCGGTGCTGACGGGGTTAATTTTCAGAAAACAGATTTTCAGCAGGGAAGTAACCCCTTCTTTCCAGGAAATGCCTGCCTACCATATCCCCGTCGTCAGGAATATATTGATAACAACCTGGTTCCGATTGAGAAGTTTTGTTTTTCGAGCGGGCAAGACAATCGTGCTGGTGGTTATGTGTTTAAGTTTCCTGAACTCGCTGAGCATGGACGGTTCTTTTGGAAATGAAGACAGTGAATCATCGGCACTTTCCAGTATAGGGAAGGCGATTACGCCGGTGTTTGCGCCCATTGGTATCAAACCCGATAACTGGCCTGCAACGGTTGGATTGTTCACAGGCCTGTTCGCAAAAGAAGCAGTAGTGGGTACGCTCGATGCGCTCTACACGGTGAAACAGGACGGAGCCCCTGGAGGTTTCGATCTGATTGCATCAGGCGTCGAGGCACTCGAATCCATTGTCAACAATGCCAGTGACCTGGCAGGTGGTCTGGCAGACCCCTTGGGTATATCGATAGGTGACGTTACCAACCCAGAGGATGCGGCGAAAGCGCAAGGGGTTGAATCCGGCACCCTGACCAATATGGCGTCGCTGTTCGGCAGTCAGTTTGCGGCGTTTTGTTATCTCGTATTTGTATTATTGTATGCGCCATGTGTGGCAGTGATGGGCGCAATTTCCAAAGAGGCAGGATGGCGCTGGATGGCCCTGATATTCAGCTGGAGCACAGGTTTGGCATACGTCACGTCAAGTTGCATCTACCAGATCGGAACCCTTGCTGAACATCCTTTGTTTTCAATTCTCTGGTTAGTCGGTTGTTCAGTTGTAATGACTGTCTTTATCTTGAACCTGAAGCTGATTGGAAAAAAGGCAATCCCTAACAACATTATCCCAACGGTTCAGCTGAGTTAGGTGTCTGATGGGGATTTACCGGGCCTAACAGGCTCCCTTAGTGTCAATATCATTATAGCGCTCAGTAAATTTGCCGCACCGACCAGGAGAATTGCGCCGTCATAATTTCCAACGACATCAAAATAGTATGATGTGGCAATCGGTGCGCCAGCGGTCAAGAAAATTGTAAACGGCATGGCGGCACTTCTTACGGCGCCAAGGTAGCGTCGCCCAAAAAAGCTGGCCCAGATCACTTCCTGTAGTGGGATCATGCCGCCCCAACCAAGTCCGAGCAGCGAAAATCCCAGAATCAAACCAGGCATGAAATGAGCCTGGGTAGCAAACACGATTATAAACAACGAGCCACCTGTAATGGCTGCACTGACTGATGCCAATGGTTTTGGCTGCAGGCCGTCGATCAGCCAACCCCAAACAGGTTTCGACAGTAGCGCGGGAATTGAAGCAACAGTAATCATTAACGCGGCAGTAGTCCGGTCATAGCCCGCGTCCGTCATAAACGGAACTGTTTGTAACAACATCACCTGAATAGTGATAAGAAAAAAAGCAAAAGCGAGCACCAGCCAATAGAAGGTGCTGCTGCGTAGTGCTTCCCGACGGGTCATGGAGTTTTCGAAATCGTCGACGGCCTTTTGAGTCAGGCCGCTTTGGACGTCTGCGAGACTCCGCCCATCAGGCTGCAGCCCGTAGTCCTCTGGCGCTCTTCTCATGAATAAGGCGGCCGGTATCACACAAACAAAACTGGCCAGGGCAAGCAATTGCCATGCGGTTCGCCAGCCGAACGCATCAATCGCCCAGGTTGCGAAGGGTGTCAACAGCACCCCGGCAAAAGAAACACCCATGGCCGCAAATGCGACAGCTCTGCCCCTGAATTCCACAAACCACTTGGCGAGTGTCACGTTTACAACAAGGTTGCCGACCAAAGCAGCCCCCAGGGTAAGAATGACGCCATTTAACAATACCCAGTGCCATAAGCTGGACACCTCGGCTAACAGGTACAAGGCGAATGCCAGAATCACTGTACCCCAGAGCATAAAGCTACGAGCACCCAGTTTGTCAACATAAGTACCGACATAGAATGCAGTGAATGCCATAACGAGCTGACCGATAGTACGCGGTAAGGTGAATTCCGCTCGAGTCCAGCCAAGCTCCTCAGTCATAGGTGTCATGAAAGGACCAATCACATAATTTTGAACGCCAGCAGCAATGAACTGAGCAACGAAGGCGGCTACTATTAACCAGTAGCCATAATAGATGGGTCGCAAAAGAAAGGGTTCTCCAACACTGTTTTGGTGCCGCGAGGGATGATATCAGCCGATCGGATATTTATGTAGTATTCTGCTACTTTATTTGGCCGGATTGGATCTGGCGAATTTGGGGCCACCCTTCGGGCAAGCCGCCAAATAGCCAGCTGCGTTGTCGAACTTGCTCGACTTATGCCCCTGTCTATTCACAAATCGGGTCTTCACAAGTGCGTCTAGCATCTGACCATTTTGCGACTTGCTTAAAGTGCTATCTATACAGGACACTACACCGGATATTCACGCATGCAAAATGTATTAAAAAATGCCAAGATGGTCTCTTGAATTTTTGGGTAGCCCCTTTTGGACATTAGAACGAAACTCGCATTAACGTTGGTCTTTGTGTCTCTCTTGAGTATGGTCTTGTTAGGTGCCTTCGCCTATCAAACTTCTTCTGATTTATTAAAAGAAAGCTCCATTCGGCAACTTGATGCAGTCGCCGAGAGTAAAGCGCGAGACCTGGTCAAAGTTAAACAAGGTTGGAAAGATCAGTTAACGCTGATCAGAAATGGCAGCGAGTTACAGGCAATCCTGAATGCCTACCAGGCAGGTGATACCGAATCCTTGCGTCAACTCACACATCTTGTCGATCATGCAGCTGCAGCTGTTCAGAACGTTGAGCAGATTACACTCACTGATGTTAACGGTAACACCATGTCATGGGGAGACGCTCCGGACTATGGCGAGATACCGCTGCCAACAAAAAGTGGTGAAATAAAACACGGTGGCTCTTTTATGGATGAGCAGGGTGAAGTTCGTGTGGTATTCAGCACGTTGCTGACTCGTAGCGAGCATAGCCACGACAACATGAGGCTCATTTCAGGTAACCCCGTCGATACAGAGATTGTCGGCCATATGGAAATTGTGTTCGATACTGATGATCTCGATACGGTGACAGATGATTATACGGGTCTGGGTGAAACCGGTGAAGTTGTGCTGGTTGCGTTGCGTGATAACGATACCGTTATTGTGCTGAATTCTCCGCGCCACATTGGCTCCATGCAGTCCAGAATAATCCCGCTGGCCGAAACATCGGAAGTTGTGCAAACAGTTCTTTCTGGCGAGTCCCGGGTTTTCCTGGATGGGTTCAATGATTATCGGGGTGAAAAGGTCTGGGCCGCAACACGGTTTCTGCCAGAGTTTAATTGGGGGCTTATTGTTAAAGTTGATGCTTCTGAAGAAGGTCTACGGGCTGATGCCCTGCTGGACGCAATGTTCGACATTGGCATCGCGTTGTCGGCGTTTGCAATCATCGGCGGTACCTTTATGGGCTTTTATCTGGCTCGCCCCATTCATGAGCTGGCAGTTTTGGTCGGACGAGTTCGCGCTGGTGAGACCAATTTGAGGGCCAGTTTTGATGGTGATGATGAAATCGCCTACCTGGCTGAATCCTTGAATGAACTGTTAGATCACGTACGAGCTGGTAGCCCGCCAGAAGATCCGGGTACACAGATCGCCTCGCAAATCTCTACCCAAGACAGCACCGAAAAAGATCCTGGCAACAATGCATGAAGCGCTAGATTTCCTGAAGTTGTTCGGCGGCTTTGTTTATCTCCTCATGGGTGGTGATCTACTGGTGCGTGGGTCGTTAGGGCTCGCGCGCGAAAGTAAAATTCCTCCCGTTGTTGTCGGCCTTACCATTGTTGCCATGGGAACTTCTGCACCAGAGCTAATGGTTTCAACCTTTTCCGCCCTGTCAGGTTTTCCCGGGATTGCGATTGGCAATGTTGTCGGTAGCAATATCGCGAATGTGCTCCTGGTGCTCGGTGTGCCTGTATTTATTCATCCAATAGTTTGTGATCAGGAAGGTCTCGACAAGCAAACTGGCTTGATGGTGGGAGTATCGTTGCTGTTTATCGTGATGTGCGTTTTCGAACCGATTACCTTCTGGGAAGGTGTGCTGCTGGTATCGGTATTGATTTGTTTTCTGATACTGACTACTCGGGGTGCGTCCGTGATACCTGGCCTGGATGATGCGGAGGAGGAATTGGAGAGGGTACTGGGTTTACCCAGTTACAAACATACAATTACCCTGTTCATTGTACTCGGCATTATCGCATTGCCCCTGGGCGCTGACCTGGTTGTTGAAGGTGCAGCGGGATTGGCGAATAGTTGGGGTGTTTCGGAAGCAGTCATCGGTTTGAGCCTGATTGCCCTGGGCACTTCGCTTCCGGAACTTAGCACAACCGTTATCGCCGCGTTACACAGACACTCTGATGTTGCCATCGGCAATGTCATCGGCAGCAATTTGTTCAATATCCTGGCAATCCTCGGTATCACCGCGCTAATGACGGATATACCGGTTGAAGCCCGGTTTATGCAATTTGATCTCTGGGTTATGTTTGGTGTCGCTATTGGCTTGTGGATTTTTGTCCTGATGAAAGCCCGGATAGGAAAACCGTTTGGCGCTGTCTTCCTAACCGGGTACTTTGCTTATCTGATCGCGATTTATTGACTTTCTAAAATCGTTACGTCCACTTATCAAAACGCAAAATCTCAGCAACGGGTTTACGCGTCACAGGGCCGAACTTGCCCAGGGGGTAGCCAACGGGGATTAAGCAAAAGGCACCCATGGTCTCAGGTAGTCCTAATACTTCGGCAACCGCATCGTGATCAATCAGACCCAAAGTAGTCGGCGCGGCGCCTAGTCCTAATGCCCTGGCAGCGAGTAGCAGATTCTGGACGCCTGGCCAGATAGACCCGCCGCCTCTTGCCATTGTTGCACTGTCGATTTTCTGCCCGAATTCCATGCAGGCAATAACCAGAGCGGGTATCTCATGCAAATGCTCCATCTGCCAGATAACCGCATCGAGCATTCTCTTGCGCTTTGCTTCAGATTGATGGGGCAGGCTACCAGGACGACTGGCCTGGGGGCCGATATAAGCCTCAACACCTTTTCTGTTGAGATCAGCGAGCTGTTGTTTGACGTCCGGGTCGCGCACGACAAGCCATCTGCCATTCTGCATATTTGATCCTGAGGGAGCCTGATTTGCTGCTTCGATTAGCTTAAGTAATAACTCCTCGGGCACTTCCCGGGTATCCAGGCGACGCATCGCGCGACAGTTACTGATAGCTTCAAACAGCCCCATTTCATCAGACATAGTGGTTCCTTCTTCTTTTAGTTAAGTGTTATTCAGCAGATACATCGTCATCGGGAATCCAGCTGCCGTGGAACCCGTAGGGAACCCTTACTGGCAGATGAACCTGTGCGAGTGCTGGCCGGTTTAGATCTAGTGCATCGACTATAATCAATTCACTGGCATTTTTTTGCTCATCGAAAACGTAGGTCATCAGGTAACCGTCGTCTTCGGACTGAGCCGATTGTTTCGGGATAAAGATTGGTTCCGCTCCATGACGCCCCGGCCCGAATTCGAAACTGGAGGATTCACCGGTTTTCATATCGTGTTTGTAAATCGATGGAAAAGATTTGTCTTTGACGGCCAGTGAATATCCGTAACGGTACTCACGACTGTTCAGATCCGGGTGGCAACGGGGGAACTCCTGCCCGCGTTCGTCGATACGTTCTTCGCTTACAGTCCTTAATTTAGGATTAACGGTCCAGCGGTCGAGTTTCGCAACACTATCGCCGAATGGTCCGTTGGTGTCATCGACAAACATACGGTCGTAACGGCAAATATCAATTACGACGTTACCGTCGGTATCCTCGTAGGCGTTCATCGGGTGAAAGGAGTAGTTTTGCGAGACACTGCTCCAGATGATGTCTTTAGCTTCGCCGTTACGGGGCAGCAGTCCAACTCTGGCTTCATAGTCATTGTTCCAACGAAAAGGAAATTGTGCTCCGGTTGCCAAGGCCATGAAACTGAATGTGACAGGCAGATCGTAGATAACGACGTAGTTCTTGGTAAGACTCATATCGTGAATCATGGACATACCGGGCAGGGGTAGCTTGACAATTTTTGAGACGTTCGCGTCCAGGTCCATCACCACATAATTGACGTGATACTCGTTGTCCAAGAAATCGTAGCAGATTGCGTGCAGCTCGCCGGTGTCGGGATCTATTTTTGGATGTGCGGTATAAGACCCCCATCCCGGGTTATGGCCCACCGTGTCCAGTTCATAAGTAAGCTCAACCGGTGGCGCACCAGCTTCCACAATCGCCCAGGTTTTTCCGGCGTGTCCTATCACATGTGTGTTGGGACTGTCGCCAAGGTTACGACCATTCGCGTTTTCGCCCAGGGATTCGATCACGGATTTACTGCGGACCCAACGATTACGATACCAGTCTGCACGACCGTCCTCGAGACGTAGACCATGTACCATGCCTTCACCGGTAAACCAGTGGTGGGAGTCCGGATCCGGATCATCGATCGGATTTGGTCCGTTGCGTAGAAATCTTCCCGTTAACTCTCCAGGAATTGTCCCTGTTACCTGCATGTTGGTTACTGTAGATTCAATATCCACCGGGCCGAAATTTTCGGACAAGTAGATACCTCTCTCATAGAAACTGGTGGTCTCGTTGGGATCGGGTCGACCGCAGGCACCAAGTAAGGCCGGGGCCAGTGGTAGTGTTAGCCCGGCTTTTATTAGTGTTCTTCGTCTGATCATGGTCCTCTCTCCATCCTGGTGAGCGCAGTGTAACGCGAAGCCGTATCTGTTATCTCTCATTTTCTGTTCGTCGTTAGTATCTTTTTACTTATTGAGGTATAAATACCTTCATGCCTGACAACGTGCCTGACAATGACTTCCTGTTATCCGTTCCCGTACGCAAATATTGTCTGGTGTTGTTGGCGATAGTGATCGGGTTGATTACCGTGCATTGCTCTTTCAATTATTATAATCATGTGTTTGAAGAAGTGCCGTGGTTGATCCAGCAGCTATTTGACCTTGATGAGGAAAATAACATACCCACCTGGTTCTCAGGTTTCCTGTTGCTTAACAATGCGTTTTTTCTATTTCTGATCGCTAAAGCCAAGCAGGGTCAATACGTCGTTCACTGGAAGTTGCTCGCACTCGGCTTTTTAATTCTCTCATTGGATGAGGTCGCGGGTCTGCATGAGTCATTTAACACAGCGACAGACATTAACTGGGCTATACCAGGGGCTGTACTGGTTTCCGTGGTGGGTCTCATATTTGTTCCTTTTCTGTTGTCGTTGGAAAGGCGCCTTGCGGGCCTGTTTGTTCTGGCAGGCACTTTGTACATTTCCGGTGCCATTGGTGTTGAGCTGTTGAGTGAAGATATGGACGAAGACGAAATGGCCTATGGGTTCGCTACCGCGGTGGAAGAGGGCATGGAAATGTTGGGTGCCCTGATGTTTCTTGCCGTCAATCTGTTTGAAATGAAAAAGGGAAACCGGGTGAATATAGCCGTTTCGGCAGGGTAAATTTGTTGGCTGTGGTTCGTTGTCATCTCGCCCCATTCCTGCCCAGGAGCAACTCGTTGGAAACAATTCGGGTCAAATCACCGGAAACTGGTGTATGTTGCTGTTGTTAAATTAACTGGAGGAAAAGATTGAATCGAGTAGATGACAGGGTCGCAATAGTCACAGGAGGCGGAAGCGGTATAGGCCAGGCGACGTCGATAGCGCTTGCCGCTGCTGGCGCAGCGGTTGTGGTGACCGATATCAACACTGCGTCAGCGAAATCCACGGCCCAGACGATCATCGATGCAGGTCAGAAGGCGTTGGCGTTTTACCACGATGTTACAAGCGAAGACGATTGGGACGAGATAATCCGGGCGACACTGGCTGAATTCAATCAATTGGATATCCTCGTCAACAACGCCGGGGTTAGCGGCGCAGGGTTACCGCCTTTTGAAGACGCGACCCTGGATAGTTTCCGAAAAGTGATGACTATTAATCTCGATGCTGTTTTTGTCGGTACCCAGAAAGCCGTGATGGTCATGAAAGAATCTGGAGGTGGATCGATTATAAATATTTCATCGGTGATGGGCATGGTTGGTGGTGCTGGAGCTGCTTACAATGCTTCAAAAGGGGGTGTCCGCCTCCTGACCAAGTCCGTGGCGGTACACTGTGGCACCATGGGTTACAACGTGAGGGTCAATTCTGTTCATCCGGGGTATATCTGGACACCCATGATCCGCCAGGTGCTCCAGTATGTGGATGATGGCAATCTCACAGAGGATGGTTTGCGCGAAATGTTAATTGAGAAGCATCCCATCGGTCGCCTTGGCATCGCAGAAGATATTGCAAAAGGTGTGTTGTTCCTGGCGTCAGAGGACTCGTCCTTTATGACAGGGAGTGAGTTGGTGATTGATGGAGGATATACCGCCGTTTGATCCATAGATTTGACCGTTGAAGGAATCGCCGCTCAAACAAGGGAGCCACTTTGGTATAAATCTCTTGTAGCTAACACGTTCAGATAAGTTTTTTGATTTGCCCTAGTCGAATCAAAGTATCCCCCAACATATGCGAGTCAGAACTAAGCTACCTTACAAGCCCCTTTAATCAAGGGGCTTTTTTTTGCCCCGGATTTATTCCACTGCCCGGGCGAAAATTGTTCACTTTTTGGGGTATCCTTGGGCTTTTGCGACACGTTGGAACTGGGAACCGCATGGCTCTTGAAGATTTTCGTCACGACGTTAAGGAATGGCTGGCTGAAAACTGTCCTGAATCTGTACGTGGCAAGGGCGAGCCGATAACCCTGGGCAGCAAACGACCCATGAGTGATCCTGCGTTGCTGGAATGGCGTCATAAACTAGGCGCTAAAGGCTGGACGATACCTGGCTGGCCCAGTGAATATGGCGGCGGTGGACTTACGACGGATGAGATCCGCGTGCTATATGAAGAACTGCGAGTAATAAAAGCTCGTCTTCCCCTGGGGGGGATGGGTGTTTCCATGATTGGCCCGACTTTGCTCGAATATGGCACGGAAGAGCAGAAGCTGCGTCACATTCCAAAGATTGCATCTGGCGATGTCTCCTGGTGTCAGGGCTACTCCGAACCTGGTGCCGGATCGGATTTAGCCAGCTTGCGAACGAAAGCTGAGGACAAGGGTGATTTCTTCGAGGTGAATGGGCAAAAAATATGGACCTCCGGAGCGCAGTTTGCCGACTGGATTTTTTGCCTGGTACGAACAGATTTTGATGTTCCGAAACATGAAGGCATCAGCTTTGTTTTGATGGACATGAATCAGGACGGAATCAAGACCAAACCGATTCGACTGATCTCGGGTTCTTCTCCTTTTTGTGAAACTTTTTTTGACAACGCTGTTGCTCACAAGAATGATCTTATCGGCCAACTCAACCGGGGTTGGACAGTGGCGAAGAGACTTTTGCAACACGAGCGATCAGGTCAGGGTGGTCTCGGGGATACCGGAGCCAGAAGAGTGATGCCCCAGCCCAATCTCGTTGAGATTGCGAAAGAGTACATCGGCGTCGATGCCAGCGGCAAGATAGCCGAGATGGAATCAAGAGAACAGGTTATTCGATTTGCCATGAACCGGCGGAGCTTTCAGCTCACTCAACAACGGGCAAGGCAGGAAAACGAATCGGGTAAAACCATGGGTGAGGCAACGTCGATATTCAAACTGTACGGCGCGACCATGGGCAGAGATAGTGCAGAATTTGTTTGTAAATTGAAAGGGACACAGGGTTTTGGCTGGGAAGGAGATAGTTTCAGCAGCACTGAACTCGAATCGACTCGGAACTTCCTGAGTGCCCGGGCGCATACCATTTATGGCGGAACCAACGAGGTCCAGTTAAATATTATTTCCAAGAGAGTGTTGGGTTTGCCAGACTAGTAGCTAAATCACTAACGACTCACCGTGAGAACAACCAGGAGAAACTGTATGACTTTTAAGTATGGCGGTATCAATCATTTAGCCCTTGTTTGCGAGGATATGGATGTCACTGTGAAGTTTTACACCGAGGTGCTTGGGATGAAACTCACCAAGACCATCAATTTGGCAGAAAACCGCGGTAAACACTTCTTCTTTGACGCTGGTGGTGGCGATGCTGTTGCGTTTTTCTGGTTTCCAGAGGGGCCTGAAAAGGTAGACCAGAAAACGTTGCGAAAAATTACTGCGACACCAGGAACCATGAATCATGTTGCTTTCGATGTCTCCCCCAAAGATATTGATGAATATCGGGAATTACTGGTCGGCAAAGGTGTTGAAGTCACAGAAATCGTTAACCATGATGATACTCCATCAGGTGCCAGCCCGGAGATCAATGAATCCACATTTGTCAGGTCGTTATATTTTAAGGACCCGGATGGGATTCAACTGGAATTTGCGGCCTGGACAAGACCGCTGACCGAGGCTGACGTACAGGGGTGAAGGCCGCGATCTGCTTCATTGTTAAGGCATCGCTTAGGATCAGTTAGTTCAACAATACAACGGAAAGCGCATGATCAAGTTACACGGTATGTCACGCAGTAATTATTCTGGGCTCATCAAGGCCGTACTGATTGAGAAGGGCATCGAGTTTGAGGACATCAATGCGATGCCATCACAGGAAGAAGACTATCTCTCAATAAGTCCCATGGGGAAGGTGCCTTGTCTTGAAACTGAAGCGGGCTTTATTTCAGAGACTTCGGCCATCATAGAATATCTTGAAGAAACGTTCCCTGATAAGCCGCTGTTGCCATCGGATCCATTCGAACGAGCAAAAGTGCGGGAATTGCTGCTGCACATTGAACTCGATATCGAATTGGTTGCTCGCAAGGCAATTATGTTTGCATTCGGTCGGCCGGTAAAGGAAGAGGTAGTCAAACAGATTAAAAAAGAGCTGCCCAGAGGCTCTGCGGCGGTTGCTCGCCTGGTTAAGTTTGAGCCCTATATTGCCGGTAGCGAATTTACCGTGGCTGATCTGGTGGGATACTTCAGTTACAAACTTGCTAATATTATTTCAGTAGGTGCAGCAGAACTGGATTTACTTGATCTGGTACCAGGCTCGAAAGTTTGGTTTGATATGATTGCCGAAAGAGATTCCGTCAAGGAAGTGGAGGCAGTTGCTGCATAGCAGGAACTGTTACGTAAACAAAAAAAAACGAACAGCAAAGGGTAACAATGCTGTTCGTTTGAAGTGCTATTGCAAAGCGTTAGGAATCTTTGGAAACAATAGCCTCGGTAATCTCCCGATCCGTCGTATAGGTCAACTCCCCACCTCTGTCGACCAGACATACGGCGTTGAACTTCTCACCGTCTGCGGTTACATGTAAATTTACTTTTACTTCGCCGCTGCGGGTGCGTATTTTTTTCACTTTCCGACTTACATCCCCCGAATACAATTCAGAGACGTGTGCTTTACAGGCGGTCACGGCCTTACCAGAGACGTTACTACTGGCGTTGGCAGGGTTTGCCATAAATGCTGCAGCACAGAGTGATACTAGCGCTGTCAATTTCAAGTACTTCATTGCTTTCTCCTTTAAACAGATGGCTCGTTTCTGTTTTAGTTGCTTTAATCCCGCTTAACGAACGGAAGTGTTCGCTAAATCAGAATGGGTGAATTGGCTATCGATTTAGGTAAAACTGGTTATAATGTAAGCGATGAACACATATTACTGTCAATGTTAACGTTGTCAACATTGATCTGAAAATTCATTCATTCCTTACCAACCCGGACGAATCGTGGTAAAAAACTGCGAAACCCTGTGCGCTATGGCGGTGATGCTCACAAGTACTTATGGTAGTGTCTTGTTCAATGTGATTCCTTTGAAGACGACCTGTCCAAATGGACTCGTTTAATAGATAATTTCCATATGCTATTTTTACGTCGAATATTTCCGATTATTGATTGGATGTCAGGCTATGGTCGCTCGGAGTTAACAGCTGACACGATTGGCGGGCTGGTGGTTCTCTTTATCACCATCCCTCAGGTTATTGCTTATGCGTTCCTGGCGGGTATGCCCGCGGAGACAGGACTTTACGCGGCGATTCTCGCACTTGTGTGTTATGCATTGTTCGGCAGTAGCAGAACACTAGCTGTGGGACCGACTGCCATTGTGGCGATGATGACGCTGGAGGCGACTTCCCGGTACGCGTCTCCCGGCACCGAGGTCTATGTTGAAACCGCGATGAAACTTGGGTTGGTGACAGGTCTCATCTTGTTACTGCTGCGTATTGTCAATTTTGGAGCAGTCATCAGCTTCCTGAGTCATGCGGTTGTCAGTGGCTTTATTACTGCCGCCGCCATCCTGATTATGACAAATCAACTTCCCGCGATCCTCGGCTTGGTTAAACCTCCGGGTACTGACGTTGTTTCTGTCGTTTCCCATGTACTCACAGACTTCGGAAGTTTGAACGTAGTGAGTCTTTCCATAGGTCTGGCGACGGTGGTCTTACTCTGGTTTTGTCGCAATACCCTGGAAAAATGGTTACAGGATCGGGGGTATTCTGAACTTATGGTCAGTGCATTAACCAAATCAGCGCCCATGTATGCGGTTATCCTTTCTGTAGCTGTGGTGTATTTCGGTTCGCTGCATATTGACTATGGGGTTTCGATCGTTGGTGATATTCCGAAGTCGCTACCGCAACTCCGGTTCAACGGCCTGTCTCTGGGTGAAATTCAGAATCTTGCGCCATCTGCACTGCTGATCGCCATGGTCGTCTTTATGGAGAGCACTTCCATCGGAGCGGCGGTGGCGAGTAAACGCAGGGAGAAAATTCAACCCAACCAGGAACTCGTCGGTCTTGGTTTTGCCAACGTTGGTGCATCGCTGGTGGGAGGTTTTCCGGTTGCCGGAAGTTTTGCCCGAACGGTTGTCAACTACAGTTCCGGTGCAGTGACACAAATTGCGTCTTTGATCACCGCCGCACTGGTGCTGGTCACCCTTGTCTGGCTGACACCTTTTTTTGTATACCTGCCCAAGAGTGTGCTCTCGGCAATCATCATCATGTCTGCAATGCAGCTGATTGACTTACATGGGATCAGAAGAACGTTCTCCTTCAATCGCACTGATGCGGTCACATTCAGCTTTACTTTTTTTGCCGTACTGGGTTTGGGTGTCGAATCGGGTATTCTAATCGGCATTGCCATTTCCTTTGTTCTTTTGATTCGCAACAGCAGCCAGCCTCATATCGCAGTGGTAGGACGTTGGCAGGGTACTGAGCACTTCCGTAACATTTTGCGTCATGATGTTGAAACCTTTCCCCATGTTCTATCCGTTCGCATCGACGAGAGCCTCTATTTTGTGAATACGCAATATATAGAGACTTTTCTTCTCAACAAGGTGGCAGAGTCGCCGGAACTGGAACACATTCTGTTGATTTGTACTGCGACGAATTTTATCGATACCAGCGGTCTGGAGATGCTTGAACTGTTGTCGGATAACCTGGAGGAAGTCGGCGTTACCCTGCATCTTGCGGAGGTAAAGGGACCGGTGATGGATAAGCTGAAAGAAACCGATTTTTACAAACGGATGAAAGGAGAGATTTTCTTCACCACTGACCTTGCGCTCAAGGCGCTTGCACCCACAGGAGATTAGTTTGGTGAAGTTGATGAGAATTTGATACCTTCTAACCGGATTAGATCACATCCAACCCGCTTAACACTGTAGTGGAGAACGAATATGTATAGTGAAACCCTGGAATACCGTGACGGTGATACAGTATTGGAAGCCTACGTTGCTTATGACGACAATGTTTCCGGCCCAAGACCTGCCGTACTGGTGTCCCATGACTGGACCGGCCGTCGGGATTTCGCCACGGGTAAGGCTGACGCGGTCGCTGCCATGGGTTATGTCGGTGTCGCGATTGATATGTATGGTAAAGGTGTTTTCGGCAAAGATGATGATGTGGATCTGAACAGTTCACTGATGGGTCCTTTTGCCACGGACAGGACACTACTTCGGGGTCGAATTGACGCTGCGCTAACGGCGACGAGAAGTCTTGAAGTTGTCGACAGCAATAAAGTAGCAGCGATGGGTTACTGTTTTGGAGGCATGTGTGTTATTGAACTGGCACGCGCCGGGAGCGATGTCCTGGGGGTTGTCAGCATTCATGGCATATTCACACCGGGGGATATACCGACTGAAAAGATCACTGCGAAGGTTTTATGTTTGCATGGCCAGGATGATCCTATGGTGCCGCCGGACCAGGTGTTGGATTTTCAAAAAGAAATGTCCAGTGCAGGTGCGGATTGGCAGGTACATGCCTATGGCGGCACGATGCATGCTTTCACCAATCCGGCTGCCAATAATCCTGATTTTGGAACGCTGTTTAATCCCGATGCGAACAAGCGGGCGAGCCTGTCTGTTGAGAACTTCCTGGCTGAAGTATTTCTATAGTTAACGGGAGTAGTCTCATTGCACTGCGCATAGTTCTGGCGATACTGACCGTTGTCCTGTTAGGCATGATTTATGCCGGTTCGAAACTTTATCAGGCCCATGGTCAGATCGATGCCATCAATCCGGAATTACCTTCTGCTGAAATCATAGGTGAATCAATCGCTAGTGAAGATCTGCCGGTATCGTTGACTGCTTATAATACGGCGACCCAGAATGTCCCATTGAGTTCTGTGCTCAAGGGGGTAAACAGTGACGAGTCCTTCGATATGTCCTTTCCGATATTCGTGGTTACCTGGGCAAATGGCAGGCAGTTCGTGATTGATGCCGGTTTATCTGCGCTCACGGCGGGTCCGTTTGGTGAGTCATCGGAACTGCTTGGAGCGGGACCAATGCAGTTTCATGCCGGTCTCGGGGATCTGGTCGAGGCGGAGAAGACAAGTGGTATTGGCTTTACCCATTTGCATAGTGATCATGTGGATGGTGCCCAGGATTTATGCAAGTCAGCTAAAAGTCTGATCATCATACAAAGTGTTCAACAATATACCACAACTAACTATTTGACTGAGGCTGGAAACCTTCAGCTCGAAGTGATGGAATGCGCGCAACGATTGTTGATTCGAGATGAAACGGCGACCCTGAAGCCTATTGGCAGCTTTCCGGGGGTTTTTCTCGTCAATACAGGTGGACATACTCCCGGGAGCCAGGTGTTTGTTGTCCATGTGCGAAACAATGCCGGAACGATGACTTACATTTTGGCAGGAGACCTGGTCAATCACTATCAGGCAATCGAAGAGAATATCTCGAAGCCTGCTTTTTACAGCTATCTGATTGTGCCTGAAAACCTTTCCCAGCTGGAGAAAGCAAGGGTCTGGCTCAAGGGCCTGGCAGCTCAAAGAAATTTCAAGGTATTGGTATCACACCATAAGGAAAACATCAGCGACCTGTTCCCGGATTAACGGGGTTCTGAAACTGTGAATTCGATCTTGCAATCCAATAATTTTTCATCAACAAAACTGAACCATCCTATTACATAGGCACCATCAAGTACCTGAGGTAGCCAATACTGGTCATCCTGCCACATCTCATCGAAAGGAATTTCGTCGACTTCTGTCCATATGGGAATAGCCTCATCGGTCTCGGTCGGCGTCCCTTTATGGTCAGTTGCGGTGAAAACATAGGCGTGAATTCTCGGCATATCCTCGGCGTGAAAAAACAGTTCACCGGCAGCGCTGACGTTCAGGGGGGTAATGCACAATTCTTCTTCGGTTTCTCGAATAGCGCATTGCCTGGGAGTTTCACCGGGCTCGATTCGACCGCCAGGACCATTGATATTACCTGCACCCAGGCCTCTCTTTTTACGGATTAAAAGGACTGAGCTTTCTCGCTGGACGAACATCAGGGTTGCGACTTCCTGCGCCTCCCATTTTTCCCAGTCGATGTTTGAGATCTCCATGTTCGCTGGGATGTTTGATGAGTTGCTGAATTCTGTCATAAGCTTCTATCCAGCAAATACGCAGCGATCTTGCGCCCAGGTTCTCAGGGATTCAATTTTCTCGTACATCACTGTGGATAGAGGGTTTGTTTCTGTAATTGCGTTGAGCAACTCAACATCACTTAAGGGTCGATCATTAGCCGCTACTGAATACAGAGCGCTGACAACTGCCTGTTCTATCTCCGAGCCGGAATAACCATCGCTGTGATCTGACAGTGAAGCCAGGTTGAAATTTGCCGGGTTTTCTTTTCGCCGTTTCAGGTGAATGCTGAATATGTCTTGCCGAGTTTTGGTATCGGGAAGATCGACGAAAAAGATCTCATCAAGCCGGCCTTTACGCACGAGCTCCGGTGGCAATTGGGAGATATCGTTAGATGTTGCGACAATGAACACCATACTCGTTCTTTCAGCCATCCAGGTTAACAATGTACCCAACAGCCGCTGGGAAATACCCTGGTCGCCCTGGCTTGTGGAAATGCCCTTTTCGATTTCGTCCAGCCAGAGTACGCAAGGTGACATCATGTCTGCGAGGTTTAAGCACTGTCTCAGGTTTCGCTCAGTCTCTCCATAGAACTTGTTGTAGAGAGATCCGAAATCAAGCCTGAGCAAAGGTAAACCCCACATGCCTGCCACCGCCTTTGCTGCCAGGCTCTTTCCACTGCCTTGGATACCTAGCAACATAATGCCTTTGGGTGGATCCAGGTTGGAGTTTGAGTTTGATTTTAGTACGACATCTCTACGATCAACGAGCCATTTTTTCAGCTGGTGCAGACCACCGACTTCTGTAAATTGAGCTGTGTCATATTCGAAACTTAGCACGCCCTCCATATCCATCAGGGCAAACTTTGCCTCATTAACGGCGGGTATATCGCTCTCCAGTATTGCACCATTGTCATAAATGACACCCCGGACGAGCTGCCGGGCTTCATGTAGTGGGACGCCTCTTAAATTCTGCACCAGTTTCTTAAACGTCGCCGTATCACTTCGTACTGGCCTTCCTCCCTGGGCTTGTGACCATTTGCTGGCCTCTTCCCTGACAAGAGTCTCCAGTTGCTGCTCCGTTGGCATGGAGAGTTCGAACTTCACGGAATAGCGCTTGACTTCATTAGGGAGGGAAAATTCGTGACTGAGAAGAATCAGCGTATGTCCCAGATGATGGTATCTCATGGCAATTTCCCGTAACAAGCGTACGTTAACGGGTTCTTCCTTAAGATAAGGATGAAAATCACATAACGCGTAGATACTGGGAGTTGAGTCAGCCTTGATGTGTTCCAGAAGTTCCTTGGGTTCGTTCAACCTGCTCTTGGTTCTGATATCCGATCCAAACCCCAACAGGCACAGTCCTTCGGTTACGGACCAGGTGTATAAAGGTGTCGCGCGACTCACTGCCAACCGCGTGATCATTTCCAGCACCCGGGGCTCTTCGTACGATTCAATCACGAGAATTGGAATCTTGGATTCTAATAGCAATCCGATGTCTTTCAGGTCGGCGTTCAGTGGCACGATCTACCTATGGTTTATTTTTGAGGGGAAGTTGATCTAAATCTTCCAGTGTCTTTGGCCAATCTTTTTTCAGCAAGCGAGAGAGTCCTCTGTCTGCAAGCAAGTTACCCTGATTCTGGCATACAGCGCAATAATTGCATTCGTTAGTCGCGTAACGGATGCGTTGAACCAGCTTGCCACAATCCGGGCAGGGCTGTTTGTATTTTCCATGGACTGCCATTTCATCGTGAAAGGCGGTGACCTTCATCGGAAAGTGACCACTACATTTTTTGCGCAAGATTTCGGTCCAGTCAGTAACCACAGATTGTGTGGCATCGAACAGGGATTGCCACTGTTCATCAGATAGGTACTTTACCTGTCGCATTGGACTGATCCTGGCGCGATGTAATATTTCGTCAGAATAGGCATTACCAATCCCGGCGAGAAAACGTTGATCCGTCATGGAGCGCTTCAAGGTGTGGTTTTCCTTGCTCAACGCTGCTCTGAATTCTTCGAATGAAGATAGCATGACTTCAATGCCTCCGGCATTAAAGGAGTTGAGATCCTCCTCTCCGTTGACAAAATGCACCGATGCACGGTGTTTTTGACCCGCTTCTGTCAGGATTAGCGTACCGACGTCGAAATCAAATGCCATCAAACCGAATTTTCCAGGCACCTTTGCTCCGGCTTTGTACCAGCGTAACCTTCCGGCGATCATAAGATGTACAACGATGAACAGCTTCTCCTCAAATTCCAGTACCATGCGTTTTCCGATCCGCCTGCTTGCGAGCATTCGCTTGCCCCTGAAATTATCGACATGGGGCTCGACTGTTCGGAGAATAAAAGGGTTCGTGATTCTAACCCCGGTCATGGTTTGACCAATCAATCGTTGATCCAGTGCATCCAGGTAGATTGTCAGATCAGGTAGTTCAGGCATGATCTACATTTTGAGAATGATGGTCTGGCTGTCGGGATCTGTATGTAAACTCGGAGGTGACGGCAGGCGACATTGCGCATGGTAGGGATGGACACAATCCCCCGAGATAACATCAAATGTGTAACCATGCCATGGACAAGTCACCCTGTCGTTGTCAAGATCTGCAGTCAGGGGACCCAATGAATGAGGGCATACTGCGGCATGAACAACCATCTTCTGCTGCTGTTCCCGGATCAACCAGTCTCTATGCCCCAGTTTTACCGTTAGAGGCAGTCGGTCACGCAGCGCCAGTAGTGAGCCGAGTTCAACCTGGTTCGGGCCAGCTTCACGGTGCGTTAACTGATGTTGTCTCTCCTGCATCATTGATTCGTCCTCGTCCCAGAGTTGGGTATAGAGCTTCAGGTAGATTTGCCCCAGTTTACCCTTTGATTCGGGAGCAAGGTCAGGTACCGAGAATGAAACTTCAATATCTGTTTCGTCATCTTCGGGTATCAATCGTGTCCAGATTTCAGAAATTTGCTGCCCTTGCTTATAGGAGCGGGCAACATACTGGGAGTTTGGCTTATCGACGCAGAGTTCAATATGGCCGGATTTGTCGGCTGAGGACCATGTTCTCCAACCCCAGCTGCCACATTCATCGATCCCCACATAATCAAAGCTGGAATTGTGTAGCCAGGGGAGATGCTCCCAGTCGAGCACGTTTTCCCAGACACGATCCAGGTTTGCGTGTATACGTCGACGGTAAGTGGCCACTTCAGTCAGTGCTGCATCGTTCGGGTTAAACTTGAGCGCGTTGGATTGTAACGCTGGCATATTTCAGATCTCTCCGATGGATATCGGCAGATTGTAGCATCCAGGCAAGCTAAACCTGATACAAGGCATTTGATCGGTACAACCAGCGATAGATCGAATTTTGTAATCTTTGTATCTTGTGATCCAGGTGGATCGACTCGGTCATGTAGCTGGGAGGGTCCGAGGCCAGATTACGAATTCGCAGGCTGCAATCCAGGTTGCGGCATATCAGATTACCGATGGTCCTGCGCTCGTCTGATCCTTTTACCACGACACTGAACATCGCCGTGCCGTTGGCCTTGTGAACATGATTACACCAGCTGCACATCTCTAATCGCGGTTTACTTGACTCTGATGCAGCGCGACGTAACAAAATGCCTCTAAACTCGTCACTACTGGCAAGTGGCATGACAACGTAACCCCTCTGGCCGTCAGGATGTACCCAACCAAAGTAGTCGAGGACACCCCAGTCAACATTGCTAAGACCGGGGATAAGGGGTTTCTGTCTTTCGCTGCGGAACAGATCCTGTATTTGTGCTCGTGTCAGCGGTTCCATGATTTTCTCTGCAATTTGCATGAATGCCATCTATACAGGGCACTACACTAGCATTGTGTCAACACGGGTTGTCAAATATTCCGGTGCCGGTTGTCTGTCAACAAATTACTATAAGTATATCAATAACTTGCAGAGTGTAAAAAAATACTCAGTTACGCCTTGAAAAGGCTCCGATTGCCCACAAATATGGAACTTAAGTAGGATTTTGTTGCCCAAACAGGTGTATGAAATAACAGATCCAGGGAAGTTCAGGAGTTTAAATAGATGACCGCGACGACCATCAGTATGCCAACCCTAATGCCCGTGTTAAGCACAGCCAGCTTGACCGGATATCTGGATTCCGTACAGCAAATTCCCGTGTTAAGCCGTGACGAAGAGGTGGACTTGTTTAAGAAATTCCAGGAATTCAATGATCTGGATGCTGCCAGGGTAATTGTCCTCTCCCATTTAAGATATGTGGCGTACATCGCACGCAGTTACGCCGGATATGGGCTGCCCCTTGAGGATATTGTGCAACAGGGCAATGTCGGACTGATGAAATCAGTTAAGAAGTTCAGCCTTGATCATGAGGTTCGACTGGTTACGTTTGCAGTACACTGGATTAAAGCGGAGATTCACGAATACATACTGAAGAACTGGAAGATTGTGAAGGTTGCCACTACCAAGGCGCAACGCAAACTGTTCTTCAATTTACGAAAAGCCAAAGCCCGGCTCGGATGGTTTAACGCCGAAGAGGTCGAGCAGGTAGCCAATGATTTGAAGGTTAAACCCGAAGAAGTGCGTGAAATGGAGTCTCGTCTGGGTAACTTTGATGAGAGCTATGATAATTCGGCCGATGACATGGACGGGGAGCCGATGGCCGGACCAGCAACCTATTTAACCCACGGTATTGAAGAAGATCCGGGTTGTGTCGCTGCCGATGCAGAAATTGCAGATATTCGAACCGCCGGAATCAGCAGGGCGTTGCGCATGTTGGATCATCGCTCACGCGATATCGTTGAGAGTCGCTGGTTGTCTAATCAGAAAGCCGGTCTGAAGGAACTCAGCGAAAAATGGGGCGTATCGATGGAACGGATTCGCCAGATCGAGAAAGCGTCCTTTAAAAAGATGCAGGACCAATTGGAGTTTTCACAGGTTTGACTGCTTTTATCCCCTAAATAGCAGTAGTATTGAAGGCGGTGTTGATCACCGCTTTTTTTTGTCCTGAAATTACCTAATGGGGTTGCCATGTCTGTTATTGCCACTGATGAAACCACGTTCGATTTTCCCGCTATTGTTGCCGATCTCAACAAACTACTTCGATTAAGAGCGACGCCTATTGGTCTGAAAATGTTCAAGACTCGCCAGGAGATGGAAACCATTCCCAGAATTCGAAGACCCAAGGACATTCATACCACTGACCAGATCATTGGCCAGGCCTGTCGCAATGGTTGGACTGTGGGTATAACCATGGATGATCTGGTGGGTGCTCAATGCGGAACTGTCATCGGGCTACATCCGAGAAGTGAGAACTGGCTATCAGGTGATCGAATGAACGGTGTCTGGTATGGGTCGGCTGAAGATGCCGCGGCCCATCAGGCGGCGATGGATGTTCCCGAATACGGTCAGCATGAGGCCATGGCGGTCAGTCCCCTGGCATCGGGAAGACTTGACCCACCCGATATATGCCTGATCTATGCAACCCCGGCGCAAATGATTTTGTTCATCAACGGGTTGCAATGGGTGGGATACAAGAAACTGGACTTTACTTGTGTCGGTGAATCAGCCTGCGCAGATTCCTGGGGCAGAGCGCTAAAAACAGGTGAGCCCAGCCTGTCGATTCCCTGTTTTGCAGAACGCCGTTACGGTGGTGTTATGGATGACGAATTGTTGATGGCTTTACCGCCGAAATACCTGCCAAAAATTGTTGCGGGCCTCGAAGCGCTCTCCAGGAACGGCCTGCGGTACCCAATTGCACCCTATGGCGTTAATAATGATGTCAGGGCAGGTATGGGTGTGAGTTACTCCTAAAGAGTCCTCAGCCTCCTAGTCAAATACGGTGGCAAGATTCGGAGTGTCCAGATAATCGTATGCCAGACGAATGTGTTTTTCTATCACCCGACCTTTTGACAAGGGAGGCAGCTTTGAAAGTTCGAAGTAGCCTGTAGCCTGTGTTTCTGCACCAGGTTCAGGTTCAGAATCATCTAATGGTTCACAGATAAAAAACAGCTTATAGAAGTCGCGCGCGTCCTGTTGATACTCATGTCGGGATTTATGAAAAACACCAAAGAGCTTTACCGCTTTTACCGCTATGTTGGCTTCCTCCAGGACTTCTTTTTCGATATTTTCTGCAGGACTGGCACCGACATCCGCATATCCCCCAGGCAAGGTCCATAGGCCATCCAGCTTCTCCTGTACCAGAAGAATCCGCTGATTTCTGAAGATGGCACCGCGCACATCGACTCTTGGTGTGGCATAACCTTCCCCTGCGTCAGGAACGAGGCCGGCAATCTGTTGCATGGGTACGTTGCCCAGGCTTGCTAACATACCGTTGGCAATTTTGAATATTTCATCATATCGTTCCTTATCAAAGTCGCTGGCACCAAAAAACTGGCCAGTTGATGAAATTGCCTGTAAACGTTTTGCCCAACTCAACCAGCGGTCTTCCATAAGTCTGTCACGGTGGTGTAAAAAGGCAGATTATAGTCACAATCGAGGTAACTGGCTTGCCGGTAAACAGACAAGGCATCACTATGTTAATAAGAAAGTGTTAATAAGAAAGTGTTAATAAGAAAGTGTTGATAAGAAGATTAACTTCAGCGGACCTTGAAGATTATCGAGGCATCCGCCTGGAGGCATTGCGGGTCTCTCCACGGGCATTCGGATCTGACTATGAGGAGAGCAAGGCACGTTCATTGAAACAGTTAGGGCATTTTATCGTCGACGATATTGATCATTTTATGCTCGGCGCGTTTGACGATCAGCAGTTAACTGGAATAGTCAGCTTAAGACGCCTGGGTGGGATCAAGATGCGACATAAGGCGGAGATAAATCAGATGTACGTAACCCCAGGCTACAGGGGTAAAGGAGTTTCGCGTCAACTGATGACTGTCCTCATTCGCATGGCTCGCGAGGTGCCGGAATTAGTGGGTCTCAAACTCTCTGTTGTAAGTACAAGTGTCGAAGCTTCATCCTTGTACAAATCACTCGGCTTTACCCGCTATGGAATTGAAAAACGGGCTTTAAAGATTGGCGAAAACTATTTTGACGAGGCTCTACTGGAGCTGGATTTGGAACTGGACAATTTAAAGAGGAGTTATACATGACTACTATCCTGGCTCATATAGAAATCAAACCCGGCAAGGAGGAGAAATTCGAGGCTATTATGCAAGATATGGTTGCGCGAACGTTTGCCGAAGAATCCGGAGTGTTGCGATATGAGTATTTCAAAGGCCAGAAGGAAAACTTCTACTACTGTCTGCTCGCATTCAAAGACAAATGGTCATTTTTCAGGCATCAAAACTCGGATCATCATGAAGGTCATGATTTTGGAGATGTGCTGCTGAGTATAAAACTGGAGTATCTCGATCCCGTTGAGGGTGCGTCGCCGCTACCACACACCGAAGACCCACCATTAACCGAGGAAATGGATGAGGGCATGAAGAAGGCGCAAGCGCTCTACCCGACGACAATTGCCAGTTGGTGGCCAGGCCGAAAATAGGAAGACAGACACAGCAGATGTTGGAAGTCTACGGCTCAAAGATTTCATATTTCACCGGTAAGTTGGAAGCTTACCTGCGGTACCGTGGTATTGAGTACCAGCGGATCCCGTCCGTCCTACATGCTCGTGAAATCATCCAAAATACCGGTGCCATGCAAATGCCGGTGGTGAAACTGGACGATGGCCGCTGGCTGTCCGATACAACACCTATTTTCAAGTTTCTTGAATCGGCGTTTCCAGGACCTCAGGTCATCCCGACGAATCCACTCCACAGGTTCGTCAGTCTGCTGATCGAAGACTATGCGGATGAATGGTTGTGGCGACCCGCCATGCATTTTAGATGGAGTTACCGTCATGACCGCGAATTACTGTCGAGCATCATTGTGGATGAGCTGATGGGGCATATATGGTTACCGAGAACGGTGAAGCGGCTGATCGTACAGCGTCGGCAGCGAAATGCTTTTGTGACTGGCGATGGCGTATCAAACATTACCTGGGGCCATGTTGAAAGGACTTACAGAAAATCGTTATCGTTGTTGGAAGCCATTTTTTCTCAACGGCCGTTTGTACTGGGACGGGCACCGACACTGGCAGATATAGCTTTGATGGGTCCCATGCTGAGGCATTTTGGGCAAGACCCCACGCCCGTTGAGATCATGCGTAATGATGCGCCGGGCGTTTATGACTGGATAACCAGGGTTTGGAATGCCAAAGAAGGAAACACATCCGAGGAATTTGCAGAAGGCATACCAGCCGACTTGAACCCACTGTTGCAGGAAATCTGCGAGACACACCTGGCACACCTGGATTTAAACGCAGATGCCTACGGGCAGGGTAAAACACGATTCAATGGTGTTATCCAGGGACAAATTTACACGGCCTTGTCCGTTTCACGTTATCGGGTCTGGTGCCTCGAATCGCTGCAAGTGGCCTACAGAGAGCTTGATGCTGGAGACAGGGAAATCATCGGTGGCGTATTGGATCAGGCGTCAGTTCAACTATTATCAACGGCTAGAAAACACCCATCTGAATATGATGTAAATGAAACGGCACCGTTCAACAGGGCGATTAATGTGTATGGGCATGGTGTACCCGTAAAATAAAAGTTTTTTTTCGAGTGGAGCTTGCGTTTTGACCAATCCGCATCGAGTCGAGAGGGGTGCGCTTCCTGAGCACACCCGTGGTCGCAAAGGGCTCGGCGCCCCCGGCTCAATGCTCTGGAAGCGCACCCCTCTCAACTCAACGCTCACATTCTTCTCATGCCACGCTTGATTTAGCAAGACCCTCGCGATAGGGGGTCATATCCATACCGAACATTCCGTAGCGTGCCTCGATTGCCGCAATTGTCTCTTCGCACCAGTAGTCTGAATCAGGCTGTGGAAAGCCTAACACCGCCCTTTGAAGTAGACTGCTGCGAGCGATGAGTTTTTCCAGGAACTTATCATCTCTATAGGCGCTCCAGGCCCAACCCGTATGCAAAGTGCTGATCCATTCGCAGCTTGCTCTTCGATAGGTGAGGTTCTGCACCAGACGCAGTGCTCCGGGCTTCATGGGGGTGCCGCGATGCCAGGTATCATGACGGTACAATAGTATATCCCCTGGCTTAAAATTAACGTATTTCTCCCTGGCGTATAAATGTTGGCGCCAATCAGCGAGTTCAGGTCGAGCTGAGGCAAAATAGGCTTCAGCACTTGTTTTGTCATTGATATATCGAAGATCGCCAATACCCGGCGAATCAATAATTGGCCAGCGATATGCCACATCATCTGCTCCCTCGCGCGGGACGACTGCGGTTGGCCCTCCGGTTTCCTCAACATCTGATAAATATAGAATCATTTCCACAGCTTCAGGTTTGTGCCAGGGAGTGGGGTGAGCCAGGGTATGATTGGGGTAGTCGACGTGAATCCGTTGATCCGAATTATCCTGGATGCCGGTCTTTTCCTGTCGGCTGTATTTGGGCCAAAGATCAGACTGGGTTAGTCGCAAATTCTCGACCTGTTCAGATAACAATTCCCCCACTGTGCTGAGGAGTTTTTCATGGAGAGTGACCCGGTTGAGGGAATCAACCCGGGAGGGAAAGATTAATTGGCTACCGCTCCCAAAATTGGTGTATCTCACCGCATCGTCAGAATCGGGTGATGGGAATGTTTTTTTTGCTGAAGTTGTGAGTTGATTGATCAAACTCGCTGGAAATAGTCCGTTGACAAAAGTAAATCCGGCGGTACGCCACTGATCTACTTGACCATTTGTTAATCGATGCTTTGGGCCGCAAGATTCTGCATCAATCCAGTTGTCTGACATAATTTTCTCCATGCGACCCGCGGCCATGAAGCCAGGAACCACCGTGACTGAACGAACGGTCGATTTTGCTGGCTCGTACAATGAACATGGTATCACTGTCTTGCTTTAACTTACTCATCAGGCGAGATAAACTGATGGTCTGATAAAGAATATAAACGACTATTATGTTTCAGAAATCTGCTGTATGGATTGTTGTAGTACTGCTCGCCATCATTGGTATGTGGGGACAGTACATCATTTCGCCAGACAATCTTACGGCCAACTTCCTGAATTCTGCTTACAAAATCTATCTCCTGTTTTTCTTCGCAGGAGAATGGACCATGGAACTGGAGCAGGTGCCGTGGCAGATTCAATTCGTTAGGTTTTTTGCTCCACTTGCCGCTGTGTTTGGTCTTATCATCGTATTTGCTACCAATATAAGAATCTCCCTCGTGAATTTTTTTATTCGATTTTATACCGAGCATATAGTGGTGGTCGGACTGGGGAATAAAAGCTGGCAGTTCATGCGAACCTGTAAGAACAAAAGCAAAGTTGTGGTGGTTGAGCGTGAGCCAGAAAATATCCTCATCGGTCGTGCCAGAGAGCTTGGTGTCCGCGTTGTTGTCGGCGATATATTCAAAGATGGTATCTTTGCCCTGATTAACCTCAAAGGGGCATCTAATCTTATAGCGTTCACTGGTAATGATGGCGTTAATGTAGAATTCGCGATCAAAGCTCGCGACTATGTAAGAGATAAAGTTGGTGTGCAACGTCGTGTGCGGATACAGATTCATCTGAATGAGATTGGTCTTGCGCATCAGCTAGACACTTATCCGAAATTTTTCTCTGACTATCCAAGTACCGACATCTCCTTTTTCAGTGTTTATGATTTAAGTGCCAGACGCCTGCTAAAAGAGTATCCACCGGAGATATTTGCAGATGTTGCTGGCCACGAACAGGTACATCTAGCCATCTATGGGTTCAGGCGACTTGCATTGAAACTGGTGATACAGGCAGCCCTGCTTTGTCAATATGCGAACTCAAGCAGGCTACGTTTCACCATATTTGATGAAGATGCGAAGAATAAGGAAGAGAGGCTGCATTCTGAATACCCATACATATCCAAAATCTGTGACTTTGAATTCATCGAGCAATCTTCATTTGGTCCTCATGTTTTTGCCGGGGATGTAGGAGAGCGCCTGCCGTCAATCACGCAACATATTATTTGCAGGGATAATGACGAGGAAAATCTTAATATTGCACTGATGTTGCGTACTGCTTTGTTGGACAGAAAGTTCAGTAATGCGCCGATTCTTGTCAGGATGCAGCAGTCCAGCGGCCTTGCTCAATTGTTGGAGTCCAATACAGGTGACCCTGAGATCCCGGACGGTTTGTATCCCTTTGGGATGTTGGATCAGGTGCTTCATGCGGACAACATTCTTACTGATAATCTGGATGAACTGGCACGATCCATCCATGCAGGGTATCTGGAGTCCCAGGCGGACGAGGATCCTCGTAGGCATCTTGCTGCCCAGGATTGGAACGAACTACCACAATGGGACAGAAAACAGAACCTGACAAAAGCAGATCATCTTGAAATTCGGCTTAGATCAATTCGATACCGGATGACTGGCCAACGTTTGCTGACTCCTGTTCTGTCAGAGCGGGAAGCGACCGTTCTCACTTTGATGGATCACAATCGTTGGCTCAACGAGAGAATCAATGATGGCTGGCAGTACGGCAAAGAAAGGCTTGAAGAAGCTAAAATCAACCCGCATCTGGTTCAGTGGGACGAGTTGTCAACCGCACAGGTAGATAAACAGATCCGTGAAACCATGGCTGAACCAACCCATTTTGCAAAAAATACGGGCCACTACTATCAACCTATTTTTGTTATCGGTGTCTCTGGCCACCGATTGCATAAAGTTGATGTTGATAACGAAAAACTCATTATCCAGATCGTTGATGTGCTGGAGGGGTTAAGAGACAGATACCCAGAGCATCATTTCCTGATCCTGTCTCCGCTCGCAGAAGGAGCAGATCGACTGGTTGCAAAACTGGCTATGGAGGTTCTCAATGCATCTTTGGAAGTGCCGCTACCGTTGCCATATGATTTGTATGTTTCCGATTTTGAGTCCAACGACTCGGTTGAGGAGTTCAAGGTTATGGTAGGGCAAGCGGAATACTACTATGAGATGCCAATGCGTTTTGGCAATGTTCGGGAATTGGCATATGTTGATGACACCCACGGAAATGAATCTCGAAACAAGCAATATGCGCTGGCTGGTGCGTACGTGATTCAAAGATGTAACCTGCTGCTTGCTATTTACGATGGTGCGCATGAAGCCGGGGCCGGTGGTACGGGTCAAATTGTCAGGTGGTACAACGAGAGCGGGATTCCGCCAGAATTCCTTTATCCCAGCAATTACTATTTAGGGCCGGAACAGCAAGCATCGATTATTTTAGAACCGAATCCCTAGCAGGTTGTTGATTTTCTCCCTGATAAACACTGGGTTTGATATAATTCAAAA
>JAPYTQ010000001.1:370241-401173 GCA_029941905.1 Pseudomonadales bacterium | reverse complement strand
CTAGGAGGCTGACCGAGAATCTAGGGCTTTTTCAGCAGCCTCCTGGGGGAATGTTAATCCGACCGGAGCAGTTCCTGCTTCAGCCTGGCCGGTGTGAAAGGAAGATCTCGCAGGCGTATCCCTACAGCATCGTAAATGGCATTGCAGATGGCAGCAGGTGTAGGACCTTGTGTCGCTTCTCCGGCGCCAAGGCAGGGTTCATCAGGTTGATCGATTAAAGTGACCTCAACCGTAGGGATTTCCGGAAACGTAAGAATAGGATAGCTTTCCCAATCTGTTGAAACACTGCTGAATTTATCAAACTCAACAGCTTCTTTTAGTGTCCAGCTTGCCGCCTGGATCAACCCACCTTCCAGTTGATTGGCAAGACCATCCCTGTCGATGATTAATCCGGCGTCAGCAATAATGTCGGCACTAATGAGTTTAGTTTCGAAAGTGTTCTCATTTATTGCCAGATGTATGGCGACTCCAGCGTAACATTTAGTGTTCTTGTACCGTGCAAACGCGACCCCAACGCCGGATATAGAGGTTGGAAGTGCGATAATTTTTTGCTTTGCAGTTTTTTGGCGCAGTACCTCGAGGATTTGGATTGCGCGCGGATCGTTTAGGTGATCAATGCGCAGCTGAATAGGGTCGGTTTGAAGATACACTGCGATCTCGTCAATAAATGTTTCGATGGCGAATACGTTCGCAAACGCCCCCAGCCCCCTTGTGGACGAGGTTCGAATTCTCTGGTCAGAAACCAGGTTTTTAGTGATCCGTTTCTGTTCAAAGTTATAGTAAGGGTCAGCGTTACGATGAATCCCGCCATGGGATACCATACCTGGTCGTGCTTTGGCCCTGGATACAGGTTCTGATTTTTCCCATGCTGCGAGCAGGTTTGAGACCCCAACCATTGGAATGGGTCGCGACATATGAGTTTGACTGAATATGTCTGCCTGCCAGGAAACAATTTTTCCCTTCTCTACATAAGCGGCCATATCAAGCAACATGGCAGGACTCATTGGCTCCCATAGATGCTCGTCCTGACGTTGCCACTGCAACATGATTTGGCAGTTGGGGACGTTCAATGCGAGCATGGCCGCGTCCATTGCCGCATCATCCGCGCCGTTGTGACCGTAACAACCAGCGTTTTCCCGATGTTCGACGACAATGGATTCAGGGTTCATACCAAGTGCCGTTGCGATTGCATTGCGGATCACATAGGGCCCCTGGCTATGACTGAGTATCTGCAGCTTTATTTCCTCATCGGGCGTGTATTTTGCCAGTGCTGCAGACGGAGCAATTGAACCGTGTAGTGTATAAGGCTTGGAATACTGTGCAGTAATATGAGGCGAGACTAGTGACTCAGGTATTGGATCATCTACCGGGATTCCATTTTTTACCAGAAATCTTTCACTGACATTGTTCTTCAGGAATCGTAGATAATCCGCGGGAGGTTTGAGATCTGAGTCGATTTGCCATTCTGCGATTTCCTGCAAACGGGTTTTCGCCTGTATTGCAGTGTAGGGGTCTTTGGCCACCACGCCGATAAAATTACCATCAACAACAACCTTGACTACTTTGACCATCTGTTCAATTAGATGCGGCTCGATGTTTAACAGCTTGTATGCCAGACCTGGAGGGCGGACAATGCAGCCGAAAAGAGTTTCCTTGTTAACCTCGTCCTGAATAAATGCAGTACCGCCTGAAATTTTTACAGGTAAATCCAGTCGCTTTACAGAACTACCCACAAGTTTGTAATCGCCACTTTTCTTTGCCGTTATCTTACCGGTTGCGAGAAGTTCCGAGAGGTCTGTGTCTAGATCCCAGTACGAAATGAACTCGTTTCCAAATTGATGTTTGATCAGGCCTTCGTGGACTGTTAGGTTATCGATATCAATTTGCAAGGCAACACTGGCGCGGCTGAGTAGGTGATGTCTGACCTCGGCGGTGACCTGCCGGACTGCGCTGCCACTACCTTCGATGGACATACTGCCTGCTGTAATAAACTCGTTCGGGCCAGATACGGTGTTTCCGGTTTGTATGACGACCTGATCCGGACGGAGATCAAGCTCTTCTGCAGCGATAGTCGCTATCGCTGTCTTTATTCCCTGCCCCAATTCGACTTTGCCGGTTTTGATTAACACCAGTCGTTCCGACTCGAGGAAGGAAACCCAATCAGCCAGTTTCGGGTTTCTAATGAGGGCATCGGGCAAACTATTCATTTAAAATATTCACACTTTTCGCTGCCCTCTGGATCGCCCGAATGATGCGATTGTGAGCACCACAACGACAGAGATTGTCGGCTAGCGATTCTTTTATCTCTTCGCGGGTAGGTTGAGGGTTATGAGATAACAGATCGAGTGCTGTCATGATGATTCCACTCAGGCAAAAGCCACATTGGCCTGCATTCTCATCCAGGAAAGCCTGACGAATCTGCTGAAGATCTGCAATTTCTTCATGGCCTTCAAGGGTTACAATATCGGCATCATGGAGATCCGATATTTTCCTGGTACATGCATACACTGGCTGACTGTTTACTAACACTTTGCAGCAACCGCATTGTTCCAGACCACAGCCGAAACGCACGCTATGGTAACCAGCTTGTCTTAGTACATAGAGTAGCGGGGTGTCTGGATCTGCTGCTACTACAACGGTTTGATTGTTGATGTTAATGGTGTAGTCGGTCATTGAATCGCGTTAAGGCACCGTTCGTCTATCGTTGGGTTCTGTAGTTGGATTAGTTTGGGAAAAGATAGTTGTTTTCCTTATACTCCTTCCGCAACGATTCGCAAAGTGGTTCTGCATGAAATTCTACTTATCCATGTTGTCGAGAGACTGATAGATGGATCCTGACAAGACATCAGTTTTGGAAATCTGGCTGTCTAATCTCTGCCGGATGTTACCGGATGTTCAGCGTGCCATTATCATAGGTGATTTTGCAACTGCAGGTGATCAGACACCGGACGTCAGCTGGCCGGATTCAGCCTTTGATCCCCGCGACTTATATACCGCCGCAAAACTTGCAAGCAATAGAAAGTCACCGGTTTTCAATTTTCGGAAGCAGGGTGATCAGACCCTTGATCGCAGTGAGATCCTGGTGGCCTATCCGCTGAACATCAAAGATAAGGTGTTTGGTACTGTCTCAATTTCAATGTTTGGCTCACCCAGGCAGCAGGATGTCATCTTACAATTGCTTGATTGGGGGCTTTCTTGGTTAAAGCTTGTTCTACAGCAAAAAGATAGCAAGCTTGACCTCCAACAACCGGAAATTGGTGTGCTGCAGGCTTGTGTACATACCGACCAGGTTCGATCATCAGCCTATGCAGTGGCAACCGAAATAGCCATGACTGCGCAGTGCCAGCGAGTCAGTCTTGGATTGCTGGAGGGTAAAGAGATCAAATTAATGGGCATCTCTAATACCCCTATCTTTGATATAAGGGCTTCACTGACTCATAGTATTACCGATGTCATGGTAGAAACGCTGGGGAAAGGGATCCCGGTGTTCTACAACAAGGATCAGTCAGGGGAAGCTTCGGATGCCAGTGCACACTGGCAACTATCTCAGGCTCAGGGTGTGGATCACATTTTTTCCATACCAATCATCGATGCAAATCAGGTGATAGGGGTCCTGGTGCTGGAAAGAAACCTAAAAGCGTTTTCTTCCACCGAGCCGGGAATTGATCAGTCCTTAGTTGATTTGTTGGCAAGGCTGTTTGTCCTGAAGCAGCAGTTGGATATGGGATTCATTGAAAAGTGTAAACGCAAGCTGGGTTTGGTTGCCGGGCAATATCTGGGAGCAGGTTCGATTCGGTTAAAACTGCTGACCATTGGTGTGCTTGCCATGTTTTCGTCCATCATGCTGGTGCCGGGTGAGTTTAGAGTGTCTTCGACCGCTGTTCTGGAAGGTCGAGTTCAGCAGGCGATTGTTGCCCCTTTTGATGGTTATGTGGCGAAGGCTATCGCCCGGGCGGGGGACCTGGTGCAAAAGAATGATATCATTGCGGAACTGGACGATCATGAATTGCGTCTCGAACAAATGCGCTGGCTCAGCCAGAAAGATGAATTTACGAAACAATATCGCACCGCCCTTGCCGGTCTGGATCATTCTGCAGTGCGCATCTCCCAGTCACAGATAGCCCAGGCCGACGCGCAGCTTGAACTGGTTGCGAGTCGCCTGGAAAGAGTGAAACTGGTTTCTCCCCTGGATGGGATAATCATATCCGGCGATCTTAGTCGCTTATTGGGGATTCCTCTGGAGAGAGGTCAGCTGCTGTTCGAGATTGCTCCACTGAATGAGTATCGGCTGGTTCTCAATGTTGATGAACAGGATATTGTGTACGTGCGACAGGGCCAGACTGGAACCTTAACCCTGGCTGCGTTCCCCCGTCGTGAAATACCGTTTACGGTCCGTAAAGTTGCGGTACTTCATCAGCAGGTTGATGTCGCCATTACTTTTCGAACTGAAGCAAGTATAGAGTCTGATGTAATTGACCTGCGTCCCGGGATGCAAGGGGTGGGTAAGATCAACATTGATAAAAGAAACTACCTGTGGATCTGGACTCGCAGCGCACTCGATTGGCTCAGGCTCAAAATGTGGGCATGGCTTCCATGAACACCACTGAAGCACAGGTCGAGGAGGATCAAGCCCAGTGGCAAGAGCTTGCATCATTGTCACCTGTGTTGAAAGCAGGCCTGGGAATATATCGCCATCAATACCGAGGGGTCACCTGGTTTTTACTGACAGACCCACTCAATGGACTGCATTTTAGATGCAGCGTTGACGCCTATCGTCTGCTCATGTTGCTGGATGGCCAGACAACAGTTGCCGATGCGTTTCAAAAAATCTCACCCGCTCAGGATGCAAGAACGTCTTTGCAGGTTGAAGTGATGCGATTATTCTCGTTGCTACATCAATCGAATCTTCTGCAGGGCGGCTACTTTGACGCAGATGATGAGGGCCATGCACCCAAAAAACCCGTTGCAAAGTGGGCGCAGGTGTTGATGCGGCCCCTGGCCATTCCGATCCCTATGCTGGATCCTGACCACTTTCTGACATGGCTGATATCGTCAATTCGTGTGTTCTTCTCAAAGCCGGTTCTCTTGATCTGGCTGTCAATTATTGTCTGGGCCGTGTCTCAGGCAGCGATGTCATGGCCGGAACTGGTCGTTCACTGGAATGCCAGATTTCTGGATACCCAGAACTTGTTGCTACTACTACTGGTTTATCCATTGGTCAAAGCGCTGCACGAACTTGGACATGGCCTTGCTGTCAAGAACTGGGGAGGAGAAGTGCATGAAATGGGCATATTGCTGTTGGTGTTTGTACCGGTTCCCTACGTTGACGCCTCTGCGAGCAACGCCTTTTACAAAAAACACAGGCGCATGCTTGTAGATGCCGCGGGCATTATGGTCGAGTTATTTCTTGCCGCTACAGCCATGTTGTTGTGGTCGGACATGGACCCGGGTCTGATTCGTGACCTGTGTTTCAATGTCTTATTCATAGGTGGCGTTTCTACGGTATTGTTTAATGGCAACCCGCTGTTGCGCTTCGACGGTTACTACGTACTTTCTGATCTGCTGGAGATACCAAATCTTGCTTCGAGGTCAAGCCAGTATCTTGGCTATTTGTTGCGCAGATATGTGTTGGGCTTAGAACTTGCGAAATCTCCAGTCACTGCCAGAGGCGAAAAGGGCTGGTTTATTTGCTATGGATTATTGGCCGGGACCTATCGCATTTTTATCAGTTTTTCTATCGCGATGTTGGTGGCCAGCCAGTATTTTATTTTTGGAATTCTTCTTGCCGCCTGGTTTGTGTTCATGCAGATCCTGTTGCCCTTTGCCCGGTCAATCTACCGATTGGTGCCAGACATTGTCCACCAGGGTCGGTTGATACGTGTCGGTGTGATCGTCCTCATTTTTACCGGCGTGTTGTTAAATCTGCTGTTTGCCAGGTCTTTTGAGCACAGCAGTTTTGCTGAAGGTATAGTGGTTGTACCGAAGGATTCTCATATCAGGGCAGGTATCAATGGCTTTGTAAGACAGGTTCTGGTCGAAAATGGTCAATGGGTTGAGGTCGGTGAACTTCTGTTTCGATTGGAAAACCGGGAAATTAGTGCGCGTATTAACATCGCCAAAGCCCGGCTACAGGAGCAGCGGGCAAGGCACAGTCGCGCATTGAGCTTAAACAAGCTGAAGGCCGCTATCCTGAAGCTCGAGCTTCAGGAGATACAGGCTGAACTTGATGAATTGCAACGACAGAATGACGAGATGGATGTGGTTAGCCTGAGATCAGGACGGTTTACCACGAGACAAGCGTCTGACTCGACGGGTCGGTACGTCGCGAAAGGTGACCTTTTGGGATATGTTGTTGATTTGTCTCAAGTTCAAGCGAGGGTTGTGATTACCCAGGACCAGCTGGACCAGGTCAGCCATAATACCCGTTATATTGACGTCCGGCTTGCGAGTGAGGCATCCCGGTTGCTTCGGGGAGAGTTGCTGCAGGCGGTACCATTAGCCATCAAACAATTGCCAAGCCGGATGCTAGGGAGTCAAAGTGGTGGACGGATCCCGGTCGATGCTCGTGACCAGGATGGCCTGATGACGATGGACCCTGTCTTTCAACTGGATATCGGGCTGCCATCCCGGTCGCAGGGTGACTATCTTGGCCAAAGCCTTGTGGTTCGATTCGTCCATTTTCGGGAACCGATTGCCGATCGGCTCTTTCAAATGCTACGAGGACAGGTACTGGAACGATTTGATCTCTAACCCAATGTAGCTGGATGCTCCGCTGTTGCTGCTACCTGTTAAATTGCCCCGCTTAAACCCTGATTTTACCCGTCTGTCACTAGTGTTAATTTCATCTCGGCATTAATTGATAAGCTGCCTACATAGGACTGTGTGGGCGTTCGGTAGTTGTTTGAAACACGGATTCCTATCAGATTGCTCCTCTCAAGTGGGGGAATGTTTTTAATGGATTGCGGGGTTTGAAAAATTGAACACAATATGGAGACGATCAGCATATGCCCGGGCAGTGTGGCTACTGCTGGTGTGCTCGTTCAGCTCTTCAGCCGACGAGTTTCCGGCGGTGGACTGCGTGATCAGCCCCTACCAGATCGTAGAACTAGGTAGTGCAGTACCCGGTGTTATTGATCGCATTTCTGTTGAACGCAGTGACTTCGTCAGAAAGGGCCAGATTATTGCGGAGCTGGCATCGGGTGTTGAGCGTGCCGCTGTTGCACTGGCCAGGGCACGCGCCCAGGTAGAGCCAGAGATCAATGTCTGGCAAATCAATGTTGAATTTGATGAAAAACGCAAAGAGCGGATCCATTCGCTGTATGACAACAAAGTTGTCTCCGATGACAACAAGGATGAAGCAGATCGCGAAGCCAAACTCTCGACCTGGAAGCTTCAACAGGCCCGGGATCTGAAGAAAATACGTCAACACGAACTTGAGCGCGCGGTGGAACAACTGAAGCAAAAGACGATTGCCTCACCCATTGATGGTTTTATCCTCGAGAAATACAAGCTGGTTGGAGAGTATGTCGAAGATCAGGCGATCGTCAGAATTGCGCAACTGGATCCCCTGAATGTTGAAGCCATTGTACCTATTGAACTGTTTGGCAAGATCCCCGTTGGCATGCTTGCCGAGGTACATCCAGAGACATTGTCTGCCGGAGTAAGAACGGCTCTTGTGACCGTGGTAGACCGAACTGGAGATGCTGGCAGCGGCACTTTTGGTGTACGCCTCGAAATGCCGAACCCTGCACTTGAGTTACCTGCAGGGCTGAAATGCGACTTACGATTTGTCGAGAACTCAGTGCCCGAAGCAACAGCCGGTAGCATGCCGAGTAAACTATCGAATGCATGGGAGCAGATATCAGGATCAGCTCGCGCGTCCGCTAACAAAGAATCGAATATTCCGAAAAAACAGATCATTGAAGCATTGTCCGATAGCGAATTGGGACTCGTTGAGCTGGACCCCAAAACACCACAGGGGGCGTCAAAGTCCCCGAGACCTTCGGCCCGTGTATATGCAGAACCATGGGCTGGTGCTCAAAAGAAACTGGCAGATCAACTGGAGATGCTGATGGCGTCTTCCGTAAACCAGACACTGGATAAAAGTGGAGCAGCGAGTGCTGATGGCACTGACGTCGGTGGCTCGAGCAAGAAATTCCACCCTATCCAACTGCCTCCCGTAACGAAAAAGAAAGAAACCAGTACTTCAGTTGAACCTGAGCTTGAATCGACGTCAACGTCTGAGATTGACGAAGACAGTGCCGTCGTGGTCATCGATCAAAACTTCAGTCAATCCACTTTGAGATCAGCGAATGGACTGGATTCGAAAATTATTACAACACCGCGATAATTGGTCCGAGCGCACCCCTGCAACATCTTCGTCCCACTTTGAACGCCTGGAACCACGTGTAGTGCTGTCGGCAGACTTTCTGCCGGGTTTGATGGACCAGGATTTTGGCGATCTGCCTGAGCGACTGGACGGGTCGTCTGACCTTCAGCCGTTAGTTTCGTTTCTCTCCTCACTGTTGGAGAAGCAAACGATTAAGGATTCTTTTTTTACACTACGACCGGGCTACCAACAGCTAATTGATACCGTGCAATCATCGCCTGATGGCGCGGTTTACAGCGGCAGGCAATGCAAGCAGCCTAAACCCGAACTTCATTCATTGCAGGCGATAATCGAAAGTAGAGTCCAATAAAAAGGTTAAAAAGCAAGAGGGATTGAAATGATCAATGTACTATCATTACCATTGCGATACATGCGGGCTCACAGCACCAAGGCCTGGGTAGCGCTTGGCCAGGCGGGTATGATTGTCAGTCTGATTCTGACCGCTGCAATTCTCGGTTTGTTACCCGACAGAGATGGCATGTTGAGGGAAAGCTACACAGCCGTCGGCGAAGCGGTGGCGGCGAACAGCTCTGTATTTCTCACGCGCTCGGATATTCGGCGTATGGAAGCCAACCTGGCGATCATAGTAGAACGTAATTCGAAAATACAATCCGCTGGTATTCGGACTGAACAAGGGCTTCTCGTCGTGGAGATTGGTAACCATGAATCACAATGGGCTACGTCAGAGGATACTGATGCGAATAGTACGCAGGTTTACGTCCCTATCTGGCAAGGTAGTGCCAAATGGGGGCAGGTTGAACTACGTTTTCCGCCTTTGCGAGCAGCGGGTTGGAAAGGCTGGTTCTCGCATCCGCTGGTCAACCTGATAGTATTTTTAACCCTGAGTAGCTTCCTGCTGTTCTTTTTTTACCTGGGCAGAATTCTTAAGCAACTTGACCCATCCCAGGCGGTACCTGATCGAGTCCGGTCTGCCTTTGATACGTTGGCCGAAGGGCTACTGGTAATTGATGCAAGGCAAAACATTGTCCTGGCCAATGCCGCATTTGCGTCAATCGTGGACCGCACTCCGCAGGAACTGATGGGCCATCAGGCTGGCAACTTTCCCTGGGCAAACATGAATGCTGATCCTTTTGACAACGATCAGGCGCCATGGACGCTCGCTCTGAAAGAAGGCACGCAGCAAACGAATACTCGCCTGCGACTCGAACTTGTTCGAGGCAGAAGCTGGACATTTATTGTGAATTGTTCACCGGTTCAGTCGGAAGCTGGCAAGGCAAGTGGGGTGTTAATTAGCTTTGATGATGTGACTGAGCTTGAAGGAATAGAAATTGAACTACAAAAATCAAAGGAGGAGGCCGATGCCGCGAATCAGTCCAAGAGTGATTTCCTTGCAAACATGAGTCACGAGATTAGAACACCAATGAATGCCATACTGGGGTTTACAGATGCATTGAGACGTGGTTTCGACAAGAATGGTGCTGAAAGCCGGAAGTACCTGAACACCATTTATTCAAGTGGTACTCACTTGCTCGACTTGATAAACGACATACTTGACCTGTCGAAAGTGGAGGCAGGCCGTATCGAGATTGAGACCGTGCCTTTCGGTCCTCACCTTTTGGTCCATGAAATCGTGAAAATCATGACAGTCAAAGCTGCAGAAAAAGACGTTTTTATCCAGTACGAACCTGATGGTCCGCTGCCGGTGCAGATTGAATCTGATCCGGGTAAGATCCGCCAGATACTCACGAATCTGATCGGAAATGCAATCAAGTTCACGCAGAGTGGTGGAGTCACAGTAGCAACAAAATTTGAGACCAAAGAGAGTCGCTCCCTGATCAGCTTCGAAGTAAAAGACACAGGTATTGGCATGACCAAGGAACAGACGGGTATGGTGTTTGAGTCATTCGTGCAGGCTGACAGTTCGATTACTCGTCGCTTTGGTGGCACCGGGCTTGGACTCGCCATTAGTAAGCGTTATGCGGAGGCACTTGGCGGCGATATCCTGGTCAAGAGTGTGCCCGATGAAGGCAGTGTGTTTACCTGCACCATTGAAGTGTTAACCAGTCCCGATGTTGAGATTCTTGAACCTCAGCAACTGTTGTTAGATGACGAGATCGTAATAGAGGAGTCCGGAATGAGTTGGGTCTTTCCGACTGCCAGGATTCTGGCTGTCGATGATGGCGAAGAAAACATTGCTTTGCTGGGACTGGTATTACGGGAGCTTAATCTTGAAGTTGATACGGCCGTAAACGGGAAAATAGCAGTCGAGATGACCGAGAGCCACAGCTACGACCTGGTACTGATGGACGTTTCAATGCCGATGATGGATGGTTATGAGGCAGTTGGACGAATGCGAAAACAGGGGCTTAAAATTCCTATCATTGCCCTGACAGCACACGCAATGAAGGGTGCTGAAGAGAAGTGCCTGGCTGCTGGCTATTCCGGTTATATGACTAAACCGATAGATATTGAAAAGCTGACTGCCGATTTGGCGAAGAACCTTAATGCCGAATCTGTTGTGGATTCAGAAAATACGTGGAAAAATTCACACAAACAGCCTCGGGGGCATAACAAGGAGGTTATTCGATCATCACTGCTTACTGCCAACCCTAAAATTTCTGAATTGGTTGCAAGATTTATTATTCGCCTGGATGAGCAGCTAGGTCTTGTTGAACAGGCTTTTGACCAGGGTGATTTTGAAGAAGTGGCGCGTATCAGCCACTGGTTAAAGGGGTCGGCGGGCAGCATTAGGTTTCACGAGTTTACGGAACCAGCTAAAAAGCTTGAAGATGCAGCGCAAAGAGAGGATTTCACCGTTGTTAGTGAACTATTGCATGTCCTGCAGGACATGGCCGGTCGGTTACAACCAATGAAAACGAAGCCTGGTCGTGAAAGAAGAAATCGACCCATCGAGAATATGTCAAGTAGTGAGAGTGCCGGACAGGCTGGAGTCGACCGCAAAAACGATAGGCTTGTCGAATTGCATGCAAGGAGCCCAATTTATTCCAGTTTGCACTTGAAGAATGAAAAACTTCGCGAACTCGTTGGGCAGTTCGTTACCAAACTCGAAAAACAACTGGTTGTAATGGAGCAGGCTCGTGAAGACAGGAACTATGACCAAATGACGTTGCTCAGCCATTGGCTTAAGGGTTCGGCTGGCAGCGTTGGATTTCAGGAATTCACGGTCCCCGCCGCCGAACTTGAAATTGCCTCTGGAGAAAGCGATGATGAAAGAATCGATTCATTGGTCGTTGAAATTAATAATTTATTCAATAGAATTGAGTTACTTCCTGCGCTTCAAACCGTATCAGGATACCCTGGTAAAAAATCGGGGTCAGGTTTCGAGTTCGGATCAGAGGAAAGGAACAGACAATTAACAACAAACTAACCGGCACGGATCGCAACTTTTCGGGGCAATCAGGTAACCCCTATGATTCGTTGATCATGATGGTCGACGATGAACCGATATTGATGGCGGTTGTGAAAGAGTTTCTCCATGAGGCTGGTTACCGCAATTTCAATCTGGTGGAGGATTCGACAAAAGCTCTGGGGAAACTCAGAGAATATCAACCTGATATCTTATTGCTTGATCTGGTAATGCCTGAGGTTGACGGCTTTGAAATTCTACAGGCAGTCCGGGCCGATCCGGTAACGCGGCACTTGCCTGTCGTTGTTCTAACATCCTCAGGTGATGCAGAAACCAAGCTCAGGGCACTGGAAATGGGCGCTACTGACTTTCTGGCGAAGCCAGTCGATAGCAGTGAGTTGATACTACGATTGCGAAACACGCTCACCGTCAAGGCTTACCAGGATCAGCTTGCGCATTACGATACCCTGACTGGATTACCAAACAGAGAACAGTTCACGAACAAGCTTACCTGGGCGATTCAGCATGCTCAACAAACGCGTCAACCAGCTGGTGTTCTTAACATCGAGCTGGAGCGCTTTAAGTATGTTAATGACACACTGGGGCCCAGGATTGGAGACAAGCTGTTGGCGCTGGTCGCATCCCGGTTGACGCATTGTATTGCAATGGATAATTATCTCACTGAAACTGAACGAATTATTCCTTCTGGTAGTGTTTCAAGGCTTGGCGGCAGCGAGTTTTCCGTGATACTCCACGAAATAGCTCATATTGAAAAACTAATATATGTAGCACGCCGGTTAACCCAGTCGATGATTGACCCATTCTACGTTGACGAACACGAGATATTCCTCACCGCGAGTATCGGTATCGCACTATATCCACTAGACGGCGACGCACCCGACGAGCTAATGAAAAATGTAGCAGTCGCAACAGATTATGCGAAACGAAATGGTCGCAGCAGCTACCAGTTTTATACCAGGGATCTTAACGCCAGCGCTGAGGGACTGTTGAAGCTGGAGACCGACCTTCGAAAGGCGATTGAAAGAAACCAGCTTGAAATCTACTATCAACCGAAAATTAATGGCGGTACTGGCAGGGTGTCCGGGATGGAGGCGTTGATACGTTGGCACCGGAGCGAAAACGATATGGTATTTCCCGGTGATTTCATACCCGTCGCTGAACAGATGGGAGAAATTGTTCCCATGGGTAACTGGATTTTCAACGAGGTGTGCCGACAATACCGTGAATGGCTGTTAGACGGCATGGAGGCACTGAAGGTTTCTGTAAATGTGTCAGGCTATCAGTTTTCGGATAAGGATCTTTGTAGTTCCCTGGAGGTTGTACTCAGCGAACACAAGATGGATGCGGCCAATCTGATGCTGGAAATAACAGAGACGGTACTGATGGGTGATGTGGAAGGTAGCATTCAGACACTGCACGACATCAAAGATCTTGGCCTTTCGCTTTCCATCGATGATTTTGGAACAGGTTACTCGTCCCTGAGCTACCTGAAACTACTCCCGATTGAAGAATTGAAGATCGACAGGTCCTTTATTGTTGATTTGAATGAGAGTAAGAGTGACGCCGCGATCGTTCGGGCCATCATTGCGCTGGCAGACGGTCTTGAGCTTGACCTGGTAGCGGAAGGCGTCGAAACCGAACAGCAACTAAAATTCCTGAACGACAATGGCTGTGAGACGATACAAGGTTATTACTATAGCAAGCCGCTGACGGCTGACCAGTTCAGACAGTTTGTGCAGCAGCGTAATCAGTGATCTATCCATGCCATACCCCTTGTAGTATTTAGTGTTAAATCGGCCAGAAGCTTCAATTTGGGAAACCTCGTGAAAATTGCCATTATCATCTGGGCATTAGCCCTTGCCAGCTGCCAGGATAGTTCAAGTGTGGTCGATTTAGGCGAGCGGAAGACAATGGCGTCTGATCATCAAACTGTTAGCTACTCAGCGAAGGATTTATTTGCCTCAACATCTGTATTTGGCAGTTCAATCAGCAAAGATGGCAGCGCAATTCTTGTTACAACTGATGAAAGCGGAATATTTAATGTGTACCGACAACCCGTTAGTGGAGACAAGAAAAAGGCTATTACCCAATCAGTCGCCGATGCAATTATTGGCGTGTCTTTTTTTCCAGCAGACGATCGAATTCTTCTGACAGCTGACCAGGAAGGAAACGAGTTAAACCATCTATATGTAAGGGAGCTAGATGGTTCCCTTAAAGACATCACACCAGGTGACAATGTGAAAGCAAACTTCACCGGTTGGGTATCGGATCGGTCTGAGTTTTACCTGAGTACCAATGAGCGAAATGAGAAATACTTTGATCTGTATCGCTATCAGACAGCTGATTATTCACGGCAAATGGTCTTCAGAAATGACGCAGAGTGGGCAATATCTGCGATTAGCGATGATGGTCGTTGGGTTGCGATACGTCGCAAGCACAATGATGCGGATTCAGATATTTATGTGGTAGATCTCACGGAAAAGACAGCAGACCCAGTATTGATTACAGCCCATGTAGGTAATGTTGAGCACTTCTTTTTTACCTTTACTCGCGACAGCCAATACCTTGTTTACGGTACAGATGAATATGGAGAATACGTACAGGCCTGGCGACACAATCTCTCCACGGAAGAAAAAGAAAAAATTGTTGAGCGAAACTGGGATGTTACTTTCCTGTCATTTTCTTCAGATGGGCGTTATTCCGTTACAGGGACTAATGCCGATGCGTCGACAAAGATTGAAATTGTAGAAACTGCGACAGGTGAAATCCTATCGTTGCCTGATCTGCCCACTGGAGATATGGCTGGCGTGAATTTCTCGAATGATAGTAAAACAGTAGCGTTTTACATCAATGCTGACAATACACCTGCCAATCTTTATGTCTACCATATTGACTCGAAAAAACTTCGGCAGTTAACGCAGTCGATGAATCCGAAGGTTGATCCTTCATACCTTGTTGAAAGTGAGGTCGTACGTTTTCCGAGTGATGACGACCTGGATATTCCGGGGTTGCTGTACAAACCGACGCAGGCTTCCAGTTCAAAACCAGTGCCGGCGCTAATCTGGATTCACGGGGGGCCGGGTGGGCAGTCGCGAAAAGGCTATCGGCCGGAAATTCAACACCTGGTTAATCACGGTTATGCCGTGCTTGCTGTAAATAATCGCGGGTCTTCGGGATATGGTAAGACGTTTTATCATCTGGATGATCGGCGGCACGGCGAAGCTGATCTGGCGGATATTGTGAACGCAAAGTATTACTTGCAGTCATTGGCCTGGGTAGAACCGAACAAGATAGGGGTCATTGGTGGGAGCTATGGGGGTTATCTGACAATGGCGGCCATGGCTTTCACAGACGAATTCCAGGTTGGGGTTAATATTTTTGGTGTAATGAACTGGGAACGGACGCTTCAGAACATTCCGCCCTGGTGGGAGAGTATTAAAGCGTCATTATACGATGAGATGGGTGATCCGGCGGTTGACCAGGAACGCCATCGTAGAATTTCTCCGTTGTTTCATGCAGCGAACATTCAAAGACCTATACTGGTTGTTCAGGGTGCCAATGATCCAAGGGTTTTGCAAATCGAGAGTGATGAAATGGTTGCTGAGCTCAGAAAAAATGAGATACCCGTGGAATATGTGCTCTTTCCGGATGAGGGCCATGGCTTTCGAAAGAAAGCAAACCGCATAACGGCTCAAAATGCCTATCTGTCATTTCTGAAAAAATACCTGTAGACAAGCGACGGGTTAATCCGAAGCGAGAACCGTTTCGGCCACGATAAAGTCATATTCAATATCTCCACATATCGAAGTGACCATCTGGGCATGTCCGGCTTTGATGACATTCGAGAGATTCGGCTTCATGCTGGCAACATCAGCATCGTCTGTGATTTCGGCTCCATACAAACCAACCCAGGAATTTTTGCCATTTTTCTTTGCGATGTAGGCAGCCTGGTCGGCAATTCCTACAACCTGCTTCCAGGTAAATCGTCGCGGATGATAAGAATTGAAGGGGTAGTTTGCGAAGCCTATCGACCCGGTCAGGTGACCGACATTGAATCCAGTCAGTTTGTAAAGATACTGATTCTTGCCGGGGGATGCATAGTCCAAAGCTGCAAACTTGAAATCCACGAAACGATCCGCATAATCAGGATTAATCGATCCCAGTGTCTCCTGACCACTGTAATTCGTGACAGTGGCTTGTGAATTCGTAGTAGCAGATACGATGATTTTTGGCCTATGCTTGTTGTGCAGAACTTTTGCAGGGTCAAACACAACCAGTCCCTGCATACCACCGAAAACAAGTAAGCCAGAACGAGTTTTTAGTCTCGCACCATGGTTAAATTCATCGCCCCGAATACCGTTGTGTCTATCGAAGTGACGAACATCTCGACTCCCTGGGTTAAGCTGGGACAGCCCCCTGTTACTACTTAGCCAGATATCTCCCGACTCATCTTCTAAAATACCGTAAATGGTACTGCCCGTAAGACCGTCGCTTTTTGTAAACCGATCAAAAAGAGGGATACCTTGTTTCCGGTAATTTGCCGGCCAGCGGTTTAAGCCAGCGTTCATGGTGCCAACCCAGAGTGAATGTTCTTTGGTCTCGATAATTTCCCAGGCTGTATTGTTACTAACTGATCGGCTGTCCGCAGGATCATGATAAATTTGTTGGAATATCTCTTCGTTTTGTATGAAGCGATTCAATCCCCCATCTTCGGTACCCACCCAAAACCCTGCCATCTTGTCCCGGTAAATGCTCAATACTCGATCACTTCCAATACTGTCAGGATTTTCCGGATCGTGTTGAAACCGGGTGAATCGTCCAGTCGCCGTATCAAGTCTGTTGAGTCCGCCACCGTAAGTTCCAGCCCATACCTGATCACCCTGGATGCTATGATTAACTGTTATTTAACCGTTGGATAGGAAGATACGGAACCAAAAGAGTGGACAATTCCAGCTTCAAAGAATATTTCGGGGGAAATCGACAGGGGTAGGTAATCGTAAGATCAACGGTGATGACTATTACAGGGAATCCTTGATCCTGACAACCAGCTGATAACCGTCAACATCAGGTTGGTTTCGGTTGGTTATTGGAAATGCGATGTCAATATGGATAATTCTGTTTGAGTCTGCCTTGGTAGACGCTAGCCTGAGGCCGAAGCCGACATCGGCCAATAGTTTATCTTCCAATCCGTCATCGACATCGGGGTTCCAGGCACGACCAATGTCGATAAACCCGGCGAATCCCAGGTAGGCCAGATTGAAGAGGTGGTACTCGGTGTACTGTCGTTCTTCGAGGGTTAGAACCACACGTCTGTCACCGTCCTGGTACCTGTTATTGAATCCGCGAGCACCGGTTGATCCACCCAGCAGGACTTGTTGATTTGAATTAAGGTTGCGGGTCAGTACTGTGCTCAGTTGGGCAAAGAATGAACGTTTTTCGGTTTGGCTTCTAAAATATTTGATATCGTAGGAGAGCACGACATCCTCGGAGGTCTCTTTGTCTTTATTCCAGAGCCCGCGTCCATTTAGAGAATGCTGTAAGAGGATCTTATTGTTATAAATCAGCGTATCCCGAAATTGACCGGAAAATACAAACCGATCAACATCGGAGCCAAATCCCTTGGCTGCGTAACCAAAACTGGCGTGAAAGAAATATCCCAGGTGCAGATCTTCTGTCCTTTGAATCTCGTTGAGATTAGAGGAAGTGGTGTAGTTATCTTCAACTACCTCATATTGTAAAAACGGGTACGATAGTTTTGTATTACGTGGTTTTTCAGTGGGGGGAGGCAGATCGTCACTCGGTGTAAAAACATCCTTTCGGAACCGATAGCCCAAACGCCAGCGTTTTGTCAGGCCATTGCGTATTCCTGCAGAAAAACCGTAATGAGTTGAGAAGTCTTCAATTTTATGATCCACCTCAGTGACGGAGTGGCCACGGAAATATTGTTTATCAATCCGTTTGTTGTCTTGTAGCCGGACGCCCCAGGCACGTTTTGAATCAAGGGCAAAGAAAGGAAGATTGACGCTGACTAATTTATCAGCGCCGTCGTCTGCATTCGCATATCGGATGTCGCCGCGAATTCTGGTACCAAAAAGGTTAACGTCTTTGTAACCGATTTCCGTTGATTCTCTCTCCGAGTCTTTCTTGCTGGCAATAGAGATTCTTCTCCCTGTACCCAGCAGGTTACTTTCTGAAATTCCGAAGCGATGTTTATTTTCTCCGCCAGATCGACCATAAGAGATATCGAGATTCAGGGACCAGACATCGCGAGTGACAACTTCGAGTTCGACTTCGTCTTCGCACACACTCACCGTACGAATCCCGGCATCATATAGGTGGCTTAGCTGCCGTAGCAGCCGCGCTGATTCTTCCATGATTCTTGGGTCGTACACATCACCTGTGGTGAACAATAACTGCTGTTCAATATTGGTTTGTGTTGTCAGTACATGGAACCGATTGGCAAAACGAAATAGCCAGTTATTCTCTTTTGGATCCTGCTCATTGAAAATGGGTAATCGAGTGATGTGAATATTTCTTATCCGGGGGGTCAGAGAAGGCAAATTGTTGTCTGTTGCAAGAAAGTCATAATTGCCATCTGCGGGTACGAAAGCCTGGTCGCAGATGAGAGATTGGCTGTCGCGCAAAGAACTGGCGGCGACCGGGGGGGATAACATGAGATTGGCGACAACATTGACGATAACAAAGACGAATGAAAAACGTACGAACATGGAAGCCTGGTTCAATCGGCTGTTAAAACACCTCAGCAACACGCTTGTAACTAACAAGAACCACAGCCAGCGGGATGGTACTTTTCGCTTGTCTACCACTCCTTGCCGATGCCACCTCTATTACCAAAGAAGGCTGCAGGCCAGTTCCGACCGGTGATCATCGCTTTATCCACATCTTCCTCAGTCGCGATACCATCTTCAACTATTTTTCTACCTTCCCTGGCAGCCGCGGCAAAGACTCGATTGAGGATAAAGCCATAGGTTCCCGGCATATCCTTGACCATGCTGACCGCACGTTTTGACGCTTTGGCGATACCGACAATGGCCTCTATGGCATCGTCACTTGACTGTGGAGTGGTAATCACTTCACACATGCTCATGACGGGAACAGGATTAGAAAAGTGCATGCCAAGGAACTGTTTTTGTCGCTGTTCGGAAACAGCAGAGGCAATTTCCTGAATGACGAGGCCCGATGTATTCGAGGTAAAAATGGCGTCGTCTTTTACCACGATATCAAGTTCCTTGAATACTTCCTGCTTTAGTTCCAGCTTTTCCGGAACCGCCTCGATAATGACATCACAGTCGGACAAATCAGCGACGTTGGTTGTATACCCGACTAGATCGATAACCTGGCTAGCTGTATCGAACCCCATTTTGCCGTGTTCGACCGCTCGTTTTACTCCCCACTTGCCTTCTACCAGTGCGTCTCGGGTATCGTCAATAACCTGATCTGTGATGTCCCGGATGGTGACTCGATAACCCGCTGCGGCAAGTACCTGGGCAATACCTGCCCCCATAATACCTCCTCCGACGACCCCTACGTGTTTTACATTCTCAAGTCTCATAGCCTCTCCGCGAATTTTCGCCCTGCATTACCCTGGAAGCAAAGCCGATTAGTTAGTCTTGCCCCGGGGCAACTCTAAAGGAGAATGGCGATGGTAACAATCGCCATGAATTGCAACTCACAGATCCAAACCCTTTTAATTCCAGCCACGTCTAACACCTGAACGTAGCGATAAGCTGCAGAAAGCTGTAAGGGCTCTGGTCAAAAGTACGTTTGATAGTTAATTTCGCCAACTGATAACCACTGCCGTCAGCATTTAATGTGTAAAAACAAAAGGATAGCTAGTTGGCACGAAATGTGTACTTGTCGCTGGCATACTTCCAGTGACCATTGATGCTGGCGACTGAACTAAAACGAAAAGAAGTTTTTGAGAAACAGAAATAATGAATGCATCCAATACCCTGATCGATCTATTTACTCGCCACCGTGTGGCATCGAATCTGGCGATGATCATGATGGTCTTATCGGGTCTGTGGGCCGTGGATCGCATCAATACGCAACTGGATCCAACAATTGTCTGGCCTGTTGTTTATGTCAGGGCGAGTTGGCAGGGTGCCTCCGCTGAAGATATTGAACGGCTGGCGATAATGCCCATTGAGCAAAGGCTGACAAATCTACCCGGCATGCAGGAGGTTTTCTCTCAAAGCGGTAACGGTTACGGCTTTGTTCGGATCCAGTTTTCCCACAGCATCGATATGACCCTGGCGACCGATATGGTTAAGGACAGAATCGGACAGATAAGAAATTTCCCTCCTGATATGGACCCAATTCGAATCAATCGGGATGTGGACTACGAAAATATTGCGGCGGTTCTGGTATCGAGTGAAGGCACACTCTCTGAGCTTATTCCACTGGTTAGAGAAATGGAAAGAGAAATTCTAAACGAGGGTATCGACCTCGTTCAGTTTGATGGTCTGCCTGAAGAAGAAATTGCGATTCAGGTCAGCAGTGCCAGACTGCTTGAACTTAACACGGATCTTGAGAGCATTGCGGCAGAAGTAAGGAATCGATCCAGCAATTCTCCGGCGGGAACAGTAGGTCGAGGTCAGGGTTCGCGGCAGCTTAGAAGCCTTGACCAGAAGCGAGATCCTGTTGGTTTTGAGAACCTGGAAGTTCAACTCCAGCCCGGTGGTCGACTCACCCGTTTGGAAGATATTGCAAAAATCGAACGACGCGCGAAGATCGGAAATTCCAGCCTTACCAGGGATGGGAAAGTTGCCATAGAAATGCAATTGCACCGTCTCTCTGACACTGATGCGATTAAGTCCGCAGCTATATTGCATCGTTGGGTTGAACACAAGCGACAACAGTTACCAAGAGGAGTGGAGATCCATATCTACCAGGAAGTCTGGGTCATGATGGAGAAGCAGTTGTCGGTACTGTTTGAAAATGGAACATCGGGACTGATTCTGGTAATCGCTGCACTATTCCTTTTTCTGAATGGTCGGGTTGGATGGTGGGTCATGGTCGGTATCCCCGTTAGCTTCCTGTTCGCCACAGTGATTTTCTACGGTGTTTTTGGAGGCAGTATCAATATACTTGCACTGATCGCCTTTATTATGGCGCTGGGCATTGTGGTGGATGATGCGATTGTGGTCGGGGAGGATGCTGTCACCCATTTTGAACAGGGTATGTCACCAGAGGAGGCAGCAGTTGCGGGTGCAAAGAGAATGTTCTTGCCAGTGATGACTTCCTCACTAACAACAATGGCGGCGTTTGTGCCATTGCTGATTGCCGGTGGTGACATGGGTCAATTTATCGTCACTATTCCGACAGTGATGCTATGTATCATCATCGCCTCCTTAATAGAATGTTTCCTGGTGTTACCTGGCCACTTAAAAGCCAGCTTCGAGAAAATTGACCGCGGCAGGCCTAGCCGGTTTCGGCTCTGGTTCGATACTCGGTTTATCTTTGTACGGGAAGAATATTATCGACCAGTGCTGGAACTGGCGTTGCGTAACCCGGGTGCAACTCTTTGTACGGCGCTGGGTTGTGTCATTGTTGCTTTTAGTCTCGCGGCCAGCGGTCGTGTGGGAGTTAACTTCGTTACCGGTATGAGCCTGGAAATGCTGGAAGCTAATGTGGAATTCAGCGCGGATGCCACCCAGGAAAACAAAGATCAATTTATGGCTCATCTCGAAAAAACTCTGGCTACAACGGATGAGTCTTTTGGTGAAGTAAACGTCAATGGGTTTGTGACTCGGTACAACAGTGCTCGCCTGAACGAAGAGCGAAAGCGAGGTAGCCAGTTTGGTGCGGTTTCGGTGGAATATGCCTGGGAGGAAGACAGACTGGTGCCGCCACAGGAATTTGTGGACGACTGGCGTAGCAGGGTAATTCGTTTACCTTATGTAGAGCAGTTACAAATTCAGGTCAGGGGCGGGGCGAATAACGGTAGGCCTGATATCACAATGATTTTGAGAGGCAAGGACATACCGACGCTTAAAAAAGCATCGGAAAAACTGCAGATAGCTCTGTCAGGCTACGAGGGAGTATCAAATATTTATGATGATCTTCCCTATGGTCGTGACCAGATTGTGTTCTCCCTCAATCCCACCGGGAAGGCTTTGGGTTTGACCACCGAGACAATTGGGCGACAGCTACGGGCAGCCTACAATGGCCGCCGGGTACAAATATTCAATCAAGACAACACTGAACTGGAAGTACTGGTCATGCTCCCCGACGACGAGCGCGATCAATTGTTATCTCTCAAACAGTTCCCGGTCAGGACGCCTGAAGGGGAACTGGTGGCGTTGGGTATGGTGGTTGAACTATCAAATCGTCGCGGCATTGATGTCATCAATCACAGCGATGGTTATATGTCTGTCTCTGTCAATGCCACTGTAGATTCTAAAGTGAACAATACGCAAAAAGTCCTGGGCCATCTGAATGAGAACGTCATGCCTGATTTGCTGGGCACTTATGGCATCAGTGCCGGTCTTGGCGGTAACTCGAAGCAGAACCAGGAAATTGTCAGGATTATGTCCGTCGGCGCTGTTCTAACACTGATTTTTATCTACCTTATTCTGGCCTGGTCCTTTGCATCATACACCTGGCCACTCGCAGTGATGGCGGCAATCCCTCTTGGTCTGACCGGAGCCATAGTTGGTCACTGGATTATGGGTATGGATATTGGTGCCATGTCGTTACTTGCATTCTTTTCTCTCACTGGAATTGTTGTGAATGATTCGATTGTTTTGATCAGTTTTTTTCGCAATGGCCTGGAAGAGGGTTTATCCATCAATGATGCGATAAGGGATGCGTCTCTGTCTCGTTTCCGGGCTGTGATGCTGACTTCTTTAACTACTGTTGCAGGTTTGTCGCCGTTGATGTTTGAAACATTCAGTTTGGCGATGTACATGGTACCGATAGCCGTAACAGTGTGTTTTGGTCTCACCTTTGCCACCTTTCTGGTACTGATAGTTGTACCGGCGCTTGTTGTCCTGATTGAGCAGGGGCGGATGAAAATTGTTGGCGCAGGGAAGAATTATTTATCGATGAGGGGCGATGCTGTTTCTCGAATTGGCAATGCAGATAAAATGGGGAGTACTTACAATGCCTAAACAGATTCTGAGCTGGATGTTCGATCATCACCTGACGGGAGTTGGTATTTTGGGAACTTCGCTGGTGTTAGCGTTAACGATATATGCTACGCGGCCGCAAGCTGCGCCGAGAGCTTCCATTGAAAAAGCATGGCCCGTATCAATCATCAAATCAAATCCTTTAGAACTAGCGCCAATACTGACGGCCTATGGCAAGGTTGAGTCCCGACAGGTCGCAAACTTGAAGACATCGATCATCGCGCCGGTTGCAGAAGTGCTGACCCATGAAGGTCAATGGGTGAACCAGGGAGATTTGTTATTACAGCTGGATGCAACAGAACTTGAGCTGGCCCTTGGTATTGCACGGTCGAATTATGACCAGCAACTGGCCCTTCTGGAGTCCGTCCGTAATGACTTTGATTTAGCCGAACAACTGACACCGCACTTTCAGGAATTAAAGGGCATCACAGATGCCAAATTGAAGCGCCACCTTAACCTGTACAGTAATCAAATGATGTCGGATGCGATCGTTGACGAGGTACGTCGACAAGCGAGCCAGCAAGCGATTATTTTGGCGGAACATTTTTCCGGCCTAAAGGATTTCCCCAACAAGATTAAGCGACAGGAAGCGCTGGTCTCTGAAAACAAGGCCAATCTTGATAAAGCCTATCTTGATTTGGCTCAAACAAGAATCACTTCACCATTTGATGGCAGGGTGATTAAGACTTTTGTTGCGTCTGGTGATCGAATATTACCAGGTGTACCGCTAATTCAGGTTGCAGACCACAATGGTTTAGAGGTGAGAACGTCTATTCCAACTCAGGTTGGCAGGGCGTTGAGACAACAAATGGCACAAGGTGCTTCAATCAAAGCCACGGGAATCATCGATGCGCAACGAGTTCAGTTTACTCTCAGTCGACTCTCAGCTGATATAAAACTAGGTCAAAGTGGGCTCGATGCTTTCTTTAGCCCGGACAATCAGGATTCATTGGATATAGGTCGGGTGATTGCCATGTCCGTGACCCTGCCAACCCAGAGCGATGTGGTCGTTCTGCCGATTCAGTCAATCTATGACAATAACCGAATATACAGGGTTGAGGATAATAGACTGGTGGGTATGGAGATCGAGCAGGTAGGAGATTACATCGATTCTGATGGCCAATATAGAATCCTGGTGAGATCCGCCCAAATATCAAAAGGGGACGTACTGGTTACGACACAACTTCCCCGCGCTATCACAGGCCTTCTGGTGGAACCTATCGATGCGAGTACATTTGATCATGCCCTTGCCGTCAAACATGCGGATGACGAGAAAAAGGTAGTTCAGTAACTTTTTGGATAAAGTTGGTCGCTACTGGAGATTACGCTGGAACAATCCGTGTAGTCTTTCCCAATGCCGCTCCGCCGATGGCTTGTGATATTTTCCTTCACGCAATGGAAAAACAAATCCGTGTTCGGTCTGGGGGTACCACTCAACCCGGGAATTGATGTTAGTCGACTTCAGATGTGCTTCCAGGCGATCAACCATTTCCCTCGGTGCCCAATCGTCAGTTTCGGCACAACCGATATAAAGTTCACCGGTTATTTTGTCAGCGTCAAGATGCGGTGAATCTGGCGTGTCAACGCAGAGCCTCACACCATGAAAAGATGCCGCTGCTTTAATGCGATCCGGAATCTGTGCAGCCGCAGCAAATGCAAATGGACCACTCATACAGTAACCGACCGTCCCGACCGGTCCGTCGCTGGCAATAGGGCTTGTTTTTCCGTAATCCAGCAGCGCTTCGCAGTCTTCAACCACCATTGAGTTTGACAAGCTATTCATATGACCAAACATAGCCTCTCGGCTTGCGGTGCTACCGTCAATGACAAATTCCCTAGCGGTTCGGTAATAAAGATTAGGTAACATGACGACATATCCCGTGGTAGCGATTCTTCGGGCCATGTCATGAAGTTCCTCGCGCTTGCCGGGTGCATCCATCAAGAAAAGTATGATCGGGTAGGGGCCACCCTCTTCGGGGTGGGTGATAAAGGTATTTATCATTCCGTCACGGGTTTTGATGTCTACTTCGTGTTCCAGCATGTTGCTCCCCTTGTGTCGTTTTGTAGTTGTTGCGTGTGGTGATTTCGATTCGGCTGTGCGATTCATAGGTATAAAGAAAGAAGATTGTAGCCTATCAGGAACAACGTTAGACATGCACAAAAACTCAAATTCGCGTAGCATTGTGTCTCGAAGTAACGCTAGCGGAGCAGGGCAATGTCAGAGCAGGTATCATTTGGTGAACTCACCATAGAAAAGGTCCTTTATGACCTGGTGCGGGATCAGATTACTTCGGGGATCGACATAGAATCAGCAGTGGTCTGGTCCGGATTAGAGGCTATCCTGAAAGAGATGATGCCTCTCAACAAAGACCTGCTCGCCAGGCGTGATGAATTTCAATCCAGCATAGATGCCTGGCACAAAGCCCGTGCAACCAAACCTCACAATCCAGAAGAGTATGAAGCTTTTCTACGGGAAATTGGATATCTGTTGCCTGAGGGAGATGATTTTGAGATTGAAACTGTTAATGTCGATGACGAAATTGCGCTGCTGGCAGGTCCCCAGTTGGTTGTGCCTGTGATGAATGGGAGATTTGCACTTAAGGCGGCCAATGCCCGCTGGGGCAGTTTGTACGATGCACTGTATGAGACGGATGTTATTCCTGAAACAGCCGGAGCAGAGAAAAGTAATGGATACAACCCGGCCCGAGGTGAGAAAGTCATCGAGTATGGCAATAAATTTTTGAACGAAAACGCGTCTCTCGCAGATCAGCATTATGAAGATGTTGTTCAATATGCTATCAAAGATGACGCACTTCATCTGACTCTGGCTGATGGGTCGGCTACCAGTTTGAAGGACTCAACCCAGTTTGTTGGTTGGCTCGGCGATGACGCTGATCCCTCAGGCGTATTGTTAGTCAGCAACGGATTACATATGGAAATTCAGATAGACCGACACGCACCCATAGGAGAAGACACCCCGGCAGGGGTAAAAGATATCCTGATGGAATCTGCAGTTTCTACGATTCAAGACTGTGAGGATTCTGTTGCAGCGGTTGATGCTGAAGATAAGTGTGTTGTTTACAGTAACTGGCTGGGCCTCATGAAGGGGGATCTTGCGGAGGAATTTGAGAAGGGCGGGAGTGTTATTCGTCGCAAACTTAACCATGATCGGGTCTACCAAGGAGCTGACGGCGAAGAACTGACGCTTCACGGCAGAAGCTTGTTACTGGTTAGAAACGTGGGTCATTTAATGACGACAAATGCTGTGATGCTCAACGGTGAGGAGATTCCTGAGGGAATACTGGACGGTTTGATCACCAGTCTTTGTGCGATGCATGACCTGAAGAGTACCGGACCCATCAGGAATTCCCGCAAGGGTAGTATTTATATCGTCAAACCCAAGATGCATGGCCCTGATGAGGTTGAATTCGCTGTCGATCTGTTCACACGAATAGAAGATGTACTGGGCCTGGCCAGAAATACTGTGAAAATTGGTATTATGGACGAGGAACGGCGCACAACACTTAACCTGAAAGAGTGTATTCGAGTGGCAAAAAAGCGGGTGATATTTATCAACACGGGCTTCCTGGATCGCACTGGTGATGAAATCCATACGAGTATGGAAGCGGGCGCCATGGTTAGGAAGACCTTAATGAAGCAGGAAGCCTGGATCGAAGCGTACGAAGACTGGAATGTGGACGTCGGTCTGGAAACTGGCCTTAAGGATAAGGCCCAGATAGGCAAAGGTATGTGGGCCATGCCGGATGAAATGGCTCAAATGATGGAGGCGAAAATCAATCATCCAGAAGCGGGTGCAAATACTGCCTGGGTACCATCCCCAGTAGCCGCGACATTGCATGCCATGCATTATCACAAGGTGGATGTTGCCAGTCGTCAGGAGGAATTGAAGTCCAGAACCAGAGCGAGCCTTTCTGCGTTGCTCACCATACCCGTACTGGGAGGCACCAACCTGTCGGCCGACGAAGTCCAGAATGAATTGGACAATAACGCTCAGGGCATACTGGGTTATGTTGTTCGCTGGATTGACCAGGGTGTAGGTTGCTCAAAGGTGCCGGATATTAACGATGTTGAATTAATGGAGGATCGCGCAACACTTAGAATCTCCAGTCAACATATTGCCAACTGGATGCATCACGGTTTGTGTTCAGAAGAACAGGTTATGGAAACGCTCAAGCGCATGGCTGCCGTGGTTGACTTGCAGAATGCGGACGATGAGGACTATCGAAACATGACGCCCGGGTTTGGTGACAGTGTTGCCTTTCAGGCAGCCTGTGATCTGGTGTTTAAAGGTATTGACCAACCTAACGGGTATACTGAACCGATTCTGCATGCACGTAGAAGAGAAGCAAAGAGAGTATATGGTTGAACGTCGCGTTTGTTTTTCCAACATTCACGACTGTAAAGTTGTAACAACTTCTGATAGGTTGTTAATGCACGGCTTTGAAAACTAACAAAAATTAATGATGACTTCGAAGAAACAGACAATACTTATTATCGAGGACGAGGCGCTTATTGCCCGCGAGCTGAAGAGTCGTCTGACGCAAATGGGTTATGAGGTTGTCGGTATTGCGTTTGGCCTGGAGGCCATCGAGTTGGCTGCAGATACCCAGCCTGATTTATTGCTAACAGATATTCATTTAAAAGATGGGGTCGATGGTATTGAAGTCGCCCAGGTTATTCAGGCCGAGCGGGGTGTACCGGTCGTCTTTTTGACTGCCTACTCGGATGAGGAGACTGTGTCACGGGCTAAGGAAGTAACGCCCTACGGTTACATCATCAAGCCTGTCGAGAATCGGGAACTGCAGATCGTAATAGAGATGGCGCTGTACAAATTTTCCATTGAAAGAGAACTTAGGAAAACCCAACAGCTTTTACAAACCGCACTGACATGTATCGGTAACGGACTGGTTTTCGTTAACCAGTGGGGTGATATCAGCGACCTGAATAGTGACGCTGAAACAATATTAGAAACAAACTTGGAAGTGGCCAGAGATCGTCCCTGGCCGGAAGTGTTTTCTTTGTTGGGCAATTCTGTGCAAGCCAAGATAAATGCCGCCTTGCTAAGTAGTGATGTAACAAAGCTGGCTCCCTTTGTGATTAGCGCTGTTGGAAAAATTCCAAAGTTGGTTGATGGCATTGTTGGTCCCATGCACGATGGAGGCGTGTTGATTTTAAGGGAGTTGACCGAAATCGCTGACCCCATCGAGATGCTGCCAACCACACAGGAGCTGATGTTACAGGTCGGACCCGACCGCTTGACGCCAAGTGAATCTTCAATGTGTCAGCTTCTGGTATCTTTCAAAACTAAAGGCAAGCCCGTGGTCGTTGAGGAAGTCTCCCAGGTGCTTAACCAGATGTTGCGTTCGACCGACCTCGTTAGCATTTACTCGCCAGCGCATCTATCAGTCAGTATGCCTTATACATCGGTTGTGGAAGGTGAGCTTATCGCTGATTCAGTACTAAGTTCGCTCAAGAAGCATTTTTCGCTAACAAATCCAAGTATCAGCATCGGGCTTTCATATAGTTCGCCTGGCGACCAGCAGCCATTCGAGCTTTTTCGGCGTGCCGAGTGGGCATTGAGTGTGGCGAAGGACTCAGGCGGTGACAGGGTAATCGTCTGGAGTGATGATGTTGAGAATAGTTTGCAAATTGCCAGTACGGAGTCTGAAAAACAGCGCGAATATCATAACCTTGTTCTGATGTGGAATGTTGTAAGTGTGGTTGCCCGGACGACCAGTCTTGAAGAAATGAGCAAGAAAATCTGCCACCACCTGCTTCGATCCTTCGACTTCGACCAGGTGGCTGTACTTGAATCTGAAAATAGTACAATTTGGGCAATCTCTGGTGCAGTAAAAGGCGTTGATGATTTTAAAGGTATGCAAGATATCGCCCTGTCAAAAATGCACTTTTTAAAAGTCGGTGAGTTGCTGGCATCAAATAGCAATTACGTTAACGCCGGAAAAGTCCATCTGTTTCGACTGAGTGCCGAGAAGCTGGTGTTTATTACTGGCGGGGAATTGTTACAAAGTGATGTGGAATTTCTGGAAACGTTGGTAAATTACGTCGCCTCGGGATTGTCCCGGTTTGATCTACCTGCTGAAGCAACTACCAGTGCTACCGGGGAATCTCATTTCCTCTATCAGTCTGCGATTATGAAGAGTCTCGTCGAGAGTATCGAGATGGTGGGACCTACAGAAGCGACGGTGCTTATCTCAGGAGAATCAGGCACGGGCAAGGAGTTGATTGCCAAAACCATTCATGAAAATAGCAAACGAAAAGACAAGCCCTATATCATTGTTGATTGCGGCGCCATTGTCGGCAGCCTTATCGAAAGTGAACTGTTTGGCCACATCCAAGGGTCCTTTACCGGCGCAGATAAGAATTTCTCCGGGAGACTCAAAGAAGCTGATGGCGGAACAGTTTTACTGGACGAAGTTGGAGAACTACCACTCGATGTGCAGGTTAAATTGCTTCGTTATGTTCAGGAACGACAACTCGTCCCAGTCGGTTCGAATCGATATGAATTAGTTGATACCAGAGTAATAGCAGCGACGAATCGTGATTTGCAGGCGCTGGTGAGAGAGGGTAAATTTCGCGAGGATCTGTATTACCGCTTGAATGTATTTGCTATTGATTCGCCGCCGCTTCGCGCTCGTCAGGGCGACATAATGTTGTTGGCGAATCACTACCTCAAAATCTACTCTTCCCAATACAGCAAGAACCTTCTGGGATTTACAGAGAATGCCGAGAAGGCGCTGGTCGAGCATAGCTGGCCCGGCAATATTCGGGAACTTATCAATGTTATCAATCGTGGCTTAATTCTCTGCAAAGATTCCAGGTTAAGTTCTATACACCTTGGTCTTTTTCCGGCAGAATCGAATGAGATTCCAACAAGGCGTGCCAAGGACCAGAGTCCTGAGAGCCACTTACAGACTCTGCTCAAACGAATGGTGGACAGTTGTATGGCGAATGTGAATGACTTGCCTCCTCTGGGTCGGTGGCTTGAAGAAGACCTGATCAAGAAAAGCCTGGCTTTAAATTCTGAGGTACTCAATCGTGCTGCCCTGACCCTTAGGGTGCCTGAATCAACACTTCGGCGTAAAGTCTCTCGCTTGCAGGGTAGTCCCGGCATCAGAAACCCTGGTGGTCAGGCAGACTGGGAGATTCTCCAGACGATACTATTCGATTTGACTGTGCTGGCTCGTGATCGAGGTCAAACGGTACTGGATTTGGTGTCGTTTGCGCTTGTTCGGGAGTTGGAGCAGCGTTCTCTGAACAGGAAAGAAGCTTCAAGTTTGATGGGTGTTTCCCTGCCAACCTACCGGCGCCTGGTTGCCGAGGTCCCTTTGGAGCACGCTGTTTAGATGTTGGCGCATCTGGTGAAAGAAATATATTGCGCTTAATGCGCCATTAATTACCGCTATATATTTCTTTATTTCAAAATATTTTCGCCAAATGTTCTTTTTCGATCTAGGAATTTTCCATATTTGTTTCAAAACAACCACTTATCGGATAAACCTAGAATGGCATGAAATTTGGATACTAATCTGCAAAGATTGATGTCTATCTGTTTGTTCTGTAGCAAGCCCGGACTGAAGTCCTGATTGAGAAAAGTATAAAGAAATGCAAATTAAAAAATACTTAAAACTAGGGATTCGTATCAGACAGGGATTGATGTTAAGAACAGGGGATAGATATGAGTAAAATTGGATATTTTTTGGTCACCGTACTCGTCGGAGTACTACTAGTTACAACTCAAATTTCAATTGCGGCGACAGGAATAATCGGCCCGGAGGATCAGTCCGTGCAGCCCAGTATCGCCAGGTATTTATGGGATGAGGAAAACCCAGACAGTGCAAAACCTCGACAGCATCTGGTCAGGTACCTCTGGGATGAGGAAAACCCAGATGAAGTCGAACCTCCGCAGCGTTTAGTCAGGTATCTCTGGGACGAGGACAATCCGGGCAATATCGAATCGTCACAACGTGTAGTCAGGTATCTCTGGGACGAAGACAATCCG
>JAPYTQ010000001.1:368104-370141 GCA_029941905.1 Pseudomonadales bacterium | reverse complement strand
TAGTCAGGTATCTCTGGGACGAAGACAATCCGGACAATGTCGAATCGTCACAACGTGTAGTCAGGTATCTCTGGGACGAGGACAATCCGGACAATGTCGAATCGTCACAACGTGTAGTCAGGTATCTGTGGGACGAGGATAATCCAGACAATATCGACCCTTCACAGCGTTTAGTCAGGTACCTCTGGGATGAAGAAAACCCAGTTAATGTCGAACCGTCCGAACGTTTAGCCAGGTTCCCCTGGAATGAGCAAGAGCAAGATTCAGGGAACCAATCAACTCGGTCTTATGTTGTTTCCGGTCATAGTGTCAAGCAGGTGAAGAACATACTTTTGGGTATTGGTGTGGAGCTGACTCATGAGCTGGCCATTATCAATGCAGTAGGTGCAGACTTGAACTCTGGGCAGGTCCAGACGATGAGATCTACCCCAGGTATTATCCAGGTTTTTTCTAACAACACGGTACAAACAGCAGGTCATGGAAATAAAAACAAGAAGTCCGGCAAGAAGTCCGGCAAGAAGTCCGGCAAGAAGGGTGAAACTCCGCTGGATAGTGTTTTTCCGTCCTTAATCTATGCGGACTTACTGCACCAGGAAGGCATCACAGGTAAAGGTATTGGTGTAGCTATTATTGATTCGGGCATGTGGGGCCATAAGGACCTGGTTAACAACACGGAAAAAGATAGCAGGGTTCTGGCGTTTTACGATTCAATTAAGGACAAGAGAGTGTCAATTGACGAATCCAGCAAAAAACACTCTGGCAAGAATCGACAGTTAAAAGACAAAAATGGCCATGGGACGCACATTGCGAGCATTATCGCTAACAGTAGCGAGTCGAAGGATTCCAACGCCATGAAGACTGGCGGTTACAATGGTATTGCACCTGACGTCGAGCTGGTCATCGTTAAAGCACTGGATGCGGAAGGTAAAGGTACTTATCTGAATATCATCAGGTCAATTGCCTTCGTCATTGCCAATAAGGATGAGTACAACATCCGCGTGTTGAATATTTCGTTCGGTGGAACACCTCAGTCACACTACTGGCAAGATCCAGTCAATCAGGCTGTCATGGCCGCCTGGAAAGCAGGGATTGTGGTTATTGTGTCTTCTGGTAACCGGGGTCCGGAACCAATGACCATTTCCGCGCCTGGTGTCGTCCCTTATGTGGTCACTGTTGGTGCAATGACTGACAACTACACTCCGTCTAACACCTACGACGATTTTGTTGCGACTTTCTCATCCCGAGGACCCACCGTTGCTGGGCACGTTAAACCAGAGCTCATCGCCCCTGGTGGACATATGGTCGGCATAATGAAAAAGAACTCGACCCAGGCCAAGGAACACCCTGAGTTTCATTATCAGAATACCTACTTTTCGATGTCAGGGACCTCGCAATCAGCCGCTGTTGTATCAGGTGTTGCTGCGTTGATACTCCAGGAAAATCCGGACCTAACCCCGGATGAGGTAAAATGCAAGTTAATGGCGTCCGCCAGTGCTGCAACCCTGGCTGATGGTTCGCTGGCATATAGCGTTTTTGAACAAGGATCAGGTCTTGTTAATGCCTTTCTAGCAGTTCATAGTCCTCTCGAGACTTGTTTGGATACTAGCGTGAATCTGTCGCTTGATTTGTCAAATAAGGCACATTTCGGCGGACCAGCGCGGATGTATAATGAGACTACATTTGGTTTTGCCAGCACCAATGAATTCAGCTGGGATAGCAGTATTCCAGAAGGTGAAGGTTTTAACTGGGATGCTACGAATATTCACGACGAACCATTAGTCTGGAGTGTTAGGTATTTCTGGAATCCTGCCGAACTACAGAAAAATGGATACAGATGGAATGTCGATGATCTGCTCAGCAATGGTTATGCCTGGGATTTCAGCGGTCTACTGGAATCGGGCTACATCCGCAACTTTGGCGGTCCCGAAAGTCTAGCCGGGGTCGCGGGTAACTGGTGGGAACAGGGTAACTGGTGGGAACAAGGTAACTGGTGGGAACAAGGTAACTGGTGGGAACAAGGTAACTGGTGGGAACAAG
>JAPYTQ010000001.1:263625-368004 GCA_029941905.1 Pseudomonadales bacterium | reverse complement strand
GTAACTGGTGGGAACAAGGTAACTGGTGGGAACAAGGTAACTGGTGGGAACAAGGCAACTGGTGGGAACAGGGTGGTTTTGTGAACGAGGGCAACTGGTGGGAACAGGGAGGCTACGAGAACCTGGGCAACTGGTGGGAACAGGTTGGCTACGAGAACATGGGCAACTGGTGGGAGCAGGCAACCACTGAAAATCAGGGCAACTGGTGGGAGCAAGGCAACTGGTGGGAGCAAGGCAACTGGTGGGAGCAAGGCAACTGGTGGGAGCAAGGCAACTGGTGGGAGCAGGGAGGTTTCAGCAACCAGAGCGTTGGAAGCGAAGATGGGAATAGCATTGGCGTCAATATGTGGGTACAGCAGGAGTAACTGTGGTATTTGAGTCTCTGCAGCAATTATTTTGGTCCTTAGGGCCTGAGTTAAGAGAAAGAAACAAACCCCGGCATTGCCGGGGTTTGTTTCTGCTTTGGGTAAAACAAATCAAAGCTGTAAAGAGAATCAAAGTCCTTGGGGTCTCAATGGCTTGCCTGCTGGTGTTTTTATCGCTGGAAGTAAGTGCAGTCACAAAACTGGCCGACCATCACAATGTCATCTTTGACAGGTTGAGCACGGAAGATGGTTTATCGGCAACCGTTACAGCTATCACCCAGGATCAGTATGGTTTTATCTGGATTGGCGCCCAGGAAGGTCTGCGCAAGTACGACGGTTACACGTTCGAAACCTTCCTCCATGAGAGTGATGACTCTAATTCTCTTTCAAACAATTCAGTACGGGACATCCTGTCTCGATCAGACGGTACACTGTGGATTGCAACTGACGGGGGGCTCAATCTTTATGATGAGGTTACCCAGGGTTTTAAGAAGATATTGATTGATAAAGCCAAAGATAAACAGGCTGATCGACATAACCGCATCAAAGTCCTGTTTGAAGATTCAAAGAACAGGTTCTGGATTGGAACTAATGCAGGATTGGTTCACTACTCGTCCAGTGGTGAACTGTCTCACTATCACCACGATTCTTCTGACCCCTCGAGTCTGGGTGCAGGTAAGGTTTGGTCTATATTTGAAGATAGTCATGGAAATCTCTGGATTGGCACGGAACAGGGCGGATTGAATCGGCTGGAGCCGACCACAGGTTCATTTAAACGATACGAAAGTGATAAACAAAACCCTTTAACGCTTAGTGATAATCACGTCAGGGCAATCGTAGAAGATGATGGAGGAAAAATCTGGGTAGCGACCTATAACGGTGCTGTGTCTGTTTTAGATCCTGATACAGAAATTTTTTCACGTATTGACTACCAGACAAACTTACCCACTGCATTGAAATCAGGGCGTGCCCTGGCGTTGTTAAGAGATCAGAACAACCGTATCTGGATTGGCACTGCCAATGGTCTGTACTTGTACGCTGATGGCGCATTTACTGCATATATTAACGATCCGACAGACCCGCGGAGCATTGGGGATAATGCTATTGCGAATCTGTTCCAGGATCTCGGTGGCGTCATATGGGCAGGCACCAATAGCGGTATAAACAAGTGGAACGCTGATAGCAGAACATTCCCTCACTTCAAAAGGGGTAGCGCACATGGTCTGGCAAGTAATGATACTTCGTCATTCGCAGAAATGCCCAATGGCGATATTTGGATTGGATCAATTAATGGCCTTAGTAAGTGGAATGCTAACAGTGGGACTTTTACACAATACTCGACCGAAGAAATTGGCTTATCTGACCGCACATTGATGTCCATGGCTGTTCAGGGCGATGACTTGTGGGTCGGCACTATGTCCGGGGGTGTCAACATCATTCGGGACGACAAGGTCATTACAACTTTTCTCAATGATCCAAACGATAGCAATTCACTGAGTGATAACCGGGTGAGCCGTATATTGACCGACAGCCGTGGTGATGTCTGGTTGACAACCTATGGCGGCGGTGTGAACAGGTATCTGGGAAATGGCAAGTTCCAACGATTTCCTGGCCCTGACTCTCCATCGGATCAATTCATGGAGTTAAAAACTCACGATATTGTTGAAGTAACAGATGGCTCAATGTGGATTGCAACCTTTGGCGGCGGTGTTGTAGTCCTTGATCCAGAAACCGGTGATCTTCAGAATCTGCGCCATGATCCAGACGATACGGAGTCGCTGTCCAGCGACGACACTATTTCTCTGCTATCTACTGTGAAAGGGGTTTGGATAGGCACCCGAAGTACTGGAGTAAACTTCTATGATTTTGCCAGCCAGAAGATCATGCGACGTAGTATGAGCCATGGATTGGCAAGCAATGCTATCTGGGGAATGCTTGAAGATGCTGGGGGTAATCTATGGATCAGCGGCGTGAAGGGACTGTCAGTTTACTACCCCGGAAGCGATACGTTTGTGTTATACGATTTCGAACATGGGCTGCAAAGTGATGATTTTAACATGGCCGCTTCGTTAAAGTTATCGGACGGCAGCTTTTTGTTTGGCGGTAATAACGGTTTTAATGCATTCCATCCCCACAGGATTAGCGGTAACACCTATGTTCCACCAGTAAGAATCACAAGTTTTTCGAAGTTTAACAAGACGGTGCATTTGCCTGTACCGGTTTATCGCCGTGAGAACATCGAGCTAGCATACAATGATTCCGTTATTGGTTTCGAATTTGCGGCTATGGACTACACCGCCCCCGCAAAGAACAAATTTCGATATTTTCTGGAAGGTTTTGACAAAGAATGGGTTGAATCTCGAGGGGCACATACAGTCACCTACACGAACCTCGATTATGGAGACTATGTATTCAGGGTTACCGGCTCAAATAATGACGGAGTCTGGAATGAGGACGGGGCATCCATCGAGATCAAAGTCAACCCGCCTATTTGGGCGACCTGGTGGGCGTACCTGGTTTATCTGCTCATTGGTGTGGGCGTGCTCTCCCAAGTACAGAAGGCGAATGAGTCGAGATTGAGGAGAATGGCCGAGAAGCGTTATAGCGAAAGGCTACAGCTCTATATTGAGTCCCTGGAAGAAGCGACGGACTGCGTTTTGATTGCCGATGCAAACAAACACCTTATGTATGCAAATAACGCCATTAACTCCATTCTTGGAGTGACACCATCACGGGCAGTAGGGCGATCTATCCTGTCACTGTTGTTTTCCGACCCCTCTGATGCCAGTCTCGCCAGGGCAGGTTTACGCAGCAATGGTCGCTGGCACGGTGAAGTAAAAACCCGCAAGGGATCCGAATTTGTAACCACTGAAATCACCATTGCCGCAGTCCATGACGACAGCGACAACGAAACAGCCTATGTGAGTATTGCCCGGGACATAACGGGTCGAAAGAAAACCGAAGCTGAACTTGAGAAGCACCGACTCAACCTGGAACAAATCGTTGGTGAGCGAACAGTTGAGTTGGAGCATGAGATCGCAGAGAACAAGGCTGTGCAGAGAGAACTGGCTGAGTCCCTCAAAGAAAAAGAGCTCTTGCTTAAAGAAGTACATCATCGAGTAAAGAACAACATGCAGGTAATTTCCAGCATGTTGAATATTCAGGCTGAAACAATTGGTGATGATGTCTATTCAGAGTTACTGGGTGAAAGTCAGCAGCGCATCAAGTCGATGTCATTGATACATGAAAACCTGTATCAATCTGAAAATGTTTCAGAAATTGATTTTGAAGACTACATCAACATGCTCGCTAAAAGTTTGCATCGTTTTTATTCTGTTCAGGGTGTCATGGTGAACCTTGATATTGAGGTAGATAATGTCTTGCTGGACATTGAAACAGCTGTGCCCTGCGGAATAATTATTAACGAGCTAATTTCTAATTCACTTAAACATGCTTTCGAGGGAAAGGAAGGTCGAGGTACAATTAGCGTACGGTTCAAGAGTGTTAATTGTCGATATGTGCTTGAGATTGGAGATGATGGTAAGGGCCTTCCCGAAGGCTTTGCACTTGAAAGTTCAAGCTCGATGGGCATGGAGATTGTTTCGATATTAACCCAACAACTGGATGGAAGATTACGATTCGAAAGTGCCAATGGAGCGCATTTTGAAATCTCCTTCCCGAGGAACGAGAAAGATGTCAACGAAGTCTCTATTAGTAGTTGAAGACGAAGTACTAGTTGCACGAGATATCAAGGCTCGCTTGACCCGAATGGGTTATGACGTGCTCGACACGGCCAGAAAAGGCGAGGAGGCGATTCAGAAAGCCCTGAGCCTGAAACCTGATCTAATCCTGATGGATATCCACCTGGCAGACGACATTGACGGTATCGAAGCAGCGATCCAAATCAGGAAAAAAATGACTGTACCAGTCATCTTCTGTACAGCCTATGCTGACGAAGAGACACTTGAGCGGGCAAAGGTATCCGAGCCCTATGGCTACGTACTGAAGCCTTTTGATAATCGCGAACTTGAAATCAATATCGAAATCGCCCTGTTCAAGCATCGAATAGAGTCCGAACTCGCGAGCGCCCGGCGCAGGCTAGATGCTACCCTTACCAGTATCAGCGACGGTGTTGTGGTTACGGATGTTAATGGTGAAATTTGTTTGTTTAATCCCATGGCAGAGAAGATTACGGGTTGGTGTCGACAAAAAGCACGCTACATGAATCTGTCCCAGATAATGCCCCTTTCCGAATTCAGGATAGGCGGACAGACATTTGATACCAGCGTGATCAGGCAAGATCAACGGATTATGAATCTTCGTCAGTCGTTAAAGACCTCATCTGGAATTGAGATACCGATCGAAGTTTCCAGTAAACTCATTACCAGCGATGACGAAGAGCTGTTTGTTATCACGTTTCGTGATATCAGCAGGCAAATACAGTACGAAGACAAGATTCGTCACAATGCATTTTACGATGACCTGACCGAACTGCCGAATCGGGCTTTGTTTATCAATCGCCTTGAGAGTTCGATTAATCGGCGCAAACGTGGAGCCCAGGATCACTTTACGGTTGTATTCCTTGGTCTTGATGGGTTTGCTGCAATTAATGAGGGCCTCGGACATGAGGTTGGTGACAAGGTGCTGATTGAGATCGCTAGCCGGCTTGCGCTCACCGTGAGGCCCGACGATACCGTTTCACGCTTTAGTGGTGATATCTTTGCGATCCTGCTGGAACCTGTTGATTCTGCAGCCGGTGCGATTCAGGCATGTGAGCGGATTCAAAAAGCCATTGAAAAGCCTATACTAATTGGCAGCACGCCTTTAGACCTTTCAGCCAGCGGCGGCATCTTGTTTGATCAGGGCGTCTACGAAACCGCTGAAGAAATGGTACGCGATGCAGATACCGCGTTACATCAGGCCAAGACTGAGGCAGCTGGATCTTACATCGTTTTTGACAACGCGATGTATGAGAACGCACTGCGGTTCATTGAACGCAAAAGCAGCATGCAGCAGGCGCTGGCCGAAGGACAGTTCGAGGTCCACTACCAGCCTATTGTTGATGTTGTTACAGAGAAACTGGTTAGTATGGAAGCACTCGCGCGTTGGCCGCATCCGGAAGAGGGCATGATTTCTCCTGGAGAGTTCATTCCCATTGCTGAACGTTCGGGTCTGATTTTAGCGCTAGGTGAGTATGTACTGCGTTCCGTCTGTGATCAGATAAAGAACTGGGAAAGCGTGGGTTTCAATGGCTTCCGGGTAGCAGTCAATCTATCTGCCCGGCAGTTTGAGAACAACGTGCCTGATTTGGTTGGTGGCATCATGCGTGAAGCTGGCATCTCCTCCGATTCTCTGGCTTTGGAGATAACCGAAGGCATTGCGATGAAGAATATTGAGCAGAATATTCAGATGTTGGAAGAACTGCGAGAGCTTGGACTGAGTATCAGTATTGATGATTTCGGTACCGGTTATTCGTCTCTGCAATACCTGAAGCGCTTTCCCCTCAATACGCTAAAGATTGACCAGTCCTTTATACGCGATATAACGACGAATAATGATGACTTGAAAATTACGATGGCCATCATAGGCCTGGGCCAGAACCTGGGTTTGAAAGTGCTGGCAGAGGGTGTTGAAACAAAGGACCAGGTTAATATTCTTCGATCAAATGGTTGTGACTATGTTCAAGGTTACTACTATAGTCGACCCTTACCCGCTCATGAGCTGCTTCCTTACCTGAAGGAGCATAATCTGGTCTAGTGTAGTGTCCTATACGAAACGCATATCAAGCAAGTCACAAAATTTTGCATAGAACACTACACTAGCGCTTGTAGACAACACCTTCCTTCATCACAAATTCAACGAACTGCATCTGATTGATATCGGCCAGGGGATCGCCTTTTACCGCAATGATATCCGCAATTTTTCCTGTTTCCAGGGTACCGAGGGAGTCTTCAATTCCCAGCAACATGGCACCATGGCTGGTTGCGGATTGAATCGCTTCCATGGCTGGCATGCCAGCCTCAACCATGAAGACAAATTCCTTCCAATTGTCGCCATGGGCAGAAACTCCAGTATCTGTACCAAAGGCAATTTTAACGCCCATTTCGTAAGCTTCAGCAAACGTATTTTGAATCAGTGGGCCGATCTTTGCTGCCTTCGGCCTGACAACGTCAGAAAAGTAGCCATCAATTTTTGATTTCTCAGCGACGAACTTACCAGCCATAATTGTCGGGACAAATGTCGTTCCATGCTTCTTCATTAACTTCATCGTCGGCCTGTCCATATAGGTACCATGCTCGATGGAATCGATACCTGCTCTGATTGCCCGTTGCATTCCTTCAGTGCCGTGTGCATGGGCGGCGACTTTAAAGTTGTAGTCCTTCGCTATTGATATGATGGCGCGTAATTCTTCTTCCGTAAACTGCGCGTTTTGACCACTGGAAGCCTGACTTAGAACACCGCCGGTTGCGGTGATTTTTATTAGGTCCGCACCTTCTTTGTACCGTTGGCGAACTGCTTTTCTTGCATCTTCAACACTGTTAATTACCCCGTCTTTCGGTCCGGGATCACCACGAAATTTGCTATTAACCCCATTAGTCGGGTCCGCGTGACCACCAGTGGTTGCGAGACTTGTTCCTGCTGTATAAATTCTGGGACCAACGATATAGCCCTGGTTAATCGCCTTGCGCATAGAGATAGACAGATTATTTGCGCTGCCGAGATCCCTCACGGTTGTAAACCCGGCCATCAACGTCGCATTAGCGTAACGAACCGAAGCGAACGCGCTATCTTGCGGGTCCAGTTTAAATTTGTTTTCAAATCGCTTCGGATTCAGCTCAGAAGTAATATGCACGTGCATGTCCATTAGACCTGGCATACATGTCGCATCGCCTATATCAATTACCAGGTCAGCCTCGACGAAACCATTCTCGATTGAAGTGATCCTTGTGCCCTCGATTCGGATCGATTGACGTTCATGTACCATATCGCTTGAACCGTCTATTAACCGCTCACAATGCAGAATAGTCTCTGCCAGGGCCGCGGACGGGATAAGCAGCAGTGTAGTCAGGAGAACCGTGAGTTTACGCAGCATCAGCGTTTTCCATTTGATTATGTCGGATCATATTAACATCACCTTTATTCAAGTAGTGGATGAATCCATCGACCAAAGTGAAGACTGGAAAGAAACAACTACAACGACCGCCAACATCATCGTTGAGGCAACCATCAACGCAGGTCCAGGACCAATGCCTTCTACCAGGTAGCCGCAGAACAGGGCGCCAATTGGACCTGACCCCATAAACGAAAACGAGTAAAACCCCATCATTCGAGCCCTCTGATCGGGAGGCGCTTTTTCCTGCATGATGGTTCGGGACATCGTCATTGCAATGCCCCCACAAAGACCCCAGGCAAAAATTGCGCCGACGGCGGTATAAAACCCCAGGCCTAATCCCGCACCCGCCAGAGCAAAGGCACCGATGCCCTGGGCTACGAGCAGAGCCCTTCCCTGGCGATGAATGTCCCCGAATCGCATCAGGAACAAGATGGAGATTACCAGTCCCAGGGAATTTCCCGCATTCATCCAGGACAGTTCAACTGAAGACCCTCCGTATAAATCCCGAATCAGCAGTGGAATAGTGACTATGTAAGAGCCCATAAAAAACACCCCCATGGCACAATTCTGGAGTACAACAATACGCATATGTCTCGATGCCTTGACAGTTCTGTAGCCCTCGACTATGGAATGCAGTACGTTTGTTACCATGCCATCAGCAAGCCTGGGAGGCGTTTCGTGAGGAACATCCAACCGAAAGTAGGCAATGGTACCTATGGTTAGAATGGTAAACTGCAGCATCAGGATAAATTCAGCGCCATACTTGTCCGCAAAAGCAGCGGCCAGAAACCCGAGCATTTGAACGCCAAACTGAACCAGGCTGACCAGAACAACTTTTTGTTGAATCTGCCCGTCTGCGACCAGGGCCAGCAGTCCATCACGGGCGGGCGTTACCAGCGCTTGTGCACAGCCCATAATAACCGCGAAGACAATTACCATGGCGTAACTCAGGTTGTCGGTTGCGATCACAATCGTCAGGAATAGGGGCGCGATTGATGCGGCGATATGTCCTATAATGGCAACCCTACGACCGCCTAACTGATCAGCGAGGCTACCGCCGATAAGCATCAACAGCATCGCCGGAAGAAGGAAGGCCATTTGCGCGACGCCTACCATTTTTGCTGACTCGTTAAGCACGATAGTCACCAGCCACGCGAATGCAACAGCCTGGATGCCATAGGAGAGGAACCAGGATCCGGTTCCAACTAAATAGTAGTGTAGTGGTTTCATTTGTTTCTTTTTCTGTATCGACGAAATAGACAAGGCACGAGACGATGGTGGACGAAAATCACATCATGATTATTATGTGGGTTGTCTCGGCGAAAGTGAGTATATAGGAATTCCCCTGAGGCTGTCCGAGAACTGCCCCGATAGGACAATCAACTGAAAGGACTAAACGTTGGCAAGTGCATTGGAACTGGTTGACGAAGAATACAACGAGGCGACCCCGGGTCTTGGTCATGTCGGATTTTTGGTCTGGCTTGACAGGACCGGGCTGCCTGCATGGCAGATTGGTATAACGGCATTTATCTGCCTGGTGATTTTTGGCATATCGAACATCGTCATCTCCGCGTATCCGCGACCCGGTATCTATTCGATAGTTATTGGCTTTGTGGCCATTATCAGTTATTACCTGGTGTTTTATCTGCAAATGGGGCGTGGCTGGCACAGGGATTTGCAGTCTGTACTCGATTTTGATCCGAAGCTGTTGAAAGTCATTCCCATACTGAGGCCATCAAACGCGATTGTCTGGGTTGAGATTGTGATTGCGTTTATCGCGGCATGTACAAATATATATATTAGCGGCCAGATCACTCATCAGTATCCTTTGGTATACGCTACGGCGTTGATTTTATATTGGTTCCAGTACCTTTTGATCATTCTTATTATTGATATCCTCGTCAGGCAGTGGATTATGCTGTTAAAGATTTGCGATAACATTCGATTGGACCTGTTACAAACGGACTTCTACTCGAATCTGGCTAACGTGATGTTCCGGTTTCTGAAGCTTTATATATTCGGCCTGAGCGTCATTATTTTAAGCTACACGATGATTACCGCAGGTGCGGTGAGTTTCCCTGAGTTACTCATCATGATGACGCCTTTTTACGTACCGGCTTTGTCATTGGGGTTGTACCTTGTGCCTTACAATCGATTCAAGACGAGGATGCGACAGGCCAAGGCGATTGAACTAAATCATGTACTCAGGGCCATTAACGGAGACCGGGCTCATTTGTCCTATTCTCTGGTGGGCGAGGATGCCGAGAGGTTAACGAAAGTGGATTTGATGTACTACGAAGACCGGATCAGAAAAATAAAGGAATGGCCTTTTACCGACCGGATTCGAAGTTTGTTACTGTTTGGAGTCCTGCCGCCGCTCACCTGGGTTATTGCGGCACTTATAGAGATATTTATTGAGGGTGTACTCTAGCAGCCTGCTAGTGTCAGAGTCCGATGGATTACTATTTTTTCTTCAACAGGGTCTCTTTCACAAACAGGAGCATAATTGCAGCCCCCAGTATTCCCATTGTAGACACTGCGGTGAAGGCGCTGGCAAGAGCAACGCTCGTTGCGACATAGCCCAGAAATATTGGGCCCGCGAATGATCCGGCATCGGACATCAGGCGCCACACGCCAAGAAATTCACCGCGCTCAGCGGGTGGTGCGAAATCTGCGCCCAGTGTCATATTAATACCACTACCCAGGCCGTTACCCGCCCCGGCAACCATAGCCGCCAGTACCAGGCCGGTAAATCCCGAACTGAAGGGGATCAGGAATATGCCCAGTGCTTGAATTAACAGGCAGGAAATGGCGGCATAGCGACGGCCGAGGTTGTCCATCATGTAACCCGCCAGTGGAAACATTAACATGTCGATTGCGGCGGCTGAACTCACCGCAAGTCCGATAGTGGCACTGTCAAGATTGATGCTCTGTCCCCACAGCGGAATCAGCAGCTGTCTGCTTGATCGCAGCACCGTGAGGCAAAGAACCGCAAGTCCAGCCGTGGCAAATATCCTGTAATGTCCCGATACGATATGAGGCACAAGTTTGAAAAGCCCCGGGCCTTGTTCATGATGTGCTTTCTGGTTGTCCTTCACGGTTACGAGCACCAGCAAAAGGGCTGCAAGGCCAATGAAGCCGATGCAAAGAAATACATAACCGAAGCCGAACTTGTGGGCAATCAAACCACTGGTCACCGGTCCAACAAGATTTCCGAACCGTTGTATTCCAGCCATGGTGGATATGGCCTTACCCCGTTGATGTGAGGCGACTTTTTCACTGATATGTGCCAGTCTGGCGAGCAACCAGGTTGCCATCGCAGCACCGAATGCAAATGCCGCAATAGCCAATTGCAATGGGGAATCCGCCTGGCTGGTAAATAGCGCGGTGGTTGCCATTAAAGCCACGCCAACAATCATAATGCTTCGATCACCAAAACGAGCGGTGGCATAACCAGCCGGAACATCGACGGTCATGTTGCCCAGGCCACGAAGCGAAAAGACCAGCGCTGTGATACCTATGTTCGCATCCATTTGCAGCGCGAACAGGGGGATGATTAACATGACGCTTCCCTGGCATATGGACATCAGGAGACTTGGCAGGTAGACAGAAAACAGCAGGGAACGATACATCTCCCAGGTTGACTGGCCCGGATTAATCTGCTCCTGGGATTGAGTAGATACCATTGGCGCTGGTTCTTTAGTCGCTAGATTTTCTCTATAAGGTTCTTTAGGGAGTCACAATTCTTAACCCGCTCCTGCGTGGTGGTCCCCAGAAAACCGACATTCAGCGAAGTGACTCCAGCTTCCTTGTAGGCTTGTAACCTGTCCCTGACGAAACCCTCGGGCCCAACCAGGGAAGTTGCATCGAGGTAGCTTTGTGGAATGGCAGCTTCGGCTTCGGACTTTCTCCCGGAAAGATAGAGGTTTTGAATCGCTTCTGCTTCTTCTTCATAACCATACTTTCGAAAAATCTGGTTGTAGAAATTTTTCTCCTTTGCCCCCATGCCGCCAACATAAAGCGCGATCCCGGATCGGGACATGTCTCGGTAGGATTCAAGGCCCTCGCCAATGGCAACTGCACCACCGGCGTAAATATCCAGCGGGGGACGACCCATGTCCCTTTTCGCGTTGCCTCGTTTTAGAGCCTCTCCCCAGACGGCGTCGGCACCCTCAGCCATAAAAAAAGCCGGTAGCCAGGCATCGGCGATTTCTGCAGTCATCTCGACGCTCTTATTTCCGAGGGTAGCAAGCGCAATTGGAATCTCTTCACGGTAGGGGTGGTTGATGATCTTCAGGGGTTTGCCAAGTCCGGTGCCTTGATCTGCAGGCAAAGGTATCTGGTACTTTTTGCCATCGTGGGTGAGCTTCTCTTCCCGCTTCCACACTTTTCGGCAGATCTCCACGACCTCGCGCATTCGGGTCATAGGTGCGTCATAGGGAACACCATGAAACCCCTCGATAACCTGGGGACCGGAAGCACCTAAACCCAGCATGCAACGACCCTCTGAAAGGGCATCGATTCCTGCAGCCGTCATCGCCATTAATGTGGGCGTCCGGCTGTAAATGTTCAGAATTCCCGAGGCGATAGTCACTGTATTGGTTAACGCGGCGAGATAACCCATGGGGCTGACACCATCAAACGAATAAGCCTCTGGTACCCAAACGACATCGAGTCCGGCTTTCTCCATTTCAATGATTTCTTTGGTAGCACCAACGTAACCCTGGGCGTAACTCATTAGTATCGAAATTTTCATCATTGCTCCTTTAGCTATCACCGAGATTTGTTGCGAGAAATTTGACCCAGTGTAACAAGTTTATGGTGCCATTTTTCTCAGTCCTGGCAGATAAAACCACAAGGTTAGACCCCGGGCTATAAAATAAACATGTAGCGACATCCACAGTCCATGATTACCGAATTGGCCATGTAACCAGTACCAGGCGGTTAAGAAGCTGAGCAGGGAAATGATCATCGCGTTGCGCATTTCGACTGTTCGGGTCGCACCGATAAAAATGCCGTCCAGCAAATAGCACCAGATCGAAAGTATCGGGGCAATAGCCGCCCATACAAGGTACTGATGTGCAGTCTCACGAACTTCTACGATATTGGTCAGTAAATGAATTACCGGCGTCCCTAGCAGCCAAATTGATAGTGAGAGAATCAGCGCGGTCATTGCACCGAGTTCTGTGGATAGGCGTATTGCGACATTTAAATTCAGCTCGTCATTTGAACCAATCGCGTGGCCGACCAGACTTTCGGCGGCAAGAGCGAAACCGTCAAGAAAGAAGGCAGAAAAACTCACCAGTTGCATCAGAATTGCGTTGGCAGAAAGAATGATATCTCCCGATTGAGCACCTTGATTTGCAAACCAGGCGAAGGCAAAGATGAGACATAATGTTCTGATCATAATGTCGCGATTCACGACGAACATCCGCCGTAAAGAAGATCGGTCCAGTAATGTACGATACGGCACGAGGTAAGTTTCGCTCAGGGAGCGTATCCGGCCCATGACTATATAGGTACCGAGGCAGATGGCAATGAATTCAGAAATGACCGTCGCCGCGGCGACGCCTTGTACGTCCCACCCAAATCCCAGTACAAATACAAAGTCCAGAATGATATTCGTGCCATTGAGAACAACCTGGATCAGTAGTAGTGACCTTGTGTCTTGTTGCCCTAAGAGGAAGCCCATGATTGCGAGATGGGCTAGGCTGACGGGTGCACCCCAGATCCGGATTCGCAGGTAGGCATGTGCAGCGCTTTCAACAGCTGGACTACCATCAAGCATTTGGAACGCAAGGTAGCCAAGGGGACACTGCAAGGCTAATAGTAAGCTGCCGATTAACGCTCCGATAAGAAAGGCTCGATAGAATGCCGCCTTTACCTCCGTTTCGTCTCCGGCTCCTTGCGCCTGGGCTACCAAGCCGGTGGTACCCATACGCAGAAACCCGAATCCCCAGTACAGGAAACTAAATATTATTCCACCCAGGGCAATTGCGCCGATTAGCGCCGCATCACCGAGATTGCCGATTACAGCGGTATCAACGAGACCGAGAAGTGGAGTGGATAAGTTTGAAAGAATAATTGGCCATGCAATATGGAAGACTTTTTTTCGATTAGTGGACTGCAAAAGCATTTTTTCCGGTGACCGATGTTGTCATCATATCAACCTTAGCGCACAAGGGTCGAATGAATAGCCTGACTGTTCGTGTGGAAAAGGATTCGGTGAGCGCTCAAATGTTTGGAATAAAAATAATAGCCTAATAGCCTATATGGAATAAGCGATGGAAAATTCAATAAAACAGGCCGAGTAAATATAGTAACAACAACCATATCGAATCTTTTGAAGTATCTGATTGCTATCATCCTGTTGGTATTGGTATGATGTTGACGCCACAAATTGCTCACCAATGTAACTGCTTACAGTAACAAATGGTGCTGTTCATTTATAATGTGCGGGATTTGACACTAAACTAACCAATGGAGATATATTATGGCCGAAGCTGAGCAAGTGAAATTTGTTTTGAGACTGCCACCAAGCTTGCATAAGAAAATTAAGCGAAGCGCCAAGTCGAACAACACTTCGATGAACAAAGAAATTACAAATATTCTGACTGAGTCTTTCAGCAAATCATCTACTGATAAAACGCTGGCAGATTTAGTGCGTCGTCTTGAAAAGAAAAAAGTGATTTAACTTTAGGCACAGTGAGGGCGCAAGCCCTCATTGGTTTTTTAAATCAGGTGCCGATCTCCGAAAACACTTCAACTAATTGATTTAAAAAAATAAAATCTTCATCATTTCGAATGCTTGTCCAACAATTCCACTGCCATAAAAATTCTCGCCAGTGTGGAAATCCAGCAAAGAATCCCGAATAGCAACGCGATCACCGAGAAATAATCGGGCAGCAAACACATCAGCGCGAGGGCCACGATTGTCTCGAATCCTTCTACGAGCCCCGTAAGATAATAGAATGACTTCTCACCCTGATGATTGGATTGTAAACCTAGTTTCTGGGCGAATATTGCGAAAGCCAGAAAGGTGGTTCCTGTCCCGATAAAACTGAAGATCAAAAAGGCGCTATAGACCGCGTTATCGTACTCAGCCAAAGCGAAGCCGAATACGACGGCGGAATAAAAAATGAAATCCAGGACAATGTCCAGATAGCCTCCGGCGTGAGTTGCGGATGATTGCCGAGCCACGGCACCATCAAGTCCATCCATAAGCCGATTAACTAATACGAACACGAATGCCAGTTTATAATAATGTAATGCAATAAGTGGGACCGCTATTATTCCAATAACAAACCCTGCAATAGTAATATCATTTGGCTTTATGCGCGCTTCGACTAACATTGAGCCAAGTTTGTTAAGGGGTGGGTCGATCCAGTCTCTTAACTGTGAATCAAACATGCTTGTAGTTACTAGTCTATAGCCAGTCCGGCTAATGGGTTGGAAATTCGCGGACAATTCCCGGTGTCTGCTGAATTATCTGTCGTATCTGATCGGCTTCTTCTTCGTTTAAATCGAGAGTTTCTATTATTTCGTCAATCTGATCAGGGTTTTGGGAAGCCCAGGTGTAAGCTATGTTGCGTTTGGCATTGGCTTGATGCTGGCCTTCGGGTAACTGGTTAATCATCTCAACCGCATGGTCTGGATCCTGGTATACGACTTGTATCGCCAGTGAGCTGAGCGCGGCGACTCGTGCCTGGCTATCGTCCAGTGAGTTAACCCATCGAATAGCTGCTTCCTCATCCCTTGAATACCAGGACTGGGCAATCTGATGGATGACGGGCATCATGCCTTCCGCATTGAGTTGTTTTTCAACCTCCCGGGCAGCCGCGGCAGGATCCCGATAAGCCCAATTGCCCAGAACGCGTTGCAGGGCAGGCAGGTAGGCTGGGTCTTCCTCGTAAGTTACCAGCCAATCCAAGGCTGTTTGCGGATCGATACTGGATTTGTATTGAGCAATGCTGATGAATGCCTGCTGCCTGAGCCCTGTATGACGAATTCCATCGATGGCTTGCTCTATAAAATCAACGTTCTGGTCAGTAACAACAGAGAAAGCCATTTCTTTGACGTGCTGGTATTTTGGATCAAGCTCCAGAATCCAGTCTAACGCCTCTTGGGGATGGCTTTGCATATATGATGTTGCCAGGGATTGGTATGCATTCAGTTTTTGAGTTTCGGTGAGTGTCTCGACATATTGCAATGCCTGGGCAGGATTGGTGCTAACCCAGTTTGACAGCAAGTTGTTGAGCAGGGAACTGCTGTCGTGTCTACTCAGATAGTCCTCTATCAGGGGACGTGCACTCAGTGGATCATGGTAGGCCAGTATACCCAGTATTTGTTCCTCCAGGAAAAACGAGTCTGGTTGGTAGGTTCTAACATGGTCCAATGCGGCCTCGGGAAAGCTACTTGCATAGACATTGTAGGCTTGCGCTAAAAGTGACTGTCGCTGCGTCTCGTTGGTGATCTCACTGATCCTGGTAACCAGGCCATCGAAGTCCCGGTAAACCCAGCGAGCGATTACGGTCATTAATTGAGGTGAATGGAGATTACCCTGGGTTGAGAATATTTCATCGAATGCCTGCTCAAGTGGAAGTTGAGTGGAACGAATCTGGGCGATGATAAAATCGGAATTTGGGCCCAATAATTGAATAATTTCCTGTTCGAGTCCTACTCTTTGTAATGTTGGATCTGCAAGTAATCGCATCCCCAGGGTCCGTTTCATTTGCAGGCTATCAATCGTTCGAAAGTAGTCGATCGCGGCTTCCGGGTGAAAACGAATCCAACTGGTAACAATATGCGGAATGAACATGTTGCGATCAAGGCGATAGTTGGACTCGACATATTCTATTGCTAACAGGGGATCAAGCATGGTAAACCTTTCCAGAAACGCCGTGACCAGATTGTAATTGTAGAACGGGTCTTTTGAACGGGCACTGAGGTCAATGTAATTTTCGAGTTCAGCCATATCGGCATTCAACGCAAGCTGGTAAGCAGTAAATAACTGTTGGAACACCGATGGTTGCTGGCTGATATCGTCGAAAGTCAGGGCCTGGTCCGCAATCGTTGAGTCAATTTTGGCGGTCGAGGTTCGGCGGTCAATTAAATCTCCAGTCCTTTTAAGTTGGAGGCGGCTTACCGGGACGGAGCTTTCATCTTCTAAAGCAGGTTTTTGAAACCAGACTCCGATAAAAAAGCCAACAATCATGAAGCCTGTGGCCACTAAGAGATTTTTCATCGCGCCGCCCGAGAGATCTTGTCGTTGAAGTTCAATCAGCTACCTGGGTCGAAAGACAGCAGGTAGCTGTTGAAAAACATGACACACTAACTTTTTTTGGCCTGGCGTCGTCGGAACGCACTACCTTCTTCTGCCTTGCCCATATCAGTGATTGCATCCAGGTTTTCATGGAAGCTCTCGAACGTCGCATCGACACCAAGGGTGGACCCCTCGTTACTGAACATGGATGCCATCGAGAAATTGCCGGATGATGCCTGGAAAGTTTTCCCGGTTGGAGCATCTTCACTGGCCATGTAAATGACAGCAGGAGTCACCAGGGAAGGTGCGCGTTCGGGTGGTGGATTATCCACATCTATCTCGTCTCGTCCAGGGATGGATGCGGTCATACGCGTCGCTGCACCAGGGGCAAGGCAGTTGATGTGAATATTGTGTGATCGACCTTCTAGTGCAAGCACATTCATGAATCCGAGCATAGCCATTTTCGCTGCGCCGTAGTTAGCCTGGCCAAAATTACCCCATATACCGGAGCCGGACGATGTACAGATAATGCGACCATAGTTTTTTTCGTACATGATTGGCCAGGCGGCATGCGTGACGTAGGCTGTTCCATTCATGTGGACATTCATTACAAGATCCCACTCATCCAGGGTCATATTTTTGAATGATTTGTCCCGCAGGATGCCTGCGTTGTTAACCAATATATCAATGGTCCCGTAAGCATCAACCGCATCGGTGATGATACTTTTAGCCCCGGCCCGATCTGACACGGAAGCCTTATTCGCTATTGCAGCGCCACCAGCAGCTGTGATTTCGTCTACGACAGCATCGGCTGCGTCGCTGGAACCGGCACCATCAACGGCCCCACCCAGATCGTTGACCACAACCTTGGCGCCTCTCTTTGCAAATTCCAGGGCATGGGCTTTTCCTAAACCGCCGCCTGCGCCGGTAATGGCGACAACCTTTCCTTCAAACTCGCTCATTGACTACTCCTCTCGCAATTCAACGCTCAACCCTTTGGGGTAACCCTGAATTGGTTAAATTTACCGGGAATCTCTGATCAAGGTTTCTCTACATATCCACTTAATCAGAGTTTCCATGGTTGAGTGAAGTTTATAACACCACAGGGACATAACCGCAAAACTTCCATGGCTATTCAGGGGTTGAAGATACGTCCTGAAATTGCAGCTGGTTTAAGGTGTAGTAGATACCTTTTTGGGCCATCAGTTCGTCGTGGCCACCTAGCTCTTTTACCCGGCCATGTTTCAGTACCAGAATGCGATCTGCTTCCTGTATGGTTTGGAGCCGGTGCGCTATCAAAATAGAGGTTCGATCCTGCATGATTTTCCTCAAACCGTCCTGAATAAGCTGTTCGGTTTCCGTATCGATGCTGGCGGTTGCTTCATCCAGGATCAGGATTTCGGGATCTGCTGCCAGCACACGAGCGAATGCGAGCAGTTGTCGTTCACCCTGGGAGAGGTTTTGGCCACGTTCCACCAGCGGTGTGTCATAGCCCAGTGGCAGTGCTTCGATAAACTTGTCTGCATGGACTATTTTCGCTGCGTCAATCGCCAGTTCACGAGTAATGTTCGGGTTTCCAAGCATAATATTATCAAGAATCGAACCGGAGAATATATGGAAATCCTGAAGCACAACCCCAACCCGGCGGCGGACTTCACTCGATTGAATTTGGTTCAGATCAATATCATCGAGGAAAATGGTCCCATCATCGAAATCGTAAAAACGCCCGAGTAGCCGAATCAGGGTGCTCTTGCCTGAACCTGTCGGGCCAACGATCGCCAGTTTTTCTCCAGGTTCTATCGTAAGTGAAACATCGTGTAAAACATCCTGGTCGTCGTAGCCAAAGGACAGGTTTCGAAACTCCAGTTTCCCCCGGATTCGTGTTGGTAGCACTGAAGGTTGATCCGGTTCCCTTATCTGCTCGTGCCAATCGAGAGCCTGGAAGATTCTTTCGGCGCTGGCCATGGCACGAAACAGAACATTGTATTGCATCCCCAACACTCGAATCGGCCGAATGAACATATCAACAAATTGGGTAAATAATATGATGCTACCCAGTGATATGAGCTCCTGCAGAACAGAACCGCCCCCGAACCAAAGAATCACGGCCAGTGCGAGGTTAACCATATTGTCCATAAAAGCGCCGTAGCCGGTTTCGAGCTTGATGGCTTTGATTTCGTGTTGCTGGTTCTCGCGGTTGATATCACGATACACGTCGAGGTTTTTCTCTTCGCGATTGCTGAGTTGAACAACCTGCATGCCGCTGAGATTTTCCTGCAGGTTTTGATTGAGCTGTGAGACCGAGTTGCGAATCAGTCTGTAAACACGCCTTGTGGCCAGCCGAAAAAAATAAGTGATAAATGCAAACACCGGAATTGCCAGTAACAGGTAAAGGGTGAGACGCACATCTATTGCCAGCATGATAATCAGCGCAATAAAGAAAGGGACGAATTCGCCAATCAGCATCCCCATGCCCATCAACAGTTCGAACAACGCTTGTACGTCATTCGTGATACGGGTCATGACTCGTCCCACCGCTACTTTGTCGTAGAAGGAGGAGGGTCGGTGTTCCATGTGCGCGAACAAATCGAGGCGTATATCCCTTAAAGCGTGTAGTACGGTTCGGGCGAAGGTTATCCGGTGAAAATGATAAAAGATGTGGCACAAGATAGTGAATACGCCGTAGATAAAACAGGCGGAAACAATACTTTGCCAACCTGTGTGGTGTACCAGCCAGTTGTTGAGGGCGTTCATTCCGAAATCCGGTAACACCAGATCAGGCTGGTTGCCAACTATTACACCATCTATCACGACCCGGCTGATAACGACAGGCAGCAGCACGGCAAGAAGCGATGCCATCATAACCAGCACGATGCTAAACCCGGCAAGTTTCTTATGGGGTCCGATCCAGCTAAAGATACGACCCAGATAAACCATGTTCATGGACTGGCCATGGATGTCCGCGTCAAAGATCGAGTGATCCAGTTTCGGCTCCGGTTTTTGCGCCAGTGAGCTAGTCATAACAGCTCCTGAACTTCTTCACTGTTGGCAGTACTAACCCGCAGGTTCCGATCTAACCTCCCAGCGGTACTCTGGGCTCTTTCAAGATCTGCATAAAAGCCACCCTGGCGAAGGAGTTCTGAATGGGTTCCCAACTCAATAATATGACCTTCTTCAAGTACGATAATGCGATCCGCATGTCGAGCGGTGGATACACGGTGGGAAACCAGCATGGTTGTGAGGTTCTGTCGTACCTTCTTCAATCCTGAGAGGATATGCTCTTCAGTTTCGGTATCCACCGCTGAGAAACAATCATCGAGAATCAGTAATGGGGTCATCCGAATCAGCCCCCGGGCGAGGGCGGTTCGCTGTTTTTGTCCGCCGGACAGGGTCACGCCCCTTTCACCAATAATGGTTTCCAGTCCCTCCGGAAAATTTTCTATGGTCTCCCGTAATGCGGCGGCGTCTGCGGAGCGCCAAATTTCATCCAGGTCTCGATCCGGGTTATCGTAAGCGATATTGTCACCCAGACTGTCGGCGAATAAAAAAGGGTCTTGAAGCACGAGGCAAACCTGTTGCCGCAATACCGCGAGGGGAAAACCGTCAATGGGATGATCATCGAGATAGATCTGGCCGCTGTCTGGATCCAGTAGTCTGGCAAATAAACGCAGTAGCGTGGATTTTCCGGAGCCGACCCGGCCCAGGATGGCAATGGTTTCCCCAGCACGCACTTCGAAGTTGATATCCTCAAGTGCGTACTTATCCTTATTTTCATACTGGTAGTACAGATGCTCGACGCGGATATTACCCGTGAGGTCGGGGAACTGCAGGTGTGGTTTGTTCTCTATTTCCGGCTGATGGTCCAGAATCTCAAATAGTCGGGCGGTACCCGATGCACCACGTTGCCACTGGGTTACCAGCGGACCAATTTCCCGAACGGGCCAGAGTAATAGTCCCAGATAAGAGAAGAAAGCGACGAAAGTTCCCAGGGTGATTTCGCCGGACGTTACCAGGTGACTGCCGTAGCCAATGATCGTCAGCGTGGCTACCGCGGCCAGAACAGGCATCAGTGCACTGAGTAATGATGTCGTCACGAACAGGTTCAGATTGTAATCTGCGAAGTCCTGGTTGGTATTAGCAAAGCGCTTTATTTCTTCCTGCTCTTGAGCCATTGCCTGGACGGTTCTGATGCCGTTGAGGTTCTCCTGAACAAAGGTTGAAAGATCAGAAAATCCTTCCTGTACACGATGGGACTGCTGGTAGATTCTTTTTGAATAATAGTAGGCAACGATGCTGATAATCGGCAGGGGCAGTAACACCGCCAGTGACAACTTGGTCGAGAGTGAGAACATAAATCCGAGACCCACCGTCGCAGTGAAGATCAGCACCCCGGTCATGCGGGTTGAACCTGCAATGACCTGCCTTACCAGGGAGATATCATTAATAGCTCGAGCCATCAAATCACCGATACTGTATTGGGCGAAAAATCCCGGTCCCTGCAACTGCAAGTGGTGATAAATGCGGTTTCTAAGATCGAAGGCTGCATACATGCCGATGCGGCGAATCAGAATTCGACTGACGATGGTTACGATCATCTGGCTGATGACACAAACAACGATGGCCAGGGCAGGGTAGATGAGTAGACTTCGTGCGGCTTCAAAAGTATGTTCACCGGCCAGTATCTGCGGTTTGACAACCGTCAGGTCGTCGATGCCCATCTTGATAAACATTGGAATCATTGCCTCGAATACTCGAGCAATCAGCAAACCGAACATCCCGAACGAGAACGCCCATACATGCGCCTTGATGTAAGGCAGCAGGCGGAGTAGTACTTTCATTTCGAATTAAACTTCGACGATGGCGGACTCAACAGCAAGGCAGCCTGGGTTAATAGGAATCAATGTCGAACCGGGCGTACGTTCCGTTGAACGGTAGGTTGGTGTTAAGCGCCTGAACGAGGGTCAGGTCTGCGTTCTCTAGGATTCGATTCATTGAAGCCAGGCGATGATAGCGGATTTACCATAAGATTACCAACTCGCTCAGGAGTATGGAACAGTGCGGACAAGAACTTCAAACTGCATCTGATAGGTGATTGTGGCATGCTGACAGTCACGATTGAACCGTTATCCGGGAAGAAACTATGCAAATTAACTTGAGCGACGAGGACCAGGCGTTTCAGGCAGAGGTCCGTGAATTTATTAGTAACAATCTGGACGACGAAGTATCCCGTAAAGTGCGATTGGGCTACCCAGTGGAAAAACTGGAGCAGGACGAGTGGACCAGGAAGCTGAATAGTAAGGGCTGGGCTGCACCCAACTGGCCTGTCGAGGTCGGTGGAACTGGTTGGACGATGGTCCGTCGCCATCTATTTGATATTGAAATGAAGTCGGCCCATGCGCCGGAATTACAAGGGTTTGGATTTAACATGGTAGGACCGGCGATTATCAAGTACGGTTCGGCAATCCAGAAACAAACCTACCTGCCAAAAATTCTCAACGCGGATATTTCCTGGTGCCAGGGCTACAGTGAACCCCAGGCTGGATCGGATCTGGCATCGGTACGCACCCGGGCTATTTCTGATGGAGACGACTATCTGGTTACTGGTTCAAAAATCTGGACCTCTGGTGCAGAGAAAGCCGATCACATTTTTGCCTTGGTTCGTACGGATCCGCAAGCCAAGCCACAATCAGGTATTAGTTTTCTATTGATTGATATGGCTGATCCCGGCGTCACGGTGCAGCCGCTGATAGCATTTAATGGTAAGAGACTCTGGAACCAGGTGTTCTTCGATGCGGTACGAGTGCCAAAGGAAAATCGGCTGGGGCCGGAAAACCAGGGTTGGTCCGTCGCAAAGAACCTACTCGGTAACGAACGCTTGCTGGTGTCCAGGGTCGCCGAGAACCGACGCCTGCTGGGTAAGATTATTGACATTACCAGGGATGAATCAAAGTGCGGAATCGAGCTTGAGGCTGGCATTGAACAGAAATTGTCATCCCTCGAAATTCGCTTGCAGGCACTGGATGCCACAGCGATGCGACTGCTCTCGCAGTTCGATGGCGGAGGCACTATCGGTGCCGAACCTTCAATGCTGAAACTCAAAGGCAGTCAACTGGTCCAGGATATGGATTGCCTGATGGTCGAGGCTATCGGCTATTATGGTGTACCCCTTGATTCAACAATGCGAGAGTCAGAACCCATCGGTCCTGATTATTGTGACATGGTCAGTAGCGCACTTTTTCATCATCGGGGGTTCACCATTGCTGGGGGATCGAGTGAAATACAACACAACATTATTGCCAAGGCTGTTCTTGGATTGTAAGTTGTCGGGGAATCTAGCTGCTATGTATCAGATGTCAAACTAACCTCAGTTGGCCGCATTGCTGGAAAGGGTTACCGGACGAACCTGGCATAGCGAAAATCTGCATACCCCCGAACCGGGTGCCAGACAAATCCCTTGAATTTTGGGTTGAGGATCATGGCCCCATAAGCCTCGAATAAAGGCAGGACCGTGACTCGCTCTTCAAATAATTGTTGAACTTGCTGAATCGCTAACATCCGATCCTGTTGGGAAACAGCATTTCGATTCTTGTAATACAGCTCCGCCATGTCATCTCCACTGTAAAGCCCCTGAAAAACTCGCCGAAAATCCGGGTTACCCATAAAGGAAATCTGGTCCATCGGGTCGTCGACATCGACAGGCCAGGTAATCAAGGTCATGTCCGAGGTACCCCGACGCCATTTATCCACCATCATCTGGGTTGTCTGTGGATCGATGGCAAGATCAATATCCAGCTGGGTTTTTAACTGCAGCTGCAAATATTCAGCGATTCTCCGGTAGAGATTGGTGTCATTGATTGTCAGGGTTATCCGAATGGCAGAATTGAGTCCAAGCTCCGCTCGTGTCTGCTTCAAATACTCCCTGGCTTTCGGGATGTCAACCCGATGTGGTGTGGGAGGATGAGCAGTGACAAATTTTACCTTGCCGACGGTTAACCAGTCGTGAAACATCGAATCGGAAACGCGGGTGCCAGGGCTGGCGACAACACGGTTGACTATTTCGTCCTTGTTAATGACATAGGAAATAGCTTTTCGCAGATTTTCGTTATCACTTAGCATGCCGTCCCGATGACTGAACTGAATATTAAACAACTGACCGGTAGGATAAGTTTTCAGTCGATAGCCGAGTCCCAGTGCGTCAGGAATCGTTTCCCGATCGAGACCAGCTGCCACGATCTCGCCCGCTCGAAACAAATTGAGTGTGGTTTTTGCGTCGATACCTATATAGTCAAAGCGTATATTTTCAAGGTGAACTCTCGCTTGTCCCCAGTAGTTTTGATTCTTGCCGAGATGGATGCGTTTACCCCATTGCCAATCTGTAATGATAAAAGCGCCATTCGACAAGTGACTTTGAGACGATGTGCCATAGAGATCTCTGTCCTGCAATGCCTCGTAAAATTCTCGATTCACGGGGTAGAAAATCGAACTCGTCATCAGTTTCAGGCACCAGCCACAAGGATGCTCGAGCAGCACCAGCAACTCTGACTTGCTAACCGCTTTGACCCCGAGATCAGCGGGATCCAGTTCACCCCGAATAATTGCTGCTGCATTCCTGATGGGTGATGCCAGGTTAGCTGATGCTGAGCCTGTATCCGGGCGCACCAGTTGTTGCCAGGCAAAGACAAAGTCCCGGGCAGTAACGGTGTCACCATTTTGCCATTTCGCATCAGGCCGCAACCAGAATTGCATTTGATCTGCGCTCACTTGCCAATGCTCAGCGACACCGCCTACTAAACGGCGCCGACCATCGTATCGCATCAATCCTTCCTGCAGGTGAACCATTAATTGTGCGGTATAGCTGACACTCTCTGCCGTGAGTGAGTTGAGTGTGCGGGGTTCCTGGTTTAGTGCCAGGGTAACCGTCCCGGATTGGGAGTCAATGCCGCCGATATTGGCAGCGTGTGCAGAAGAACCGAAGAGTAATGGAAGAACAAGCCTGGCTATCAATAATTTCATGGTTGCTCAAGGTCCCTTACGGGATACCACGATCCCTGGTTAATCAGATAATATTGTCGTCGTGCTTCGTTGGGCTTGTCAAGTAGCCAGGCCGAGATCGCTGAGGTGCGTATTTCGCCAGATAACAACTCGACTTTTGTTAAAAAGCGCGTATGATTCGCTCGCGATGGTAGTAGGTGAAGGAAGCGGTATCAGCGTTGTATCACCTTGGAAGACCAGGTCCAGGTCAAAAGTCTGGAGCAGTCGAAGTTGCCATTATTTTTTGGGGAACAGAGTGCGTTAAATACATTACGCCACTCTTCTTACACAGTTGATTTGTTACTTCTCATCACTCTTGGGCGATCCTTAGTGTTGCCTTTTGCTGTGCTCGAAGTAGCTACTTGGAGAAGATTTAGTGATTAATATTGGAAAAAGAACGTTCGCGGTTGGGATCCTATTGCCCGCTATTGCGTTTAGTACTTTTGCAGAAGACAAAGTGATTGAAGAAGTTGTTGTGACCGGTAGTTTTATTCGGGGAACCCCGATTGATACTGAGTCGCCCGTGACAATTCTCAATCGTGACGGTCTGCAGAAGCAAGGTGCGCCAAGCATGGTGGAAATCGTGCGGCGATTATCGGCGAGTTCTGGTGTAGACGGGGAGTCAAACCAGTTTCAGTCGAATGCGACAGAAGGTACAGCTAATGTAAACATTCGGGGACTGGGTGCACAGCGTACACTCGTTCTCATCAATGGCAAGCGGCAGGTTTCTGTACCCTCGCGGCTGCCAGCGGGTCGATTCGTTGATGTAAACAATTTTCCTTCTATCGCCATCGAGAGAGTGGAAGTGCTGAAAGAAGGTGCCGCAGCGACTTATGGATCAGACGCCATAGGCGGTGTGGTTAACTTTCTTACCCGTAAACGTTTTGAAGGCATTGAGTTTTCTGTCAGCCATCAGGAGATTGAAGACAGTGATGGTAACCAGGCTTTCGGTATCATTGCTGGTAAAGATTTCGGCAGTTTCAGCCTGGTGAGTTCATTGGGATACGAAACCCGCAGTGAACTGAGCATGAGAGATCGAGACTTCGCCAACAAGCCCTATGCGGAAAATCCCGAAGGTGGATTTTCAAGTATTGGTAATCCCGGTGTGTTTTTTGACCCGAACAATGCCGGTTTGGCATTTGGTGCCCTTTTTCCATCAGCTGGTGCGGTGAAGGATCCTAACTGTGAACTTCTGGGGGGCGTTGACAACAGCTTGTTCTGCCGCTTCAGGTACACGGATTTTGATAACCTGATTGAAGATGAAGAGCGGCTCCAGTGGTTCACTGAAGCCAATGGTGAGTTCGGTAGTGGCATAAGCTTCCATGCTGAATTCATGTACTCTGAAATTAACGTGGACGAATGGAAAACTTCTCCGTCGTATCCACCACAGGCGCTGTTTGGCGATATTCAGTTCGTTCCTGCTGATCATCCTGGCTTGATTGATATGGCTGCAAAGCACTCGGAATTCGACCCATTCATTACCAGTGGTACCGGCGCAACATTCTACGGTCGATTGGTTGGTGTTGGTGCTGATGAAGGACGCAGCGCTGCTCGCAACTACGAAACTTATCGTCTTGCAGGTACGTTACAAGGTGCATTTGACAACGGTAACAGCTGGGATCTCGGTCTGACTTATTCAACTTCAGAAGCCGATCTGGTGGGTGTTGATGCACAAATTGGTCGCACCAAGCTGGCCTTTCGCGGATTTGGTGGTAACAATTGCGCAGCCGATCTTGACTCTGCCGGAAACCTGGTCACCAACCGTGCCGTGGCAGGACAGGGTGGTTGTCTTTACTACAACCCGTTCTCCAACGCGATTGCATCGTCTCAGGCAAATCTGACCTATGGTGCCCAAAATCCGGACTATGAAGCCTCCGTTGCGAATAGTGCTGAAGTGTTAGCGTATCTGGATGATGCGTCCAACACGCATTCAGAAGCCGGATTGTTAGTTCTCGACGCGGCTGTTCAGGGTGATATCTTTGATGGTGGCGCAGCCTGGGCTGTAGGCTACCAGTATCGTCGGACTGATATTGAATCGACGCCTGATGACCTGAACAATCTGGAAATTAACCCATGTGCTTATGTCGGACAGACCGATTGTAGTGCGCAGACGGGTCTGAGGAGTTTCCTCAGTGGTGGCAGACCGGTCGATGAGGACCAGGATGTTCACGCATTGTTTTTTGAAACAGCAATGGATATCAGCGAAAAACTGGACCTGCAGTTAGCGGTACGGTATGAAGATTATGGTAGTACCGACACGCTGGATCCGAAACTTGCTGCGAAATACATTATCAATGACAAGGTCACGCTGCGTGGTTCTTTACAGACTACATTCCGTGGTCCGGATATCGATTCTCTTAGCACCAATGCAGTCACAGCGCTGTCATACGTTGGCCCAGCAGCAGCGTTTAAGGCAATTGACTATGTTGGTAACCCGACTGTTGAACCTGAAGAGGCATTTACCTACAACTTCGGCATTATTCTTGATCCCACTGACAGTCTGACAATTACCCTGGACTACTGGGCTTACAGATTTGATAATCCCATTGTTTCAGAAGACTACAACGCGCTGGTTTCAGCCTACGCGGCCGGTGGTGCTGCGAAAGAGGCTGTACAGAGCCAAATTTTCTGTACGGGTGGTACCAATGATGGTGCTTGTCCTGCAGCTGAAATTGAGAGAATTGAAAGTCTGACGATCAATGGTCCTTCCGTTGAAACCTCGGGTCTGGACCTGTATGCCAACTATAGTATGGATCTGGGTCCTGGAGCGCTGAGCCTTGGATTGGACTTGAGCCACACGATTGACTACGAAGTTGATGAGTACATTAAGAATGGTGTGAAGATTTCCGATTCTTTCGATGCTGCCGGATACTTAAATGCAGGTCGAGGTGTGCGTCCTCTTCCCGATCTGAAAGGTCGTACCTTTGTTGAATACGGATGGGGAAACCACAACGCGCTGTTGTATGTGAATCACATTACTTCCTATGATGATGAGCGTGGAACTGATTTTGGTCGAACCGTTGACTCCCAGACAACCTTTGACTTTCACTATCAGCTTTTTGTGTTGAATCAAGCAGCGAAGATTAGCTTTTCTGCCATTAACCTGACCGATGAAGATCCACCGCTAGCACGCGTGGACCTGAATTACGACGGATATACACATAACGCCTTCGGCAGAATGTTGAAACTTGGATTCCTGTACACGATCAATTGATCGAATCCTGAAATTCTGAACTAAAAGGGGTCTTAAAGACCCCTTTTTTTTAATTTGTATCACTGATCTTTTTTGGTTGGAACGGCACCAGTGATTAAACGGGTTCTTGCACCACGATCAATACAGAGGCAACATTCGTCACTTTTGTTTCGGCTGAAAAATGGAGTTTGGGGTGCCTGTAAAATCTGAATTGTCACATTTGCTAAACCTGGCTCTGCCATTGATGGGTGCGCAAATGGCCCAAATGGGTATGGGTGTTGTGGATACCGTGATGGCTGGGCGATTCGGGACCGTCGATTTGGCTGGTATTGCCCTCGGTGGAGCCGTCATGTGGCCCTGCATGATGCTGATGATGGGATTCCTTCAAGCAGTGACCCCGACAGTGGCGCAGTTAAATGGGTCCGGTCGGCAGGACCTGGTTGGGGAAGTAATCCGCCAGGCACTCTGGATTGCCCTGGTCGCCTCTATTCTTATTGTTATTGCTTTAAACAATGCGGCACCCTATTACCGGTTGATGTCGGTCGACGAGGCAGCAGTCGCAGTTTCCATTCCATACCTGCAGGCAGCCGCCTGGGGAATACCGGCTGTAATGGGCTATTTTGTTCTGCGTTTTCTTGCAGAGGGATTGGGTTTCACTAAACCTGCCATGTACATCGCAGCAACGGCGTTGTTACTAAAGGTTCCCCTTAACTACATTTTTATGAATGGCCTGTTCGGGTTACCGAAATTGGGTGGCGTCGGATGTGGTTACGCCACAGCTATCGTTATGTGGTTGGAACTCGTCATTATTATTTTCGTTGTTACCGGATCACGATTTGAGCGTGTAGGCTGGCATCGAAAGTTCAGTTTGCCCGATTGGAGCAGAATCAGGCGATTATTGGTGATTGGTTTACCGATCGGTGCAACCCTGTTTTTTGAAATCGGCATGTTTACCTTTATCACTATTCTAGTCGGGCGGTTTGGTTCTGATACCGTGTCCTCTCACACTATTGCCATGAATCTTGGCGGTATCACCTTTATGATTCCGTTGGCACTGGGAATTGCGGCGTCCATCAGGATCGGTTTCAACGTTGGAGCTGAACGTCTTGATTTTGCCAGGGAAACAGCCAGGGTGGCTATGATGTGCACGTTAACCGTCGCGGGGGTTGCCATTGTATTGGTGGTAAATATCCGGCATTGGATTGCCTCGTTATATACTACGGATCCAAATGTACTGGAATTGGCAACGACATTGATGCTGTTCGTTGCCGTGTTCCAAGTGTTTGACAACTGCCAGGCAACGGCGATTGGTGCGCTTCGTGGATACAAAGACACGCGTATGCCAATGATCTTTACCCTGGCTGGTTATTGGTTGTTTGGATTACCCTTGTCCGCCTGCCTTGGCTTTGGATGGCTTGGAGAACCGATGGGTATTTACGGGTTTTGGATTGGGCTGATTCTTGCTCTGTTCGCTGTATCTGTTTGTGCCGTTGGCCGGTTGTACTGGATCAGTAATAATGAGCGCAGGGTGGTACTACTGGCTCGACGTTAGGAGCATTTGCCAGGTGCAACAGAATGAAATAAGATCACAACAAAGAATCAATCAACAAGGGGATCGATATGAAAGGATCAAGAAAAGGGAATCTATCGTCGTTTCGACTGGATGACGCCCGGTAAGAGTCTTACCTTTTAGGAAATCGTACCCAGGGTAGTCGTTCCACTCCCGCCATTGTAATCCTGAAGTCACCGGCAAGTCCTGGTGATTGGATACCTGCTGCATGCCAGCCGAAACCATCTTTGCTATTTGATACTCGTTCACCTTGAGTATCTGAATTGGGGATTGTTTTGAACAAAATTGATAGTTACAAACTTTTTATAGGTATCGCCTTTTATTATCGCTTTAACTGGGCGTTGATGACCACCGTGTCAATGGTGTTTATGGTTACCGTTGCTGGACTTGACCCTTTACAAATGGTGCTCGTGGGGACGGTACTGGAGTTATCTGTATTTATATTTGAAATTCCTACCGGAGTGGTTGCAGACGTCTATAGCAGACGCCGGTCCATGATCATTGGATATTTCATGATGGGTTTTGGATACATGCTGCTTGCTCTGTTTCCCAGGTTTGATGTGATATTGCTGAGTCAGGTTATCTGGGGCGTGGGGGCCACGTTCCTGTCAGGTGCCAGCCAGGCATGGATCTCAGACGAGATTGGTGAGGCGAAGGCGAATCGCTCGTTTATTATTGCCAGTCAGTACGGCAAGGTTGGTAGCCTGATTGGTATAGCAGTATGCATTGCGCTGGCGATGATTGACCTTAAAATACCTATCATCGTCGGCAGTTTAGGCCTGGTATCCCTGGGTGTTTTTAGTTTTCTTTTTATGGGCGAAAAACCATTCCGCCCGGTGGAAGAAGAAAACAGGGAGACCTGGACACAGATGGCCGACACTTTTACCCGGGGTGTTTCCCTGGCCCGGTCTCATCCGGTGCTGTGGATTATCATTGTTATTGCAGTATTCGAAGGTATGTATAGTGAGGGCTATGACCGGTTGTTTGCACCTTATCTGATTGAGTCTTTTGAGTTCCCGGAATTTAACGGGCTCGATACCGTGATCTGGTGGGGTGTTATGTCCGCAGGTGCGACACTGCTGGCTTTTGTGGCGGTGGACATCGTTCGGCGGTTTGTTAACACTTCGAACTACCGACACCTGGTCGTCGGGTTAAGCATAGCAAGTGCACTGCTCGTTTGTGCCATGTTTTCATTTGCCCTCGCCGGTAATTTCACGATTGCATTGCTGTCCTATTTTGCAGTTGCGATGCTGCGTTCAGTCAAAGGTCCATTGACGACGGCGTGGTTGAACCAGAACCTTGAATCCAGTACCCGGGCGACGCTGTTTTCAATGCAGGCACAAGCCGATGCATTTGGGCAGATCGGCGGTGGTCCTGTCGTGGGGTTTGTGGGTAAATTCTTTTCTATTCAAATTGCCTTGATCGTTTCAACCATCGCATTGATTCCTGCGATTGGCCTGTATCAAAAAGCGCTGCGTACCCCTGTTGATGTAGACCCGAAGGCGGGTGTGGTACCTTAAGCAACGGACAGCTTGACCAGGATCGAGGATCAAAAGATGAAAGATGAGCTATGGAGAAAGTCTGCAACAGAACTCGCGGCGCTGATCAGAGAAAAGCAGGTTTCGAGTCGGGAGGTTGTCGAGAGTCATCTTGCCAGAATCGAAACAGTTAATCCCAAAGTTAATGCCATCACTGTCGTATTGGCAGAATCCGCATTATCAGCGGCTGACGCGGCAGACAAGATACCAGCCACTGGCCCGTTGCATGGCGTACCGTTTACCATCAAGGAGAACATAGACTGCACGGGTTCTGCCACAACTAATGGCGTTCCAGTCCTGGCAGAGGCAATGCCATCAGTGGATTCGCCGGTTGTGCAAAGAATGAAATCAGCGGGTGCCATTCCACTGGCCAGAACGAACCTGCCTGAAATGGGACTTCGCATCGCGACAGATAACCCGCTGCGGGGGCGCACGTTAAATCCCTGGGATAGTGAACGCACGGCGGGGGGTTCAAGTGGTGGTGAAGCCTCTGCAATTTCGACCGGCATGAGTCCAATTGGTCTCGGTAATGATATTGGTGGTTCCTTGCGCAACCCCGCATTTTGTTGTGGAATCACGTCGATTAAAGCGACTGTCGGCAGAATTCCCCACGCTACCTCAATGGCCCCGCAGGATGGTGGCATTGCCGCTCAGATTATGGCGGTTGAAGGTCCCATGGCGCGGCATGTAAAAGATGTTAGGCTGGGCTACGAAATCTTATCTGGCAGAGACCCCAGGGACCCTGTATCAGTCGATGCGCCACTTTACGGGCCAGAACCCGCCAATAAAAAAGTTGCAGTGGTCACGGAGATACCGGGAGTCGAACTTGCGGTCTCTTTAGTGAATGCAATACGGGATGCTGCGAACGCGTTAAAGGATGCAGGCTGGGACGTTGTCGAAATTCTTCCACCGGAATTGGAGCAGGTACACGAGATATGGGCTTATGTTCTTTCCATGGATTTTAATCCGATGTTGCCGGATTTATCCAAATTGATGACAAAACCACCCATCGATATGCTGAAAGCGCTTTTTGTTCGCAATGATCCGAATTCCGTGACACTACCTTACGTGCATTCAGAGAGGAATCGCCTGAGCCGAATTTGGTCGGAGTTTTTCACAGACTATCCCATAATGGTCGGGCCAACCTGGACTGATATCCAGTTCCTTCATGACGCCGATGTGGATCCCGATACCGGCATGGAACTTACTATAGATCGGATTCGTTTCATCAGCCCGGCCAATGTGCTGGGACTTCCCAGTGCCGCGGTACCCACGGGTGTTGCGAATGGGTTACCGACTGGTGTACAGGTTTATGCGGACAAATGGCGAGAAGATTTGTGCCTCGAAGGCGCCGAGATCATCGAGTCGAGATTAGGGCACATCTGCCCGATTGATCCGGTATTTTAGCTGGATCAATGTTTCGAATTGAGTGCCTTATTTGAACTTTCCTTATAGCAGCCTGCTGGTACGGGACACTACCCTAAAGTAATTCCTCAGCCAGAAAACGCAAGGTGCCAGCATCAGCTGAACCCACGTTCAACATCGTCACCGGGCTTTCTTTCCACGCCTCCAATCGCTCGCGAATTCGCTCTTTCGGTCCACACAGTGAAATCTCATCTGCCAGTTCGTCCGGTACAGCGGCAATAGCCTGATCCCGTTGTCCGGACAGAAATAGCTCCTGAATCCTGTTTGCCTCTTCTGCAAATCCCATGCGGCTAATATGATCTTTATGAACGTTGAAGCTTTTTGCGCCCATCCCACCGACGTAAAATCCAACATTTTGCTTTATCTGTGCCAGGGCTCGATCCACATCATCGTCAATAATTACGGGAACAGTCGCGGCAATTTCGAATTGCGGTGGCTTGATCTGCATGGCGTCCTTGTACTGCTCCATCATGCGATAGGGCGAGATGAACATGGGAATCCAGCCGTCACAGAGTTCCGCACTCAGCGCGACGTTTTTTGGACCCTCTGCGCCAAGGTAAAGTGGAATATGATCGCGAATAGGATGCAGGATCAATTTTAGTGGTTTGCCAAGACCGGTCCCTTCGGGGAGCGGCAGTTGATAGTGATCACCGTCGAACGCAACGGGCTCTTCTCGCGCCACCACCTTGCGGAAGATCTGCACCCACTCACGGGTTCGCGCTAATGGTTTTGGATAAGGTTGTCCGTACCAGCCTTCGACCACTTGCGGACCTGATACGCCGATACCAAGAATCAGCCGCCCATTAGACAGGTAATCAAGGGAAACTGCATGCATCGCGGCACTGGTTGGTGTCCGTGCGGAAATCTGCATGATCGACGTACCGAGGTTGATGCGAGACGTATGTGCACCGATCCAGGCGAGGGGAGTAAAACAATCAGCGCCGTAAATCTCCGGACACCAGATGGTGTCATAGCCTAAAGTTTCCGCTTCCTGTGCGAGTTCAATAATTTTCGCACCACCTGGTGCACCTAACGGACCAACGCCTAATCCCAGTTTCATTTTTTATCCTGCCTTAATTAGAAAAATACAGCATACACCCGAAGATTCCGGCTGGGCAATCTCGATCTGGCTAGCCCGACTTCCGGTTTGGTTTTTAGAACAAAGCACTTCCCGGAATATTTACCGGGCATTGATAAAGGCCCTTTGAAGAGGTCATGTACATAACGTCCAGATTCGTACCGCCCCAGGTAAAATTTGCACAGAAACCGGCTGTTTCTATCACACCCAGGTGCTGGCCATCATCCCGGTGATAAACATGGACACCCCCAGGCCCACCAGCATACAAATGCCCTTCAGAATCTATCTTGAGCCCGTCCGGCGCTGGTGATTGGGTAAAAACTTCGCCACCAGTGAGCGAAGCTCCTTCCATCTGAAACTGACGTATATGTTGCTGTTGGGTATCTGCGACGAAGAGTACTGATTCATCAAGACCGAAACAGAGGCCGTTTGGGGTAACAAAATCCTTGCTGAGTAAAGTCAGTTCAAGTGATACAGGATCCAGTTGGTAGACTCCCTGAAAGTCCAGTTCCTGTTCGCGTTCTATGCCATGTATTCCACGACGACCATAGGCAGGATCGGTAAAAAAAATCATTCCATCACTGCGGACAATAATATCGTTGGGTGAGTTAAGTTCCATGCCTTCGTAATGACTGGCCAACACTTCCATTGAACCGCCATCGTCACGTCTGACCTGACTGGTGGCATGCTCACAGCTGAGTATTCGACCCATTTTGTCGTAAGTATTACCGTTAGCCATATTGGTGGGTTCACGATAGACCGAGAGCCCGGCTGACTCACTCCACCGATAGATTTTGCTTTCGGGGATATCGCTGAATGTAAGATGATGATCAACAGGATGCCAGATGGGCCCTTCGGTAAAGTTGAAGGAGGTGTTGATAGCCTCTACCTCCCGGGCGGTATCCACTATCTCTTGAACACGTTTATCCAGAACCTTGATGGTCATTGGTGATCTCCTGCCATGTGATGGAGATATCAGTTTACCCTCTATAGTGGTGTCAGCCCATAGGAGGCAATGCCAGATATTGGCAGTGAGCGCACGGGGATACTTGTGCCAGGGTGAATCTACTGCGACCAAAACAGTCGCGATTCTCTTCGGAACCTGACCAACAGGAATTCGGGCGACTTCCTTCAGGGTTTCAACGTCGATCACATAGGTCGTATTGTCACCGGCAGCCGCTACATAGGCCGTACGACTGTCCGGTGTAAACGTAATCCATGGGACTCTTCTTCTGTCCAGAAATAAGTCCCGGCAGACAAGGGTATGATGTCGAAACCGCTGTAGGACTTGCCTGCGTGGCAATCAGCGCACGTTGCTGTTGCGCTTGGCTTCACCTCTTCGCCTATCGCGCTCGCCGCATAGCTGATCCACGCACAGAACAGGGTGGTTAATCTAAGCCCCTGCTTGAAGGCTCTGGCATCAGATCTCCTCGACTCGCTCCGGATGACCGGACCATTGCCAGGCTCTGGATGGCCGTGACAAACCCAACATCATGCCGCCTAGTGTCGCAGGGTGCAGCCAAAGCCCGTCCGCTGGTTTATCATCACTTCGATTTTCCGGCCGGTCTATCGTAATTGCCTCACCTCTCTCCTTGACTCTGCGTTCAATGGTAAGAATGTCAGCAGTCTCCGCATAGGCCATATACAAACAGGCCCCGATCTTACTGAAAAATCTACCCATGGTCTTAGCCGGGTCAAGGGGTGTGATGACCTCAAAACGATGTAAAAGATCTTTCCGGAACAACGTCAGTGTGCCCGAGTAGCCGAATTGAGGGGAATCAATGGTGACGAATTCCTGCGCATCGAGCTGAAATACGTCGGAAAATTTTGCGGTTTCCTGTTTCGAATTCTTGGCCAACAAGGTCGCCTCATAGAAAAAATCTATATCGCCGACCTTGCTCCGTTCCTCATGTTTACTAACAACGACTCTTAAACCTTTAATGTTAATATCTTCGCCGTCAATGAATAATTGACCCCCTTCGTGAACAATGTTGCTATATCGAGAGGAAAGACTGGATTGCACCTCACCCACATCCAGGCAAGACGCCCCGGCGCCGAACATGTGAGCACCGCGAGCTGCGATTGCATCTGCGACGAGACCGGCACCATCGGCTGCCAGTACTTCAACGATCCCGGTACCCAATCGAAGGGTGGTTCTGGATGCTGCGAGGTGTTTGATACTGTCAGTGCTGAGTATCTCGGCCCCCAGGACAGATTGCCATCGCTCCACTACCGACGGCACTTCGGGGACAGCGAGTTGAATTCGATCGATTTCTAACAACATAGTTTACTTGCTCCTGCTGGCGATTCGCTAGCATAATACTTTGCTATTGCGATGGGTGAACAAAATGGGAGGTCTGACAGGATGAGTTCGAAAGGAATGATCGTCGCACCGCAACCTGAGGCGGTGGAAGCAGGCGCGCGCGTGCTGAAGAAGGGTGGCAATGCGGTTGACGCAGCCATGGCTTGTGCACTCGTACAAGGTGTCGTGGACCCGCAGATGGCCGGTATCGCCGGTTTTGGAAGCCTCCAGTTGTATTTGCCCGGGGAGGGTGAACACTATTGCATCGACTTTCATGGTCGTTCACCGGCCGCTGTGAAAGCGGACATGTGGGAGGGCCTGATCGAGGCAGAAGCCCCGGACGGATTCGGATTCGTGTTGAAAAATAATGTTAATGATCTGGGGTATCAGTCCATCACCGTTCCCGGCAGCCTTAAAGCCTACTACGAGGCACAAACCAGGCACGGCGTGATGGAGTGGGCAGATGTGGTGGCACCAGCCATTGCCTGGGCAGATAAGGGATTTACGGTACGGCCCCAGGTCTATGAGTTCTGGAGTCGTGACGATAGCTCGGGGCGGGTCCGGGTGCGTGATCGACTGGCTTACACGGCATCCGGCCGCAAGCTGTATTTTTCTGCAGATGGCGATCTTAAGCGCCCCGGACAGATTGTCAGTAATCCCGACATGGCGGCAACGCTTCGAGAAATTGCACGGGATGGTGCTGATGTCTTTTATCAGGGCACAATCGGGGCGTGTATCGCCGAAGATATGGCAGCTAACGGAGGTTTGCTGACACTTGAGGATTTGCGGCAATACAGCACGGTCAAAGTAGATCCCCTGTGGGGCGAATACCGGGGCCAGCGCTATGCCACCAACAACCCACCCGGGGGCGGAATTATGCTGGTGGAAATGCTTAACGTACTGGAGAATTTTGATCTCGGGGCGATGGGCCACAATACGAGAGAATATATTCGGGTTGTCACGGAAGTAATGAAACGGGCCACGTCAGACAAGGACAACCATGTGGGAGATCCTGCTTTCTTTGACGTGCCGGTGGCTCACCTGACAGATAAAAACTACGCCGCAGAAATGGCCAGTGCGATTCGATCCGGTAAAAAGGCGAGTGTTGAGCGTTTTCAGGCTGCGAAAGAGAGTGCCAATACAACCCATGTAGCCGTGGTGGATTCCATGGGTAACGCAGTGTCCATGACGCATTCCCTGGGCATGCCTTCAGGCGTGATAACTGAAGGACTTGGGTTCATGTACAACGGCTGTATGGCCGTGTTTGATCCGAGACCGGGTCGCGCCGATTCCCTTGCACCAGGCAAAAGTCGTTTTTCTTCCTTGTGTCCGACCATCGTATTCAATGGGGATACCCCACATATTGTGATTGGTGCACCAGGTGGTACTCAAATTGCCATGGGTGTTCTGCAAAGTATCCTCAACGTCCTCGATTTCAAAATGGATATGCAGCAGGCAGTTTCAGCGCCGCGTTTTTCAGCGACTTCCAATGTAATCGATGTAGCGAATCGTATTCCAGCATACATCACTGACGAACTGGTATCCCTTGGCTATGAAGTCCGCAGGAGTTATCTCAGTTTTGCATTTGCCATGGTTCATGGCATCCAGATTCGGGACGGGGCAATGAACGGTGGCGCTGACCCTGCCGGGGATGGGATGTCGCTCTCGGTATAAAAATGGCTTTCAGCATCACTGAAAAGACAAAACAACCCGAACCAGCTTGCCTTCTCGCATTTCCTCAAAACCCTGGTTGATTTCTGAAAAAGACCGCACCTTGTCAACCAATGGTTCGAACTGCAATTGTCCACTTTCACCCAGCGAGGCGATTTTTTGAAAATCCACTGCGGGATTAGCGGAACCGTAGATTGACCCGGTTAACACCTTTTCCCTTAACAGCATGATAGCGGGAATCGACAACATTTCTGTAAATGCAGGTAAGCCAACGACTATTGCTCGCCCACCCTGTCTGATCATATAAAAACAATCCTGCATGGTACTGGTATGACCCACACATTCAATGGCGCAATCCACACCACCATTGGTAGCCGCAATTATTTTTTTGACCACCTCCCCGGGCTCGAGTGCCTCTGTCGCGCCAACCCCTAGCGCTGCTGCTCGTCTTTCAGGTATTGGGTCAACGGCCAGGATGCGGGCCGCTCCAGCAATGCGCGCACCCTGAATAGCTGCCAGGCCCACACCACCACATCCCAGCACGGCAACGGTTTCTCCCCAACGTATTGCCGCTGTATTCACCGCTGCACCAAAACCCGTAGTTACCCCACAGCCTATCAGGCAACTGTGGGCAGCAGACAATGTGCTTTTGACCGGTACGGCCATGGCCTCGGGAACGACGATATGTTCACAGAATGCCCCCAGCCCCATAAAACGATCGAGACCCTCATCGCCTTGCTTAAGAGGCCCCTTGCGCTCTGTGGACATACTGATACCAAGGCACAAGTGCACCTTGCCTTGCCTGCATGCTGGACAGTGTCCACAAGCGGGAGTCCATGAAAGAATGACGAAATCACCTTCCTTTACCGAATTCACTCCTTCACCAACGGCCTCAATTTCACCGGCAGCCTCGTGACCTAGAACGGCCGGGAACTCAATCGTCTCTTTTCCTTCCAGGGCGCTTAAGTCACTTCGGCAGATACCGCATGCATGGACCTTGATCCGGACTTCCCCCATGCCGGGGTCGGCCAGATCAACCTCTTCGATTGAAAATTCAGCGTTACTTGATCGTGCTATTGCAGCCTGGGTTTTCATGAATGTTGCTTCGCTATCTTGAGAAGAGGTTGGGTTGGCTTTCTATGAATCTGGCCTTCATGCTCCTGCTGCCCTTTGAGTTGGCGATATCGCTGGCCACCTGCAGAGATCGTTCAATCAACTGATCCGCTGCAACAATTTCACTCACCAGTCCTGCAGCCAATGCCTGTTCTGCATCTATCTTACGACCTGTCAGGCACAGGTCTCTGGCGAGGGATTCGGGGAGGAGGGTCTTTAACAGGTCAAATGCTGCGGGAATACCCATTTTCACCTGTGGTTGACCAAACAGTGCGTCGGTCGAGGCGAGCCTCATATCACACATCATTGCCAGGTCCATGCCGCCTGCCATTGCCTGTCCTCCAACAGCAGCGATGAGGGGTGTGGTGGTATTATAAACGCTATGGTGGTAACCCGTGGCATGGGCGAAAATTTCCTGCATGTTACCGGTTTGAAACTCCTCGAGGTCAAAACCTGCGCAAAATGTGCTGCCGTTACCGGTGATTACAATTGCTTTGATGCTGTCATCGGCTTCAAGCTCTTTGAGACACTGGACTATTTCATCTCTGAGGGTTCTGGACAGCGCATTGCGCTTTTCAGGTCGGTTTAGTGTAACAATTGCGATGTCGTCCTTCCTGTCGCAAAGTAGAGTTTCGTAGCTCATGTTGTGTGTCTCTGATAGGCACCGGAATGACGGCGCCATTGCTGGAATTGATTGTAGCTGTTTTTGACAAGTTTCGTCTCGGCGTTGTCTGCACTGTGCGATCAGGGGCTGTAACATGGTTGCCGTTTGAGATTGTACCTGTTGAAAAATCTATTGTAGTGTAGGGAGTATTTCATATAAGTAAAAGTTGTTTTATACAGAGTTGTCGGGTGAAGTCCTGACATAGTTTGTGAATGTAATGGAGTTACGAGGATGATTCTAGGAGTTTCGGAAGCTCCTGTTTCAGGCGATCACACTCCGGCTGCGCTTGCTCATAGATGAATTTTGCCTTGTTGAATTCCAGGACTCTTACATCGGTAATCAGCGGTTCAATATAGAGATCCGGCGGGTGTGATTTCTGTTTCAAGTCGGATATTGCCTTTGAGGAAATTTGAAATGTGTTGAATATGGCTTCGATAAAAGTTGGCATGGAGGCTTCTTTCGGCATGCGCACACCCAGCACATCGATGCCGACCACAATGTCACATTCATCATGTATCAGATCGAATGGAACCGGGTTAACACTGCCCCCATCCACCAGGATGGTGTTATCTATGACCACAGGCTCGAATATTCCTGGCAGGCAGAAGCTGGCCATCAGTGCCGGGATAATAGGGCCGGAATCAAACACAACTTCCTTGCGCTGATAAAAATCTGCGGCGACCACTTTTGTAGGTATCGGCAGTTCTTCGAGGTTCACGACGTTCAACAGGGATTCGAGTTCTGCCACGAGTGCATCGACATGAAGGAAGTGGCTGCGTTTGAGTTGCAAGCTGAAAAACTCGAGCCAGCCGAAAGTTCTTTTTGCCTGACGGGCTTCGCTGATACTCCCGGGCATAGCCAGCCAGGAATCTACTGCCTGACGAATATCCCTGCCGGAGAGCCCTGCGGCATACAAAGTACCAATGATCGCACCGATGCTGGTGCCGGAGATTGCATGGACATCGACATTCAATTCGTCGATGGCTTCGAGGATCGCGATATGTGCCAGGCCCCTGGCGCCCCCACTACCCAGTGCTAGTCCCAATGATTTTTGCAAACTGTTCTATTCCTTTGAGTTGAATTAGATCATGGGTTCGATCGGTCCGAAAAATGCCTTTACTAATCTGGTTTTAAGCGTTTTTAGACTAACGCCCTGTTCGGGAAACATGCCAACTGAATCGTAGTGTTGCTGAAAATCGGGATGGTTGAAAGCCAGCTTGATGCCACCGGGTTTCAGCTGGTAGCTGGTTGTGTACGTAAAGGGCCAGATATTCGCGAATGGAATTTGTGCAAACAGATTCTCGAACAACTCGTTAAAGTATTTCAGTACCGGCTGCTTCTGCCGCACACCGATAGTCCAGCTGTTCTGTGGCGCAATATCCTTCATAATCAGGCCGTGTACGTGTGATGAAAACTTCTCGTCACTGATTAGCAGACCAGCTTCCGTGTTAAGCATCACTGAACGTGGGTCCAAATTGAACGAACCAATAAAGGTCTTTTTCTTATCAAACATAAAGGTTTTGGAATGAATACACATATGGTGTTTGTCATTCTTTTGTACACCTTTCACGTGTTCCGACATGGTAGACTCGTCAGTAGGTCGAGGCTTTAACTCGAATATCTGCCAGGAGAGTTTTTTTACATAGGCCTTTTTGTTCTTGTAGGAAAAAGCGTAGGCGTAGTAGTGGTCCGCTGCGGCCAGGCTGTTTGTGGAGATCATTGTTATCAGGGTTGGTTTTTTCTCCCCTACATCCTTGAACAAACGCTGACCTTCCTTACTTAATACTAGGTAGGGCGATTGAATAACGATTGACTCGTTTGCTGACCGTATGAGGTCGGTTAACACCCTGGTGGTGTTAGCACTGTCCTCCAGGCTGGCAACTTTGCCGGGCTGATCTGCAACAAACTGAACCTGGTCCAACCGAAAACCATAATCCACTATCCTGGATCGAAAGGCATCATGATCCTGTGTAAGGCGAGTTAGATCTTTGAACATAGAGGGTATGACATATCCATCTTCCAGATCCAGGCGTGGGTAGTTGTTGGCTCTGATACTGTGCTGCAAATCATGCATTTCTTTACTTGGAAAAGTGAGTTCAAAATCCCAGTAGCTTTCAAAAGATCTTTGCATATCAGAAACAGCAGGGCCGAGGATTAATACATCCCTGTCCTTGAAAGTTCGTTCAGAATCACGATCAAAATAGTCATTGCCACAGTTCCTCCCGCCGGTGATGCCAAATTGACCATCGACAACGATAATCTTGTTGTGCATACGCTGATTGGATTGTCTGAAATTAAACCCCAACCCCGCGATAAGCTCGATCATGCTGGTTCTGAGGTTTTTTGACAGCGGGTTGTACTGTTTGAGCAGGAGATTTGGATGAAGGGTCGCAAGATATGCGACATAATCCGGTTTTGAACGTAACGTCAAATCGTCAAATAGTAATCTGACCGTGACACCACGCGATGCGGCGAGAAACAACTCGTGGAAAATGAAACTGCCACATTCGTCTTCAGACCAGATGAATGTCTGGATATCTATCGAGACCCTGGCGTTTCTGATCAGGAAGATTCGCGCCAATAAGGCATCGTCGCCAGTTTCCAACAGGTAGGCATAGTGAACCCTTTGCTCGATAGAGTCTTTCAAGTGCTTACTAAAAGGCGATGTTGTATCCATTCCCTGAATTATGCTACCAGTCGCTCGCTGTTTTGCAAGAAATGAACTCGAGCACTTCGAAGTCCTTCAATCGGGACTAAGGGCGAATAGAATTCTGGAACGCATCATCGTGTTCACAGGAGGAACATAAGCGGAAGAAAAGGGATATCAAGAGATGCATACAGGATGTACACATCTCCTACGGTTCACTAGAACAACCAGCCAACCTGCAGGCGCCAGAAGTCAAATTCGATATCAGCGGCGTCACCTTTTTCATCGACATAGTATCGGTTCAATCCACCCTTTAAAAACATACGGTTGCTGAATTCATATCTAAGACCACCACCAAAACCGTATGAAAAGCTCGTTTCTTCATAAGTTGAATAGAAACTTCGACACACATAACCCCACCAGGGATCCCACCAGCATCCGGTCGTTGGTGGTCCATCTGCCACGTTCGAATCAACATAAGTCCAGCCGATGCCGCCCTCGAGATAAGGTGTGAATGGACCGTCGACAACATTCCAGATGCCATTCAATTGTCCGTTGAAAACTGTCATTTCATGCTTGATTTCTACAAACCCATCGGAATCCGTGTTGTAGACTGCTTTATATTTTGGCTTGATATAGGACATATCAAAGTTGATAGCGAAGTTATTGCTGAAGTTGTAGCCAATACCACCACTGATGCCAAATTCGCTCTCAACGTCGAAGGACGATCCGTTGTCTCCACTCGAGCTGTTGGAATCATTACCGATCAGTTGAATTGTGCCTTCCCACTTACCCGCGCGTACGGTACTTGCCGCGTCGGCAAGTGAAAAAACAAAAATTAAACTCGATACGGCCAGGTAAATCGAAACGTGATGTTTCGCCAATCTTACTTTTCGCACAAAATCTCCTTGTTTAAACTGGTACTTATGGTGTGACCCCGGAGGGGTCGAATTTATGGCTCCGTACTTTAACTGACGAAGGCTGTTGGCGGCAATGGCTTTTACTTCCGCCTTCGAAGAGATTACCATCAGCTAAACACAGAACAGAGGGTGGTAAATTATGTCGGATCAGAAACTGTCAACTCCACTACTGGATGGAATCAGGGAAAATGCGTCATTGACAGTGGCGGTAGGCATTATTCTCCTCGTCATTGGTACATTCGCGCTTGTATCACCTTTTGTTGCCGGGCTGACCATTTCCATCATGGTGGGTGTACTACTTGCAATCGGTGGTGTCAGTAAGTGTGTCCTGGCATTTAAGACAGGCGTTTTTGGCAGGGGCCTGTTAATGTTTGTGCTAGGTTCTCTCATGACCATAACGGGCCTGTATATGGTTGTCCAGCCAGCCGCTGGTCTGATTTCACTGACCCTGATCCTGGTTATTTACCTGGTTGTGACCGGGGTGTTTGAGTTGATTATTGCATTGCAGGTGCGGCCCGAAGCGGGTTGGGGCTGGCTCATGTTTAATGCGGCGGTAACCTTGGTGCTCGGCATAATGCTCTGGCATCAATTCCCACTATCAGGTGTCTGGGCAATTGGTGTGCTGTTCGGCATAAAGATGATATTCAGTGGCTGGGCGCTGGTATATCTGGGTAGAAGCGTGAAGCGGGTTGCTGATGCGGTTGAATCTTCAGAATAGGTTTTGGAGTTGATCTAACGACAGCGTGTGACAGGCAGTTTCCCAAGGTCCTTGTTTATCATTTGGACAGCTTCCGGAACTGCTATGCCATCTGGTAAATAGTTCTAGATAATGTCGTTTAAACAGCAGCTCCTGTTCTTTCTCTCACTATTCTTGATCTGTCAATTTCCGCTCTTGTTGGCCGATATCAGTGAATTCAGAGACGATGATATCATCGAAGAGCAGACTGATGACACGCCCGAGATAGAAACCGAAGGCAGCATCGATGCCATCATTGACCAGAGTATACGAGGCAGGCTGGGCTGGGTCTGATCTGGAGATGTCCGGCCGATTATTACGTATTTAAAAGTGGAAGACTCCTCAGGGTCAGAGTTTAACGAAAACGACACTGGTATCAGGGCCAGAGTAGATGTAACCCGAAGGCTATCTGAAAAAGTTCGCCTGGGTGTGGGGGTGGCGGGTCGCTGCCACGTCAGCGATTGTAATCTCGAATTCGTACATCAACCGGAAATGCCAGAGCCCACCGGTCTTACCAGGGCGCAGGTGACCTTCGATGAATTATATATCCACTGGTTCCGTGAAGGTACAAATCGTTTTGATATAATTATGGGCAGATTGCAGACCCGATTTGTATTGCGCGGCGGAGTGTACGCAAAATCCCTGGACCGAAACGACAGCAATAACACGAGGGTCACGTGGACGGATGGAATACATGCGACCTTGAAGGGAAGCAAGGGCTGGCGTTCAGGTTTTGTGTTACAAAGAAATAGCTGTGATGGCACTGGCAGTATTCGCCACGGGCCACTGGATTTTGGTGACGCCGGTGCATCAAGTTCATACTTCCTGGGATTTGAGAATACTCGCAGGTGGGGATATGTTGTTCAGCGAAGTCTCGACATTTCCTACTTGCCAAAGAGTCTATTGAAAGACAACGCAGCCGATAAGCGCAGGGTTGACTACTGGGGTATTGTTGGCCGTTTGGCGGTTGGCTGGCCGCAAGAATCTGAAGGTTTCCGGTTTCGCGGCGGTTTGGAAGTCGGTTACGCGCCGGAGACACCAACCAACGCGGGTGTTGGTCTGGGCGGGATTGGTGACACCGAAGGCTTTGCCTGGAATGTTGTGCTGGATGCGATGGATTTTTTGCCCGGCCATAGTTTCGGCATCAACTACGGCCGAACCGGGAAGGGCTGGTTGCTGTCACCCCAGTATTTTCCCGACTCGGTTCTGTTTGAACTACGGCACCATTGGAAATCTGTTCGCGAACCAATGGTGGAAACCAGAGTGAGATGGCAGGAAGCTCAACACCGATTTACGGATGCCATGCAGAGGGGATCCGAATTCGACTTTTATATACGAGCGACCTGGGAGTTTGGAAGAGCTGACACCCGTGGTTTATAGATTGAATCATTGTTGTGGTTACGTTTTTGTTTGGATTTCCGGATCTATGAAACCTGGATTGAGCCAAGGACAATGGCTGTAATGGCAACATCGTGTACTAGGGGTGCTGTTTTCCAGGACCAGTTCTTTGGACAGAAAGCCAGTGAATGGTGGCAGCCCCGCCATCGAACCGCTAAGAATCAGGGCTGCCCAGAAGAGCCCCGCCTTGAAAAGCGCATGGGCAAACAAGTACAGGATTCCGGCGCGTATTGCCAGGTCGGTCCCAAGCCCGAGGGTCAATGTGATCAGTCCAAGCTGTGAAACCGTTGACCAGGCCATGAGGAGTTTGACGTCATCGTGGCCGAGCGCTCGATAACTGCCCCAGATGCATGTGGCACCGCCGATAGGAACAAGAGGCGCCGTCCACAATGGCGTTTCACCGCAAACAGGAAACAGATAGACGAGAAGAATAAGACCTGCCTTCACCATTGTAAATAAATCCTATGAGCATCGGTAGTGCACCTGACACCGTAATAATCAGGGCCTGCTGCGCTGCGGCAAATGTATCGCTCCGTTTGTCAGCATCCGTATTGATCAGGAAGAAAGAGCATAAACCGATGAGTTCCCAGAACATGAAGAGTACGAACAAGTTGTCAGCCAGGATCAGGCCCAGCATCGAAGCTTCGAACAGGCCAAGTGTGGCGACCGCGTAGCGGCCCTTCGTTGTCGAACCAAAGTAGGCACCAGCGAACTGCATGATAAGTACACCGACGAAAGCGACCAGAGCTGCAACTGCCAGAGTCCCGTCGTTCAGACGCCAGGACAGGACGATGTCGAGCTCCGGTACCCATTGCCACAACCGGTTCGATCAAGCAGGAGCCAGATGGTGAGTGCCAGGGATAGTCCAGAAGCGCTTGCACCGACGAGACCGGCGCGTCCGCTCAAACCACGCACGGCAAAAAGAACCACCGCTGAAAGCACCAGCATCAGGAAGACACCAGTGGCTAACCAGGTCTGCAGTATCATTTCCTGGGAATTCCGCTTCGAGGCGCTAGACCATCAAAGTTCAAAATTGATAGCTCGCGCCAATAAGGAAAACTTGCGTGGTGTAAGTGGGGCTCTCATAGCCATAGTTAAGGGTGCCAAAATAGGTATTCCCTGGTTCGTTGAAATCATCCTTCCAGACCCAGCTTTCACTATCGTAGTCTTCATATATGTAAGTGACGTTGATGATCGGTTTGTTGGCCAGAAAGATGTCAGCGTTGATGGTAATACTGTTGATAATGGTATCGAGGTTGGGAAAAGGTCCGGACACGTTTGTTGGATCTATGGTCTTGTAATCACCATCTCCTTTTTGATAGCGGTAGTCAACACTCAGATCAACCACACCCGAGAGATTATCAGCCCTCACAGTAATACCAAAAATGTCACTTTTATCTTCGATACTGTAATGCCATTCCGTCGTGGAATTGCTTAAATTACCAAAACCGGACTGCTCAACTTCAAAACTCTCGACACCAGCATAGAAGTTAAGAGAATAGTCTCGGTTGGGTGCGTAGTTAACATCGACGGTAGCTCTGGAGGTATCTGTAGTATCCAGGCTTGCCCAGGCAATAGCATCTAGTCGTCCTCAATGCTGCTGAGGTTGAAGCTGGCGCTGAGGCTCTGAGTGAATGAATAGGCTAGCAGTAAATCGATTTTATCCTGGGTTCGATCTACCAGGTATGGAGACAAGGCGACACCACCGGTGTCGAGGACCGCGGCCAGTTCCCGGGCTGTATCCCGGTCAACTTCACGGTCACTGTAGCTGTACTTCAGGCTGCCATAAAAACCGGACAGAGTTGGTGTACGGAGTTCAGCCCAGGTCGTAAATTCCTCACTGTTGTCAGACAGTTTCGCCGCCTGCTCGGTTAAGCGCCCCGTACCCCTCGGTGACTTGTGGACCTCGTATTGGTAATCCTTGAAGACGATACCACCACGCAATCGCCAGCGGGCAGGCAGTCGGTATCCCGCGTTGATATCGAGCTTGTGTTTATCCCATTCATAGACCTTGTTGTTCTTGTCACTGGGAAAATCCTCGTACAGCGGTGTGTCATTGCTGCGGCTTTCCAGTCGGTACTTTGCATCGATGTAGAATTTGCGGGTTATGCGATTGCGATATCCTAACTGGAAATTCAATGTATCGAATTTTGCATCGAGTGAATTGGTCGAGTAGGTGCCGCTGTTAATCCCGTAGTTACTGAATTTGTCATCCTGCTTGCCTTCTGAGTATGAGAGATAAGCCGTGGCGCGACTAGTGCCATTGATGGTGTAGCCCCCGGTGGCGTTTACCTGGTAAAAACTGTTGCCAGGTTCTGCTGCGGTACCCAGAACAAGGTCGTTGTCATTTTCAAAATCGGAAAAGTAAGTGCCTAATCGAAGCTGTACCTTTTCATGTTGGTAGATCAGGGCGGCATCGAATTCGTTGTGGTTGAAATCCAGTTGCTGGGGAACAATCAAGCCACCGCTGACCGGGCGTGGGCGGGTGCCATCTTTCTTTTGTGACCTGAAGTCCGTTGTTAATTCCCAACTTGGGGTGAAAAACTTATCAAAGCCAATACTGGCTGTCTTGCGTTTGCTGCTGGTCGTTTTTCTGCGTGGCTCTGCCAGTGTATTGAGGGCCTTGTCATAAATCGTCAGGCCGTTGTCGTGTTAAACTTTTTTTAACTGGTCATACCCGGCTCGCAATCGATAGTTGCCCTGCTTTGCGTACTCACCTTTGACAAAGAAGGTATCCAGACCTAGGTTATGAACATTCAGATCCCAGTACTGTTCCGGCGCATTGTCGTCGCGGGATTTCCAGTCAAGGTTGAGAACCAGGTTACTATGATCTTCGTTCAGACCATTGTACTCGCCAAACTTTCCATTGGGGTTATCGACATAAACGAAATCCAGACTGATGGGGCTCAGGTTTGAGTCTTCGTCAGATGCCGCCATTATCTGTGGGCCGGTGCCGCCCGCTATTGTAGCTGCAATGGCAATCAGCAATTTATTCAATTTGTTCATTTCCGACTCCGATCATCAAGAGTGATTGAGGCGCGCTTTACTGTCGCATCGAGCGTGCACCCGGGAAATTTGAGCCGTGTATATTGCTGTGGCAGTTGACACAGGAGCCACCAACGACCCGGCTCTGTCGATTACCGGATCCTCCCGGCAAATCCTCAAAATCGTAAGCTTCCCTGGCGTGACTATGGTCCGAGTGGCATTGCTGACAGAGAAACGGCGGCCTGACTGACAATAGGTTTTCGTGATTAGAGCCGTGGGGTGTATGGCAATTAACGCAATTATCCTGCACGGGTTCGTGTTCATTCACGAAGGGTCCACGTTTTTCTGTGTGGCAGAGGAAACAGGTTTCGTTTACTGATTGCTTCACTAGCATCGAGGGACCATTGGATCCATGAGGATTGTGACAGCTGGTACAAGTCACGGCGCCTTCACGAATTGGGTGACGGTATGGTTTGTTTATTTGCAGTTTTTCGGTCAGGTGACAGGTAAAGCAGACATCGGTCTGTGTCAGGGGATTCAGAACGGTGTCTGTGTGGCTGTGCACCTGATGGCAGGAAGCACAACCCATCTCCTCGGCCGCATGGGTACTGCTGATCCAGTTTACGTGATCACCCTGATGACAGCCCAGGCATTGCGCACTCTGTTGCTCGGCCGTGTGTTTCGAATTATCCCCAAAGCGGATATTGGCGACTTTTTGTGGAAACTGTGTATGTTCTTTGCTGGGCCCGTGGCAAGCTTCGCAGGCTCGTTGGGCACCAGGGCTGCGCAGGTCATTCTCCACAAAATGGTGGTTCCCCAGAACTGCTCTGACTTTGCCGTTATCGTGGCATTGCAGACAGGTTTCTGCACCGCCGCCTGATTCTGTCAGCACAACCTGATCCTCTGGGTAGGCTGACTGACAGAGCATCAGCGCGACTAGCATTAACAAACCCAAACTGCTGTTCTTCATCCCGGTTCCTTTTTAGACGGGTCGCTGCGTAAGCGAGAGGAAATTTCGCCGACAAGGGCTAATGGGTTACTTCCTGCTGTTGCTTAATGTCCTCGATCCAACTTGGTACGCCGTGGGCAACCCCCCGGTGGCAGTTTAGACAGGGCAGTTTCTTTTCAATCATGGTCGCGTGAAAGGATTGAGCCTTTGGCGACTGTTTAGCCAGGGTCTGCTCATCCTGCTTGTGACAATTAACACACAGTTGAGTATCTAATTTGGCGTGTGGGTTGTGGCAGTCAATGCAGCCAACCCTGCCGTTCTCGATTAAATGCAACCCCCTGATATGTTGCTGGGTTCGTTTATCCTTATGACAGTTTACACAGGCAAGGCCTGACCTGGTGTCATCCAGCAGTGGGTCTTTTTCTTTGTGGAGTGTGTGGCAATTGGCACAACTCAGTTCTCCCTGTTCGTGTACTCCGCCGTCCCAGTCTTTCCTCTGTTCATCCAGGTGACACTTCAGACAGACCTGGTTTTGTTCCCGCTTGCTGTTAGGCGAGTAGTCGCCAAAACGAAAGTTCTGAACCTGTAGTGGAAAGTTGGCGTGGGCGGCACTGGGTCCATGACAAGCTTCACACTGCTCTTGAGCTGCAGGAGTGTCGGGGTTGCTGGGATCAGCGTGTTTGGTCAGGAACATTTGTTTGACAGGATCACTTTGATGGCAGCTGATACAGGTTTTATGTTTACCTTCGGTAAAACCTTCCAACGCAAGTTGGTCTGCAGCCATCGCAGCGGTCGTTAACAGCAGGGTGCTGGTAATTGACAAAAATCGAATCAACATGGCTATGGCTCCGGATTAACCGCAAGGGTGTTAACAATGTAATTTCTCTCGTCAACCTGACTACTCGCCCGTTCCCGCAATTCCCGGGGTAACTTGTGGGCGATACCCTTGTGGCAGTCTATGCAGGTCTTGCCTTCGGAAAACGCGTCCCGATGAAATTCAGCGGCTTTCTGGTGCTGCTGGTCAAAGGCCATTTTCTCTACCGTGTGGCAGTTGCGACATTCCCTGGAATCGTTGCCTTTCATTTCTCGCCAGACATTATTCGCCAATCGAAGCCGATGATTTTCGAATTTTTCCGGAGTGTCGAGGGTGCCGAGTATGTGATGGTAGACTTCGAGAGAGGCCTTGGCTTTCCTTATCATCTTTGGGATAAATGGCAGTGGAACATGACAGTCGGAACACGCAGCCCTGACGCCACTGTGATTCAGGTCATGACTGGTGCCGACAAATTCTTTGGCAACATTGTCTGTCATTTCATGACAGGAGTCGGTACAGAAACCTTCGGTGTTGGTCATCTCCATGGTGGTTTCAAAACCTACAGAGAACACCACACCAGAAATTACACCGATTGCCAAAAGCGCGCCGAGGGACCAACCAGTACTGGGTGAACTTAACAGGCTCCATAGTCGCTTGAGCATCGATATACATCCTTGCTGATTGATAGTATCTTACTAAAAATCAGGTGCCATCCTCCCAGTTTCCTGACTTTCCTGCATCTATAGAATCACTTACTAAGTAACCCTGTCCACCTGGATTCTTGGTGTTGATTAGCCGACAAAGTCAGCTGATCAGCTGATCAGATAATCTGATATCTGACTTTCTTCACCGATATCAGCATAGTCGCCATCCGTGCGGGCTTTCCTGAATTCCTTCCAGTTGACGGTGCGATACCGTGGTTTTTCGCTTGAACGCAATGGCGCGCAGTCGCAAGTGTAGACAGGGTTATAGAAAAAAGGTGCACTAAAACGTTCTTCGAAGCCATTGGCCATAACCCGATGTAGTGCGGCTTTGTATCGGTCGTTCGACCAGACCTGTAACAGATCGCCGATATTGACGATGAGGGCATCTGATTCCGGAATAATGGTATACCATTGATTTCCCGACTTTATCTGTAATCCGGAAACTGCGTCCTGAATTAATACAGTCAACGCACCTGCATCAGTATGGTGGGAAACTCCCAGGTGGCCATGCTGTGGATTATCGAGGCTGGAATCAGCCGGATTATCGCAAAGCGGATAATAATTGAGACGGACGAAGCTGCTATTGGTCGGCTCGAAGAAATGGCTTAGCTGGTCGCTGTCTTGTATGAGCGTCCCGACTATCTGTTTTAACAGGGTTGCGCTTACCGTTTCGCAGGACCTGAACCAATCCAGCATTATCTGTTTGAAGCCTTTAATATCTCCGGGCCATTGTGAAATGGTCGGGTAATCCCCGTCGTTCTGATCGATCCCAAAATCGAATACCTGCTTCCAGTCCTGTTTGTTCTTCGTGAGTTCGCGATCATAATAGCCCCAGGGATTCTCAGATGTCCGTAGGAGCGCCTGTTTTTTATCGAAATGTAATGCAAAAAACTGTTTGGTGGCGGAAATAAATGCCTCGCATTGAGTTGGATCAATACCATGGTTGACGACCTGAAAGAAGCCAAATTCTTCACAGGCATAAACAAGCTCTTTATTTTTGCTGTCAACAGATCCAAACTTTGAGAAATCGATCACTGGGATGTCTATAGGCATTACGCTTTGGCCTTAACCAGGGTTTAATTCATTGCCTGAACCCAATCGTCCGGGTTCAGTTCACGCAGTCTTGTGGCTGTTTCTGTATCAGCCAGATTCGAAATAACTTCTGCGTCATTGTTAACCCGCCCAGTATAGGATTCCGGGGTCTGGCATGCCAGCAGGATTGCGGCTTCAACATAACTGTCAGGCGGAGGAAGCCTGGGTGAATCCCCCAATCCGGTGCCGCGCGGCACCTGTGCAAAGAGAAAGCCCGGCGTTTCAATGGCACTCACCGGTTTTAGCGCGTTCACGGTGATTCCCTGCGGTTTTAATTCCTGGGCCAACCCTTCTGTCATAGCTTCCAGTGCACGTTTAGTGCCGCCGTACGGGGTACCCCCAAGGGTTGCGGCAGATGATATGTTTATGATATTGCCCTGCTGTTGCTCGATCATTGTTGGCAACACTGCTCTTATGCAGTTGAACGGTCCGTGCACGTTGACATTGTAAATGAGGTTCCAGTGTTTCTCTTGAATATCTGAGTTGTTGCCAGGCGGTTGGATGGCGGCATTGTTCATCAGGATATCGATGCGACCCCAATGCTCCAGTACTTTTGAAACCATCGTGGTGATAGATTCCCGGTTGGCGATGTTACAAACAACCGGAAACGCTTCGCCACCTGCATCGTTAATCATCTCTGCGGTATGGTATATCGTGCCCGGCAGCTTCTTGTCTATTTCTTCCTCAGTGCGAGCGGCAATAACAACCATCGCTCCTTCCATTGCGAAGCCTCGGGCGCAGTACTGCCCCAGACCTCTGCTGGCCCCGGTGATAATGGCAACCTGTCCCTTCAGCCTTCCTGTCATGTGTCCTCCTGGTCTTAGTGGATTTCTTTGTCACAGATCCAGTCAGCCTGCGATATGAGTCCGCGCGACTGGGTTTGCGGATTTGGGTTTCAGCCAATGGTCGAACACAAACACAGCCATTACTGCCCATAATGTCGCCAGCATAAACATAATAATACGTTCGATAAATTTTGCACCCGCAGCGTCCCCGGCAGCACCGTCGGCAACGGCTGGCCCAATAATAATGATGAGTGTGGTAAAGCCATAACTCCAGGTATCCGCGGAAGGTGCCAGGGCAGGACCGCGAAAAATCCGGGGTGCGAATATCAGCCCTGCCAACAGCATCAGCAACACGTAGATTGGCAATACAGGCCATACTTTCAGGACGGACCAAATTGCAATTCCACCTATTCCGCCAATCAGCGTGGATAGTAATAGTGATCTGCCAGCATGGCGGCTCATATCACCGGTTGCCTGCTGGCCAAGCTGTGCAATCTTAATCAGCGCTGCTGCATACCCGGCTGTGGCACTGGTAAGCAGAAGGAAAGCCAGCGGTGGAAAGACCACCAGGGTTGCACGAAGCGCCGATCTTGCCGCGTTAGCTGGCTCGATCGCAGCGGGTTGTGGAGAAACGGGCGATGTATCCGTGAGCGGGTCTGGCATTATCGCATGACCGAGCCAGATGAACGGCAGCGCCATGCAGAGAGCCTGGACGAACGCAATGCTCAACTGGATCGCCAGGTCAATGGATTCCGACCCAACCAGGGGTATCACTGAAAATCCTAATGTAAAAAAAGTTGCAACAAGAGGTGAACCGCCATTGACCACATAGTAGAAAGATCCGAACAATCCCAGAATCATAATCAGTATCGCGGCGCCAGCCTGGTATTCGAGGATCGGCAACAACACGATACCTATTCCCAGTGATATCACCATAAGTACGACGAACTTTATTCCGCCGATCAGACCGGGTGCAGGTCCCGGTAACATCAATAACATCGATACGAACAATGGAGGCAGAAACGGCGCGGGAAATTTGAGTATCGTCACAACCGCCAGGCACAGGGTTGTGAATACGGCCATGCGGATTCCCCGGATGGCGGCAATGTCCTGCACTCCAGATTGCTGATGCTGGTCAATAGGCATAGGAAAACAGGCTGACCAGCCGGATATAGAACTTGCCGATGGTATTTAGTATGAATCCATCGCTGGTGTAGACGATGACATCAGCTTGTGACCCGACCCGGCTACCAACCGGGCTCGCTTTCACGTCTTCGTCTAAATCAACAATAACAGGGAATCGTTGGGCATCCCGCAGCCAGTTTCGATCATTATCCACGGTCGGCAAGGCGCCGAGGGTCTGGTTGCCGGTCGACACGCCCCAGCCGATATTGCGGACTGTGCCTGTAAAGATCTTACCGGGCTGGACGTCCAGGACAACCTCCACCGGATCACCCGGTTTTATATTGCCCAGATTGTTCTCGGTAAAATCTGCCGCAATCCACAGATCGTGAATTGCGATAAAGGTCATTAATGGTTGACCGGTAGCGGCGAAGTTCCCCACATCCACCGCCAGATCCGTCACCAGACCACGATCCGGTGCGAATACTGTAGTACGTTCGAGATTGACGCGTGCCTGGCGAAGTGCAGCTTGCGCCGATAACAATCGAGCATTCTCCTCGTCTCGTTCGCCAAGTTGACGGGTCGCCTTGTCGAGATTTGCCAGCGCGTTGAACACGCCGCTTTTTGCCTGTTCGTATGTGGATTCAGCAGATTCCAGTCGTCGTACAGAGATCGCACCGGGATCTTCTTCGAAGATACGTTGCATTCGACTGAAGTCCAACTCGGCGCGCCTGGCGTTTGCCTGGGATGCAGCGACCTGGGCTGCTGCGGCATCAACAGCAGCCGCCTGGCCGCCAACATCCTGTCGAGCCTGTCGCTCATCGGCTTCGGCTTTAATAACGGCGAGCTCGTAATTGCGCGGGTCGACCTTTAACAGGTGTGCGCCCTCGTCCACATAATCGTTGTTGCCAACATCAACAGAAACGACGCGGCCGGCGACTTCTGCGGCAATCGGGATGACAAATGTCTGGACCCGGGCTTGTGAGGTAAATGGGGTAAGCCGATCGGCTGAAAGGTACCAAACCAGCAACGCGACAATGATTGCTGCGACGATAAGAGTCCAGCGTCGAACCGGATCAGGTGTATCGTCAGGCGTTTGGGTTGTTTCAGTTTCTTCTTCGTCGGTCATCGCTACAATCTCATTACCAGTCCGGTGCCCGGACTGCTTTGGGTTTTTCTGGTGGTTCGGTTGCCGCCGGATCCAGTAATTGACCCCAATCGGTGCGCTCCTGCATGGTCCGTTGGGTCTCGGTGTCGACAAACGGCTGATTCTCACGCACTTGCCAGCCGCCGCCCAGGGCTTTATATATTGAAATAAGATTCAGTGCGATGGAGCCTAGATTTGCAGCCTGACGCTGCTGTTGAACTACCAATCGCTGTTGTGCATCCAATACGCGTTGATAACCGGAAAAACCTTCCTTGTAGCGTAGCATTGACAGAACTTCTGACCGTTCTGCTGCACCGACTGCCTCGACCAGCAAGTAGCGTTCGTCCAGGCTTTTCACATAGGCAATCATGCTGTCCTCAACCTCCTGGGCGGCACGAAGAACTGTGTTTTGATAGTTCACCAGTAGTTGCTGCAGGCGTGCATCCTGTACGCGGATATTATTTTTAATGCGGCCATAGTTGAAAAGGTTCCAGCTGAAGCTCGGTCCCGCGGCATATTGAAGGCTGTCGCCCGAGAACAATGCGCTGAATCCGGTATCACCGGAGCGTGTCGTATCGGTGGCAGTTGCAGCCGAGAGACCGACAGTACCTGACAGTACAAAACTGGGATACAAGTCCGCCGTGGCGACACCGACAAGTGCCGTCTGGGCCATTGCCTGCAATTCTGCCTGCCGGATGTCGGGGCGTCGCCGCAGGAGATCCGCGGGTACACCAATTGCAAAATCTGGTGGGTTCGCCGGGACCTTGCTGGTCGATCCCAATATGCCGGACAGGCTATTTACCGGCCGGCCGAGGAGTGTGCTCATGGCGTTTTTCGATTGGCGAATTGCAACTTCCAGACCAGGCACAGTCGACTGGGTTCCGCGCAACAAAGCCAGCGCTTGTTGCACGTCCAGTTCCGCCTCCTTGCCATTTCGATAGTTAACTTCGGTAATCGTGTAACTGCGTTGCTGCAGTTCGACATTGTCCAGCGCAATCCGAAGTTGCAATTCGCTGGTGCGTATTGCCACGTAGGTCGAGGCAACCTGCGAGAACAGGATCATCAGGGCGTCGTCATAGCTGGCGATGGACGCGGCCAGATTTGCATCGGCGGATTCAATCCCGCGTTGAAACCGCCCCCAAAAGTCTATTTCCCATCCGATTCCGACGCCCGTTTCCAATTGGCCGAACCGCAGGTCACCACCTCCGCCGGTATTCGCGTTGCTCTTACTCGCGCGAATTGCGGTGGCAGCACCAAAGAAAGCCTGATTCTGTGGGTACCGATTGCCGACTGCGATGCCCAGTTGGGCTCGCGCTTCCAATACGCGTAGACCGGCTACCTGCAGGTTGTAGTTTTTGTGATAAGCGATTTCGATTAACTGGTTCAGAACCGGGTCATTGAATACGGTCCACCACTCGACGATGTCTGCAGGGTCGGTTTTAGCGCCTTGTGTCTCCCAGGTCTCTGAAATCGCTACCGGGGGCTCCTGATATTCCGGACCAACCTGGGTGCATGCTGCCGTGGACAGAATCACAACCAGAACAAACAGATTCGCCGTTCGGTTATGCAACTTTGGAATGTCGAATTCCTCCTTTCGCGATAACTGCTGGCGATTGAACGCTGGCGGGAAAGAGATCAGCAAAGTCCATCCTTGTACAGTGAGATGCGAAAGACAATATCTGATATTCAAATAGCTGGCAACACAATACTGCGGCATGAAATTATCGCCTTGTTAGTGCTTATCCATAAATAGGTAAATTTCGACTTCAGCGCACTACTTTGCGCATATTGAGTCTATTTTGATAGTACAAACGTGACTGGAAAAGCACACATATTCACTTGTGGATAGGCACTTGTTAGGTTGTTTTCTTTCTGGCTTAATCCCGTAATCAGCGCATTCAACATAAGGAGTTCGAATGACTCGAATAATTTCCGTGTTTAGTTTTATGTTCGCGTACTGCCCTGACTAACGTTCTCAAGTTAATTTGATCTCGCGAAATAAAAATAATGTCGGGAAAACGAAAGTGATTGTAACCCTGGTGCTGGTGTTTGAAGTGGTAGGTATTCTATCCGCTGTACATGCCGTGATGAGCGTAAGAACGCCGCAAGAGTCGATCGCCTGGGCGGTTTCACTGGTGTCGCTGCCTTACATTTCAGTGCCTGCCTACTGGGTGTTTGGCCGAAACAAATTCCAGGATTATGTGCTTGCACGTCAACATGAACTGGAGCAGTTAGCTGAAGTGGTTTCCGAGGCCAGAATCAACATGAAAGATGTTGAACTGGCTGAGGACAAGGATACCGGGTTACTGACCAGTGCGGAGAAGATGGCCCGAATCCCGATGACCCATGGCAACAAGGTAGACCTGCTGATCGATGGGCAGGCTACTTTTGATTCGATATTTGAAGGCATTTCGTCGGCGACAGACTATGTGCTGATTCAATTCTATATCGTGCGCGACGACGAGTTGGGGCTTGAATTAAAGCGACATTTGATCACAAAGGCGCAGAGCGGCGTACGCGTTTTGTTTCTCTACGACGAAGTGGGCAGTCTCGGACTATCTGCCGCCTACCGACAAGAACTCCGTGATGCCGGGGTCGAGATATTCCCCTTCCACAGTCGGCGTGGCTCCGGTAACAGGTTCCAGTTAAATTTTCGTAACCATCGAAAAACCGTTATTGTCGACGGTCGCGTAGCCTGGATTGGCGGCCACAATGTCGGCGATGAGTACATGGGGCGAGATGCCTCATTTGGGCACTGGCGTGACACTCATATGCGCATTGAAGGACCCGCTGTTATCGGCGCACAATTCGCCTTTGTCGAAGACTGGCGCTGGGCCACCGATGCGGTGCCAGGTGGGATTAACTGGAACCCACAACGAGTGCCGGATCATGATGCCCAGGTGCTGGTCATTGCCAGTGGACCTGCGGATCCGATGGAAACTGCCTCTCTCATGTATACACAGGCTATTAATGCTGCGACGAAACGAATCTGGATCGCAAGCCCCTATTTTGTACCTGACGATTCTATTGTACAGGCTTTGCAGCTGGCTGGTTTGCGGGGGGTTGACGTTCGGATTCTCATTCCGGAAAAATCTGATAATCTGCTCGTTACCCTTGCGGCTTATTCCTTCTTCACCGAGATAAAGGCAGCCGGTGTTAAGTTCTATCGGTACCAGCATGGTTTTCTGCACCAGAAGGTCATGCTCATCGATGCCGATGTAGCAACCGTCGGTACAGCTAATTTCGACAACCGGTCATTTAGATTGAATTTTGAAATTACTTCCCTGGTTGCCGATACCGACTTTGTGCTTGCCGTGGAACAGATGTTCGAGGCTGACTTTGCCGAGTCCCGGCGTATGGAGCGCGATGAATACGACAACAAACCGTATTGGTTCAAACTGGCAGTGCGGTCAGCAAGATTAGCAGCGCCTATTTTGTGATCCAGCCCACTACATGGGGGATATCCGCAAACCGAACACGCTAGTCAGCGTCTACTTTGTTCCAATAAGATTCGACATCAACAACTTTGCCTGAGTCCAGTGCCTCATCGATCGCAAAACAGGTGACGGCGGCCGTGAGGCCGTCCTCCAGGGTTGTAGAGTTGAATGCTGCAGAATTGGGTCTACCAGTCATGCTATGAGCCATGGTTTCGACCAGCTCCAAAGCGAGTACACTATCACCGCCGCCATGCAATCCACTTTCAGCAGTGGAATAGTCTTGTGATTGTTCGCCGAACCCGATCCTGCGAACCTCGATAGATCCGGGAAGAACGTCAGCTCTTAGCGTGCCATGGGTTCCACAGATGTACATCCTGCGTTCAGGTAATCCGGTGTTGCAATTGATATGCAAACTTGCTCTTACACCATTTTCGTACTCGATGATGGCAACCTGGTTGTCTACGATATTCTTGTCAGATGTAAACGGGTTCAGCGTCGAGCCGTCGAGCCAGGTCATATAACCTTGACGTCCGCTGCGAGTTTTGCCCACCCTGGACAGTGCATCTTCGTTTTGCGGCAGGAAAAAGTTCAATCCACCGAATGAAGCAACGCGGCAAGCACGGTCGCCAACCATCCAGTTGGCGATGTCCACATCGTGACAGCACTTCTCGAGCAAATGGGTTCCGGCGTTTTCCCGTCGCCGACGCCAGTCTCCCATGATGAATCCTCCATGATTGAAATCGAGGGTTTCGTTAAACTCAAAGCTGACGATGTCGCCGATGATACCTTCCGACAGGAGTTGCTTGATCCGTCGGTAATGAGGTGAGTAACGAAGGTTAAATCCAATAACAAATTCTTTGCCTGATTTTCGCCAGGCGTCCCGGATGGAAATACAATCTTCCAGGTTTGTCGCCAGGGGTTTTTGACAAAATACATGTTTCCCCGCTTCGAAAGCAGCGATGACTTGCGCCGCATGAAATTTATTCCAGGAGGCGATCATTACCCAGTCAATATCTTCCTGTTGTAACAGTTCAGATTCAGAATCTGCTTGCCTGAACTGATCGCCAAATAATTTACGGGTTTCCAGGATGGCTGACGGATCCGGGTCGAAAACCGATCGAATGGCCAGATATTCATGGCCATTGTGTACAAGTTCCGCGACGGCGCGACCCATATTTCCACTGCCAATGAGACCGATACCGATAGCTTCAGGCATTGCAGGTTCCCCGTTGTAATTCGAAATCATATTATCAGACATATCGATCGAGGCTGATTTGTTTTAAGTCACTGCTCCGGAATCAGTCTTGATCCAGATCATTATTGTTCAGGCTTTATTGTGAGAAAAAGGTCCTGGTCTCGGGGTTACCCAGGACACAACCCGAAAAACTCTAATCAGGTTTGTGGATTGAAGAAACCAGTTATAGTTGCTGATGAAAATATAGCGTTGGCAGGGGAGTACTTCTCTCGCATCGCCGATGTTGAAACCTTTAAAGGCAGATTGCTGAATGCGAGTCATATCAGGCACGCCGATGCGCTCCTGGTTCGTTCAGTCACGCAAGTGAACGAAGCGTTATTGTCGGGAAGCAAGGTGAAGTTTGTAGGTACGGCGACAGCGGGTGTTGACCATCTTGATTGTGACTACCTGTCAAGTCATGGGATCCCATGGGCTAGTGCAGCTGGCAGTAACGCGACCTCAGTAGTGGAATACGTCATCAGTGCACTATGTACGCTACCGGGCCTGCTTGAGTTGTTATTGGACGGAGGTCGGGTCGGAATTGTTGGTATGGGGAATGTTGGCGGGCAACTCTACCGGCGATTGAATGCGCTTGGCATATCCTGTCGGGCATACGACCCCCTCATTCCTGATGACAGCTTCCCGATACTGACCAGTTTGGAACAAGTCTTGCGTTCTGATGCCATTTGCCTGCATATGCCACTGACTTGCGAGGGTGACTTCCCAACGAGACATATGATCGGCACTCAACAACTCAAGAAGCTTGGGCCAGATATCGTACTTCTCAATGCCGGTAGAGGGGAGGTAATAGATAACCAGGCGTTGCATCGGCAACTGGCGCAGGGACATGGAATTCAGCTCGTGATGGATGTGTGGCAAAATGAGCCAGATATCGATTTGACCTTACTTCATAAATCTGCGCTATCAACTCCCCATATTGCCGGCTACAGCATTGATGGCAAGCTAAAAAGTACCGAAATTATATACTGCGCCTACTGCCGGTTAAACGGATTCCCCCCGGGACCGCGTGCTGAGCGCGGCGAACAAGGTGGATCCAGGATACAGGGGCTGGCTGAAGCTTGTGTTGCTATTAATCCTGATTTACATGGCGCTGAATTAATTCGTGCAGCTGTATTAAGTTGTTATGATATTTCAACGGACGACAGACGAATGCGAGAGGCAGTTTTGCAAGGTGGCAAAGCAGCATCACTAGCCTTTGATCAATTGCGAAAGTCCTACCCGCCGAGAAGGGAGTTTTCAGCATTTCGAATTGCAAATCTTGCCGGGTTAGACAACGAACAAAGAGTTACCATGTCTGGCCTGGGGTTCGGGCAAAACTTTGCACGGCTTGGAAATGGACCAGTTTAGATCAATCAAACGAGAGACAACAGATCCATGAAGAACAAGATTATGAAAGTACGGGCCCGGACGAAAACCATGGTCTTTGTTACGGCGGTACTTATGCTCGGTGCTGGCCTAACCGGCTATGCGCAACAGGATAAACCACTTTTGACTGTTCAGGAGATAATGACAGGCATTGTCGAACCCGGCACGAATGTGATCTGGGGCGCACAAGAGGCGCCAACAGTGACACAGTGGCGATTGCTGCAGAATGCGGCCATCTCGATCATTGCATCAGGTGAGTTGTTGGCTCAGGGCGGGGCGGGACTAAATGATAACAAATGGGCAGACGAAGTCGACTGGCAACGATATAACAGGGAACTGGTTTCCGCGGCTCGGGATGCAGTCATGGCGATAGAGAGAAAAGATATCGAGGCGTTGCTCGAAATCGGTAATGACAGACTTTATCCTCCGTGTGAGAATTGTCATCGACAATATATGAAGCGATAAACCAGATTTCCTCCTTCCGCAACGAAGCCCGGGTGATCAAAAACATCGCTTTACTTGATCAGGGTCATAGCCGGGTTGGGAGGAAAATATAATATGCATCGTCATGAACTTTACAGAAACAGACGATGCAATCAAATTCAGGACTAGAGTACAGGAATTTCTTGATGACAAGCTGACGCCTGATTTAAGGAGAGCGTCCCGCCTGACCGCTGGTACCTACACCGAAATGAGCGCCTGCCTTGCCTGGCACAGAATTCTCGCAGAAAAAGGCTGGATTGCACCGGCTTGGCCGAAAGACCAGGGTGGTACGGGCTGGAATGACCTGCAGCGACATATTTTTGGCGTCGAGTGCTTTAAGGCGGGTGCGCCATTATTGTTCAATATGGGGATTCGCCATATTGGGCCGGTGTTAATGGCCCATGGAACGCAGAGTCAGAGAGATACCTACCTACCAAGGATACTGTCCGGTGATGATATCTGGTGTCAGGGATACTCCGAACCCGCCGCAGGTTCTGACCTTGCCGCACTAAAGCTCCGTGCCGAACGCCATGGGGATCAGTACATTATTAACGGCACTAAGTTGTGGACCACAGGAGCCCACTTTGCCCAGATGATATTCTGCCTGGTCAGAACTTCGAACGAAGGAAGGAAACAAGCTGGTATCACATTTCTTGTGATGCCGATGGATACTCCCGGCATCAGCATAAGGCCAATTATCTCCCTGAATGGTCAGCATGAATGTAACCAGGTATTTTTTGATGGTGTGCGAGTGCCCGTCACCAATCGAGTGGGCGAAGAAAACGACGGCTGGCGAGTCGCCAAGGTACTCATGCAATTTGCGCGATCCAATAACATCAATATGGCCTGGGTAAGGGAGGCTCTGCAACGCGTTAAGGAAGCTGCAAGTATTGAATCCGATGGACGTCAGGGGCGCCTGGTTGATGATTGCTATTTTCTAGACAAGCTTAGTTGTACTGAAATAAAACTGATGGGAGTAGAATCGCTTGAACGCCGTCTGCTGTGTGAGATGAACAAGAACGAAACCCCGGGATTTATGTCGTCCATGCTGAAATCCAGAGCCTCGGAGCTTATCCAGGAGGTCAGCGAGTTAATGCTCGAAGCCGTTGCCTGGTACGGGTTTCCGTTTCAGACGGAAGCATTGAACCCCTATTGCAAGTCCCGGTTTGTAGGGCCTGAATATGCATTACCCGCCGTTAGTTTGTACCTGAATCAGCGGTCCACAACCATTGCATCAGGCAGTAGTGAAATACAAAAGGATGTGCTGGCGAAGCGTGTACTTGGTTTGTGAAGTGCGAGACATCTGACTCAGGTAACGTCTGCCACCAGGACGGGCGCGCCGGGCGAACGCAGGGCTTCATACCGGGGTGCCGGTCCCAGATCAAAATTTTCTCGCAGCAGCGCCAGGGGTTGCGCTAACAGCAGTTCCCACTCCTGGTTAACCAGCCATTTACATCGTCGCCCGCGCCAGAAAGCCTGACGAATCAATTTCCCCAGTACCGAATTCCAGCCGGCATTTCGAAGTGAACGGAAAACCATATATCCGATGCCGGTGTTCATTGTTTGAGCAAATGTAAAAGCAAGCACGGCCATTTCTCCCCTCATGTCACGCCCATAGCCTGTCATAACATGGAAAATGTCATGTAATTCCCGTGATCGGCGAGCGAACAACAATCTGTCACCGGCTGTGCGGGTGGCGGCATCAGGATTATCAGAAGCGGCTTCACTGGCACCCTTTAGTCCCTGTGCGCTAATCTCTTCCGTTGTGTAGAAACTCCAGATGGCATGGCCAAGGGAGTTTTCGGGCATGTTTTTCAAAGAATCCTGGTCTGAGAGCAGATCGTAGAGCGCTCGTTTCTGCCGCAGAATGCGTACGCCTTCAGTAGTTTGTACGAAGCGTTTGAAGAGGCGTTCACCGGAATTACCTGCCATCGCATTAATAGCCCTGATTGCCTGTTCTGTGTCGTCGGGATCAGCGTTAAGTGCTGCCAAGGCGCGGCGTGCTTCTCGAAGATGAAAAGTCATAGAACTCCCCCTGCGGATTAATTCCTGATGGGAATAGTAACTGCTGCGTGATCGGGGAAAATTGATCCATGTCAGAGAACTAAAAAAAATCCCGGCTTAACTTTCGCTGTAGATGCGGATTAGCCCCGTGCGCAGATAGTGCTATCGACGGGTTGTTAAGCGAATAGAATTTACGTATTTTGTACCTGCTGGCGTTGCAAAAGTTGCAGTTACAAGCAGTCACAGATGAGACGATGAGTGCAACTTATGCAATGACAGGTTGCAACAATTGCAACTCTGGCAGCAGTAATTGCTATCACATTAGCCATCAACGTAAAAATGGCACTTAAGGGGAGTAACGATGGTCTGGCAACCGGAAATTGACGAAATCAAACAACGAGTTGCGATGGCCGAGAAAATGGGTGGTGAAGTCGGTGTCGATGTTCAGCATGGCCGAGGAAAACTGACCATCAGGGAACGTATCGAACGCTTAACCGATACAGGCTCCTTTCAGGAGATTGGCCGTTTGGCCGGTGCCGCGACCTATGATGGAGATAAACTGGTCGATGTCAGGCCGTCCAATATGCTGATCGGCTTGTGTGATTTAAATGGCCGCAAGGTTGTTCTGAATGGTAGCGACTTTACTGTCAGGGGAGGGGCAGCAGATGCAGCGATTGGTAACAAGGGAGGGCATGCACAGAATATGGCCAGGGACTGGCGGTTGCCTTATCTCAGGTTGTTGGATGCCACCGGCGGCAGCGTAAAGACATTTGAGCAGATTGGTCGAACCTATATTCCTACCAACCCGGTCACACCCGGGGTCGAAAAGTTGCTCTGCGAAGTCCCTGTCGTCTCTGCGGCACTTGGGTCTGTGGCAGGTCTGCCTGCGGTGGATGCCTGCCTGTCTCATTTTAGTTTGATGGTCAAGGGCATCAGTCAGGTTTTCCCGGGGGGCCCGCCGGTTGTCAAGGCTGCGTTGGGGATCGACATTTCCAAGGAGGATCTGGGGGATGAGCGAACCCAGATCTTCGCCAGTGGTGCAATTGATAATCTGGCAGACAGTGAAGAAGACGCTTTCAGTATGATCAGACAGTTTCTAGGTTACTTGCCCGACAATGTATGGCAGATGCCTCCCCGTGTCGAAACCGGGGACGAACCGGATCGTCGTGAAGAAGCCCTGCTTTCAGTTATTCCTCGTAATAAAAGACAAATTTACGACCCATACAATGTTCTGACGGCAGTCCTGGACAAAGATTCTTTTTTCGAGATAGGTGAGCATTATGGACGATCCCGTATTATTGGCCTGGCGCGGGTTAACGGTTATCCCACAGGGGTAATGATTAACAATCCGAAGAGACTCGGAGGGTCGATGGACGTGGCTGCTGGCACCAAGGTCATTCGTTTTTTACAGCTATGCGATACATTTCATTTACCCATGGTTTATTTTGCGGATGAGCCGGGTTTTATGGCGGGCCCCGAACAACAGAAACAAGGTATCGTTCGCGCTGGTGCCAAGATGGTGTGCGCGACGCTGCGAACCCAGATGCCCTGGATCTCCGTCATTATCCGACAATTATATGGTGTCGCGGGTCAATGCCATGACCGACCCTCCGGCATGTTCAAGCGGGTCGCATGGCCATCGGCACACTGGGGTTCCATGCATATTTCAGGAGGGGTGTCTGCGGCCTATCGACGAGTGATTGCTGAAGCTGATGATCCGAAAGCAAAACAAAAAGAGATAGAAGACCGCCTTGATGCACTCGCCTCACCCTTTAAAACGGCCGAGGCTTTCAATATCGAGGAGATCATGGATCCTCGAGATACCAGACCCATGTTGTGTGAGTTTATGACAATGGCTCAACCCATCATTGAAATGCAATTGGGTCCCACATCAACACCTTACATGCCATAAAAAGTATGCCATAAAATATATGCCATAAGATGCCAAGGAGGTACACAATGTCAGAGACATTTAGAGAAGAGGTTCGAGCCTGGTTGGAAGAAAACTGCCCGCAAAGCATGCGAACACCCATGGTTGAGGGTGAAATGGTGGACGGAGGGTCGAAACTGCGCAGCACGAACCCCGATTCTTACCTGTGGCTTGATCGCATGGCAGAAAAAGGCTGGACAGTACCAAACTGGCCAGTTGAATATGGAGGCGCTGGCTTGAACAAGGACGAGTTTATTGTCCTGTTGGAAGAAATGACCCGTATCAATGCTCGTACTCCCTTGTCCGGGATGGGCGTTATCATGATCGGTCCGACATTGCTCGAATATGGTAACGAGGAGCAAAAGGCACGACACCTGCCTAAAATAGCCAATGGCGAAATTCGCTGGTGCCAGGGTTACAGTGAACCCGGGTCAGGGTCTGACCTGGCCAGTCTGCAAACCAGGGCTGAAGACAAAGGAGATCATTTCCTGGTTAATGGCCAGAAGATTTGGACCTCCGGTGCTAATCATGCCGACTGGATCTTTTGCCTGACCAGAACTGATCCCAAGGTGCCGAAACATGAGGGCATCAGTTTTATGTTGTTTTCAATGGATTCACCCGGCGTGAGCGTAAAACCCATCAAGTTGATCAGTGGCTCTTCGCCTTTTTGTGAAACCTTTTTTGACGATGTGCAGGTACCCAAAGATGATCTGGTACATCAGATGAATCGTGGCTGGACAGTCGCAAAACGTCTGCTGCAGCATGAACGTTCAGGAATTCACACCCTCGCCGCGGCAACAACAGGGCGAGACAGGCAACAAACGGGTTTAAGTTTAAAACAGGCAGCAATCGAGTATATAGGACTGAGTGATGGTAAATTGAGTGACCGGCAGCTCCGGGATGAGATTATTCGAAACAGAATGAATAGCCGGGCTTTTTCGCTTACCCAGAATCGTACTGTGGCTGAGTCCGAGGGCGGTACACCCGGTGCAGCTACCTCCATATTCAAGTTGTTTGGTGCAGACCTTGCGAAGGAACAATTGGAGTTGCAATTAAAAGTCAGGGGAAGTCAGGCTCTGGGCTGGGAGGGAGAGAGTTTCACTGATGACGAAAAAGCCGTTACTCGAGGCTGGTTGGGATCCAAGGCCGCGTCAATCGCCGGAGGTTCGAACGAGGTGCAGTTAAATATTATTGCGAAGCGGGTGCTTGCGTTACCTGACTAAAACAAAATAGAACGGGAGGTTACATCATGATCACAGGAATGCCACGTATTGCCATTGCAGTTCACGATTTCGGCGCCACGGTTGAGTTGTTCAGAGACAAATTGGGGATGCCGGTCATTGATATGTCCGACAGCAGTGTGCAAAACCTGGGTGCAAAACTGGCAATGTGCACCCCGGCAGGCGGCAGCAATATCGAACTCATGTCTCCGGGAGATCCTGCGACACCGCTTAGCCAGAGCCTTGAGAGATTTCTCGATCGTCGTGGCGAGGGGCTGTTTGCGTTGATGCTCGAAGCACCTGACCCAAATGCCGAGGCAACTGACTTAATCGAGCGGGGTCTTAACGTCCTGCCGCTTATGGCAGGTGCAGGAGGGCGCGATGTTCACCCGAAATCAACTCACGGTGTGCTCATCAGGGTTTATCCAGAGAACTCTTTCGGCGGCAGTCAAGCCGATGATGCAGATCTTTCTGCAGGCTTGAGTGGAATTGCACGGGTTATTATTGCGGTCAAAAATCTAGATGACGCGATGGATGTCTACGGGAGACAGTTCAACATGGTAATTGAGGAACCCTTTCTTGATTCGGAGCGCGGTGTATGCTCATCGCTTTGCCGACCTCCAGCCGGGGGCACGATCGAACTGGTATCCGTCGAAAACGGTACCCGGCCATTTGCCAATTCGATCCAGAATTTTCTAGATTCGAATTCCGAAGGTATGTACGCGCTGGTTCTACAGACCGATGGCTCGTCAACAATTAACGAGACGCTGGCAGCACGCGGAATGAGCACGAGTGCGAGTAATAGTTCACCGAATAACCTGGAACTGGACTCTGCTTCCACACTGGGTGTCAGATTTATATTGGAACCTGCCCGGGTCTAGCTTCAGCTATTGTTTTTTTGGCTCTATGCTTGCTTTCCAATATTCGGTTGCTTTCTCTTTTGCCAGTTCGAAAATTTGTTCACTGGTCATCGATACTTCGGGGTCCTTGCGCATCAGAAGGGGCAGGATATCGTTGATGGATGAAACGGCATAGATTGAAAAGTTACCATTAGTTATCGACTCGACGATATCTTCGCGAATCATTAGTTCGCCAATATTGCTCTCAGGGATGATGACGCTTTGTGTACAGCCTGGGTCCTGGGCCTGGCAGGTATCATAAAAACCTTCTACTTTTTCCGTCACGGCGCCGATAGGCAGGACGTTTCCATGCTGGTCAATTGCACCTGTCATCGCGAATGACTGGTCTATGGGTAAATTGGTCAAGGCACTGAGCAAACAGCAGAATTCGGCAGCAGACGCAGAGTCCCCATCGATGCCGCCATAGGTTTGCTCAAAAGCAATAGAAGCTGAAAATGCCAGGGGGTGTACGAGGTTCAGGGTGCGGCGAATGAGCCCTTTGAGTATGAGAAAACCCTTGGTGTGTATATTGCCCGACAATTCAGATTCGCGTTCGATGTTAATGGCGCCGTCTTTGCCGGGGCCAATTGAGGCGGTAATTCTAGTGGGAAAACCAAAGGTCAGTAATCCCTCGGAGGTCACGGCAAGTCCGTTGATCTGGCCAACCACCTGCCCGCTGAATTCTATTTTTATTGTTTTATTGGTAATGAACCGTCTGAATCTTCTAGCAGGAATGTCTGCGCGTTTACGTGACCTGCTAATACTGTTGGTAACATCCACAGCCTCTACTAACGGATTGTCACCTTTTTTTGCAAGAAAAGCCGCTTCTCGTGCAATATCGGCAATGCGGCCAAATCTACTGGTTAACTGATCTTTTTGTGCACAGATACGTGAACCGTGTTCTATCAGTTTCGCCACAGCTTGTGCAGAAAAATGCTTAAGTTTATCCCTTTCGGTAAGTCTTGCGATGACGTTCGCATAGGCATTAAACCCATCGGAATTTCGGGTAAATGTATCGGCAAAATCGGCCAGTACCTTAAACAGGGACGAAAATCTTGGTTCATATCGATTCATAAGGTAATAGGTTTCAGGGTCACCGACCAGCACTACTTTAATGTTAACCGGTATGGGCTTTGGCCGGAGTCTCGGTCCGTTCCAGATGCCGAATAAATCGTTTGACGTCATTTCGAACAGGCCTGTTTTCAGTGTTCTGAGTAGTGCAGACCATGCGCCGGGCTCGCTCAGAATATCCTGCGCTTCCAGTATCAGAAAGCCGCCATCTGCTTCAAAAAGTGCTCCGGGTTTAATCATCAAGTGGTCAGACCTTGCGAATACACCATTGGTACTGAACTCCTGGTCGATTCTGCCTATCAAATTCGAAAGGTTAGGGTTGGTGACGCTAACAACGGGCCGGTCGCCACCGGGATTCTTGGATCTGATAAGGTTTACCCGATATTGCTGAGCGAAATTTTCCGTGTGTGCAGGTGAGGGTATTTTAACATCAATAAGATCCTCGTTGATTTCGTCTAGAAACTCATGGATCTGTGGCGAATCAAACTGGTTTTTTAGTATGGTGATACGGGAGCCGACGAACTTTTTTGCTTCTGCCAGCAAAATTTCCTGGAGGGATTCGCTGTGTTTTATTTGTACACTGTTGATCTCGTGACCCAGGTCTGAAAATTTTCGTTCAAACTCTGTTAACTTGCCCTCGATTGCCTTGAATTCTTCGTCCGATATCTTGTTGTTGTGCCGCAGTTGCTGGAGTTCTTCGAATGAAACCGGTTTTCCTGAGATAACTGGCAGAATTGTGGGCAGCATGTTCTGGTCGATCTGTATTGGCATGACCGTGAGCCCGGCGTCGTGTAACTCTTTATCAAACGGGCTGCCTATTTTTCTGATTTCTTCCTGGACTTCCTGGTTAAGGGTTCTTTGTTTTGCTTTTACAATATCTTAATTTAGATACTCCGGAAGATCCGCCTGGGCGAAATCGGAAAACCGGTCCATTGAACGGCGAAAGGATTTGCCTGATCCGGCTTTGAGTTCCAGTAGTTTAGGTTGATCCGGTGCTGCAAAATTATAAACATAACACTGATCAGGTAAATCAAAAGTACCCGTTGGAGTCTCTTCAATCATCTGGTGGATAAGTGACATGCGGCCAAAACCAGAGAGCCCTCGGGCGAATACATTATTACCGTGAATTCTGGTCTCCAGACCATATTGCAATGCATCGACAGCATCGTCCTGGCCAAGAACGCCAGGTTCTGGAGTCAGTTCGTCCGTGCTACTGAATCCCAGCAGTTGTGGGTTACAGATCCAACGGGCATGCTCTGGTGTGAGTTTCAGGGCGGCCATTAAGATAGACTAGTCGTTCAGTCGATCTTTGATTCGATCATAAGCGGAAGAGAGTTCTTCCATCACTACTTTCGCTGATTTTTTCAGTTCATCGGTGGTTTCTTTGGTTTCCTGTTGAAAATGATGCAGGTTATTTTCGGCAGTATCCCATTTGTGTTCGAGCTCCGCCCGCTTCCTGAGAGGATCCTGCCGTGGTCTTATTATTGCGATACTTTCGAGTAGATTTCAATCATCAAAAACATCGCTGTCGTGGCGAATCCAAACCTGGGCAACCATACTGAATATACTGCTACGTTGCCAGGGTTCGGAAGACGAACTTTGATTCTTAGAAGCGCCAGGTTTACCAGGGCAAACACCGTGAGCACCAGATAGCTGGTGAACTGTGCGAGGGTTACCAGAGGAAACGCCAGGGCGAACAATAATATAAGAATTACCACACCAAGTGTGCTGTTGATCGGTGTGCTTGTTGCGGGGTGAATTGTAGCGAGCGGGGCAGGTAACCAATTTCTACTGGCCATGCCATAAGACAGTCGCGATGCCATGATAATTTGAATTAAACATCCATTGACGACGGCGAATAAACCGATCACTGTAATCAAAACCGGAGGCTCGCCAGTCGCCTCCGTGTACAGCAGAGCCAGGGGAGCAGTTGAGGATGTCAATTGTTCCTGCGTAAGCACATTCACTGCCACCCAGGAGATAGCGGCATAGAGCAAACTGGACACCACCACGCAAATCAGGATTGCTCTTGGCATGTTTCGCTGGGGTTCTTTCACTTCCTCCGCGATGTTAACCATGTCTTCAAATCCAATATAAGCATAAAAAGCCAGGAAGGCACCCGAGAAAACACCCGTCCATGAGACCGATTCGGTTGACTGTATTTCGACGCTCAGGGCGCCTGATCGCTGGGTTAAATAATCAGCACCGACAACCATAATGAGAATCAAACCGGCTACTTCAATAATTGTTAACAAGGCCGCGACCTTCGTTGATTCGTTGATGCCCCAGGCGGCCAGGGCACCGAGTGAAACAATCAGGGTCACCACGATAACGGGGGCTGGAATGTCGATAAACACCTGCAGATAACCAGCGAAGCCATGAGCAATTGCCGCAGAAGAGACGATGCCCGCTAACATGATCAATAGCCCAACAATGCGGGAGAGGTTTACATTGTGAAATCCTTCCTGAATATAAACGGCTTCGCCAGCGCTCACCGGATAACGAGCCGATAGTTCGGCATAGGTGAATGCAGAGATAGCAGCAACAATTGAGGCGATAAAAAATGCCAGGGGTGCAAGATAGCCTGCCTCACCGGCGACTTTACCTATCAGCACATAAATACCGGCGCCAAGAATATTACCCAGACCAAAAAAGGTCACCAGGGGGAGCGATAAGGTTCGCTTCAAAGTGTTTTCAGCTGGTTGCATAAGTTTTGATTTAGTCGTTGGTTGGCTGAATCCGGATTATCCGGTTAACCTGTATCAGCAGGCTTGGCAAAATAGTTAGATTAGCCAGTAACGCGAGTAACATGGCTAGTGCTGTTAATGTACCAAAATATACCGTGGGCATGAAATTTGAAAAGGCCAGAACTGAAAAACCAACGATAATGATCATCGATGTAAAATACATTGCCCGGCCAATTGTCAGGTGCGCACGTTCTACAGAAGCAGCGATATCCTGATCCAGGGCCATTTCTTTTCTGAAACGGTGCAGGTAGTGAATGGCATCATCAACGCCGATACCTATGCTGATAGAAGCAATTGTGATGGTCATCATATCCATGGGTATACCCGCGTAACCCATAAAGGCAATGACTGCCGCTGCTGCAATAAGATTGGGGATTAACGCAATCGTTGCCAGCAGGATGGAGCGGAGCAATAGCGAAAACATAAGAAATGTTGCCAGTACGACATAAACCAGGGTACGTAACTGGGATTCGGCCAATTGTTTTAGCATATCGTTGAACAACACCATCATGCCGGTGACCACGACATCCTCAGGTTTCAAGTTGAGCGTATCGTGGGCAAATTCCTCAATATTTTTGATCATCAGGTCTTTCGACAATATTTGTCCGGTTTCTCGAATTCTTGCACTGATTCGCGTGATACCCAGTTCCGGTATTGCATAGGGCACGACGAGCTGGTTTCGAACAGAGTCAGGTAACTCGCCCATAAGGTAGGCAAGTTCAATTGAATTCAGAGGTTCTCCACCAGTAAATTCACGGCTGATCTTTTCCAGTGTTGAGAGAGAAATAACCTTGCCAACACTCGCTTGCTGTTGCACCTGATCATGCAGCCGGGCAATGGTCTTTATCCGGTCGGTTGTGTACCAGTATCGTTCCGGGTAAGACTCGGTCTCCTCGAAGAAGTCATCTTCCTCATCGTTGCTGTACTCGAAAGGTTCGAATCTCAGGTAAACATCAAATGGTAAGGTTCCGCCAAGGTGTTTATCAATGTAGGCCATCCCCTTATAAATATCTGTATCCTCGTCAAAGTAGTCGATAAATCGATTTTCAAAGGACACAAGGGTCAGTCCGTAGACGGAGACGATAAAAAGCAGAAAGGAAAAAAATAGAACCTTACCGGGTTCCTGTCTCGCAAATCTACTGAGTAGTATTGTTAGTTCAACAGGTTTGCTGACGGTTTTACTCAGTGGAGCTTTACCAAGCGTGAGTAACACGGCGGGAAAAACCGCATAGGTAACAAAGAATGAAACGATGATGCCCAGGCACATCATCCAGCCAAAGTCTTCCACCGGCACAATACGACTGCCAAACATTGAACCGAAGGCAAGTAATGTCGTTAACGCCGTATACAAACAGGGGGTGAATTTACTTTGCATGGTTTGCATGATCAGCTCGTCGTGGTGTATTCCGGGTTGCGTGGAAAGCAACTCTCGATAGCGAACAATAAGATGTATAGAAAAAGAAATGCAGATAATCGCCAACAGGGATATAAAATTCGATGACACGACGGTCACGGATTTATGCATAAATCCCAGCGCACCCATGGTAAAGAGGATCGATATAGAACTAATCAACACTGGCAATACAACCCAGCGAATCCGCCTGAAGAAGTAATACAGCAACAAAATAATACAGGAAAATACCAGTGACCCGAATAGCATCAGATCAGACTTGACGTAGCGAATCATGTCAGCGGCAACCATTGGAACACCGCTGATAAACACATCGACTCGTGGATTGTATTGCTCAAGGCTTAAACGAACCTGGCTGATCAGATCTTCGCGACGTTTGACGTAGTCCCGTCTGACGTTCATGAGTCGAGCTTCAATTAATACAAACTCGTCCTGAGACAGCCCGCCTGTCACCAGATCAGCACGGGCCTTATCGCGTTGCTTGTAAAGCTGTTCCAGTTCCAGGTCGCGTTCAAGGTCAATCCGAATCACCGAAGAATCACCATCAGATGAAATAAGGAAATTGTTAAAGAGGGGGCTGGTAGTCAGTTCCTTCCTCGCCAGTGTTCTGTCTACTGTGTTGTCAACTCCATTGTCAGTGCCAGTGCCTGGGCTCCTGAGGGTTTTGTAGCTTGTCGACATCGTTTCGAGGGAGATTGGGGGGCTCTTGATAAGCGGTGCATCGAGGATCGAGAAGATACTCTTGACGCCAGCCAGGGAATCAAGCTGTGTCTGTAACACGAGTAATTCTGACAGTGACTGGTCACTGAAAAGATCCAGGCCATCCTTGCGGGAATAGGTGACCGCCAGAAATTCATCACCACCAAAGTATTCAGTCATTTCCAGGTACTTTGCGAGTTTTGGGTCTCCCTGGACCACAAGGGTGTCGGCAGAGGCGTCAAAAGTGAAATTTTGCAACTGCCAGGCAGCGACTGCTGAAAGACAGAAGATCGCCGTTAGTATGAGTCTGGGAAAGCTGATTATGTCGCGGTAAATTTGAACTAAGGACATTTAAAGAACCTAGATTTCGACTGAGTCTTCAAGCCCTGGTGTTGATGCTGGCCAGCCCATCTGTTCTTCAATGGCTTGTTCCAGGGCGCGAGATGCCTGTTTTTCTCCGTGGGTGATGAAACACTTTTTAGGTGCTGCAGGAATTTTCCTTAACCAGTGGAAAATCTCATCTCGGTCAGCATGAGCTGAGATAAAGTCAAGATTCTCGATGTCAGCTTCTACGGGATAAAATTGACCTTGAATTTTAACACTTTGTTCTCCGGCAACCAGTCGCGCACCGCGGGTACCACTGGCTTGATAGCCGGGAAATACGATGGTGTTCCTGTCACTGTCGAGCATTCGTTTCAAGTGATAAAGAACTCTTCCGCCCGTCGCCATCCCACTTGCAGAGATGATAATACTCGGGCCTTCTACATGGTTGAGTGCCATGGATTGTTCGACAGTTTTCAGAAAGTGAATATTGCTAAACATATTCTGGCATTCAGACAACGACAGCTTATGCAAAGTATGATGTTTGTAGAATATTTCGGTAGCCTGAATCGCCATGGGGCTGTCGAGGTAGACAGGTGTATGGGGAATACTCCGTTCTTTCCGTAATTCGTGTAACACATGCAATACAGCTTGTGATCGGCCAACGGCAAAAGCCGGGATTAACACACTACCACCCCGACTAATGGTTTCCCGCACAATATCCTTTAGCCTTTCCTTGATGTCACCAGAAAAGTGGGTGCGATCCCCGTACGTGGACTCGAGTACCAGGTAGTCACAATAAGCCGGGGCATCCGGAGGCCTCATCAACAGGTCATGAGGACGACCGAGATCACCGCTGAATAATATATGTTTACCGTCGACCACCAGGTCGATAAATGCAGATCCCAGTATATGTCCATTGGCATGGAAGCTGGCGGTGACACTGCCGTATTTAATCTCTTTCTTGAAATCCACGGGTTCAAACAGCAACAGGGCTCTTTTTGCATCACCGGAGTCAAATAACGGTACGGCGGGGTGGTACCTGCTGATCCCCTGATTGTTCATATAAACAGCTTCCTCCTCCTGGAGTTTTGCTGCATCCAAAAGCAACACTTCGCACAGATCCCTCGTCGCTTCGGTACAGTAAACGGGTCCGGTATAACCTTTAGCCACCAAAACTGGTAGATAACCGCTGTGGTCCAGATGTGCATGGGTGAGAAACACAGCGTCAAGATCTCGCAGTGCATCCGGCAGGGGATCCCGGTTCCGTAACCGAAGCTCTTTTTTACCCTGGAACAGGCCACAGTCGACCAGAACTCGCTGCTGGCTCCCTTCAACCAGGTATTTTGACCCTGTGACAGTTCCCGCAGCACCATAGAAGCTGATGCGTACCCTTTTTGCCTTCGACATCAGTTCAGCCCATCGAGATTAATGTATGGCAATTATTGTCAGCCATCACCTTTTATTCACCTTTTTATAGCGCATTTAGTGTGGCAGGGATCGTGCAGGAATAGTACATAACTAGCCCGGATAAGTTAGCAGAAATGTGACTTTTTGCTATTGAACAGTTCTGTTCTGTCCCAATAAAGCTATCAGGTTCGAAAATTCTTTTTGGAGATTGTTATGAGTAAGATTATTGGTATCGATCTGGGAACAACAAATTCCTGTGTAGCCGTATTGGAAGGTGGTATTGCGAAAGTGATCGAAAACGCCGAGGGAGGGCGCACAACACCATCCGTGGTCGGTTATACGGCTGAGCAGGAAATTCTGGTAGGCCAGGCTGCCAAACGCCAGGCTGTGGCCAATCCGCAGAACACTTTGTTTGCTATCAAACGCCTGATTGGTAGGCGTTATCAGGACGATGTCGTACAGCGCGATATCAAGATGGTACCTTATGAAATCGTAAAGGCTGATAACAATGACGCCTGGGTATCGGTGAAGGGTGAAAAGATCTCACCCCAGGAAATATCAGCAAAGATCCTCACAAAGATGAAAAAAACCGCTGAAGACTACCTGGGTGAAAAAGTGACTGAAGCCGTGGTCACGGTGCCTGCGTATTTTGATGATTCACAACGTCAGGCGACGAAAGATGCCGGACGTATTGCAGGTCTGGAAATAAAACGCATTATTAACGAGCCAACCGCTGCGGCTTTGGCTTATGGCATGGATAAGAAACGGGGCGATCAGAAGCTGGCGGTCTATGACCTCGGCGGCGGAACGTTTGATATCTCGATCATCGAGATCGCCGAGATTGATGGCGAACATCAGTTTGAGGTACTGGCGACCAATGGAGATACCTTCCTTGGTGGTGAGGATTTTGATCTCCGTTTGATTGACTTCCTGGTTGGAGAATTCAAGAAGGATCAAGGGGTCGATTTGACGGGCGATCCTCTGGCAATCCAGCGCCTGAAGGAAGCCGCCGAGAAGGCCAAAATCGAACTGTCTTCCTGTCAGCAAACCGACATTAATCTGCCCTATATTACTGCGAACTCGTCTGGACCTGTGCATATGAACATCAAGTTGACCAGGGCCAAACTTGAATCACTGGTCGACAGTTTGATTCAGCGCACGATTGAGCCTTGCAAAACGGCGCTTTCTGACGCCCACCTGAGCCCAGGTGACATTGACCAGGTTATTATGGTCGGTGGACAGACTCGTATGCCGAAAGTGCAGGAACAGGTCCGGCAGCTTTTCGGTGTGGAACCCAGTCGGGATATTAATCCGGATGAGGCGGTCGCAATGGGTGCCGCAATACAGGGCGCCGTGCTTGCGGGTGATGTTGACGATGTACTGTTACTGGATGTCGCGCCATTGTCTCTGGGTATCGAAACGATGGGTGGAATTGTAACCAAATTGATCGAGAAGAACACGACGGTACCTTGCCGGGCAGAGGAGGTATTCTCTACTGCGGAGGACAGCCAGACCGTTGTGACTGTGCATGTACTGCAGGGTGAACGACAACGCGTGGCAGATAACAAATCCCTGGGTCGGTTTAATCTCGAAGGTATACCCGCCGGGCCGCGTAATCAGGCGCAAATCGAAGTCATATTCGACATCGACGCTAACGGTATTCTTAATGTGTCCGCGAAAGACAAAGCCACGGGCAAACAACAATCTATCGTGATCAAGGCCAGCAGCGGCCTGACTGACGAAGAGGTGCAACGCGCTCTTGATGATGCCAAACAGCATGCAGCGGAAGACAATAGTTTTCATGAGCTGGTTGTCGAGCGAAACAAGGCTGATGGACTGATTCACGCGTCAAAAAGTTCGATGGATGCCATGGGCGAACAGTTGTCACAGGGCGACCGTGACGCGGTTGAGAGTTGTATCAGTATTCTGGAACAAGCGTTGCAGAGTGATGACAAGAACGCCATACAAGCAGGGAGTTCTTCACTGAGCGCTGCAACTGCGAGGATGTCTGAGCGACAGGCGCAGACCGCAACAGACCAGGGCGCAGATATCGGTCCGGAATCGCGACAACCGCAGGACGATGTTGTTGACGCTGAGTTCGAGGACATATCAAAGGCCAGCTGATACTACTTTGAGTAGGATTGCTGGGCGAGGAGTTATTCAATAGCCTGCGAAGGAGGCAGATACTGTGCAGTTTAGAGACTACTACGAAATAATGGGTGTTAACCGCGAGGCAACCCAGGACGAAGTCAAGCGCGCTTATCGTAAACTGGCTCGAAAGTATCATCCTGATGTTAGCAAAGAAGTTGATGCCGAAGAGAAATTCAAGCAGCTCAGTGAGGCTTATGAGGTTTTAAAAGACCCGGAAAAGCGCGCTGCCTACGATCAGCTGGGTGCAAACTGGAAAGCTGGTCAGGAATTTCGCCCACCGCCTGACTGGGATGAAGGCTTTGAATTCAGCGGTGGCGGTTTTACCGGTGGAGACGCTTCTGCTTTCAGTGAATTTTTCTCGAGTCTGTTTGGCGAAGGCTTCAACCCCACAGGTGGGCAAGGTAGACAATATACTTCTGCCCATGGTCGGGGTGAAGACCACCATGCCAGGGTTCTGATCGATATTGAGGATGCCTATCATGGTGCGACGCGACAAATTTCCCTGCGCAGCCCGCAAATTGATGATCAGGGACATGTTGTTACCCGTGATCGAACGCTCAGTGTAAAAATACCCGAAGGAATCAGGCAAGGCCAGCGCATTCGATTAGCCGGGCAGGGTTCGCCTGGTTTTGGTAGCGGTGACGCAGGGGATCTGTATCTGGAGGTAGAATTTAACCCGCATCAGATTTATCGCGTTGACGGTAGGGATGTGACGATTGACCTGCCCGTGGCTCCCTGGGAGGCCGTATTAGGCGCCAGGGTGAAAGTCCCGACACCTGAGGGTCGGGTTGAGCTTACAGTGCCGCCGGGCTCAGCTGCTGGCAAGAGACTACGCCTGAAGGGCCGTGGCATTCCGGGGCGTCCTGCAGGAGATCTGTACGTGGTGCTGCAAGTCGCATTACCTCCTGCGGAGGACGATGCAGCGAAGGCGATGTACGAAAAAATGGCCGACGAAATGAAGTTTAATCCACGCGCAGGTTTGGGGGTATAAGCCGATGGTAAAAGAAATTCTCATCGGCGTGATATTAGCTGACGAGTTGACGATGACGCTCGCGGAGTTAAGTCGTTTATGTTCAGTCGATGCGGATTGGATTATCCAGTTGGTTGACGAAGGAATATTAGAAGCAGACGGTAGCAACACCATCTATTGGCGGTTCTCATGTCTAAGTTTGTTCAGGGCTCGCCGGGTGCAGAGATTGCAACGGGACCTGGGGATTAATCTCAGTGGAGTAGCCCTGGTGTTAACTCTGCAGGATGAAATTGAGCGCCTGCGTCGGTTGGTGCCGCCAGTCTTCTAGTGAACCACTACCGGTTACAAAATATAGTGTACATGTGGGTGATGCGTTAAAGCAGTATCCCAGGTTTGAAGCACCATGGTGATACCAATACGGGCGCCGGGATGTTTCGGGCCTGCTGTGATAATGAGCAGCGTCTGCGCCGCCGCTCAAGAACGGTGGACTAGGGGGTAGGAGTATATGCCGATCCCCTATACGCTATCTGATATCCCTGCGCAGGATCCTGCAGAGCTTGCGCATAAAGTGCATAGAGTTGGCGCGTGACGTTCCCCAACTTTCCATTGCCGACCGGTCGCCCATCAAGCGTGACCACAGACACCGGGCCGCTCATCGTGCCGAGCAGCAACACCTCGTCAGCGCTTGTTACTTCGCTGCTGGTAATATCGGACTCTTCTGCAGGGATGCCATGCCTCTCACATAGTTCGAGGATGACTTTGCGAGTAACACCAGATGGACTGCAGCGAACAAACGGCGTGTACAGTTTCCCCCGCTTGATAATTGCCATATGCGACGCTGCGGCTTCTGCCACATAACCCTGATCGTCATACATTAGGGCCGAGGTGGCACCTGCCTGCTTGGCTTCGTACAGTGCCCGCGACGAGGCGTTCTGGTTATTATCATGACTCCGTTGATCGACCATGTGTGGGCCCGGGCGCAGGAAGCTCGAAGTTATCAAACTGATACCGTCCTGAGCATACACCGCATCGCGATACTCAGGCATCACTATTATTTTAGGTTCACTCGGCGTGCCATCCCAGTTGATAACCGCGTCGACATCCATGCTGGCTGTGATCTGGTCTCCCGCAGTAACAGATATGCGAATATGTACGCCATCAAACATATCATTGGCCGCCAACGTTTCACGAATTGCCCGGACGATTTCCTCATCACTCGGATACAAAGGGAAATGATTGAGCTCTGCGCTATGACGAATCTTATTGAGGTGATCCTGGAATCTGAAGAGACGACCCTGTACCAGTCGCGGTGCACTCCAGACGAGTTTGCCATGTAGTAGACCCGAGTCGAACAAAGGTATGGCCGCCTCATACTGTGTGACAAGTCGACCCGCAACGTAATGACGGACATGCCTGTTTCTTGGATCAGGTGATGTCATGCGATACCTATTGAATTCTGTATTTTGCGATACGCTCGTATGTAGGCATACAGCGTTCAACCACAGCAGCAAGACCGGGAGGCACCTCAACTTCTTGCGGCATGTAACTGCCTAAAGACGTCGTTTGGTAGACCTTCTGGTACCAGGCATCTGCCCAGGCGCCATCGTACTGGTGTTTTCCCGCCTTCCATTTAATATCACACGCTGAGTCAAACTGCATGCCGACGGCCTCACAAAATCGCCCAAGAATACGTTTGGGATCCATCAGCAGGTCATTGGCGTCGATGACCAATGGTTGGCCACCTTCGATGTCGCAAGCGTGTTCGTAAATACGCTCAAGCTGCGGGATACCGACGAGCCGAGCGCCTTCCTCTACATCCTGCTCAAGATTCCTGAATTTCGCCATAGAAGTAATAACCTCGGTGGGATTACGAATCAGGAAGCAATTGCGTACGTCACTCATCCAGCTCAGATCAACCTCCGGTAACATGTGAATGGCCATATGTTTTTGATAGTAGAATTCGGCTGCCTTAGGAAATGGGCCACGCACAAGATCTATGACTTTGTGCCAGTCCGTTTCGTGGACGGACATGGTTTCTGCGAAGCCGGGGTCGTCGATTTTGTTGAGCACCTTTAGCCAGTATGGATAAAACGGCTCATCGAAGACCGCACATCCCAGAGCTTCGAACACGCGCATGACCATTGTTGAACGTGCACGCGGTGGCGACCACATCGCAATACGTCGCGATTGTAAACTATCCTGCATAAAATACTCTGACCTGCCAAGGTTGACCGAAGAGTTTACCTCGTAGAACGGATCAAGCCCACCTGTGGTGATGCTGCACACAGGTTTCAGTCATCTCTTAATGTACCTGGAGTTGAGCAGATCCTCAGGCACTATGACCCTCGTGTCATGGAAATACTGTCCAAATGGTTGCATGCTTAACACTGCCCGTTTTGACTCTCTAACACTTTTAACCTTTTAAAGATGCGTGTAAATCTGGAAACGCTTGATCAAGAGTGGGCCGGGAATTTAGTTCTGGCTTTATGCACTTGAGGATGCGTCTTTTTGCCAGCGACTCATCCAGGAATTGTCAATTTCAGTACCAGGGTCAGATTCGGTGCTATGTCGATTCATCACTTCCAAATTTTGCCACAGTTGAACAAAAGTGGGGTCGTCAGAGGTGCGCATTGGTATACACCGTTTGTTACCAACTCCTGCGGGCAACGCCGGGTCCTGCCAGCGAAAATCGAGGCTCCAGCGAATGATGTCAGAATAATTCTCGGTAGACCTATGAGGAACTAGCTGATTGAGTAGCAGTAGAGACCCTCTTTTCATCTCGCAGGTAACCACTTCGCCCTTCGGTAGGTCCTGTTCTTCAATCAGTAAATACCAAGAGTGTTTGTGTCCGGTTTCATGTTCCATTCGGTGCTTATATTCTTCCTTATGAACTCCGGGAATTACCTGGAGACAGCCGTTTTCATGATTGGTGTTGACCAGAGGGATCCAAGCGGTAGGTTGGAGGGTCTGTCGTGACTCTGGTGAAAGGTAAGCGCAGTCTTGGTGCCAAGGCACTGTAGCTAACGGGTTCAATGGTGTCTTACTCCTTACGTTCCAGACCGGATGGCCAACAATATTCGGTCCGATGAATGTTTCAACTAAGTCGAGTAGTTTCTTTGAACTCCATAGCTTTGCGATTTCCAAACTCAGGATTCCCTGGATGTGAAGTTTCGCGCTTGTACCTGGGCAATCATTTTCTAAAGCCGTAAGACGAGTCAGGAAATCTTTGTCCCGATGTAAGTTCTTGAGTTTGCCGCGACTCTTTAGCTTGAGTGCCAGGGTGTCAACCAGCAAATCGACGTCTGCTTCCACAGCACGTAGTTCTGCTTCAGAGAAAAAGTCGGTTAAAATTAGATAACCGTTTTCCTGATACTGATCAACTTGAGTCTGGTTTAGCATTCGTTTCCTCGTGTAAGCAAGCGGGTGGATATGTTAATGCAAGCTCCAGGCTTTCTTCTCGCAACCCAGTTTTGGGATAGTGGAAACATAAATATGGTTGAGAGCGGCTAGTACTACGAATGGCGTGAAGCTGCTTGAATTCCTTTCGGATCAATATTTGCGAGGGATAAACGTGAAATGTTCACTGGTTGCCATTCTTAACCGCTAGCGACAGGTACTACTTTCTCGCCAAATTCGCTTAAACGATCGAGGCCTCCCGGCCCCGCAAAAATGAAGGCCGGTATCATGATCCGTCCTACCCCGAGTTCTGCCATCTGCTCCACACCGGCTACCGGATCGGTCACTTGGACCCCGAACATGGCATTGATCTCGATGCTGTTCGGATCCCGGTCAGCCTGCTCTGCCGCTTTGTGAAGACGCCCAATTAACTTACCCAGGCGTTCGATGTCACCTTCGCCGGGAAAATAGCCATCCGCAATGCGAACCGCTCTCTGGATTGCGGCCTCAGAATCTCCACCTACAAGTACCGGTATGGAACCATTGACCGGGCGCGGGCTGCAGGTGGCAGGTTCAAAGTCAACGAACTCACCATGAAATTCGGCATGGGGCGCTGCCCAGAGCGCCCGCATTGCTTCGATATACTCATCATTTCGTGCGCCACGGCGTTCCCATGGGACGCCGAGGGCTTCGAACTCTTCTTTCATCCATCCGACACCGAGCCCCAGTTCCACGCGCCCACCGGATAGTTGATCGAGGGTTGCCAGTTCCTTGGCGAGCACCAGCGGATTGCGCTGAGGGACTATCAGGATACAGGTCCCCAGTCGCAGTGTCGGTGCAACGGCTGCAACATATGCCAGCCAGATAAGTGGATCCGGGATTGGCGTATCTGGTTCAGCCGGTATCTTGCCATCGGCCGTGTAGGGATATCTGGAACCGATAGAATCCGGCAGGAGGACATGTTCGCCACCCCAGACGGATTCAAAACCTGCGGATTCGGCCCGTCGGCAAATTTCGAGGGCCGACTCACCATCAATACCAATGCTGCTTGCGAAGGCAAGTCCTACTTTCATTAGATCACCGTTTTGTTTGTCTACAAGCGGCTATGGTACATGAACCTGGGGGTACTTGAGAGCGGAAAAATCAAATTTATCATCCTGCAAAACAGATATTGGCAACCTCAGGATAACGAGCAACAAAGTGGACTTTTAAACCTGCTTTCAGGTAATCAGGCATTTCGTCATAATCCCGTTCGTTGTCCATGGGTAAAATCAGTTCCCTGACACCCGCGCGTCTCGCGGCAATGACTTTTTCCTTGATACCACCCACTGGAAGTACCCTGCCTGTGAGCGTGAGCTCTCCGGTCATGGCAATGTCGCGACGGATTCTTTTTTTCTTTGCAATGGATAACAAAGCGGTCGCCATAGTAACACCGGCGCTGGGACCATCTTTGGGGGTAGCGCCTTCCGGAACATGCAGGTGAATAAATGCATCATCAAAAAAATGAGTCTGACCATCGAGACTGTCCAGGTTAGAAGCGACATAACTGTAGGCGATTTGTGCGGACTCCATCATGACGTCCCCCAGCTGACCTGTCTGTTTGAATCCACGACTGCCATCGTGAATTTGAGACGCTTCAATCACCAGCGTGGTTCCACCCATGGCTGTCCAGGCGAGTCCATTTATTACACCAACACCTTGTTGCAGTTGTTGCTTCTTGAACAATGGAGCGCCGAGATATCCCTCGATATCTGATTTGCCAACAGAAATTTTCTGGCTGCTGTCATCCAGTAATGACACCACCGACTGACGGACGATTCGTCCGAGCTGTTTATCCAAAGTGCGGACACCGGCTTCCCTGGCATAACCGTCGATGACCTTTCGCAAAGCAGCGTCGGTAATTTTCAGCTTCGCAGAAGGCACGCCGGTTTTCTTCAGCTGGCGTTTCCACAAATGGCGCCTGCCGATCTGTAGTTTTTCCTTCGTTATGTATCCTGCAAGTCGAATAATCTCAAGCCGATCGAGCAATGGTGGGGGGATCGTGTCCAGTTGATTCGCAGTACATATAAACAGTACCTTTGAGAGATCCACTCTCAGGTCGAGATAATGGTCAAGAAACTCGTTGTTCTGCTCGGGGTCCAGTACTTCCAGCAATGCCGAGGAGGGATCACCCTGGTACGATGCGCCGATCTTATCGACTTCATCCAGCATGATTACCGGGTTCGAGACTTTTACCTCTTTTAACACCTGAATCAGTTTGCCGGGCATGGCGCCTATATAAGTACGCCTGTGCCCCTTGATCTCTGCCTCATCACGCATACCACCCAGGCTGAAACGATAAAATGGTCTCCCTAAACTGCGGGCGATTGATTTACCAATACTGGTCTTGCCGACGCCCGGTGGACCCACGAACAGTAGAATTGAGCCTGCAATTTCACCGCGGTATGCACCCACCGCCAGAAACTCAATAATCCTTTGCTTGACTTCATCGAGACCTACATGATCTTCATCCAGCACCTCCCTTGCGTGATTCAGGTCGAGTTGGTCTTTCGATGTCACGCCCCAGGGTATGGAGGTTATCCAATCGAGATAGTTGCGGGTAACCCCATATTCTGCCGATGCGGGTTCAAGTACTTCCAGCTTCTGGGATTCCTCATCGACCCGAGCCTGAACATGTTCCGGCACAGAAAGATCTTTCAGCCGTTTGGAGAACTTCTCGACATCGAGCTGCCTGTCGTCTTTGGAGATTCCCAGCTCCTGTTGAATGGCTTTAAGTTGCTGCCGAAGAAAAAACTCTTTTTGCTGTTCGCTGACCTGTTGCTGCATCTGGTCCGTAATCTTTGCCTGCAGTCTTGCCACTTCCAGTTCCTTACCGATCAGCAGCAACACTTTCTCCATCCTTTCCCCTAGCGGGATGGTCTCCAGGATTTCCTGAAGTTCGGCGGGTTCCGAGGATGTAATAGCAGCGGCGAAATCAGCCAGGGGTGAAGGTTCGTTCGGGTTGAAATTGTTCAGGTACTGCTTGAGTTCCTCGCTGTACAGGGGGTTCAGCGTCATCAATTCCTTGATAATGTTAATGATAGACATAGCATAGGCGCGCAGCTGGCTTTCATCTTCCTGGGAAGGTTCAAAATATTCGACGCGAACCACATAGGGCGGTGTGCGCTTCAGCCATTCACGGATTCGGAATCGCCTGATCCCCTGGGCGACAAATTGTAATTTATCCTTCATCTCGTGCACGCTGTGGATACGTGCAACACAACCAATATCGCTAATATTCCCGGGACCGGGTATTCCATCGGTTGCCGATGGCGCATAACTCAAAGCAACAAGTTTGTGGGCACTCTCTGCGACCGTTTTAATACCCTGCGCCCAAGGATCCACATCTACCACGACTGGCTGCACAAGCACCGGGAAATAGGGCCGCGAAGCCAGGGGGATGAGCTGTAGAGTGTCGGGAAGCACATCTTCCGGGCGTGCCAGCAGCTTGCCCTGCTGATCAAGATGATTCCTTGGATTGTCGTCGTTGTGGTTGTCCATTGGCTGCCTGCCTATGTGGAACGATGTGTTAATAGTAAGGGTAAAAATCGTTAATTCAAGTCACCTGGGCGGTGGTTCTTGCGGCCCAATAACCTTAAGGTCCATCAGCAGCCCTCAGTTCAAAAGTGATTCGTCAACAGAATCGAAAATCAACTTTAACGACAATTGCGGACTTGGCATCACATCTTTTCCTTGGGGAGCAATGGCAAAACTGGCCTTGAAACAGGATAGTTTTGTTAGTACTGTGAAACGGCAATAGAGCACAAATTTTGTGTCTGTCGATCCTGCAGATTTTTGATATACAAGGAGTGAGAAATGTCTCATTATAAAAGAGTCCTTCTGGCTGTCGACTTTCAAAGTGACAATCTTGAAATTATTGAGAAAGTCCAACAGGTTACCCGGGACAATAATGCCGAACTACTACTGGTTCATGTCAATGAGCCCATCAATCCAGCGTTTATGGCTGACGGGATGTCGAACTGGGGCGGACAGGTGGCATCGCTCGAGACCGATATCCGTCGTGAATCAACAAAGAAGCTAAAAGACTTGAGTGACCGACTGGGCGTTAGCGCCGACCTGAGTTTTTTCTGTGAAGGAAGGCCTGCAAACAGCATCCACGAAGTAGTTGATGAAAATGAGGTCGACCTTGTCGTCCTTGGCACTCATGGCCAGCATGGCCTGCAGCTTTTACTAGGGTCAACAGCCAACGCGGTGTTGCATGGGGCGAATTGCGACGTACTGGCAGTTCGTGTTAAAAAAGAGGCGTAACCAGCTTGTCTACGATTGACTAATATCAACCTGGTGGCCTACACCGGCAATGCTTCGACAGCGCTATTGCAATCTTTTAGTGACCTGGTGAGTTTCCCAAAAAAGAACAAATAAGGCGGTAAGAGTGATTAGATTTAAAAAGATTCTGTTTTTTGCTGATAGTTCACCGGGGGAGAATAGTGCCCTAAATAGAGCGCTGTTGCTCGCCGAAAACAACGGGGCCAGCGTGACGGTAATGGATGTTGTCGCTGAAATCGGAACTAACGATACTGATCCGGGAGTGAAAAGAGCGATAAAAAAAATCCAGGACAATTTGATACGGGCACGCAAGGATGTGCTTGATCAGATGGTAAAGAAGGCAACGAAAAATCTAAAAAGGCCCATTGTCAGAACCGTGGCGATTCCAGGTGAAGATATAGCGGTAATCAATCTTGTTAATGAGAAAAAGTTTGATCTTATCGTAAAATCCGCTAACAAAAAGACAGCCTTGGGGGCAATTTTTGGCCACATTGACATCCGGCTCATGAGGAAATGCCCCTGCCCGGTGTGGATTATCAAGCCTTCCAGAAGGCGCAAATTTCGATCAATTCTTGCGGCGGTTGATCCCGTGCCATCGCAGGAGTCTTCCTCGTTGAACAAATCGATTCTTGATATTGCAGGCTCCCTGGCGGAGCAGGAAGACGCAGAACTCCATGTTTTACATGCATGGGAATTGTCGAGCGAGTCCTCGATTCGCGGTAGCCTGGAAAAGGAGCGTTTTAAGGAGTTGGAGCGATCCATCAAGGAAGACAGCGAGCGCAAGCTGGAAAAATTACTCGATGACTTTTCACACCTTAAGATGCAGGATCATCTTGTTAAAGGGAAGCCTGATGAGGTCGTAAACTCATTCGTCAAGAAACATGATATCGACCTGTTGGTGATGGGAACAGTTGCAAGAACCGGCATACCGGGGTTCTTTATCGGTAACACAGCAGAGAAGGTACTCAACTCGGTAGATTGCTCGGTGCTGACGTTGAAACCCGAGGGATTCACGGCCAGCTAACAGCTTTTGACCGAGCAGCGTAAGGTTGTATCGCGTGGTATGGATATCAACAAACCGCTAACAATCTGGTTGGATTCTGATACATTAATCAGGCAAAACATAATTAGCTTTTTCAACTTGACCTCCTGCACAAAGGAGTTGGATGTCAGTGAAGACGAAAGTAGCAATCATCGGTGCTGGCCCTTCAGGACTCCTGCTGGGTCAGTTGCTACATAAACAGGGCATTGAGAATGTCGTTCTGGAACGCGTGACCCCTGATTATGTATTGGGAAGGATTCGCGCCGGTGTGCTGGAAACGGGTTTTGCCAGGTTAATGCGGGAGGCGGGTATTGGCGATCGCATGGATACTGAAGGCGAAGTTCATGATGGCGTGGAGATCGTAGTTAATGATCGTCGACACCGAATAGATCTAAAAGGGCTCACTGGAGGTAATACGGTCATTGTCTACGGCCAGACTGAATTGACCAGAGATCTGATGGAGGCACGCACCAGGTCAAAACAGCGAACCTATTACGAAGTGAGTAACGTTCAGCCCCAGGATGCGTTGACTAACAAGCCTTATGTCACATTTGAGCACGACGGCGCCCGACACAGACTCGACTGTGATTATATTGCTGGTTGTGATGGCTTCCATGGCGTATCCAGAAAAAGTATCCCTGATGACTGCATCACCGAACATGAGAAACTCTACCCCGGAGGCTGGCTCGGTCTCTTGTCCGAAACACCGCCGGTTAATCCCGAGTTGGTTTATATCAAACATGCCCGTGGATTCGCACTGTGTAGCCTTCGATCACAGACTCGAAGCCGGTACTATCTACAGGTAGGGAAAGATGATGTGGTTGAAGCCTGGAGTGACGAGAGATTCTGGGATGAACTCAAACGCCGCCTACCTGAAGAATTATCCGCGAAACTGGTTACCGGGCCTTCCATTGAGAAAAGCATTGCGCCCATGCGCAGCTTCGTAGCAGAACCCATGCAGTATGGAAATTTGTTTCTATTGGGAGATGCCGCGCATATCGTACCACCGACCGGGGCGAAAGGATTAAATACCGCCGGTGGTGATGTACACGTACTCTATAAAATTTTGAGCCTTGTTTATGGGGAAGGAAGAACGGATCTACTCGAGAAATATTCTGATATCTGTTTGCGGCGCGTCTGGAACGGTCAGCGCTTTTCCTGGTGGATGAGCAATATGCTGCATGATTTTAAAGACACCTCTGCGTTTGAACTGAACTTGCATACCTCTGATATTGAGTATCACCTGCAGTCTGATGCAGGCAGGAAGGTTATCGCTGAACAGTACGTGGGATTACCGTTCGAGAAGATTGAATAGTTGTCGTTAGATAGGGAAGGTCTGATTGAGTGTTAACAGAATTTAATCAGAGATTCCATTGGTGAGAACTGTCAAGGAGAAGAACCGCATGAACTGGAAAAAACACGATTACGACGATATACCTGGCACCTACGTGTTCGACGGTAAAACCTCCCATTCGGCCTACAGCCTGAACAAGATGCTGTTTTCCTTCAATCATGAAGAAAACCGGCGGGCGTTCGATGAAGACCCTGCGACCTACGCGGACAAGTTTGGCGTTTCAGGGGAACAGAAACAGGCTCTGCTGGATAATGACTATCTAAGCCTGCTGCGATCAGGTGCGAACATTTACTATTTTGCGAAGCTGGCTATCCCAAAAGGGGTTTCCATCCAGGATGCGGGTGCGGCATTTCAAGGTATCTCGACTGAAGATTTCAAAGCGAATCTTGAGAAAAAAGCCGAAGGATTAAAAGACAAGCTGGAAAAGGCGGGAGGTTACTGGCATGGCTAGAATAGTAGGCGGCGTGACCACATCGCATATTCCCGCTATTGGCAATGCAATGTCAGCCGGTCTTCAAAGTGAGCCTTACTGGAAGCGTTTCTTTGACGGCTATGAACCTGTAAAGGCCTGGCTGGACAAGATGGACCCGGATATTGTGATTGTGGTTTACAACGATCACGGTTTGAACTTCTTCCTGGACAATGTGCCAACGTTTGCACTGGGTTGCGCGGATCATTACGAGAACGCCGACGAAGGTTGGGGCCTGCAGACCCAGTCCCGCTTTGAAGGAGATGCACAGTTTTCATGGCACCTGGCAGAGTCGATCATTAACCAGGATTTTGACCTGGCAACCTGTCAGCAGATGCTGGTTGACCATGGTTTTATTGTTCCCATGTCGCTGATGTGGGGACATTTACCGCAGTGGCCTGTCAAGGCAATACCATTGGCGGTAAATATTGTGCAACACCCGCTGACCAGCGCCCGGCGTTGTCTCGCTCTTGGCCACGCACTGGGTAAGGCGGTCGAATCCTATCCGGAAGATCACAAGGTGGTGATCTTTGGTACCGGTGGCATGTCACATCAGTTGCAGGGAGAAAGGGCTGGTCTTATCAATGTGGATTTCGATTTGAAATGCATGGAGAGCATCATCAGTGATCCGCAATGGTTAGCGGGGCTAAGTAATTCAGAGATCATCAGGATTGCCGGGTCAGAAGGCATAGAGGTGATCATGTGGCTTGTTATGCGCGGTGCCTTGAAGGACAAGGTCAACGTTGTGCAGAAACATTATCATGCACCTATCTCAAACACCGGCGCGGGCGTGCTGGTGCTTGAGAACCCATACTAAACCAGGTCGTTAGATTCATCATGATCCATGACGTCAACGAAGTTATCCAGCAAGGTGTGATGTCGCGCTACCAGAAAGTGGCCATTACGATTTGCCTGGCAATCAATATGCTTGATGGATTTGACGTGCTGGTGATGGCGTTTACGGCGTCCTCGGTGGCCAGCGAATGGGGATTACAGAGTTCGGAACTGGGAATCCTGTTCAGTGCCGGGTTACTGGGGATGTCCCTTGGGTCTTTGTTCGTGGCTCCGAGGGCTGACAGATTCGGGCGGCGATCGGTGGTTTTATCCTGTCTGGTAGTCATTAGCGTGGGCATGTTCCTGTCTGCGGTTTCACAATCCATGGTTCAGCTCGCATTGTTAAGGTTGATTACGGGATTGGGTATTGGCGGCTTGCTTGCCAGCCTGAATGTCATCGTTGCCGAGTACTCGTCGATCAAATGGCGTGATTTTGCGGTGAGTTTTTTACAAACGGGTTACCCGATCGGCGCAGTGATCGGTGGCAGTATCGCGGCCTTTCTCATCGGGGAATATGGCTGGAGATCAGTTTTTTTGTTCGGTGCCATCCTGTCATCATTACTTATCCCCCTGACGTTTCAAAAGCTGCCGGAATCCCTCGCGTTTCTGCTGACCAAACGTCCACAGAATGCGCTGGAGAAGGTCAACAGGTTGCTCGGGCATATGGGTCATGAGGCGGTTAAAATTCTGCCACCGGTTCCAGCGGATGCAAAGCTGCAATTGACGGGAGTTCGTGACTTGGTTTCCGGTGACTTGCGGAGATCCAGCCTGATGATATGGCTGGCGTTTTTCATGTTGATGTTGAGTTTCTATTTTGTATTAAGCTGGACCCCAAAGTTGCTGACTGAAGCCGGTCTTTCAGCAGGCGAGGGAATCTCCGCTGGTGTGTTGCTCAACCTTGGCGGTATTGTGGGAGGCTTGATACTTGGCTACCTCACCACGAAATTACCGTTAAGATTTCTTATTGGCACCTACATGATTGTGACTGCAGTTTTCATGGCATTATTCAGTATCTATGCATCGAATATGTCGCTGGCACTGATGTTGTGCGTGGCGATAGGCTTCTTCCTGTTTGGCTCAATGATAGGGCTCTATGCCCTGGTGCCGGGTTTGTATCCGGTATCGATACGAACTACCGGTATGGGTTGGGCGATCGGGATAGGGCGAGGCGGGGCTGTTTTGTCGCCATTGGCTGCAGGGGTCCTGTTAGACTATCAGTGGCAAAGTAATACGCTGTTTTTGATCTTTGCGATACCCCTGGTCATTGCAATGGTTGCAGTAAGTGCTGCGAATAGTGCTGTGAACAGTGCAGCGAGAAATAATTAAGGAAGCGTTCATGTCTACAGTTATCACAGAGTTCAGTCGTGTCCCAGAGAACATCGTGCATCAATATCTGAACCTGGGTGTAGCGACGGTGCACGAAGCACAAGGGCGCAAGGGGCTTTTGTCATCGAAATTGCGCCCGATCTATCGACCCGCGCATATCGCCGGTACCGCAATTACCTGCGAGGTAGCACCAGGGGATAACTGGATGATTCACGTTGCGGTGGAACAATGCCGGCCAGGTGATGTATTGGTGGTATCACCCACCAGCCCGTGCGGAGATGGTTATTTTGGTGACTTGTTAGCAACCTCACTGGTAGCTCATGGTGTTATGGGATTGATCATCGATGCCGGTGTGCGTGACATCGCGACATTGACCCGAATGCAATTTCCGGTCTGGTCGAGCGCTGTCAGCGCGACCGGTACCGTCAAAGAGAGTCTGGCGAATGTGAACTCACCCATGGTCTGCGCTGGCGCGCTTGTTTATCCCGGTGATGTAATCGTAGCGGATGACGATGGTGTTGTGGTTGTCAGGCGGGAAGAAGCTGGCCCGGTTCTTGAAAAATCCAGAGCTCGAGAAGCGAACGAGGAAGAGAAGCGGAAGCAATTCGAGAATGGCGAGCTGGGTCTTGATATCTACAACATGCGTGAACGATTAGCGGCAAAGGGGCTTAAATATATTAAGTAGGGATCGGACTAGGTGATGCAAACTGCAATTCCAACGGTATTAATGCGTGGTGGTACTTCTAAAGGGCTCTACTTCCTTGGTCGAGACTTGCCTTTAAATATCACTGAAAGAGATCGCATACTGCTGGCGGCACTGGGTTCACCCGATGACCGGCAGATTGATGGTGTTGGCGGCGCGCATCCACTGACGAGCAAGGTTGCGATCGTCACTCCGTCGGAAGCACCTGAGGCAGATGTGGACTATCTTTTCCTGCAGGTTGTCGTGGACCGCGCAGAAGTCTCTGATGGTCAGAACTGCGGTAATATTCTTGCAGGTGTGGGACCTTTTGCAATAGAAAATAACCTCGTTCCCGCCAGTGATGGTGAAACGGAGGTACGCATTCGACTGGTAAATTCCGGTGGGCTGGCGATTGCGCGGGTAAAGACCCCGAATAAGGTTGTTACTTACCAGGGTGATTCGAGTATTGATGGTGTGCCGGGTACGGCGGCACCGGTTATGCTGGACTTTCTCGATGTCGCAGGGTCGACCTGCGGGTCCTTATTGCCAACGGGTAACATTGTTGATGAGATTGATGGTATCAGGATGACTTGTATCGACAACGGGATGCCGGTTGTTGTTATGTCAGCCGCTGACTTTGGTAAATCAGGTTATGAGACTCCGGTGGAACTTGAATCTGACAAGGACCTCAAGGCGCGGGTTGAATCGATCCGACTAAAAGTCGGGCACCTGATGAACCTGGGTGATGTGCAACAGAAAACGATGCCGAAGATGACATTAGTATCGGCCCCAAAGAGAGGTGGCACGATTTGCACGCGAAGTTTTATTCCTCACCGCGTCCACGAGGCTGTGGGGGTACTGGGAGCCGCCAGCGTTGCGGTCGCCTGCCTTATTCCTGGATCCCTGGCAAGTGAACAGGCAACGGCATCCACTGATGCTGATTCGTCAACCGTGGCGGTAGAACACCCCACAGGTTCATTCTCGATTGAAGTTGAGGTGTCGGGACAAGGGGACCAGATGGTGGTTCATCGTTCTGCGTTGTTGCGCACAGCGCGTAAATTAATGCAGGGGCAGGTATTTGTACCAGCACCAGCACTGGATGGGTAATGATGGGGCAACAAAAACGATGATTATTGATTGTCATGGCCATTACACGACTGCGCCAGGGCCGCATCAGGAGTTCCGGCAAGAGCAACTCGCCCATTTTGAAGATCCATCTTTACCGGTTCCCCGGGGATCAGACATCACCGATGACCAGATCCGGGAAAGTATCGAAAATAACCAACTGAAACTACAGCGCGAGCGTGGTGCAGATTTAACCATCTTCTCCCCCCGCGCGTCTGCAATGGCACATCATCTTGGTAACGCTCAAGTCTCCAGGGATTGGTCCCGACGTTGTAATGACCTTATTGCCAGGGTTGTCGAACTCTATCCGAATAACTTTGCTGGTGTCTGCCAATTACCCCAGTCGCCCGGTATTCCTATAGCAGATTCAGTTGCAGAACTGGAGCGGTGTGTGAATGAACTGGGTTTTATTGGCTGTAATCTGAATCCCGATCCATCCGGTGGTCACTGGACAGCAAAGCCCCTGACCGACGGGGAATGGTATCCGCTGTATGAAAAAATGGTGGAACTCGATGTGCCTGCCATGGTTCATGTTTCTGGCTCCTGTAATGAAAACTTTCATGCCACTGGGGCGCACTATATCAACGCAGATACGACGGCGTTCATGCAGTTTATCCAGGGTGATCTGTTCAGGGATTTTCCAGGGTTGCGATTTATTATTCCCCATGGTGGTGGCGCCGTGCCTTATCACTGGGGGCGATATCGCGGCCTGGCTGATATGTTAGGAAAACCTTTGCTGTCGACCCATGTGATGAGAAATGTATATTTTGACACCTGTGTATACCATCAGCCGGGAATTGATCTGCTGGTTGACGTGATTGATGTCGATAACATCCTGTTTGGTTCAGAAATGGTTGGCGCCGTGCGTGGGATTGATCCGGAAACGGGTAACTACTTCGATGACACGAAACGCTATATCGATGCACTCGATCTTAGCGATCTTGACAAGCGTAAAATATTCGAGGGCAACGCCAGGCGCGTTTATCCACGATTAGACAGGATTCTGAGTGAGAGGGGCAAGTAGTGGTTAACAAACCAGCGTTTCAAATGGATGATGACTGGCTTGTATTTCACCCGAGTCCGTCAGTGCCCAAATTCAAACCACCGGCTGGCGCCGTCGATGCGCACTGCCATGTTTTTGGACCTGGTGATCAGTTTCCATTTTCACCTCAGCGTAAATATACGCCTTGCGACGCCTCGAAGGAAAAGCTGTGGGCATTACGCGATCACCTCGGGTTCTCGCGCAATGTCATCGTTCAGGCAACCTGCCACGGTGCCGATAACAGGGCCCTGATAGATGCGCTCGAACATTCCGATGGTGGTGCAAGAGGTGTCGCCACGGTAACAAGAGATATCAGTGATGCGGAACTGGAGGCACTGCACACCGCAGGTGTTCGCGGAGTGCGATTCAACTTCGTCAAACGTCTGGTAGATGCTCTGCCACACGATTCGCTATTGGAAATTGCAGAACGTATTCAGCCTTTTGGCTGGCATATCGTTATCTACTTTGAAGCAGCCGAGCTTCCTCAGTTATTCGACTTCTTCGCTGCTTTGCCTACAACCGTCGTCGTTGATCATATGGGCAGACCTGATGTTGCACTGGGAGCCCGCTCGAAGGAATTCGATCTCTTCATGCGCCTGATGGCTGAGAACTCAAATTATTGGAGCAAAGTCACCTGTCCGGATCGATTGTCGATGCAAGGGCCGCCCAACTACAGCGACGTTGTACCGTTTGGGCATCGAGTGGTTGAAGCATTCCCCGATAGAGTTCTGTGGGGCACGGATTGGCCACATCCGAACTTGAAATCCCATATGCCGGATGATGGAGATCTTGTTAACTTCATCCCCGGGATTGCGCCGACGGTTGAGTTGCAGAACCAGTTACTGGTTGAGAATCCACGTCGCCTGTATTGGCCGGAGGAAATTGAGTGAACATAATACTTGCCGGACCGGGGGCGTTTGGTATCAAACATCTGCAGGGTCATAAGAACATAGAAGGTGTGAATGTCGTTGCTTTGGTAGGGGAGAAGCCCGGGCAGACCCGGGAGATTGCAGATCAGTATGATATTGAGCATGTGTTTACAGACCTTGCGGATGCATTGCGTCTGCCTGATGTCGATGCCGCCATCCTCTGTACACCTACTCCGATCCATGCAGCGCAGGCCATCCAATGTATGAAAGCCGGGAAGCATGTTCAAGTTGAAATACCGTTGGCGGATTCCTGGGCTGACGCCGAGGAAGTGTTTCGGGTGCAGCAGGAAACGGGTCTTATCTGCATGGTAGGGCACACGCGCCGGTTCAATCCATCTCATCAGTGGCTTCATCACAAAATTCAAAGTGGTGAAATCCGTATCCAGCAGATGGATGTACAGACTTACTTCTTTCGCCGCAAGAACATTAATGCCGCGGGGGAACCTCGTTTCTGGACCGATAATCTGCTCTGGCATCACGCCGCGCACAGTGTCGATCTGTTCCAGTACCAGACAGATGACAGGGTTGTTGCGGTGAATGGCGTCCAGGGCCCGAAACATCCGGAACTTGGTATTGCCATGGATATGTCCATACAAATGAGAACAGCAGGCGGCGCCTTGCTGACACTTTCATTGTCCTTTAACAATGACGGGCCGCTGGGTACATTCTTTCGCTATATCTGTGACAACGGGACGTATATTGCCCGTTACGATGATCTCGTTGATGGCAAAGAAGTACCGATAGATGTTTCCCAGGTAGATGTGTCCATGAATGGTATCGAACTTCAGGATCGTGAGTTTTTTGCGGCCATCAGTGAAGCCAGGGAACCGAATTCATCCGTGGCTAAGGTACTTGAATGTTACCGTGTTCTGAATGAGATCGAACTACAATTCGCTTAGTCAGACGCGAGATGATGCCAGTATTTCTCCCGCAGGCTCAGTTTGCGGATCTTACCCGTGGCCGTCATCGGCATTTCGTCGATGATAATCATGTCGTCGGGCATCCACCACTTGGCAATCTTTCCCGTGAGATGATTGACCATTTCTTCTTTTTCAAGCGATCTACCTTCTTTTAACGTCACCATCAACAAAGGCCGCTCATCCCATTTCTTGTGGTAGGCAGCCACAACAGCAGCCATACTGACGGAAGGATGACGGGTAACGATATCTTCGATGTCGATTGAACTGATCCATTCACCTCCGGATTTAATAACATCCTTTGAACGATCCGTTATTTTCATAAAACCAAAGCGATCAATATGGCCCACGTCGCCGGTGGGGAAATAGCCCTCATCGTCCAACATTTCTCCCCCATCGCCATGCAGGTAACCATTGGCGATCCAGGGACCTTTCACCCAGATGTCACCGGAGGTTTGTCCATCGTGCGGTGCGCGGCTGCCGTCTTCGAGTACGATCTTCATTTTTACGCCATAAGGCAGTCGTCCCTGTTTGAGTAATTGACTGTCCTGATCTTCTTCGGACAAGACCGACATCGCAGGATTGGTTCTTGAAATAGTGCCCATAGGACTGGTTTCAGTCATGCCCCAGATCTGGACTGCACTGACGCCTTTTGCACGGAATCTGTCTCGCATCGACGTTGGCAGTGCAGTGCCGCCAATGAGTAATCGTTGCAGTTTACCCAGGTCGAGGTTTTCTGCCTCGGCATGTTCAAGCACCATGGTCCAGATAGTGGGTACACCACAACCCGTGGTAACCTGCTCATCCCGTATCAATTGCAGCAGATTAGGTCCATCCAGATGACGGCCCGGCAGGATAAATTTCGCACCGACCATGCAGGCGCCATAGGGCAACCCCCAGCTTTGGGCGTGATACAGGGGCGCAACCGGCATGACACAGTCATGGGCCGACAAGCAAAGATTGTCTGGCTGTGCGATAGCCATTGAATGTAGTACGGTTGACCGGTGAGCATAGAGTACACCCTTCGGGTTACCGGTTGTTCCGGAGGTATAACAGAGCCCGGAAGCTGAACGCTCGTCGAATTCGGGCCAGTCAATCGTCGTCGGTTCGTTAGCGATCAATTCTTCGTAATAGAGTACGGTACCGAGTTTTTCAGGTTCATTGATACAACCCCGTTCACCCAGGATAATGAATTTCTCGATGTCAGGAATCTGGTCCACAATCTCTTCCACCAGAGCGACAAAATCCTGGTCAACAATCAGTATTCGGTCATTGGCATGGTTAATGATGTAAACAATTTGTTCCTTAAACAGCCTGGGGTTTATAGTATGGCAAACTGCGCCGAGGCCCGGGATGGCGTAAAAGCACTCCATATGCCAGTGATGATTCCAGGCCAGAGTACCGATTACATCACCGTATTTTACACCGAGATTTTGAAGGGCATTGGCGGCCTGTCTCGCCCTTAGTGCAAGCTCATGATAGGTGTAACGAAACAGGCTGCCGTCGAGCATCCGGGCGACCACTTCTGTTTCCGGGTGATTCGTCGCGGCATGTTCCAACAAGGTAGGAATGGTGAGGCTGCTATCTTGCATCAGGCCCGGGTTAAAATTATCCATGGGCGGTTCCTGCTCGGATACATGAGTGCTTAATTAAACATACTTCATGCCTCAGGACAAACCGCCAAGAGCTTTAAGGGAGTGTCGAAGATTAAGACGTGTTTGATTGATTCAGCTGACAGGTTCGAGTATCTGCAGATCCAGGTACGTTTTGATTTTTTTAAACATGTTGTTACGCAGATTTTTCACTTCATTTGTTAAATGATGATTGGCACCCGGCAGATATTCGGTTATGACGTTTGGGAAATGAGCTTCGATCTGCTTTATATTATATTTCCAGTCGAGAGTAACATCTTCATCGCCCTGGATAATCAGCGGCTTTACGATTTCCGTTGGCAGTGAAGGAAACTCATCCATCCAGTGCTGCATAGCAGTTTGCCATTCAATGGGCTGACGTTTTGATTGTAGCGGGTCTTTTGTACCAACAAAGCGATTAAACTGCCTGTTGCCAGTGTTGGGAACAATCCGTCGCTTGATACTTTTTACGAATAATTTTGAGATCCTGTACCAGATTTTCCCCTTGAACCAGCCCTGGGGTCTGAGGAATGGCGCCAGGAAGATCATTTTTGCAAACGGCCGCTTATTGTGTTTCCACATCATATTCATGACCGCGGTTGCTCCGATATCCTGAGCAATACAAAAAAATGGTTTTTGCTGTGTTTTAGAGCAAAGTGATACCAGCGTTTTTAACACGGCACCATACTGATCAAAGCTTTCGATACTGGCCTGCTCGCCGCTGGATAGGCCATGCCCCGGTAAGTCTATTGCGACAACATTGTAGTGTTCTTTTAAACACCATTGGATGAGTTGACCGTACAGACCGACATGATCGAAGTAACCGTGAAAAATGAACACGGTTCCTCTTGCCTCAGGGGCATTCCAATAGTGGGTCACAACTTTAAAACCAGCGGCGCGGATAATTCCGATGCGATGCTCAACGTCGAGTTTTTTCGCGAAATCAATGGAATAAAACTTGAGGTATTTTGTTAAATCCGGTTTGGTGACCACCGGGTCTTTGTCAGTCCTGAACGTCAGTGGCTGTAGTGTTGAGTGGAGCTCATGAAGGTAACCCATACAGTTCTTATCACGACTTATAGAATTGAAATATTTCAGGATTGAGTTGTCGCAGGATACCGATTTGAACGACTAAATAACACTGACTAACGTTGGTTTTGAGACACTGTTCACAGAAGTATTAAAATGTCACTAGTAGCCAGCTCTTACAACCTCTCTTATGACTTCCCTTACAATCTGGTGGCACGTACAAATGAATCCAGGGCGGTTCCCCTGCGTTCTTTACTGTGGCCGGGGTCGTTCTCAACCGGGCGTTTTGTGACCCTGGCGATCTCGATTTGAAAATCCCCAAGTGAATTTTTGATTTCAGCCACACCAGGCACTTGATCAGGATCCTGTGGGCCACCAACACCGTCCTTAATGTTACTTGGATCATGGGCGATGTAAATCAATGTGCCACCGTGCTTGACCGAACCGATGACATTCGTGAGCCATTTTTGTCGTTCCTGAACATCGGTATGCAGATAAAGGATTGCTACCAGGTCGTAAGCGTCTTCAGGTGGCTGCCAGACAGAAACGTCTTCAACAATCCAGTTCACTCTGACGCCGCGTTTTCTGGCGATCTGTTTTCCCTTGTCAATCCCGGTTTCAGAAAAATCCACCGCCGTGACATCCCAACCCTTTTCCGCCAGCCAGATTGCGTTACGTCCTTCACCACAGGCAATGTCCAGGGCCCGGCCTGGCTCCAGTGATGCGACCTCCGTAGAAAACAACCGGTTCGGTTCCGCAGACCAGACCAGTGCCCTGTTAGCGTAACGTTCATTCCATCGTTGCCGTTTTGACATCAGTTTTTCATCCAGGGCATCCACTTATGGTGACTGTTGCCACATCCTCCTTTAATTTTCCAGGTGCCGCAAGGACGTGCCAACAGGAATCTCCAGCCTCGTTTTGACCTGGATCATTGTTTAGACCTGCAACATCACGCATTGTCGGCGCATACCCTGTCAGATAATTAATTAACCAGAGACCCGACTATGAACCAAGCTCAAAAAACCGAACATTTTGATGTACTCGTAGTAGGAGCGGGGATCTCCGGAGTGGGCGCGGCATATCATCTGAAGGAACAGTGCCCGGACCAGAGCTTCCTTGTTCTTGAAGGTCTGGAAAGTTTCGGTGGCACCTGGCTCATGCATCGTTATCCAGGTATCCGCTCCGACAGCGATCTTTATACATTTGGATACAGGTTCAAACCCTGGACAGGTCCACCTATTGCTACCGCGGGAGAAATTCTCAATTACATGGGTGAAGTCATCGAAGAGCAGGATCTGGCCCAGCACATTCGATATCATCACCATATCACCTCGGCAAACTGGTCCAGCAAAGACAAAACCTGGACCCTTGAAGGTATCCGCAAGGATACGGGTGATGAGGTTCAGTTCACCGCGGGTTTCCTCTGGATGTGTCAGGGTTACTATGAGCATGCGAAAGGCTATACGCCGGAATGGCAAGGTATGGATGATTTCAAGGGTGAAATCGTTCATCCCCAGACCTGGCCGGAGGACCTGGATTACAAAGATAAACACGTCATCATGATTGGCTCAGGTGCCACCACGGCGACTGTCGCACCGGCAATTGCGGCCGATTGCAGTCATGTCACGATACTGCAACGGTCACCAACGTATTTTGTACCCGGGCGCAATGAACACGAGCTTGCGGATCATCTACGTGAGCTGGACATCAAAGAAGAGTGGATTCACGAGATTGTCCGCCGGGAAATTCTACATCTTCAGTCTGAATTCACACGGCGCGCCTTCGAGGAACCGGAAGTCGTCAAGCAGGAATTACTCGAAGGCGTGCGGGCATATTTGGGACCCGACTATGATGTAGATAAGCACTTCACTCCCCGTTACCGACCCTGGCGGCAGCGTATTGCGTTTGTGCCGGATGGTGATATTTTCGAGGGGATTAAGGCTGGCAAAGCTTCCATGGTGACCGACGAAATCGAAAAATTTACTGAGAAGGGTATTCTCACAAAGTCCGGTCAGGAGTTGCAGGCCGATATCATAATCACGGCGACTGGTTTCAATCTGAGCGTCCTGGGAGGGATTAATTTTTCCATCGACGACAAGCCTCTCGACTTCGCCGATACAGTGACCTACCGCGGCATGATGTTCACCGGTGTACCGAACATGGTATGGATCTTTGGTTACTTCCGCGCCAGCTGGACTCTGCGTGTTGATATTATCGGTGATTTCGTCTGCCGTCTGCTTAACCGCATGAAATGTCGGGGTGTGAAATCCGTTGTTCCCCTGCTCCGACCTGAGGATGAGGGCATGCCACTGCTGTCCTGGATGGACCCGGAAAACTTCAATCCCGGCTACCTGATGCGTTCCATGCATCTGCTACCAAAAAGAGGGAATAAACCGGAATGGCAGCATACGCAGGATTATTGGGTCGAGAAGGACGAGTTACCAAAAATTGATCTGGAAGATCCCATCTTTGCCTATAAATAGCCGCTTATAAATAGGCGCTTACAAGTAGGCAGTTAAAAAATGTTTAAAGAACCGACTACTCAGGCCGGTTTGATCATATTGGCATAACCGGCAATAAACGGTGACAGACTCACATCATCCACTTCAACGTTGATGATTGAAGGTCTTCCGGTGGCGGCCGCTCTTTTTATAGCAGGTAGAATTGCTTCCGGGTCGGTCACCTTCTCACCGTATCCGCCCCACATTTCTGCCATCTTCTCGTAAGCGACCATATGGGGGAATTCCACGTTGCACTGGCCCTGGGCTTCGATCTCTTTGGGTCGAACATATTTCTCCGCCATGCTGATCATACCCCAGGCAGAATTATTGGAAATAACGCATACCACGGGTATACCTAATCGTGCCATGGTCTCCATTTCCATTGGGTAGAAACCGAAACTTCCGTCTCCCGTATACCACAGGACCGGTTTTGCGTTTGCTGCCCAGGCACCGATCACCAGACCGGGCCCGGTACCTATGGTTCCGTTAGCACCAGACGCATGGATTTGACCGGGACGGGTTGCTGTTAATGTCGCCCCCATCCAGACTGAAGCTTCACCACCGTCATTGACAATCGTCCAGTCCTGGGCCTCCTGCTCCAGGAATCTGGCTGTTTCACCGGCACAACGAGCAGGGTGAGCCGGACTTTTCTTGTCGCTGAAGGGCGCAGGCAGTTTTGCGGTACCGCGCTGCTGCGGTGGTCCTGTCCAGGAGTCATCTGCTTTGGGATTACGTTTGGTCTGGATTGACTCAAGGATTTGATTAGTCACCGGACCCGCGCCGCCAACGATAGCGACATCAGCGCGGAGGTTGAAGCCAATCTGTTTCATGTCAGTGTGAACTTGAATAACCTTTGCATCCTTCGCAATACCGGCACCAGAGCCGATTCTGAAATCAAATTTACAACCCAGCGCAAGCACAACATCAGCGGCACCCGTGGCGTTGAAGTTTAGTGCTGAATTTTCAGCTTCACTGCCGAATATACCGCGGCAGGAACTGCCAGCAATTCCCACAGGCATCTTCAAAAAGTCAGCCAGCTCCGAGATTGCTTTAGCATCGTCACCCAGCGCCCATCGCGCAGCATCATCAATAAGCACGGCAGGGCGTTCCGCATTGGCGAGTAACGCCGCTGCTTCGTCGATTAGTTGTGGATCTCCCAGGGGAATAGACCTGGCCATGTAGTTCGAGGGGAAACTGACCTTGTCCTGGTCTACCTGCGCAAATACGAGATCCGTTGGAATTTCCAGGTAAACAGGACCAGGGGTTGAATCCATTGCCTGGCGAAATGCCATGGAAACATATTCAGGTATGCGGCGTGTACTGGTTAACTTTTTCGCCCATTTGGAACAGGATTCCATCAGCGTCAAGGTGTCCATATCCTGTAAATCACCGGCATCCCGTTTATTCATGGCAACTGCGCCACCGATCTGCAGTACTGGAATATTCAAGGATGCTGCCTCCATCATTCCCGCTGCCGTATTACCGACTCCAGGGCCAGCCGTTGTGATAACAGCAGCGACCTTGCCCGATGCCCGGGTATAGGCAATCGCAGCGTACATCGCAGAACATTCATGGCGCACGTCAATTATCTTGATTCCGACTTTTCTCATGCCATAGAAAATTGGCATGATATGCCCGCCGCATAAAACAAAAGCGTTTTCAACGCCTTCATTCGCCAGCGCCCTGCCAACAAGTTCTCCACCGTCAATCATCGCCATGGTCTGCTCCTAAAGTTGATTGTTTCGTCGGTCGAAAAATTAGAGCATGGCTGCGCCCTTATCTTGCTGATATGGATCAACAATTATTTGTTTAATCTCAGTTGGCTAGACATACCCCCTCCGCAGCAGAAAGCGCACACCCGGCCAGGTAATCCGAACGGACTATATCCGAGCAGTGCGTCCTTCGTTATTTCTACTTTTGTAGCGGCACAGTTAGTGAGCTTAAGCAATACTAATTTGAAATTGAGATATTGTCAGATCAAGGCTAACTCGATTGAAGTTGTACTTTTATTTTGTCAGCAACCCGGAAAGCATTTGCGTAAATAGTCCAGGTAGGTGTAACACTGCCGCCATTGGGCATGAAGCTTCCATCGGTAACAAACACGTTTTCGGTACCGTGAACACGGCAATCCGGATCCAGTGCTGAAACTTTTGGGTCATTTCCAAACCGCAATCCCCCGGCAATCAGATTGGGCGTGGGTGAACTGGAGGCACTGCCATAATATTTCTGTGCCCCCATCTGCTTCATCACCTGCACACCTTTATCGACTATATATTCCGAGACCTTGAAGTCATGCGGGTGATAGCCGACCCTGACTTTCGCAACCGGTGAGCCCCATTTATCTTTTTCAATCCGGTGCAGTGAAACATGGCAATTGTCTGTTGGAAGCCAGTCACAGAATACCTCGAATTTAAAATCCCTTGATTGAATGAAGTGTGATTTCAATCGCTGCTTATAGGTACTTCCCCAGATTAGATCCCCTTGTGAATCCCACTTGAGTTCGTTCGCATCTGCGGTAGGAGTGGGCGGGTCAAACACGAAATCAATGGTGCCGCCCTTGACTCGCCGTCCAAACACACTGGTATCGTTGATAAAATACCAGTCCTGAAGCGCCCTGTTAAAAAACGGGCCTCTGACTTTTAGACCGGCGGCTTGTTTCGGACTGAAGCGAGTTGAATCGAAAATACCGTGACCAGTTCCACCGGAGCAACAGTGCAGGTTTTTTCCTATCTGGTTGTAGCGATTCCCAATGCCCGTCGGATGTTTGTTACCCGTCGAGCTGAGTAACAGGCGACTGGATTCGATCGAGTAGCAGGCGATGCTGACGATACTGGCGTGTACTCTCTGGCTCTGGCCCTGGGCATCAAAATAGTCCACTGAAGAGGCATTGCCCTTGTTATCAGTGTTTATTCGGTAGGCTTTGGCACTGGTCACCAGGTCGCAGTTTCCGGTTGCCAGAGTTTGTGCCAACAGCGCAGCACGGGCGCTCCCCTTCGCACCTGAACTGCAACCATAGCTACCACAGTATCCGGAATACTCGCAGCTGTTTCGTCCCTTGTAAGGTCGCGAAAGGATTGCGCGTGCCATGGGAAGTGGATGGAAACCCAGCTCAGACGTGGCGTTGTCAAACCATTGAGATATTGGGTGCTCCAGGGTCGGAGGGAAGGGGTAGTCCGGTGTTGAGCGTGGTTCAAGATTAGGGTGGTTAACCACCTTACCGGAGATACCAATGAGTTTCTCCACTTTGGCGTAATAGGGTTCCATTGCTTCGTAATTGATAGGCCAGTCGACAATGTTGGCGCCCTCAATCGGTCCGAATTCAGACAGCAGTCGAAAGTCCTCCGGCTTCAATCGATGAAAGTAACCACTCATGAAGTTGGTTGCACCACCCACCAGATTGCCGCCCCAGAACCGGCTGGTATTTTTTTCGCTCCAGCTATCGCTGGCAGGTTCAACAATTACATGGCGTTCATCCCTGATATGGGAGCGAAAACTGCCTCGACGCGACAGCATCTCGTCTTTTTTGAAATCGGATTCGTTATATAAGCGACCCTTTTCCAGCATGACCACCTTGTATCCAGCCAGTGCCAGTTCATAGGCGATGGGTCCGGCACCGGCTCCGCTGCCGATAACGCAGACATCGTATTCGATTGCTAATTCCGGTTTGTTCCTCATTTCTGTCCTGTATGTGTCAGAACAGCTCAGGGCTGTTATTTAGGAGCCGCTCAGGGCTGTTATTTAGGAGCCGCTCAGGGCTGTTATCTAGGAGCCGCTCAGG
>JAPYTQ010000001.1:251156-263525 GCA_029941905.1 Pseudomonadales bacterium | reverse complement strand
GCTCAGGGCTGTTATTTAGGAGCCGCTCAGGGCTGTTATCTAGGAGCCGCTCAGGGCTGTTCAAAATCCATAAACCTTTTACCCGGTATCGGTCGGGGGAAACCCGGCTGATGTCCAAGCCAGGTCCAGCCGATGGAATTTGGGTTACCGCCGTAGACCGGGTCTAACATCAGTGACTCCGTCAGGTAATACAACAGTAACGAGAGCCAGTTTTCTCCCGTTCTCGACTTTGATATCTGTTGCATGACTTCGCCTTGTTGATCAGTCGTTAAACTGGGAAATTCTTTACCCTGGTCTTGCACTGACAGGTCGGTCAGCCAGCCTACGCCTTTACTGATAAATTCGGGGTCACCATCCTCTATATTGTCGGGGTCTTGCATTGCCCACTGCAGGTAGGTCAGGGCGTTTAGATCCCGCGCACATGGACCATCGCCGTCATCGGGAAACAATTGCATCTGCACGGCATCGAGCACTCTTTGTTCGGTCTCGCTGAACGTTAGATCGAGGGGGTCAGATGGGTTGTGTTTGTTGCCTGGGCCTGGGGTTTGCGCGAACAACTGTTTGGCTGGTAAAGACGCCAGCAGTAACAGTGCCCTGCTGGTTTTTAAAAATTCACGCCGGTTCAGTCCGCTGGCCAGGGGGCCTTTGTATTTTCCAGGCTTCATCTACCCATGATCCTGACCCCAATCAAAAACAACTCTGGCCATGCAGGCAGTGAGTTTTTTTGCAGTCGGTATATGTAGAAACTCATTGGGACCATGCGCGTTTGAATGCGGACCCAACAGTCCCGTGACAACAAACTGTGCTTCAGGAAGTTTAACAGCCAGAAACTCCATAAAAGGAATACTACCGCCGCATCCCATTGAGATTGCCGGTGCCCCAAAAAAGGCAGTTGAAGCTGCTTGTAACGACGCCTCCAGACTTTCGAAGGTTTCCGGCGCATGCCAACCTGGATTGGGTGTGTCCAGATCGAAAGTAACCGTTGTCCCGTAAGGTGCGTCCCGGGTCAACAGTTCTGTTAATTCACCCGCAACCTTGTTTGCATCCGTTGTTGGTGGTATGCGCAAGGCAAACTTTGCCGCGGTGTAGGGTCTCAGAACATTCCCTGCGTCCTTAATATCCGGGACTCCGTCCATGCCGGTTATTTCCAAAGAAGCAAGCCAGGTGTTGTTGAGCACAAGTTCTGTTGCATCGCGAGATACTGGTCCGCTTTTCCCGGCATAGGTGTACATGGTCTTGAACTCGTCTTCCAGCACTTTTCCCGCAACTATGGCTTGTTGCCTGCGGGAATCTGGAATCTGCTCGTTCAGGAAAGAAGGCAGTATGGCGCCTGACTGCTCGTTTTCAACCCGGGACAGGAGCTGCCTGAGTAATCTGAAACTGGATCCGACGACACCGCCCGCCGCACCTGAGTGCGCACCTTGCTCAAGTACCTGTACTCTCAACTCACCGAGCAGCATGCCCCGCAGAGAGGTGGTTATCCAGAGTTGGTCATAGTTACCGCAGGTGGAGTCGAGCGCGATAACGAGCCCGGGCGTACCCATTCTTTCTGACAGTGACTCCATATAATAAGGCAGATCCGGGCTGCCACTTTCTTCGGATGCTTCGATAAGTATTACCAGCCTGGGTGCAGGGAGGTTCTGGGACTGGAGTGCCTTGATCACCGCGATGGCGGAATAAATGGCATAACCATCATCAGCGCCTCCACGGCCATAAAGTTTGTCTTCTCTTCTGACTGGCTTCCAGGGTTCAAGACCGTCAAGCCAGCCGTTAAATTCCGGCTGTTTGTCCAGATGACCATAAATCAGGATGGTTTCGTCGATTTCTCCGGGATAATCTAACAATAACGTGGGTGTTCGGCCCTTCAGTTTGTGGAGTTCCATGGTCAACCCATCGACCTGTTGTGATTCAATCCAGGCCATCACATGATCCATGGCTTTGGCCATGTGGCCATTATGTTCCCAGTCAGCATCAAACATGGGCGACTTGTTCGGAATCTTAATATATTCGCCCAGGCTTTCAATGATGTCTTGTTCCCAGAAATTATTGACAAATTCCTGCAGCGCGGCATTCTTCACTAAGTAATTCTCTTGCTGTCGTCGTTATCGTGGCTATCATTCAAATTTGATTCTGATCCGGGATCACGAGTCTGGTCTTCGAACTCACCTTCAATTGTCGTTCCTTGTTCGTGCCACTGGGACTGTGAAAACGAGCCAGAAAAATTGCCTTGGCTGAATTGACCGTTGCTGGAGATGTTTAAGTACTTCATCAATCCTTTGTTGATCAGCCACTGGGCGATAGGCTTACGGAGAAAGGGCAGTAGGCAGACAAAACCAATGGCATCGGTGACAAATCCGGGAGTGAGTAACAATGCACCACCGATCAGGAGCATGATGCCCTCCAGCAATTCTCGCCCGGGAATCTCACCCCGGCCTAATTTTTCCTGAACCTGATTAAGCGTTGCCATACCCTCAAGACGAAGTAACCATATCCCCAGGGTCGCTGTCAGCACCACGAGTGCCACGGTCGGAATTGCTCCAATGATGCCGCCCACCTGGATCAGGACAACCATTTCCAGAATAGGGATACTGATAAAAAGAAATAGCAAGAAGCGCATGATAAGTATCGCAGGTGAGTTTGGAGTATTGTATCTAACCGCCAATCATTGTTCTAACACGTTCTTGTGGGCGAAACACTGCCACAGGACAAGTACCGTGTAACGATAGTGTGATAGATTAGATGACCGGATTATCTAAAGGATCCATGGTTTTTGTTCATACCTAGCACAACAGGGCAACTGGAAGCGGAGTTTGACAGTTTTGATACAGATTCCAGCCTTGGGTCCAGCCCGGATATTGCGATTTTGTGTCATCCCCATCCCCAATACGGCGGCAGTATGCACGACAATGTCGTTTCCATGCTGGCCACAGGGTTCCAGTCAAAAGGCGCCAGTACACTGAGATTCAATTTCAGGGGAGTGGGCGCAAGCGAAGGGGAGTACGGAGGCGGAAATGGCGAGGCAGAGGACGTACAGGCGGTAATTGATTGGTGTAAAGCAACCCATCCCAATGCAGGCTACTATCTCTGTGGATATTCTTTTGGGGCAATGATGGCATTGACCGTACTGCATGATTCCAGCACGGATTCAAAACTTCTCGGTTCCATTCTGGTTGCGCCGCCTGTTCAGATGCTGTCACCGGCTCGCCAGGGTACGAGTCCGGATATCCAGTGCCCGTTGCTGGTCATTCTCGGGAGCGAGGATACGATCGCTACGCAAAGTCCTGTGATAGAAATGTTCGGTTCTGAAAAGGTGGAAATGCTGGAAGAGGCGGATCACTTTTTCAATGGCCAGCTCGATAACATTGTTAACCTCACCAGGGGATTTGTGGATGGAACTTAAAACAGTTCTTGTTGATATCGAAGATCAGATTGCATTGATCACACTAAACAGACCCCATCGAATGAATGCCTGGACCGGCCGGATGCATACGGAATATCGCTGGGTATTGGATCAATTGGAGAATGACGATAGTGTCCGGGTGATCATCGTCACCGGCTCCGGTCGTGCGTTCTGTGTCGGTGCAGATTCGAAAGCGCTGGAGGGTCACGTGGAAAGAGGCGGTTATGATGCCGGTACCCCCGACAAGCTCGCTGAACCTGGATACGGCGTCAGGCCAGAGTTTGATGCTTCTTTTGCCTATCATTTTGGCTTGTCGAAACCCGTTATTGCGGCCATTAATGGCCCGGCGGCCGGGGTAGGACTGGTTCTGGCCTGTTTTGCAGATATCAGATTTGCGGTTCCGGGGGTGAAACTCACGACGGCCCACGGCAAGCTCAATCTCCCCGCGGAGTACGGCTTGTCCTGGTTGCTGCCAAGAATTATTGGTCTGGCACGAGCAAATGACCTGTTATTCACAAGCCGTATATTCATGACAGAAGAAGCCGAGCAGCTTGGCCTGGTGAATCGCATTGTGGAAAATAAAGATCTATTGCCCGAGGTGATGGCGTACGCAAAGCAGATGAAAGATACAGTATCACCTGCTTCGCTGACGGTATCCAAACGACAGGTTTATACGGACCTGCACCGTGATGTTGCTCAATCGGTTCAGGAAAGTGAGATTCTGCTCAACGAAATGATGCAGCAGAAAGATTATGTCGAGGGCGTTAATGCATTTTTAGAGAAACGCACACCCAGGTGGCTAGGAGAGTAGTCGTTGAATACTTTGAATATTGAAACTGACAGTTCAACTGAGGTGCCATATTATTTGCCTCTTGAAGATGAGGTGGAAATTTTTCTCTCGGCCTACGAGCAGAAGCTGCCTGTGTTACTGAAAGGCCCGACAGGTTGCGGTAAAACTCGTTTTATTGAGTATATGGCCCATCGGTTGTTTCGCGGTGACCGCAGCGATGCGGAACGTCGGTCTGTCGATGAGCCCCTGCAAACTGTGGCGTGCCATGAGGATCTGAGCGCTACGGATCTGGTAGGCAGGTTCCTGCTTCAGGGAGATGAGACCGTCTGGCAAGATGGACCACTATCCCGTTCCGTGAAAGACGGCACTATTTGCTATCTGGATGAAATCGTTGAGGCTCGCAAGGACTCCACAGTGTTGATTCACAGCCTGACAGACCATCGTCGAATTTTACCGGTAGAGAAACAAGGATTGATCCTGGATGCACATCCCAACTTTCTGCTGGTGATTTCCTATAACCCTGGTTACCAGAATGTGCTCAAAGATCTGAAACCAAGTACCCGGCAACGATTTATAGCCATCGATTTCGATTACCCCGGTGAAGCTGATGAAGCCAGTATCATCGCCCACGAAAGCGGCGTCGATGACGAAAAGGCTCTGGATCTTGCTCGGCTGGGCTCCCGGGTTCGGAATCTGAAACACCACGGCTTTGATGAGGGCGTGAGTACCCGGTTACTAGTGTACGCCGGTCAGTTGATGATAAAGGGTATAGCGCCACTTCGCGCCAGCGAAGTGGCAATTTGCAAAGCCGTGACCGATGACGAAGATGTCCAGGGCGCGATAGCGGAACTGGTTAAAACAATTTTTCCGGCGTGAAAACCACCCATCAGATTGAGCTGGAACTCACCCGATTAAACAAGCAATCCGGGATCATCTTTCCGGTGGTCAAATCTGATCTCGCAACCCGGCTGGATGAAGAATCCCTGCTGATCTGGGCCAATATTTGTCTTGATATTGCCGATACCGGTTGGCATGCCTGGGAGACTGCGAATTTGTACATGCGAATGAGCCCCAGGCTGATGGATATCGCTGGAAAAGAGCGGTTGTGTCAGATTGGCGAGTATGGGCTGGACTTGTGTGGTCATTCCTTTGAGCCCAGTACGCGATACTTTCAAGGCATCGAAGCAACGTTGGATTCACCTATTCCCAGGCAACTGGAGCTTATTGAAAACACAGGTAAGGTGATAAGCGAAAGGTTCCAGCAGGCCTTCAATCTGGTTGCTGACTACTTCACAACAGTATTTCTTGTCGCCCGATCCCAGGATGTAGAAAGCTTTACCAGCTGGATTTCGATTGCAACTGATATGACCCGGCTGGGTCGCAACGAGGCCAGAGAACTACTCTCAGTCTCACAAAAGTACCCGCAGATCAATTGGATGTTTGCGGCTAAACTCTATCAGGCCTCGGTTCGCAATGGCCAGGAATATGCATCGAGTTACGGTCAAATGATGCACCGCCTGGTGGGGGTGGAGACAGAATTTGATCGGTTGATATTTGACTACACCATCAAGAATCTGCCAATCAAGGGCTGGCTGACAGCGCTGGAGGAGATGATTCCGGAACTCTCAGCAATCGAAGTGAAAATTCTGATTCACCTGCTCAGTGATATCCAACATCCCGAGTTGGCAGAAGCACTGGTCAAAAGCTGCCGTCAATTGCCGCTGGATAATCTGCCGGTGATGAAAAGCTGGCTTTCACAGGGTTTGGAACTGGCACCACTGAACTTTGAAGCCTGCATCGCATTCATTCGAATTGAGTCTGCCAAATCTGTTGAGCTACTCGAAACCTTACGGGGACAGGTGAGATTTTCAGATGAGCAGCGCACGCTGCAGTTGTATTCCGAGGCCCTGGTTGGCAAACGACTCCGGCTGGAATCCAATGTAACCCAGGATGAAGACTTCCGAAATTTACCATCCTCTGACGGTAGTTGTATCTTTTTACCCGAAGTCGTCAGCTACTATCCCCGTCGGGATGAAAATTTCAGATGGTTAAAGGTGGCGCTGTCCCATCAGTTGGGGTGTTATGAATTTGGCACCTTTGATTTTTGTTTTAATGATTCTCATATCCCCTTCGCCGATTTTTTTAGAACTTTCGAAGAACCGCATCTAGCGGCACAGATATTTCGAATCCTGGAAGATGGGCGGGTAGACTGGCTGGTGCAGCGGCACTATAAAGGTATTGCAAGTGATATTGCTGTACAAAAACTCGATGCAATCGAGTCGAGAAAGGTCACCGCTGTAGATCCGAGAAAGCAGTTGTTGGAGGCCTTACAACAATATACCCTCGATGGATCAGGTTTTGAATTTGTCGCCGGTACTTGCCAATCGGAATTGCCACATCTCTTGGATATTGCGATGACATTAAAGCAGTCCACAGCCTCCGTCTTCGATACGATGGACGCTGTTACGGCGTGCTACGAGGTACTTAGCCAGTTCAGGCGGTTTCTCCAGGACATTGACCCGGTTGCGTACCGGGGCATGATGTCACTCGACAAGGTCAGGATGAACCTGGAACTGGCACTGATCGAGGAAGCTGATATCGAGTTTTCGGAAGATGATGAAGATGGCATGTCGATGACCGGCCTGGCCAGTCCTGATGATATTGATGTTGACGAGCTGACGAAAGGAGATGTCCAGGAGGCGATGGCAATCATTATCACAGACCCGGATGTCGTGGTTGCTGAAGATATTGACCATGTGGAAGAGCCAGGTGGTCGCAAGGAGTTTGAAAAACTCAAGGAAGAAAGACGCGGACCTATTCCGGAAACTGCGTACAAGTATGACGAGTGGGATCATTCCATTGATGATTATCGAAAACGCTGGTGCACTCTGTATGAGATTCGCCAGCTCGAAGTAGATGATGACTTTGTACCTGATACTTTGAACGAATATCGAAGCCTGGCAAACAGGGTTCGAAAACAGCTCAATATGCTGCGACCGGAATTGCTGCGTAAGGTCAAAGGGATGCTCGATGGAGAAGAACTTGATCTGGAGCGGACTATTGAAGCTATTGTTGATCGAAAATCCGGGGCAAGCCCCAGTGAGAATATCTATATCCAGCGGCAGAGAAAAGATCGTGACGTTTCAGCATTATTTTTACTGGACATGAGTGCATCAACAGATGACGCCATTGTTGATCCTAATGCCGAACCGGTTACACCCGATTACGATGACGACGAATTCATGCATGGTTACTTCGACCAGGGAGAACTGACGGCTGACACAAGGCATAAGATTATCGACCTGGAGAAAGAATCGGTCGTATTGATGGCAGAAGCATTGCAGGGATTGGGGGACTCCTATTCCGTCTGCGGTTTCTCCGGCTACGGCAAAGACCGCATCGAATATTTCGTTTGCAAGGACTTTGATGAACCTTACAACCATAAGGTAAAGGGGCGAATAGGTGGTATTAAACCCTGCCGAAGTACCCGCATGGGTCCAGCCATCAGGCATGCGACAAAAATGCTGGCAGCCACAGAAAGCAGGGTCAAGGCACTTATTATTATCTCGGATGGGTACCCCCAGGACTTTGATTATGGGGCTGACCGGAGTAGCAAAGACTATGGCATCAAAGATACTACCAAGGCACTATCCGAGGCGAACCAGAAAGGGGTACAGAGTTTTTGTTTAACCGTCGATCCGTCCGGGCATGACTATTTGAGAGAAATGTGTCCGGATCAGCAATATATGGTCATGCAGGATATCACCCAGTTACCCAACGAATTGTCGAAAATATACAGGGGTTTAACGACTTGATCGTTGGCAACAGGTTGCTAACAGGTTGCCAATCCTTCCAAATGACATGAATCCTCGTACAATGAAAAATGCAATTCTGAGGTAGACCCAGGCTGGCGCGCAATGGCTGTGCTAGTCAGGGAAGAAAAGACCAAGAGGGACTATGTGATGACAGAAACCTACATAACATTTTCAGTGTTCGCTTTGTTTGCGTTTGCCTACAGCCTGATTGCGGGAAGGCTCGAAAAAACGATAATTAGTGGCCCGATTGTTTTCACGTTTTGTGGTTACCTCCTCGGACCCCAGGTCTTTGGCGTATTTGAGTATCAATATAACGCAGAGAGCTTAAGGCTTATTGCGGAGCTGACTCTGGGGGTCATTTTATTTGTCGATGCCTCCCTTGCGGACCTTGGTGTACTGCGAAAAAGTTCTGCCATACCAAAACGGATGTTGCTGATTGGTTTGCCGCTTGTACTCTTGTTGGGCTATGGCGTTGGTGAACTTATTTTTACGCAGATGAGCTGGGTCTATGTCGCGCTTCTAGCGACCATGCTCGCTCCCACCGATGCAGCACTCGGCAAGCCGGTAATCGCCAACGAAACTGTACCAGCGAATATAAGACAGGGCCTTAACTTCGAAAGTGGGTTAAACGATGGTATCTGTGTGCCAATTCTATTGGTTTTCCTGGCGATCGCCACAGGTGAGGCAGGAGAGAGCAGGCCGATTGCACTTGTATTGTCACTGGTTGCCCAGGAAATTGGGATCGGTGCGCTGGTGGGTGTCGGATTAACCTTGCTTGGTGGCTCGCTAATGCGGATTTGCCATGAAAGGGGATGGATCACCAGTATCTGGATGCAGCTTTTAATTCCGAGCCTCGCTATCGCGTGTTTTACCCTGGCTCAGGCGTTGCACGGTAGTGGTTTTATCGCAAGTTTCATTGGTGGTTTGGTTTTGAATCGTATGGGTTCAAGCAAAATTCACGAGCTTACTTTACCAGCAGAGGGTGTCGGTGAAATGTTGGCGATGTTAACCTGGCTGTTCTTTGGTATTGCCGTTGTGGGTCAGTTCGCATCCTCAATGAGTTGGGAGATATTGTTGTATGCAATCCTCAGTCTTACGTTGATTCGTATCCTGCCAATATTTGTTTCACTGACCGGACTGGGCCTGGACTGGCAAACAAAACTGTTTCTTGGCTGGTTCGGACCACGAGGGCTTGCGAGTATTGTCTTCGTCATCATCTTCGTTCAGGCATCACTGCCTGGGGTCGAAGTCATTGTGATGACAGTTTCGGCGACCGTGGTGATGAGTGTGTTGGCACATGGCGTGACGGCAAATCCGCTGGCGAGGATTTACGTCAACAGGAAAACAAAGATTTAAACACTAAAACCCTCATCCGTTAGTGGCATGGTTCTTACCCTGTGGCCCGTGGCGGCGAATATCGCGTTGGCGACCGCAGGTGCAAGGGGAGGCAACGCCGGTTCACCCAGACCTGTAGGACTGTAATCACTCTGGATAAAGTGAATGTCGACCTTCGGTGCATCGGGAATTCTCAGCACCTGGTAATCATGTAAATTCGACTGTTCAATTCGACCGTTTTCCATCGTAATCTTCTGGCCCATCATGGTGCTAAAACCGTCAATCACTGCGCCTTCCACCTGGGATGTCGCGCCGCTCATATTGATAATGGGACCCACGTCAACGGCAACGGTGACGTTGTGTACGGTGAGTTTTTTATTCCTGTCGACGCTAACCTCTGCCACCTCGGCGACATGGGCAGCATGGCTGAAGTGAAAAGCCAAACCCAGGCCATATCCCCTGGGCATTTTCCGGCCCCAGTTTGACTCCGCGGCGGCAAGTTTAATGACGTCCGCTGCACGTCCGGTATTGAGTGAACGGATATTACCCTGTTCAAACCATCGAGGTTTACCCATGATTTCCAGTAAGACATCAAGATGATCCCGGCCAGCCTCGTGAGCCAGTTCATGAATAAAACTTTGAATTACAAATGCAGTTGTATTCGCCCCTGGTGCTCGCCAGGGGCCACAGGGCGTTTCAATATCAAACATGGTTTTACTGGCACGCGTATGCTTGAGATTAAGCATGGGAAATTCAGTTGCCCTGAATCCGGACCCGCTGATGCGTCCTCCACCCTTGTATGTCATACCAATAAAGTGATCGTCGAATGCAACGACTTCGCCTTTTCTGTTAACGGATCCTTTGACAGCTTGAAATCCGCCCACCCGGTAAAAATCGTGCTGCAGATCATCTTCCCGGGTCCAGGTGAGTTTCACGGGTGCACCCACGTGCCGGGACATTTCAATAACTTCGCAAATGTATTCGCTATAAACCCTGCGACCGAAGCTGCCCCCCAGGCGCATCTGGTGAATTTTCACCTGGCCCTGTTCCAGCCCGAACATTGACTTGGCAATGGGGTAGGCGCGGGTCGGTGCCTGGGTAGGGATCCAAAGTTCCAGCGTGTGCTGCTTGCCATTTTTACCGGCCTGATAGTTGGCTGAACAGTTCATCGGTTCCAGGCATAAGTGGGATACAAAAGGATACTGATAGAAGGCGCTGATTGTTTTGTTATCCGGGTTTAAAAACGCCTTATCAACATCGCCATTGTCTGTGATGAGATCCTCGCCCTGTTTGTCTTTAATCTGGTTCGCCGACCTCACCATTTCCGTCCAGCTGTCTTTTGAGGCGCCGGATTCATCCCATTTGACCTTGAGTTTCCGTTTCGCATTGAAAACGGCCCAGGTCGATGTGCCTACAATCGCAACCCCGGACGACAATTCCCGGACATTGCCATTGCCCTCGACGATAAATGCATCTTTGATTCCCGACATTTTTTTTATCTCGTCAAGATTTGCGCTTAGCGCCAGGCCACCAAATGCAGGACATTTCTGGTAAGCGCCGTACAGCATTTCCGGGACTCTGACGTCGATGCCGAACAATGCCAGACCGGTGACAATGTCGAGATTGTCCACACCGGTGACTGATGTACCGATGATGGTGTAGTCTGCCTTGTCCTTGAACACCAGTGAATCCGGGTCCGGCACTGCCTGTTTCACCGCCAGGGCTGCCAGATCACCGAACGAAAGTGAACGGCTCGAAAACAGATGAGAGATGGTACTGTCCTGGGCGTGTAGCTCTTCTCGCGGCAGTTCCATGGCGATAGATGCGGCGCCAATAAACATTTCGCGAGCCGAAGCACCCATGGTACGCATCTGGTCAAAAGTCCTGGGTATTGTTGTTGACCCACCTGCTCCGTGTCGGCCGAATCGGGATTCGTCAACCTCGGATTGCAAAACCTCGACATCCTCCCACTTTGCACCCATTTCTTCCGCAATCACCATGGGTAGTGCTGTTTTGATACCTTGACCCATTTCCGGATTAGAGGAATAGATGACAATACGCCCATCTGAGGATACCTTGATAAAAGCATTGAGTTCGACGGAACCAACAAGGCTGCCCAACTCTTCGGCCGATCCAGGGTTGGCCGGTAAAATTGACGCAAGCAGCAGGCTGCCGCCGGTGATGCCGGTCAGCTTCAGAAATGATCGCCGGTTCAGATTTTGGACAGAGAATTTTCCGAGCAATTCAGGATTTTTCCTGGACTGATTTGCTAACTGGATCCGTATGGCGCGAACCAGGTCGATATCCTCGTCATGTGTTTCGTTTGTCGCGTCAGCAGGAGTTTGATTCATGTCTTTCATACTAGTGTAGTGTCCTCCGTGAGATCTGGGGCCCGGGTCGAAGACGCCATTGCATCGTGATATTTAACGGCGGTGTGAATTGCGGTACGAATTCTGTTGTAAGTGCCGCATCGGCAGTAATTGCCTGCCATCGCAGCGTCGATATCATCATCGGTCGGATTTTGATTTTGCTTCAGCAATGCTGCAGCTGACATGATTTGACCTGCCTGGCAGTAGCCACACTGAGCCACGTCAACATCAATCCAGGCTTGTTGTAGCGGATCCAACTGCATGCCATCTGCCAAACCTTCAATGGTGCGAATCTGTTGGTTCGCTACGTCAGACACTCTGGTGGTACAAGATCGAACGGGTTGATCGTTGACATGTACCGTACAGGCACCACATTGAGCGATACCACAACCAAATTTGGTACCTACCAGTCCAAGTTCGTCCCTGAGAGCCCACAACAGCGGCATTTCTGCATCAACGTTCAACTTGATGGCTTTACCATTCACATTCAGTTTATAGTTTGGCATAAGATTCCTGCGCCAGCGCGGATTGCGGTGGGGTTGTGGTCGGATTGTGCTCGATCATGTGGCTTGAGTGTACTCGCAGGAGGATTATTAAGGCAAACTGCAGGTCTGATGCTAAGATTGGGCCAAGAGCTCTCATGGGCCGAGCTCTCATGGG
>JAPYTQ010000001.1:55027-251056 GCA_029941905.1 Pseudomonadales bacterium | reverse complement strand
GAGCTCTCATGGGCCGAGCTCTCATGGGGTCGAGTCTCTCAATTAGAAGAGAAGTAGATGTAGATGAATGAACCGCAAACGAAATTAACCTATCACCATGGTGATTTGCGGCAGACCCTGATCGATACTGCTATTAAACACCTGAGGGAGTCGGGGGCAGACACGTTGAGTTTACGTGCATTAGCCCGACAGGTTGGTGTTTCACAAACCGCCCCTTACCGCCACTTTGATTCGAAAAATGCGCTGTTCGCAGCAATAGCTGTTTTTGGCCTGCAGCAATTGAAAATTGAATTACGGCGAGCCCGGGATCGACATCGTGGCGACCACGCGGCGTCAATTCTGCATGTAGGACTCGCTTATATTCATTGGGCAACTCAGAATCCGGAAAAATATCTGCTGTTGTTTGATTCATCGCTGGTCGAGTTTGGCAAATACCCTGATCTTCTCGAGGCAAGCAACGAGGCGTTTGCGGTGCTGATGCAAACCATCGAACGTGGCAAGCAAGCAGATCTATTGATTGATCGACCAACCCATCAATTAGCTGGTGCTTTTTGGGCGAGTGTCCATGGCGCATCAAGTTTGCTGATTTCAAAGACGGGTAAACAAACCCGCGAAGAAGAACACGATGCGATTATTGCCATTAAACAGTTGGCTAAAGATCCTCGTTCAACTCTGGAGTTTTTTTTGAATTCCATTCGGAAACCTTCATAACACTGGGAGAACCCGTCCACTCCTAGATTACAATCCTGGACCAGCCACCCCGGCGCCAGAAATAGGTAAAAATCAACACGTGCCCGGCGCGATATCCGAACTGGTGCACACACCAGATCCCGATAAGCCCAAATCCCAGATAAGGTCCAAGCAGGTAGGCACCGGGTACCAGTAAACCCCACTGGGTAACCAGGTTTACCCAGGTTACTTTTTTAACATCGCCTGCCCCGTTTAGCATCGTCGCTAGCATATATCCGATACCGTTGATGGAAATCATCAGTCCCAGGATTCGAGTTGGCCAGATGGCGAGTTCGCGGGTCGTGTCGTCACGAATCCAGATGGATAGAACCTCGTCAGGTATCAGCCAGAAAGGTATCCCCAGAATGAACATGCCCACCACGCCAATTTTAATGACATCCCAGGCCCAGGCTGTTGCTTCAGGGATGTTTTTCCTGCCCAGTGCCTGCCCGACCAGTGTCGCCCCTGCTGTGCCCAGCCCCCAGGCCGGTAAACCCACCAGATTGATAAAATTGATGAGAACGCTATAGCAGGCCAGCTCCATAGTACCTACCATGCCGACAATACTGTAGGTGATTGTTAGCGCCAGTGTGTCCAATAGTTGTTGAAAGCCTGCGGGAATCGCCAGTCGAAGAATGTTGACGGTTTCAGAAATTTGAGGAAGCCTTCGTAAATAGCCAAATGGCTTGCCGTATCTGATCCCCAGGTAGAGAAACAAAGCGGAACCCACTACAGAAGCCAGGGCGGTGGCGAATCCGGCCCCTTCTGCGCCCATCTCCGGTGCGCCGAAATTACCGAAAATAAACAGATAGTTAAACACCACGTTTGAGATATGCATAGTAACAAGCGAGGGCACGTAGATTCGGGATAAACCGATCCCATTCCAGAATCCGGTGTTGGCAGCGATGAAACCGACGAACACTGCCTGCAGGATGAGCCAGCGTATGTAGTCTGTGCCTATGCTAATGACCTCTGGGTCACCATTGACTAAGGGAAACAGATAAGGAGCAAGAAAATACAATAGTGTAGACAGGACGGGTGCTGAGATAAGGATCAGGAGAAGGGCACCACTTAAATATGGACCACAGGCATCCGCGTGGCCTTCACCCCAGCGCCTTGATACAGTGGCCTGGACGGCGATGGAAAAACCGTAAAATAACCCAAGGTAAATAAACGCAGCAAACGAGCTGAGACCCACGGCACCCAGGGCAGCATTTCCCAGGGTACTGACCATCGCCGTATCAATTAATCCCAGCAGTACATTTGAGACCATACCTCCCATAATCGGTAATCCGATTACGGCGATTTTTTTGGCCCGGTTTGCGGTGAGCATTGGATTGTTTTTCTGGTTTTGGTGGGTCGCGTGCAAAAGGGATGGATAGTATCAACATCGTGAATGGTGTGCATGATTGTGAGTTGGTAGCACTCAGGCTAGCATTGCCTGTTGGGACGTCTATTTTGAATTGAAGGATTTAGCCGTGAGAGCGTGTAAAGAAAATTACCTTGAGATCAATGACACAGAGTTATGCTGGTTTGAATGGGGAGAGAAAGATCCGGCAGAGGAAACCATTTTTTTGATTCATGCCACAGGATTCCACGCCCGATGCTGGGATCAAACTATTAAGTATCTGGGTGACGAGCACATAATCGCCATTGACCTGCGTGGACATGGCCGGAGTAAAAACAAGGGACCGTTCGGCTGGGACCAGTTTGGTGCCGATGTCACCGCTCTTGTTAACAGCCTTGATCTGAACGAGGTGGTGGGTGTTGGACATTCAATGGGTGGACACGCCTTGAGCCAGACCATGGCTCACGAACCGGGCAGGTTTAAACGCGCTGTCTTAGTTGACCCGGTTATAATGGACCCGGAGTTCTATGTTCAGGCCGGGTCGCCACATGAGAATTTTATCATTGAAGGGGGCGGCCATCCTGTCGCGCGGAGGAGGAATCAGTTCGCCGATGCGCAAGCGATGTTCGACAATTTTGAGGGCAGAGGAAGTTACAGCACCTGGCTAAAGGAATCACTGCAGGATTATTGTGAATATGGCTTAGTTCCTGACCCGCAAGGCCTTGGATTCAACCTGGCATGCCCACCAGAGGTAGAAGCCGCCATTTACATGGGTAACTCATCTGTGGATATTCATGAACTGGTCGAAAAAATAACCATACCTGTTACAGTGCTAAGAGCACAGCAGCGCGAAAGTGAGAGTACAGAACTTGATTTCAGCAAATCCCCGACGTGGACTGGGCTGGCCGACCTGTTTGGTAATGGTCGGGATGTCTACTTACCGCAGTTGACGCATTTTATGCCCAATCAGAATCCACAATTGGTGGCAGAGTTCATTTTAGGAAAGCGATAAACGCTACTTTGGTGTTAGACAAAAACGGTATCAAACAACAAAAATCAGAATATGGGTGAATTATGAACCCTCTCTTGGCGGTAACCATGGGTGATCCTGCAGGCGTGGGTGCTGAAATAGCGGTAAAAACGCTCAGTCGACCTGATGTATATTCCCGCGCCCAACCTTTTGTCATTGGCAACGCGGCCTGTCTGAAGCTGGCTATGCAGCAGACGGGCATTGAGACCCCGATCGTCATTCGCTCATCCGTGAAAGAGGTGACGCCTGTATCCGATGTGATACAGGTAGTCGAGCCGATTGAATTCGATGCTGACCATCTGGAGATGGGGCGGGTCTGTGACGCTTGTGGCCATGCTGCAGTTGCGTTCTTCGAGTCATCGGTGAATATGGCATTGGCGGGTGAAATACAGGGTGTTGTTACCTGTCCCATCAATAAAGAAGCTGTGCATGCCGCCGGGTATCATGGTGATATTGGTCACCAGGAAATATTGGGTCGAATGACCGGGGCAGAATTAACAGCAACCTTGTTGATGACCACGGGCCTTAAGGTTGCACATTTGTCTACACATAAGTCCCTCGCCGATGCCGTGAGATATGTGAAAACACCTATACTCGTTGAGAAACTGTTGTTGACTGCTCGGCATCTGCGTCGATGGTCCGGCAAGGAACCGCGTATTGCTGTGGCTGCCTTGAACCCTCATGGGAGTGAAGGCGGCATGTTAGGTAGTGAGGAACATGATGAGATTGCACCCGCAGTTGAAAAGGCCCGTGAACTGGGATTGGATGTCGTTGGGCCCTATCCTGCGGATTCTGTTTTCTATCGGGCGGTTAATGGTGAGTTTGATGCTGTGATGGCCCTCTACCATGACCAGGGGCATATCGCGATCAAGATGCACAACTTCGAGGATAGCATCACCGCGACAATGGGGATTCCTTTCATTCGTACCTCAGTGGATCATGGTACCGCATTTGATATTGCCGGTAGCAACAGGGCAAACGAGGGTGGCCTGGGGAAAGCGCTGGATGCAGCGATCAACATGATGAGTGGCACGTTGGTGTAGGTACGATGCGGCAGTCACTTCGACCCGGCAGCACAATTTTGTAAGTCCAAAAATAAAAGGTAAACTTTCGTCCCCAGGGTTTTGATATTGCCTGATAATTCGTGAGGACCGGGGCGAATGACATTTTTTGTTGGTACCAGTGGCTTCAGCTACAAACAATGGAAGGGCGTATTTTATCCTCAAGGTCTGAAGGACAACGAGATGTTGTCATATTATGCTTCTCAACTCGGAGCGGTTGAGATCAACAACACCTTCTACCGTATGCCGAAACGGGTCGTATTGCAGAATTGGTCAAGTGAGACACCAGAGACTTTTCGGTTTGTCATCAAGGCTTCTCGTCGCATAACCCATCAGAAAAGACTCAAAGAGACAGACGAAACGATGCAATACCTGATCAAAAAATACTGCGGTTCTAGGCGATAAGCTTGGTGCGCTGCTGTTCCAGTTGCCTCCGAATATGAGATGCAATATTGAGCGGCTTAAATCATTCCTGTCCCTGATTCCCGGTACCGTACCTGCTGCTATCGAATTTCGCCATGAGTCCTGGTTCGATGAGCAGGTGTTTGCATGCCTGCGTAACCAGAATGTTGCGCTTGTGCATTCTCAGAGTGAAGATTCGACGTTACCTTTCGTGGCAACTGCTGATTGGGGATACTTTCGACTAAGAAATCCCGGTTACGACAAACGTGGTTTGCGTAAATGGGTAAAAACAGCGCTTGAAGCCGGTTTTGTACACTGTCATGCGTACTTTAAACATGAGGATGAAGGCGCTGGGCCCAAATTGGCGATAGAATTCCAGGCTCTGGCATCGACCAGCCTGGATATGACCGGCTGAACGACGATTCGGATCCGATTTGTCTCTCGTTTTTTGCCCGAAGCCTGCATAGGCAACATTAAGGTTCTCGTATCAATCTGATCATTGAGCGCGTTAGGTATTTTTTTGCCTGGACTAATTTGATAGTGTACGGCTTAGAAATATTTCGGACTATCATCCAATCAACATTTGCTAATAAAGCAATGGAGGACTGTCATGGGGGCATTGGACGAGTTTCGTCTCGATACGAGAGCGTGGCTGGGGGCAAACTGCCCGGCCAGCATGAAGGAACCCGCTACAGAAGATCAGTTTATCGGCGGGGGTAAGAAACAGCAGTACAAGAATCCTGATGCTAAATTGTGGCTTGACCGCATGGCAGACAAGGGCTGGACGGCGCCCATGTGGCCCCAGGAATACGGTGGCGCGGATTTGTCGAAAGCACAGTTCCTGGTACTGCAGGATGAAATGATTGCCATCAATGCCCGAAGCCCCATTGGTGGTATGGGGTTCAGCATGATTGGTCCGACACTATTGGATTACGGCACTGAAGAGCAGAAGAAAGAACATTTACCCAAAATAGCCAATGGAGAGATACGCTGGTGCCAGGGTTATAGCGAACCGGGAGCCGGGTCGGACCTTGCCAGTCTGCAGACAAAATGCGAAGACAAGGGTGATTACTTCCAGGTTAACGGGCAGAAAATCTGGACATCCGGTGCTCAGTTTGCCGATTGGATATTTACACTGGTGCGTACAGATCCCCAGGCACCGAAGCATGAGGGAATCAGCTTCGTATTGATTGATATGGACCAAGCTGGTGTGTCGGTGAAACCCATAAAATTGATCAGCGGTAATTCGCCTTTTTGTGAAACGTTTTTTGATGATGCCCTGGTGCAGAAGAACGACCTGGTTGGGCAGCTCAATCGGGGCTGGACAGTGGGTAAACGACTGCTACAGCACGAACGGAGTTCCATCTCGGGTATGAATTCCGGCGGTCGACGAGGCCGATACGACGGGATGCGTGAGTTGTCGGCTATTGCCACGGAATACGTAGGTCTTGTGGATGGTAAACTGGCAGACGGAACATTGAGAGGTTCCATCGTTCAGAATGATATGGATCACCGGGTATATGGTCTTACCCAGCAACGAGCCATGGCAGAAAATGACAAGGGTGAGACCGCGACTTATGCCACATCGATGTTTAAGTACTACGGTTCGGAAATTGGCAAGGAGCGATTGGAACTGCAGCTGAAGGTAATGGGTACTCAATCCATGGGTTGGGAGGGCGAGACATTCAGCGGTGAAGAGCAGGTACTGACACGAACCTGGCTGAGATCCAAGGCAAGTTCGATTGCCGGTGGCAGTTCAGAGGTTCAAATGAATATTATTGCCAAGCGAGTACTTGGCTTGCCAGATTGATATAATTAAAACTGCCGGGTCCAACCTGGCGTAAACACCAGATTTTTGAAAGCACGACTAGGAGCAACTCAGATGCCATTGGTACTTAACGAAGAACAAAATATGCTGAAGGATGCAGCGAAAGATTTCTGCACGAATAACACACCTATCACACAATTGCGCACATTACGGGATGACAAAAGCGACAGTGGCTTCGATTCCGCGACCTGGCAACAGATGGTGGAACTGGGTTGGGCGGGTATCACAATCCCTGAAGACTTTGGTGGTCTCGGATTTGGTTATCTTGGCATGGGCGTCGTGATGGAGGAGTGCGGTCGAACGCTCGCTGCCTCACCTTTGTTTGCCACTGCTGCCCTGGGAGCGACCGCTATCCTTCATGGTGGTTCGGATGAGCTTAAAAGCGAACTTCTGCCCCAGGTGGCAGGCGGCGAGCTTTTACTCACTCTCGCGTTGGAAGAGTCTCCCCACCACAATCCATACGGCGTCAGTACCGCGGCTGAGAAATCCGGCGGTGGTTATACCGTCACCGGCAGCAAGAAATTTGTGCTGGACGGCCATGTGGCGAACAAAATCGTGGTTGTAGCCAGAACATCCGGCAAAAGCGGAGATCGAGATGGCATATCGCTGGTGCTGGTGGATAGCAACTCACCTGCCGTCAAGATCACGCGCACAATCATGGCAGATAGCCGCAATGCCTCGAACATAGAATTTGAAGGCGCGGAAGGGATTCTGCTTGGCGAGGCAGGTCAGGGTGCTGATGTATTGGACCGTGTGCTGGACACAGGCCGTATTTTACTTTCCGCAGAAATGTTAGGTGGTATTCAGGAGTGTTTTGAACGCACCATTGAATATTTGAAGGTTCGTGAGCAATTCGGTGTGCCTATTGGTTCATTCCAGGGATTAAAACACCGGGCAGCACAAATGTTCTGTGAAGTGGAACTGTCAAAATCCGTGGTTCTCGAAGCATTGTCCGCCCTGGACGATGATTCCGATCAAATTGCAGAGCTGGCCAGCCTGACAAAAGCCCGTTTGAACGATACCTACAATCTGGTCAGCAGCGAAGGCGTGCAAATGCATGGCGGTATTGGCATGACCGATGAGTACGAAATTGGTTTCTTTATGAAGCGATCCAGGGTCTGTGAACATGCACTTGGAAACAGTGCGTTTCATCGTGATAGATATGGGGTAACACAAGGGTACTAATAACTTCCACTCAACACTCACAACTGCTGCGTTGTGATCTGAGTCGAAATCAGGTTATTCGGATTCGGCGACCGATCATTTCTTCGATGTGAATTTGAGTTTTCCAGTTCCAAAATAAGCAAGCCCAGCAGAGCTGGGCTTGTGGATACGCGTTATCCGATGTGTACTTCACGACTCCGAGACTCCCTTAGAGTTTTCAGACCTCGGCGTCTTTCGTACGCTGGCAGATTTAAGTGTCCGCCTTATGTGCGGAATGTCTCCATTCCTAAATACAATATTACTCCTATTATCCGCACATGTTAAAGAACAAATGCTTATGAAAAGTGGTGTTTATGTTCCTAACTGGTTTTACGGAATGTCTGGAAATACTGGACAACGAGTGTAGTGTCCGGTAGCAAACCAACATTAAGCAAATCACTCAATGGCCAGGTGGTGGCGGGCTAGGTAAGCTTGGTGCGATCCCTTGATCTGCTGATAGTCGATACAGCCTAACGGCTTCCTCGTAGTCTCTTCTGACTCCGTCGCCGTGTAACAAAAAAGTGAGCACCACTTAAAGCACGTTTTGTATAGGACACCACACTAGGCGCTTTTGAGTTTCCCTGGCTGGTTCATTGAGCAATTGAAGAAATCGCAGAGCACCGGGCGAAATCGATCCATATCGACCAGAAAAGAATCGTGTCCCTGAATTGACGGTAAGACGAATAATTGAACCTCTCGCTTACCATCCTCCAATTCTTCAGCCAGTTCTTTTTGTTGTTCGATGGGAAACAATACATCTGTTTCTACGCCTATTATCAACACCCTTTTTGCCCCCACCCTTGCTAATCCGTTAGGCAGTGAGCCGCCATGATCGGCGATATCAAACATATCCATCGCCCGGGACAGATGAAGGTAGCAGTTTGCATCGAAGGTGCCGGTAAACTTGCTTGCGTGAGCCTGCAGATAAGATTCCACTTCAAACGTAATACCAAAGGAGTCACCGGCTTTTCTTTCTTCGGCGACCAGCTCCCGACCAAATCTCTGTTGAAATTCTTTTGGGCTGCGATAGGTCAACATGCCGAGTTTTCGCGCCATTTGCATCCCGTCAACAGGCCCTTGCCCGACTGGATAGTTACCATCTTGCCAGAGTGGATCGTTTCGAATCATTTCCCTTTGCAGGGATCTCAGGGAAATGGAGTAAGGCATAGCTCTCGCAGCAGATGAAATACTCACTAGTGACTTTGCGGCATCTGGGAATAGCACGGTATAGGCTAACGCGGTCATGCCTCCCATCGAAGCCCCAACGACCGCGTGAAGCTGTTTGATATTCAATGATCGAACCACTTCGTGACCTGCTCGTGCAATATCCTCCAGGGTCAGCACGGGGAATGTTAAGGCATAGGGTTTTTGGGTTTCCGGGTTAATGCTCGCGGGACCTGTTGAACCGAAACAGCTGCCCAGGGAATTAACACAAACCAGCAGGTACTTTGACGTATCTAGAGGTTTTCCTGGTCCGATCATTTGTTCCCACCAACCAGCGGAGGGGTCAAGATCAGATGAGGCGGCGTGTGCCGAAGGTGAAAGACCGGTGAACAGCAGAACTGCATTGTCCTTCTGGTAATTAAGTTCTCCCCAGGTTTCGTATGCCACGGTCGGCTTCTGTAACTGGCCATGTTGCATACGAAATGTGCTGTCGATAAGGTGATGTTGTCTGGCGCTGGTCATAATCGGTTCTGGTCTTTTTTGCAGATAGTATCTTACCCAAACTGTGCGCTGAGTAAAAATGCTTATCGGTGAGTGTTCGCACTGACAACGGGCTTGCAGAACTTCTGTTTACTCAGAGGCTCCCTAAGTATTTGTTTTATATAACTGATATTGCGGTAGAGTACAGTTTTGGGCATGGGGTTCACTTTCGTCCATGAATTCTCTCCTTTGATCTATACCAACTGGGTTGCAGGCAGGTAGTTTGTTAGCCTTATACAAAGATTATCAAGTAGTAGTCGTTTATTTTGCGATTGGATCGAGTTCTTACCAAATTATTAGTGGGGTCAATATGCGTAATCTTAATCGCATCGGTGTCACTGACCTTCCTCTCATAGTAGCCTTGCGCCACACAGGCGGTATGTGGGGCTAACACGCGGCAAATTGTCCTCCACAGTCGCAAAAATCAACGTTGATCAAGACGAAATAGAAGCGAATAGTCCTGCGTCCAACACTTGCAGGCACGGGTCGAGGAATATTGCGTTGCACAATAGGTTGTGGTGTCGGTCGGTATCCGCTCGCAGACTGACCCTAATTTCGTTAATCTCTCCCCTCTGATGGAAAAAGCAGAAATACAAAAAGCAGTTTCGAATCGAGACTTCGGTAGAATCCTTGCGGGATACTGTTTTCTATGACAAGTATTGAGCTAAAAACCAGCAAGATACTGGCGAGCGTCGAAGGCGGCGTTGGTTGGCTTACCTTCAATCAGCCTGAAAAACGCAATGCCGTATCGCTGGAAATGTGGCGGGGTATCGGGGATGCACTGGAAGTCTTTCAGGAAGATGATGGTGTGCTGGTGGTCGTCATGTCGGGTGCCGGTGGTCGGGCATTCGCATCCGGGGCTGACATTTCGGAGTTTGATCAGCGCAGGGCCAATGCCACTCAACGAAAACAGTATGCTGAAATCTCGGAGCGTGGTCACTACTGGCTCGGTCATTTTAACAAACCATTGATTGCGATGATCCATGGTTTTTGTATTGGGGGTGGTTTAGCCATAGCCCTTAATGCGGATGTAAGATTTGCCACTCCCGGTTCAAAGTTTGGTGTCCCGGCGGCTCGATTGGGTCTGGGGTATGAGTATCCGGGGTTGGCGAAACTCGCACGGCTGGTTGGACCATCTTCAGCACGTGATATTATGTTCACCGCTCGATTTCTTGAGACCGACGAAGCACTCAAAATTGGCCTGGTGAACTTCGTTGTGTCTGAACAGGAGATTGAAGCCAGGGTTAAGGATTATGTTGACCTGATAGCAAAGAATGCGCCCCTGACGGTCAAGGCAGCAAAGGCAGCCGTCAATGCATTCGAAAAGTATTCAGTTCTGGAAGCCGCCAAGGAAATTGCACCTATGGTCGATGCCTGTTTTGACAGTGAGGACTACAAGGAAGGGCGGCAGGCATTCGCTGAGAAGCGCCCCCCAAACTTTAGGGGAAGGTAGTGAGCTTTCTTATCAGGGTTAACAGCGACGCATGACAGATACCTTCAACCTGATTTTTTTTCCCACCATCCGAGGTGATGCGAAGAAAGAGGAAGTCAAAGCCAATCTCGTATCCACGCTGAAAGTGGACTCAAACAAGGTTGAGGCCTGGTTTACATCGGGAAAACCTACGCTTCTATTGAAAAACGTGGTTCATGATGTTGCGGACCGGTATATGCAAGCAATCATCAAGTGTGGTGGCAGTTGTAATTTGCAGCCCAGTTCCGAGAATTCTTCTGTTTTGTCTCTAACACCCAAGCCAAAGAATATCGAGTTCTTTATCTGTCCCTCCTGTGATTATGGTGAAGAAATACCGCTCGGTACGACTCAGGACGAATGCCCGGAATGCGGTCTTATCATTGAAAGTTATGAAACCCGCAAGGTGAACGAGAAAGAAAGAGACGAAATTCGACGCAGGTTAATTCGAGATGCGAGAATCGTGGAAGAAGATGTAAACGAAGAAAGTCGCAAATACGAAGAACTGGCACGCGTCCGCAGACTTGAAAACGAAATCATGGTCGATCTGGGCATGAGGCCTGCAGGCAAACTGTGGCAGTACTTTACCTATCACCCAGTTGTAGTCTTTAGCGTAATATACGTTTTACTGTTTGCTACATCCGCTATCATTTTGCTGTTTGGCGTTCGTTATTTGGCTACCGAGAAAGAGCGGGCTTTTTTGGCAGGAGAACCGTCGATGCAGATTCAGGACCTTGCACGCGTAACTGCTGCTGCGGTCGTCTTGAAGCAAAACGAAAACCAGATGGTTTTGCAGGAATTTGCAGAGACCACGCAAAGATTGCGGGGTAGACCGGGGAATCAAGAAGAGGTCCTCTTGACTGCAACGCAAATGATGCGGGGGGCAAGCCCGGCGTCTTTCCTTCAATCCGCAGAAACAGACAGAATACGACTGAGTATGACGCCTGCCGGGCCCGGCGAAAAACTATCCAATGTTAATCTCGATACTCTCGGTGGCGTCAGGGGAATTTCAGGGATCGAATATTTTACTCCGGATCAGTTATTGATGGTTTCCGCAAAAGCTGAGCAGCACGGCGCCGAATCTGTTCTCAGCATGCTAGGTAAAAAACCGGTTGTTTCGAGTGTAGATGACATGCGTGGGCAATTGGAAACCCTGGACGGGTCGACGGTGATAAATCTCATCAAGAAGCTGTCTGCAGACTATGAATGGGACAGGTTTCTGTTGGGCTATGTCGGAGTTTACACACAGGCAGGGTTGTTTGAAGATGCTTCAATACTGTCTGAAAGCATACAGAACCCGCTGACGAAAATAGCTGCCCTGGGAGAAATTATGGTGGGTCAGGTGAGCCGGGACCAGGATGTGAATCTTGATCTGGGTCATGCTCGCGTTGGGTTAGAGATGGAAAAAATCTCCGATCCGGAGACAGTCGCACGATTGTGGTCATTATTAGGTAAAAAGCTTGTATCTGAAGGTGCGAGAAATGAGCCCAAAAACACAATGGTCCGAATGGAAAAACTGGTTACCGATACCAGTGACCTCTATGCAAAATCTGTTATTGCAGCCAGATATGCGGTGATGCGACTGTCTTTTTTCGACAATACAGGTGCAAGAAAGTACTTTTCTGTCGCTACCGACAGTGCCGGTCGGGTAACTGACACTGCCATGCGGATTTCAGCGTTCGTAAAGATTGCGCAACGCTATTACGATGCCAGGAATCTTACCCTGGCCAGTGAAATTCTTTACGAGGCTCAAATACTTGCCGCAACTCAGTTGAAAACTACCAAACGCTCGGTCCTGCTCGGTGAGATTGCCTATGCCCAATGTTATATCGGGGATGTGTCCGGCGCATTGTTATCGGTGGACAATGCCAGTACGGGCCATGCCCGTGATCAATTGAGAGGAAAACTGGTTGAAACCTTGATCAGCCAGGATAAGGTCTATGTAGCCCGGGAAATACTTAGCCATGTTACTGATAATGTTGAAGCCAGTCGGTTGACGCTTCGTTTAGTCAGTCATCTTTTTCACAACGAAAACCGAAGCGACGCGATGGCTCTGCTGGATCAATCAGCCCCTCGGGTTCAAATGATTCGGCAACCACATTTAAAAGCGTTGCTGCTGAGCCAGTATGCAAGAATGTATATTCGCCTGGATCAGACCGGTGTTGCAGAACAGTATTTCAGCGTCGCAACCAGTCTTTCCAGCCGGTTATCTGGGCGTACTGCTGCAGTGGTCACCGGCATGGTTGCTTATAATCAGGCGAAGGCGTTACAGACCAGGAAAAGTAGAGGGACCTTGAATGGGATAAGAATATCGGTAATCGGAGATCCCTTTTCGAGTGAAATCGAGTCGACTGAGAAAATAATCAGAATGTTCCAGCTGGAATAATTCTTATACGACACTCCGCCAGAGACTAAAAATAGTATTTTAGGTTGACGAAGATAGAATCGGGGTTGCTGCCATACTCAGAGCCCAATTCTGGCAGGCCTCTGCTACCAATGATTAAGTCGTCACCGGAAAAATGATAGTAACCGAGTCCAAGATAGAGATTGTCCGATAATCCATAGTCAAGATTTGTGTTCAAAAAGAATGAGTTGTCGTTAAGATTGACAATCGATTGCATTGATACACTTAGCAGTGCTGATATCTGCCAGCTAATGAAAGGCATTATATAGTTACGCCCTAACAGGAATACTCCGCCAGCCCGGTAGGCGACATCGAATTGCTGACTTGTATATTCAGCAGGGTCTCTGGAACCAGCACCGTTATAATGATATTCAATCATTCCAAACACAGTTGAGCTGAAAGCGTAATCAAGACCGATCGACGCGCGTGTGTAATTGTTTTCTCCAGAGACGTATGCCGCTTCAAACCAGAATCCAAAATTGCCGAGTGCAGATTGAATCCCGGCACCTGCCAGGTTCTGTTCACTGAAACGCATAATGGTAAATTGCAGGTCACTTGTCGATACATTGGTTAGCAGTTGCAGAAATGCAGCAGAGTTGTCGGGTTTGCCATCTTCCCCAAGAACGATTCCCAGATCGAATTCGCTCAGTTGTCCAATTGGTTTCTGGAACCGAATGGCATCGATACCGATTCGATACTCGGTATTCAGGGTCCGTACATCAAATGGCAGAAAAACATCGGTTGGATTGATAACCCTTGCTGAGCCAAAGGTGATCGCCTGTCTGCCGATTGTCAGATCCCCAGCCGCGAATTGAAACTGTATATTGATCCTGTCAAGGTTTTGAGGAGCGATATTTTTCCTGTCATCAGGGCCAATAGTTTCGGGAATATCCGTGAGTCGGTAGGATTGTTTTTCTTGTGTAAGGGCGTCGGAGACGCGCTGAAGCTGCGAATTGGAGTCAAGGCCTACTTCATAGTGCAATTGCCAGACCTGGTTGCCTTTAAAAGCATCAAACATAAATCGGCCAAAATTCTGCATTCTGTACAAGCGGTCAAACTGGAACAGATCGTTGTCAATTTCATCCTGAATGACGCTATAGTTTTTTAAGTAGCCAGAGAAGTCATTGGCATTGGTTTCAACAGTTAAAGTAATCAGGATGCAGAATACCAGTAAGGCGTGAGCGCGACGTTTGAACCTCCCCATCTGGCCATGCATTGTTAGTGCCTATCCATAAATGATTATGTGTGCTTTTCCAGTCACGTTTTGTGCTATTAAAATAGACTCAATATGCGTAAAGTACGGTGCTGAAGTCGAAATTTAACCATTTGTGGATAAGCACTAGTTAGCAGCATAAATCTATTTTGTTTCGTCTTTTTCTACTTGTCCATCCTGGATATGTATAAGCCGGCTGGCTCGCGCCATGATTTTTTCGTCGTGGGTTGAAAATACGAAAGTCATATTGTGTTCTTCATTAAGCTCTCGCATGACATCCAACAATGCGATACCTGTTTTGGAGTCCAGGTTCGCAGTGGGCTCGTCAGCGAGGATAATATCAGGATGTGATGCCATGGCTCTTGCGATGGCAACGCGCTGTTGCTGGCCACCAGAAAGCTTATTGGGACGTCTGCCGCCCAGACCTGCCAGTCCCACCTGTTCGAGCATCTGGTTCACACGTTGTTTCCTTTCTGCGGCACTGACTCCCTGGAGCAACATGATGTACTCAATGTTTTCTTCCGCGGACAGAACCGGGATCAGATTGTAAGACTGAAAAATAAACCCAATATGGTCCCTTCGAAAATCAGATAACTCGGCCCCTGACATTTGCGCGATGTTCGTACCCGACAATTCCACTACGCCGGAGGTTGGATTGTCCAGGCCCCCGATCATGTGCAGCAATGTGGTTTTACCTGAACCAGATGGGCCGATAATGGCCGTAAACTCACCCGGCTCAATGTCGATAGAAATCCGATCCACCGCTTTTACCATGGTTTCTTCATCGTCGCCGAAGTAACGACAGACTTCTCTGGTGGTGATTACTGGTGTAGCTGTTGTATCTGCTGGTGTATTTGTTGTAACTGCTGTCATTAACTTACTCCTAGAGACTTCTCTGTAGTGCTTCGGTCGGAATGATCCTGGCGGCAAACCTGGCGGGATAAATAGCAGCGGCGATTGTGAGCAGGGTGACGTAGAAAGGAAATTGGATGAATTGAACCCGGTTGAATTCGGTGAGTATGTTGTTGCTTATTGCGATCCCCTCGAATTCAATTTCACCCATTGGGATGCCGTTGACCGCTGTCCAACTGCCAATTCCGTACCCTAAAAGCATGCCGAAGATGCAGCTTATGATCGCTAACAGCAGGGCCTCACATAAAATAAGCCTGCTCAGGGAAGCAGGTCGGGTACCAATTGCCTTAATCACTCCAAATTCGTAGATGCGTTCGTAGATGGACATAAACATGGAATTAATGACACCCAGAGATGCCAGCAGGAACAGCACCATGCCGACGATCAACGAAGCAAAGCCCGACATCTCAATCATCAGTGCGATCTGCGTATTCAGATCCAGCCAGCCCATGGTTTCCAATTTGGCATCGTTCAACTTTTTGAAGATTGCGGTATCAGGGTTTTTGGCTAGCGCCGGATCAACGAATTTTATGGCGAATTCGTGACTCTGATCCTGTGTAAGACCTAATACCTTTCGAGCTTCGTCGATGTTAAGAAACACGACATTTTCATCCAGCTCCCGCATGCCAAATTCCAGAATACCGGAAACACGGAATAGCGCCTGGGTCATCTCCCCGGTGAGTACTTCGGACAGCGTAATAACAATCCGGTCCCCTAATTCGACTTCCAACAACTCCGCCATGGACTGACCCAGTAACAATTCGCCTCTCTTTCCAGTTAGGTACTGACCATGTATTAACGCTAGTTTGACCTTGCTGATATGTTGCTCACGGTCTGCGTCAACGCCATAGAACATGCCTCCGGTAACATTGTAGCTGGATGAAATCATACCTCCGGAAATCACCCTGGAGGTATAATGATCAACAGCCCGATCCTGTTCGAGTGCCTTTGCCACTTCAGCTGAATTTTCGATAAACAGATCGACATCAAAATCCTCACGGTAACCTACGCGATGAACCTGGGCTTCGCCGCTGATCGTGCCAGTCACATTTTCTACCATGAGTGTCAGCATGCCGCGCATCACTGCGTCTGTCAGGATCAGTGCGGCTAAACTGAATCCTATGAGCATGATTGTCAGCACCGATCGACGGGTGTTACGGAATAAATTGCGAAACGCCAGTTTCATCGTTAAAGGCATTTTAGTGGCTCCCCATGGCTTCGGTGGGTAATATTCTTGCGGCTCTCAAACCGGTTGGGATACTGATGAGCAGGGCAAAAATGAATATTGTTATCGCCGGTAGTGAAAACACGATGAAAGACATTTCGCCTTGCATATGACTCATGGAAATGCCGCCAACATCGAGAGGTTCCGGCAGTTCAAAGCCAACAAACGTAAGCCAGCCTGTGACTGGAATAGAAATGACTAAACCAATTGAGATACTGATGATTGAGAGAAGGCTGGTTTCCAGTGTAATGAGCCATGCAATGGTTCGTGGTCTTGTGCCGACTGCCTTGAGAACACCAAATTCGCGGGTACGCTCCAGAACTGACATCAATACAGTATTCAGAACGCCAATAAATACGATAAAGACAATGATGGTCATCATGAAATTGGCTCCCTCCTTATCCGCGATCATTGATTTGTAGAAGGTTGATTCAACGATCTGCCAGGGCTCGACCGTTAGATCAGGAATTTGTTCCTGAATTGAGGCTGACATTGATCTGGCTTTGGTGTCGTCCTTCAAGAGAATTGAAACCTCGTGGACCCGACCATACATACCCAGGAAATCCTGCGCAGACTTGAGCGGCAGAAAAACAGATCCCTTGTCGTGGGAGTCTTTGTTACCGATGATTGCCGCCACGATGAACAGATCGTTGGCGATGGAACCATCTGCGCCCTGGCTGAGCAGGATTATCTCGTCGCCAATGGTGATGTCCAGGTTGTTACTCACTCCGGCTCCAATCATGGCTGAGTGATAACCCTCAGGACTTACACCGCTATCGAAGTACTCACCCTCAGCAACCTTATCGGCGAGGCGACTGGTCGTTTTCTCTCTCTCAAGGTCAACACCGATCACTTGAACGGGTGAATTATCGGTTTCTGAATAGGCCAGAGCCGGAGCATGAACCCTGAAAGTATGGCCGTGGATCCTGTCATTCGCATCCAATAGTGCACTGAGTTGCGCAGGATGATCGATCGTTGTGTAAATCTTCGGTCTTTTCCGGTAGTTGCCCTTGTGTATCTGGATATGTCCGGTATGGTCTTGCGTAAAAAAATTAACAGCGTTGTTGTAACTGCCTTCCTCCACAGAAATAATCAGAGCATAGAGCACAAACCCACCAGACATACTGAGTACAGTAAGCAGTGAACGCCGTCGCTGGCGGAATATATTTCTGAAGGCGAGTTTTAATATCAACATGATCTGTTAGTGGCTTCCCATGGCTGCGGTTGGTGATATCCTCGCAGCTCTTATACCGGGCGGAATGCTGACGATCAGGGCGAAAATAAGGATTAGAACCATCGGGGCGACAAAAACAAAAGTTGACATTTCACCGGTCATAAAGCTGATTGGAATTCCCCCCAGGTCCCGGGGCTCTGCCAGTTCAATACCGACGAATGCAAACCAGGCGATCAGCGGTAGCGACAGGATAAACCCCAGGGCAACGCTGAGCAGTGAAAGAATGCAGGTTTCCAGGGTAATTAATGAAACTATTGAAACAGGTTTGCTGCCGATTGCTTTTAAGACACCGAATTCCCGCGTCCGCTCCATCACTGACATAACGACCGTGTTCAGAACGCCAATAAAGACAATGAAAATCACAATTCCGAGAGTAAATTGATTGCTGCGCATCTTCGTTTGCATGGACTTAAAGAAGGATTCCTCAACAACCTGCCAGGGTGAGACGGTGAGTTCCGGCAGTTTCTTCTGTAGTAAGGTGGCGGTTTGTTGATTCTTGCTGTCATTCTTTACGAGCAGCGCGACCTCGTGAACTCTGCCGGGCATACTAAGAAACTGCTGCGCCGCAACCAGGGGTAAGAAGACCGTCGTTCTATCTGGCGAAATTCTCGTGCCGACCACGGCGTTGACGATATAAATATCGTTGGCGACTGATCCGTCCGCGCCCTGGGAAATCAGTACGAGTTCATCACCTGGACCGGTTTTCAGGGTTTCAGCAACGCCAGCCCCAATCATAGCCTTGTAATAGCCATTGGCGTCAGGCTTGCTGTCAAAATAGTGTCCCTTTGATATTTTTTGCTCCAGTCGACTCGTTGTTCTTTCCCTTTCAATATCAACACCGATTACCTGCACTGGTGTATTTCCCGTATCAGAATAGGACAAGGCAGGTGCAAACACCCGCAACGTGTGGCTTGTGATTTCGTCTTCGGCGTCGAGGGTTCTGCTCAGGTTTTCCGGGTCATCAATAGTCTTATGGACTTTTGGGCGATGAAGATAGTTCTCTTTATGAATTTGGATATGCCCGGTATGGTCCAGCGTAAATATGTCTACTGCGTTCTTAAAGCTGCCGTTGGTGAGTGAGATAGACAGGGCACACAGAATGTAGCCACCGGACATGCTGAGAGCGGTCAATAAGGATCTTCGGCGTTGGCGGAATATATTCCTGAATGCGAGCTTAAGTAACAACACTAGTCGTCCTTCATGGTGAAATTACCATGTTCAGCGAGTCGGGAAGCGTTCGGCCGCAAGGCGCGTCTCGAAAGGGAATGGCGGCCCCGCGACTGCGCCTTGTCTTGAATCATTTGGGTCGCTCTGAACATGTCAATTTCACCATGAAGGACTATTAGAACCGGCTCTTGAGGTTACGCAGTGTGAAAATTGATTCATCTACTTCCGGCGAGTCAAATTCCAACTCATTATAAACAATGACTGTCTTGTTGCCTTTTTTGTTGAGGGGAATCATTTCCAGAATGGAAGGTATAAATTTGCCGGAAAAATTCTTCATTTCCCTGAACTCCATTTTTCGAATGAGCTTGTCATTGTCGTCATAGAATTTCTGTGAAACCGGTACCATGTGTTCGATATTAATGGTGTATTCAATCTTGCCCCAGACAGTGACGGTTTGTTCCTTGGGGATCAAGGTTATCTGGTATTCTTCGGCAGTTTCTTTCAGTTCCAGTTCGTATTCATCGGTTAACGTTGTCTGTTTTACCAGGTCGTCGTTAGTGAAATCACTACCCATCCAGGAACCCATCATCATGGAAGGGGGAATTTTGATCACCTTGTTGATTTTTGGAAAGTAGTTCCACATCTCCATATCCAGTTTCAGGGTCGCGATGCCCCGATCCTTTTTTGGAGAGAGTATTCGAATAAACGAATTCTCTGTTCCCATTGAACTCGATTCCATTTTCATTGTGCGTTCATATTGGGGGGTTTTGACGATCATCGTCATGGTCGCGCTGCTGGACTTCCCCTGATAGAGGGCTTCCATTTCGTCGATGATCTTGATGGCACGATCATCCGCCAGGGCTGTGTTCTGCAGACTGAGTACCAGTATAAAACACATGACAGACTGCAAGCTCATTGCTTGCAGCCTTGGATAGCTGATCAATTGAGTGAACCCGGTTATCATGCAATGTCTCTCTTGTGATGTCTGTCTTGTTTACAATCTGGGAACTTGAGTACTTTCGCTAGGAGGATGACACAAATTCTGTTCTGGTTCACAGTTTATTCAACGTGTTTCCAGCTTTTGCAGCAGCAGGGCAATCTGCAGTTCGAGCCTTTTCACATCCCGGTGTAACGTATTGTTGTTCAGGGATATCCATAGAAAGAGATAAATAGTCATTAGACCCATCATGCATATGATGGCCAATGAAGCAAAAGCGATGAGTGCCATCGTGGACTCTTGTTGAAAGAACAGGTAAACCGATCCCACCATCATGATGGCTATCGGTATCAGCTTTATTGCCGCCAGAGTTAAGATAGCTTTGTGTTGGCCTTGAAATGTTGAAATGAAACCCTCGATCATCGACGGATCATCCGTGATCTCAATAGAATCCGTAGTACCCTTTAAGGCGTCTTTAATTATCTTATCCATGTCATTCATCATTTTGATCCTCTTGTTGTTGCAGGGAATTTTTGAACGCCTGCCTTGCATGATGCAGTCTTGATTTAACCGTGCCGTCTGGCACTTCCAGCAGTTCAGATATTTCTGTCAACGCCATATCGTGTAAGTAGTGAAGCGCCAGCACAGTCCGGTGCGCCTCACTGAGGGATTGAAGTAGGGTGGCGATCTGCTGCTGGTCTTCGAAACCATCCAGGTCGCGACTTTTTTCCTCCGGGATCGGCTCACAGTTCATCTCCGACTCGCTTCGCTTCTTGCTGAGTCGTAATAAATCTATAGATTTTCGATGCACAATCCTTAGCGCCCAATATCGAAACCTCGCCGGGTCACGCAGTTTCCGGATGCTGCGAATGATGGCGATCCAGGATTCCTGCACAGCTTCCCTGGCCAGGTCATCATTCCGGTAAACATTGTTTCGGCACACAATGCTGGCAAATTTTAACAAGGGAAGCTGCCAGTGCTGCACGAGTATTTCCAAAGCCATCAGTTCTCCATCCTGGCATCGAAGGACCAGGAGTTCGTCATATATCTTGTCTGCTTTTGCTTTGTTGGTCACTACTAATAAAGACGGTGATGGTTGGCTTGAGGTTCAATACAAGGCAAAAAAAATTTCGCCCTGGAATCAAGCAGCATCATATAGCGTAAACAAACAAAACGTCACCTAATCAGAGATTTCCGAAGGGGATATTATTGGTTTCCATCTGTTATCCTGTCACGATGACAGCGACGCGAGAGTTTCCGAAATTTCGATTTGAGGACATTACCCGTGATGACTTTCCCGCGCTCGTTACCTTAAATGATTCCTGTGTACCCCACGTAAATTCGATTGGTCTGATTGACCTGGAGAACTTCAGTGATCAGGCGCGTTGTTTTTTTAAAGTATGTGATCAGGACGCCAATCTGGCAGGTTTTGTGATTGCCCTGCGACCAGGGGAGTCATATCAAAGTGTAAACTACCGCTGGTTTGTTGATAAATACGATTCCTTCCTCTACATCGATCGTATTATGGTGCATCTGTCTTTTCGGCGAAAAGGGATTGCGACCCTGATTTACGAACGACTGGAGTCAATAGCGCGGGATAGTCTAGTCCCCAGGTTGTGCTGTGAGGTTAACCTGGTTCCTCCGAACCCTGAGTCACTGCGATTGCATCGGGAAATAGGTTTTGAGTCCGTTGGGACCCAGGCCACTGAGCGAGGCTCGAAAGAAGTTGTCCTGCTGGTCAAACCACTGAACCTGACCGAATAACCCGGTCGTCAGTTTTATCCCAACATTTAAACCCAACGTCAGTATTCTGCATCTAAGTAAGACAGGCAGGGCAGGAATTCAGGTGATTGTGCGATGGATCGGGAGAAAACAGATGGTTATATTCCTGCAGGGATTGAGCATATGATTATTTATTTCAAGGTTTGGCTGATATCCGTCACTTAAGTCATTGAAAAATCAGTGTTTGATCCCATCTATTTGATGTAAGACGCGTGTTTACCTGCTGGCGTAAAAAGGGTCACATATTCTTAATTTGAATCTTAGATATTCTAGTTCAGGGAATTATCATTTTTATTGGAATATATAAACTGTAATCAGTCAAGAACAGCTATCGAGGAAGGAATCATGATTTGCCTTGGGGAAGAGACTTCAAGACTCAGGTTATTTAACTGGGTTACCGTACTACTGATCACCAGTTGGGTATTGGTTGTTGCGGTTGTCGTTGAAACTACTGAAGTAAACTCCATGGAAGGGGAAGTGTCTGCCCAGGTCTTCATCGAAAATTTGCTGAACTAGCCGATTTCTGCACTAGCTAAGCTAGTTCCTGTCCCTGCGGTTAGCATCCTCCAATCCGTGAACAGTCTTTTAACTGTTCAGCAAAATAATCGATGAAACACCGAACCTTCGACGGCAGGTGCCGGCCTGGCGGATATACGGCATAGATGTCCAAAGGACCTGGCTGGTACTCGTCCATTACGCAAACCAGCTCACCAGACGCAATGGCATCGCCTACCAGCCAGCGTGGCATCCTGGAAATACCGATTCCACATAACAGAGCTGTTCTGAGCGCTTCAGTGTTATTGGTCGTGAGAGAGCCTTCGGCCCGGACGAAGAACGGCTCCCCCTGGTCCTGGAATTCGGTCTCTCGTCTCGCACCGGCATCGGAATAGGTGACGTAATTGTGTTCCCGTAAATCCCGCGGATGATGGGGTATGCCATTGTTTTTCAGGTATTCCGGTGAGGCCACAGTCACGATCGGGCTGGCACACAGCTTCTTCGCGATCAAGGTAGAATCAGCCAGAGTGCCCATTCTGAATGCGACATCGACACCTTCTTCCACCAGGTCCACCAATCGGTCGTTGAGCCTTATATCGACATTGATATCCGGGTATTGCCGAAAAAAATCCTTGAGTCTTGGGACAATGTGCAGGCGTCCGAATGCGACCACCGTGCTTACCCGGACGAGTCCTTTGGGCAGGGTCTGCAATTGTCCCACAACCTGTTCTGCCTCTTCGACATCTTGCAGGATGGCGACGCAGCGTTCGTAATAGTCCGTCCCGGTTTCCGTAAGACGTAAGCTACGGGTACTGCGATTTAGCAGCTTGGCCCCCAGCCAGGACTCCAGTTCCGCAATATTCTTACTGATTGTTGGCTGGGTACTGTTCATCTCTTTGGCGACGTTTGAGAAACTGCCGGTTTCTACCACTCGCACGAACATATTCATAGCTGTGAGTCTGTCCACGGTACCTATTCCCAACGCGAATAAAGCGTATGATTTATTGATCTGTTAACAAAGTGTGATGAATATAATATATTAGTGTCGGGATTAGAACGGACCACACAGGTAATCCAGGTGGATTGCCGAGGTAATCACTATCATCAATGACTAAACAGTCTTTTCTCGACAAACTGGCAGAACTTCGAGCCGCTCATTGCGAGGATATGCCGACGCCTGAAATGGCTGTGTTAACTCGTGCTACGGCGACACTCAGACGTAGCGGTATTCTGCAGGATTGCCTGCAGACGGGTGAAACTGCGCCGGATTTCACCTTTATCGATGCAGATAACGAACATCAACGTCTTTATGGATTATTGAAGACCGGTCCTGTGGTCCTGAATTTTTTCCGGGGTTTATGGTGTATGTACTGTAAAACTGAGCTCGAAGCCTACACTTTGATTCGAGATGAAATGCAGGCAATGGGGTGCCACTACCTGGCGATTTCACCACAAAAAACCACCAACGAGGATGTAGCGGATGAACATTATCAGGTCCTGTATGATCGAAACAGCCTGATTGCGAGTAGATTCAAGATTACCTATTCCCTGGGTATGGATGAGATCAAGTTGTTCCGAAGCTGGGGATTGAAATTGGACGAGGTTAACCAGTCGGAAGATTGGTCATTGCCAATCCCGGCTACCTATATTATTGCGCGAGATAGGACCGTCGCTTATCAGTTTTCAGATGTTGATTTCAGGAGCCGCTGTTGTCCGGACGCACTAGTCGCGGAACTACAGCTTTTGTAGGGCGCTACGGTTTCCTGAACAATAGAGTAAAACGGTCCGTGTTCCCGGTGACTGTTTTCCTCCCCACCTCATACCTGAGTTCATCATCGGGTCGATAATGCAAATTTGAATAGTCGACAAACTCGAAGCCAACAGCCTCTATTTCCTTGATCACTGCAACCGGGTCCAGTCGGCGCCAGACTTCATCCTGGTCTTTCTGCATATGCCGTCTTGTATGATCAATCACGCCATACAGTCCTTTACGCTTAAGTGCCTCGAAAACCGCTTTATTCATATTCTTTCGCCCTTCGGCATCGAAGTTATGCAGGTTGCGGAACGTCAGTGCGAGGTCTACTTTCTTCACCCCAAAGCTGAATTCGGGCACACTGACACGGCGATTTCCCGGTGTGCGAACAAAGTTCTTAGCATCAAACGGAATGAGTTCAACAGCAGAAAAACCAGCATCGTCCTTGAGCAGTTCGTACACGCGTTCTGCGCCTATGGCGATGTAGAGTTTGCCGTCTTCTGCCAGTGTAGGTGCGAGCAGTTTAGTGTACCAGCCGCCACCGGGCAGTAATTCGAGGACGGTCATATCGTCCCGGAACTGGAAGAACTTGAGTGTTTCAACCGGTAGCCTGTTTCGATCCCTGGCAGTATCATCGCCCCTGGCTTCGTTTTCCATCGCAGCCTTGACCTTGGTTTCAGTCGCCAGAAAATCTTCGGCCAGGGCTGCGTTAACGGACAAACACGTGAGCAGCAGGGTTAGTGATAACTTCATTGTTTTTTCCTTATGACAAAGCCGCCTATAGTAACGCGATTTAGCGCAGTATTTGGAAAAAGTGTGTCCTGGGAAATACAGCGGTGATGTATTTTCACTAAGAAACTGGAATGTAAGGTTGAATTGAGCCCTGGCTTGGAAAATAATGAATCAAGCGATGTGATGTCCAGTTGCCGTGGTTAACGCATACTGAACCACATGGGACGAGATTGAACTGGAGTAAGTCTGTGTTTTTTTTATTTGGTGAACGGATTCACAGCGATTCGAAAAATATTGGTAAAAAAGACTGTGGCGTTTGCGGCAAACAGCAGCCTTTTAGCCAGGTGGTTGAAACCAGGTATTTCTGCCTTTTTGGTATCAGGTTGTTGCCGATTGACAAGTCGGCAAACTATCTGCTCTGCACTCAGTGTAATAATGCGTTTCCGCTCGAATTAGAAGAATCGACTCGGGGAGGTCCTGCTCAACAACCTACTCATCTGGCTTTAATTAAAAGAGTGCTGGTGTATATCCAATTGGGTTATGCCATGCATACCCGTCGTGACGTTGTTCAGGACATCTGTATCAAGGTAACCGGGTTTGAGATTCAAGCCGAAGAAATTAGCCAGCAAATGCAGGATCTGGATTCGGGTAATGTTGATTTGTTTGACTCGCTCAGATCATCAGCCAGCAGTCTTAATTTGCAGGGAAAGCAGCAGGTTATAGAAGCTGCATTTCTGATTACCTATGCCTGTTGTGAGATCCAATATGAAGACAGGCTGCGAATTAATCTGATAGGTAATGCTATGGATGTGTCCATTGAGTTCATAAGCTCAGTCATCGAGCACGTCCATTCCCAGGGCTGCTATGGAGTAAGGCGCATCTTGCCGAGCCAACAGCGCATCAGTTAGGAGGCTGACCGAGAATAGAAACCGTAGCGAAGGGAAGCTTCACAATTGCCGCGTCAGCTTCGTCTGCGTTTGTAGCTGCCCTAATGCTGGTCGTGGTCAATTATTGACAACTATTGATCATTTCAGGACACTGTATCTTCAGCAACCTGCGAACTAGATAAATCTTCGGGTTCTGTGCCCAACAACCAGGTTGGGTATTTTCGTACTCATGGTGAATAGCTGATGTTTCATAACTACAGTCTCGATAAGAGGGCAATTCCCATTGGTACCGTTGCGTCGATGGTGCGATCCATATCCGCGCAGGGCTTATCTGCAGAAAAAATTCTTGCGGATACGGGCATTTCAGAATCTGATTTGGAGAATTCAGAGCAACGGGTGTCGTATCGACAACGGATTCATCAAATCAACAATGTGATTGAGCTGATTGATGATCCCGGCTTCTGGCTCGAGGAGGAAACCGAGGTGTCTATTTCAAGTTACGGTTTGCTTGGTTATGCCATGATGAGCAGTGCGACCTTGGAGCAGGCAGTGCAGATCGCGGTGAAGTATCACAAAATGGCCGGGGCGATGTTTCAATTGGGCTTCAAGAGAGAAGGAGCGCAGGCGGTTCTGAGACTGAACCATCTGCTCACCGGCGGCCTCGCGGGAAACTACCTTGTGGAAGAGCTTTTCTTGAGTATCACTCCCCTGATATCCCTCCTGACCGGCAGACCATTCCGGCCCAGTAAGATCCTGTTAAATTATGCACCGATAACACAGGTAGCGCGATACAGGAAGGCTTTTCGATGCGATATCGAGTTTCAGCAGCAATACTGTGAATATCAGTTTGACGCGAGTTACCTTGACAAGAGACTGGCCTCTGCAGATTCCGATACAGCGAAGAGTTGCGAGGAGGCTTGCCGAAATCTGCTGACTCAGATGGAAATTGAAGAAGACCTGGTGTCAAAGATCTGTCATCTGTTGTTAGGAACACCTGGGGAGTTCCCCAAGTTGGATGTCATCGCTAATAATCTCTCCCTGGGGACAAGAACACTACGTCGCAGGCTGAAGGGACTGGGAACGAGTTATCAAAGAGTTCTCGATGATGTCAAGAAGGAATTGGCGATTGAATATTTGCGCACAACGAACCTTTCGGTTCAGGAAATTTCGGACCTGCTTGGATATTCAGAAGTCACAAACTTTCGTCGGGCTTTTGTCAAGTGGGTGAACCTTTCACCCTATCAATACAGAATACAGATTGTGAACCAGTCGTGACTACACGGTGCGACTCGCATGCCTGTGCCGCCAGACCAGAATCATGGGTCACTTGCTGTCGACTCCTTGTTTCCCTGTGTTAGAGATAAAAAGTCTGGACGTTGAATTTAAAGTTTTGTGACATTCATCGAAGATCGGCCCGGGAGATTTCTGTTATGATCCTGAGCTTGTCAAGCAAGACTCAGGGAACAAACGTGAAAACAAAGATACTAATGGTGGCTTTTCTACTGGCGGTGACATCTGCCGCGGAAGCGGATTTCCTGGGGATATATGGGGGAGTTGGCTACTGGGATTCAGAGTCTAGCGGTCAAATCATCGGTCAGACCATTGATCTGCAAGATGATCTGAATCTTTCCAACGGTGGTGGCTATCATTTGTGGATTGCGTTCGAACATCCTGTTCCAGTGCTACCGAATATCAAAATTGCCCATACAAACATAGAAGATAGTGGCGATGGTACCCTCACCAAGGATTTTGAATTTCAGGGTATCATGTATACCGTGGACCAGGATGTGCACACTGAGATCGATCTGACTCATACCGATTTGACTTTGTATTATGAATTGATAGATATCGCCATGGACCTGGATATTGGTGTTACTGCCAGGTGGCTTGATGCCGAAGTGAATGTCCAGGGTGTCAGCGATTCCGTGGATATCGTTCTCCCGGCGCTTTATGTCAGTGCCAAGGTTGGCTTGCCCTTTACCGGAACATACTTTGGCGGTGATGTTAACTATATTGGTTACGGTGGTGACAAGTTACTGGATTATACGGTCAAGGTCGGGTGGGAGACAGAGAACTTCATTCTCCCTGAATTCGGGATCGAACTCGGCTACCGGAGTTATGGCGCCGAAATCGATTCATTTGATTTTGATATCGAAGCCGATGGTGTGTTCCTCAACCTGACGGCACATTTCTAACCTTATTCATGCCGGTGTCTGCCTTAAATGGCAGTCACTGCAGCCTTGTTGGAAATTGAAATACCACGTCGACCCTGGCGAATCGCATGTCGGTCATGGCCGTTTGTGCAGTAGCCTATACTAACCCCGGAAATCGGATCACCCCAGGCGAGTTGACCACCAGCGCCGCCGTGGCCAAATGCCATTGGCGAATTTGTATGTCCGAATCCTCTGAGATTGCGTTTTTCGTCACCGGATACCGATACGCCGAGGGCGCGATTTACGGGTGTTCCGGTCATCAAGTCCTTGAGGTTGCCGGTGAGAACCCGGGTTGCAGATTCAATGGTTCCGGGTTGCCAGATCTGTTCACCTTCCAACGATTGCCCGCCATTGATAAGTGCCTGGTAGAAGAGGGCTATTTCGGCAGCGGACATAATCCCTCCGCCTCCAGGAACCGGGACCTGTCTGATATCGCTGTTGTTGAAGGACGTTAAGACGTCTTCGGTGACCTCAGTCACCGGTGGCTCAGGTACTCCCAGCGCCGCATAGTCTGCTGCGGTCATCGCTTCGCCAACATGCTTCACTTCTGCGACCCGATGATGATGTTCTTCCGGGGTCCCGACCCACAAATCTTCGAGTCCCAGGGGTTCGCTAATACGCTGTCTGATAAATGAGGCATAGGTTTGGCCGGACAATCTTTCGATAATCTCCGCAATAATCCACATGGATGAGGTTGGATGGTATTCGAATCGGCTACCAGGCGCCCAGTTGAGCTTCCAGTCTGAAAATCGTTGTACTCGGGCTTCCTTGTCGAGCCACAGGGTGGGTCTGAAAGGCGCGTGGGGAAACCCGGCAGTATGGGTAAACAATTGTTCAATGGTGATCTCTGATTTGCCGTTCTCACCAAACTCGGGAATCAGGTCAATAACTTTCTTGCTGACATCCAGCTTTCCTTCCTGGATAAGCAACCAGGCGGCAGCAGAGGTGATACCCTTGGTGGCAGAAAATATGCAGTACAGCGCGTCATCGGGTGCATCACCATAGGTTTCAAAGGCAGCGAGTTTGCCGTGTCGGGCGATGGCAACCTGCACGGAAGGCAACAAGCCCTCGTCAACTTCTTTTCTTACCCGGGTCAGTAGCGCTTCCAGCTTCGCTGGATCAATACCGACTTCCTGTGGCTCGTTTGCCATAAATTTTTGATCGACCATTAGAGAATTATCCTCATCATTTCGTTGTTCTTCGCAGTTCTTGTCTGGAAATAGAATTGTGAGTGCTATTTCCTTCGGTGTATGATTGATTCGTGAACTAACAATACTAAGTAGTTGCGTGAATTGCCTTAAGTACTTGAGTTTCTAGGCAGGAAACAGCTAGATCTTGTCTGGAAATAGAATTGTGAGTGCTATTTCCTTCGGTATATGATTGATTTACCAACCAACAATCTAAGTAGTTCCATGAATTGTCCCAAATACTTGAGTTTCTGGACAAGGACAGGACACTACACTTTATACTAATAAAAATAAGAGCCGGAATGAATTGGTTTCTATCCGAAAGTCGATATTTACGCTTTACTTCGTTCACCGTCTATTACATTGCTCAGGGTTTGCCGATTGGTCTTATTGGCATCGCGATGCCCGCCTGGCTTGCCGAACAGGGTGTAGGAGTCGGGGAAATTGCATCGTTTGTGGCTATATCGGGTCTCCCCTGGGCGTTTAAGCTAATCGCCGGGCCGATTATGGATCGGTACACGTTCCTGCCCATGGGAAGAAGGCGCCCCTGGATCGTTGCGGCACAATTGGGCCTGATCGTGGCCATACTATCAATGGCACTGGTGCCGGACCCGGCCGAGAATGTCGTATTGTTAACCTGGGTTGCATTTTCCGTTAACTGTTTTTCTGCCGTCCAGGATGTTGCCGTTGATGGTATGGCAATTGATGTCTTACCCGCGGATGAACGAGGTCGAGCCAATTCCTTTATGGCCTTTGGGCAGGTGGCAGGTTACTCCGTATCCGGAGCATTAAGTGCAACCATGTTGATTGCCGTTGGCGTTACCGGTGCGGTGATGGTGTTGTCCGTGGGGCTCGGTTTGATATTTATCTGGGGTCTGCTGGTCCGGGAAAGAACCGGCGAGAAGATACTCCCCTGGACGCCAGGGGAGGCATCGAGTCGATCCCTGGAGCTGCAGTCGAGAGACTGGATAAGCATTCTGAAGAACCTGAACAAGGTGTTTTTCTTAAAAACCAGTTTGCTGTTGATTCTGGTGACATTCGGTTACCGTTTCGCGGACGGATTTATCCAGGTGGCCGCACCGGTCATTGCGGTACGGGATCTGGGCTACGAGAGCACGGATTTTTCATATTGGTTTGCCATTTTGAGTGTGATCGCGGCGTTGTTTGGTTTGCTTCTGGGGCCTGTGATTGACAGAACCGGTGCGAAGAGAATCTTTTCCATCGCTCTGATTGGCCTGGGAATCACCCACCTGGTGACCGGTGGCTCGGTCTCGTTGTGGACAGTGACGTATTTCCCGCTTGCTATCCTTGCCCTCGTGGCTCTTTTTTCACAGGCCATCTTCATCAGCTTTATAGCACTACATATGACGGTTTGCTGGGGAAAGGTATCCGCCACCCAGTTTGCAATCTATATGGCGTGGGCGAATCTAGCGAGGTCTATCGGCGCTGGAGTTTATGGTGAAATAGAGTCGGAACTGGCCATGGGCCAGGAATTCTATATCATGGGTATTTGTATGTTGCTGGCCGCGTTCGTCCTGTCGATGGTAAAGATTAAAAAACATAAGGAACAGCTGGACAACATTGACCAGATGAGTCTCGAAGGAGGGACTTAATGCCAGACCCCGTCCGGTACATGCAACGAACCCGGGAGTACTATTTCGCCCAGGGATTCGACAAGGCGTATAAATGGGCGCAGCACGACGACATTCCCTGGCAGCCCTTGCAGAAGCCGTTGAGTCAGTCAACGGTTGCGTTTATTACCACCGCTGTCCCGGACGGAACCATCGCCAAGTTGTCCCGGTCTGCGACGTCACTCAGTATCGGGGAATTGCCAATCGAATTCCGTACCGATGAACTGTCATGGGACAAGGAAGCAACCCATATGGATGACGTGAATTCATTTATTCCCATGCAAGCCATGAGAACCCTGGCAGAGGAGGGCATCATTGGTCAGCTCGCTCCCAGGTTCCATTTTGTCCCCACCGATTACAGCCAGCGAAACACCAATGAAATCGATGCGCCAAAAATTCTCGAGGCCTGCCTGCAAGACGAAGTCGATGTAGCTATACTCGTTCCATTGTGACCCGTTTGTCATCAGTCCGTCAGTTTGACGGCTAGAGCCCTGGAGGCGAACGGCATCGCAACGGTTGTTATCGGTTCTGCCCTGGATATCGTTGAGCATTGCGGTGTACCCCGTTATTTGCATAACGATATCCCCCTGGGTAATCCGTTGGGTCATCCCTATAATACAGATGAACAGCTGGATACCGTTCGTCAGGCGTTGTCGTTGTTGTCCAGTTCAGCTGAACCAGTGGTCAGGAAAACCGCGATGAAATGGCACAATGGTGAATCCTGGCGAGGCAACTACCTGAAAGTGGATGATTCGAATCGCGAAGCGCTAAAGCTGGCGGGTGTTGAGAATCGTCGCCGCCGACGTGAACAAATTGAAAAAGGTGAAAAGCGTTAAGTCCGCTTGTTTGGCACAAGTCGTGTTGGCGGTTACTATGGGAGATTGGCCAGACGTGGAGTGAGAGTAATGACAGAAGATAGAAAAATCCTGAGTGAAAAAATGAGAAGTGGTGACCTGAGCGTATCCAATGCAGAAGTGCTGAAAGCATTCGCCATTGATCCTGATTACGACCCCTATTCGGTGCCTCTCGATGAAATGGACCCAGGTCATCCGTCACTATTCGAACATGACACCTTATGGTCTCATTTTGAGCGCCTGAGGTCAGAAGATCCTGTGCACTATACTGAGGAAAGCATGTTTGGGCCCTATTGGTCCATCACCCGGTACAGGGATGTCATGCACATAGACACCAACCACAAGGTGTTTTCTTCAAAGCAGAAGCTGGGCGGAATCGCGCTGGGTGGCGTTGCCCGTGATGATGAATATGCCCTCCCCATGTTTATCCAGGAAGACCCTCCCAAGCATGATGCGCAGCGAAAAGTTGTTACTCCGATGTTCCTGCCAAAAAATCTTGCAGAACTTGAGCCCCTGATTCGGGAACGTGCTGGAGAGATCCTCGATAACCTGCCTGTTAATGAGGAGTTTAACTTCGTCAAGGAAGTATCTGTTGAGCTTACAGGTCAGATGCTGGCCACTTTGTTCGATGTGCCGCAGGAAGACCGCCTGAAACTCATTTACTGGTCCGATACGGTTTCAAATATTGGCAATCCGGAGTTCTTTGATACGCCGGAGCAGGGCTTCCAGGAGTTATTTAATTGTCTGGCCTACTTCACCGAATTTTATGAGGAGCGAAAAAAGCAACCCCTTAAATTCGACCTGATTTCCATGCTGGGGCATGATGAATCAACCCGGGACATGTCTCCTCAGGAATTGCTTGGCAACATTCTCTTGCTGATTGTCGGTGGCAATGACACCACCCGTAATTCCATAACCGGTGGCGTTCTCGCGCTAAACCAAAATCCGGGGGAATATGAGAAGCTTATGCAGAATCCCGGACTGATTCCGAAGATGGTGCCGGAGATTATTCGTTGGCAGTCACCCGTTGCCCACATGGCACGAACGGCGCTTGAAGATTATGAGTTCGAAGGCAAACAAATCAAGAAAGGCGACAAGGTGGTTATGTGGTACATCTCCGGCAATCGCGATGAGGGTGCCATACAGAATGCGAATCAGTTCATCATCGACCGGGAAAATCCTAGGCAGCATACGGCTTTTGGATATGGTGTCCATCGTTGTGTTGGTAACCGATTGGCTGAAATGCAGTTAAGAGTCGTATGGGAAGAGATGATGAAGCGCTTTTCAAAAATAGAGGTAGTGGGGGACCCGGTTCTCCTGCCGTCCAGTTTTATTCATGGTATTCGCGAGTTGCCAGTCATGGTGAGGGACAACTAATCTTGATCTGACATCAATTTTGCGAACGATGTTCCGTCGAAAAAGTCTGTTCGGGTTGTTCGACCGGGTGTACGCTTTCCGCACCGGCGTGAACCCATCCCTGGGGCCTGACTTTCGGCCGTCCTGGCCTCGAGTCTGCTGAAAGCATACACCCGGCCGAACAACCCTGAATTTTCATGTTTCGTGAGGCGATGGCAAAATGCTTTGAGTTAATGTCAGATCAAGGTTAGCTAAAGCTGTCCGATTTTCTGGACCAGTAAGTATTGGCAGGCGGGTCTGGATAGGACTTGACTACATTTGTTGTTTCGCCAGCATCGGCACATAGGTCCGTCTGTTCCAGGTATACCCAACCAGGCCCATAATCAGATTGGACAGACATGCCGCCCCAAATATTCCCATCGCCCCCCAATACAATTGTCCAAAGTAAGCCAGGGGCACATAGATGGCGAACATTCGCACGACAGACATGGTGGTTGACGACAGGGGTTTACCCAGGGAATTAAATGTTGCGCTGGCCATCATCAACACCCCCCAGGCACCGTAGCTGATCGGTACGATCATAAGGTACATGCGAGTATATTTAATAACGGCGTCATCGTCTTCAAAGTAACGACTGACTGAATCTCCGAACAGTGCGAAAAGAACGGCAATTAGTAATCCCCATGATATTGACCAGAGAAAGGCGTACTTCATTGCCCGATTCGCCCGATCACGCCGGTTTGCGCCCCAGTTCTGGCCGACAAAGGGTCCAATGCTGGCGGACAGGGCAAACAGGGGGATGATAGACAGGGCTTCCAGCCTGGAAGCAATACCGAACCCGGCAACGGCCTCTTTGCCGAATCCAGCGAGCATGGTGATGATAATGGCAGTCGAAACAGGACCAATCAGGTTGGTTGCCGTTGCTGGTATACCGACAGATAAAATCTGTTTCCAGGAATTCATTAGATTCTGGAAAGTGGTAGGTGCCAGCACAATCAGGTGTTTGCGATAGATCAGCACATAGAATGTGAGAACACAGAGCACGAAACGGGAGATCAGCATGGCCCAGGCTGCGCCCTGAATCCCAAGTTTTGGAAAGCCGAATAATCCCAGAATCAGTATCGGATCAATGATCATCTGCATCACTGCACCCGCGACCATTATCGTACCTGAAATACGCGCATCCCCTGTTGCCCTCAACGCGTTGGCGCCCATGGATGGCAATGTGAAAAAGATCAGCCCCAGATACCAGATAGTCATATAGTCCTGAATAAGCGGTAACGTGGTTTGATCAGCTCCCATGAGGGTGAATAAAATAGTGAGGCTCGATAATCCCAACAGGGTTATTACGAACATCAGTAACGCCATCAGGGTGACGCCATCTGTGGCTAATCGGGTGACCTGTGAATGATCGCCCGCACCCACGGTTCGGGCAAGGACAGACGAAAGACCGATGGACAGGCCAAGCCCGACCGATGTCAGTGCGCCGACGACGGGAAACGTGAAGCTATAGGCCGCCAGTTCATTGGTGCCTAACAGCCCCAACAGATAAGTCTCGAATACAGCCGCGACAAGGCTCGATGAGATACCCAGGATCATGGGTACGGTCAGATTGAGCAAACCCCGGCTAACTGACCCCTGTGTAAGTATCGCTGTGACCATGTTTGTGCAAACAGCCGCTCAGGTTGCTTCGGCGAAGGAGAGTGGCTCTACCTTGAAGTTCACCAGTGTGTAAACATAGGAAATAACCGGGCTCGCTAGATTGAACACACAAAATAGAAAATAGTCACTGGTAGCGACGCCAAGGGTTGCTGCCATAAATGCCCCACAGGTATTCCATGGCACCAGTACCGAGGTCACGGTGCCGTAATCTTCCAGCACCCGGGAGAGGTTTTTCGATGCCAGTTGCATTTCGCTGAACTTGTCAGCGTACATTCTTGAAGGCAGCACGATGGCGAGATATTGGTCCGAGGTAATCAGATTGGCGGCAAGAGATGTCATTCCTGCCCTGCGCATTAAGGCGCCACCGGAATGGACCCCCAGGATCAGGTATTGCACCAGAACCGCAAGAGAGCCGGAGCGTTCCAGCATGCCACCGAAAAACATGGCTGCCAGAATCAGCCAGACCGTGTTCAACATACTTTCCATACCGCCGCGGGATAACAGGTTATCAAGCACTTCGTGGTCCGAGGCAGAACTGAAGCCGTTTGCTGCGACCAGCCATATGCTCTTTACAATCTCAGTCGAACCATCGCCGGTAACAAACAGATGTGGCTGTGTTACCGCGCCGACAATCGCAGCAGTGATGGAACCCAGTAGCAGGGAGACAAATGCGGGTTGCCTGAATGCAGCCAGGCCGAGAGTAACGGCCAACGGCAGCATCAACCAGGGTGTCAGCCGGTAAGTGTTAGCGATTGCTGTGGAGATTGACTCAATACGGGAGTGGTCGATCTCGGCAGATGCTGACAATGAAAAAACGGTAAAAACGACCAGGGCAACGAGCATGGCAGGAATTGTCGTCCACATAAGAAACTTGATATGTTCGAACAACTCCGTCTCGGTAACCGCCGCCGCAAGATTTGTGGTGTCGGACAGCGGCGATAACTTGTCGCCGAAATATGCGCCGGAGATCACAGCACCCGCGGTGATTTCCAGCGAAAGATTTGAGGCACTGGCGATACCGATCAATGCAACGCCCACTGTGCCCGCCGTTGTCCAGGAACTGCCGATGGAAATGGCTACGATGGAGCACAGGATCACCGATGCAACGTAGAAAATTTCTGGTACCAGGATTTGCAGACCGTAATAAACAAGATAAGGAATGGTGCCGGACAACATCCAGAGACCAATTAACGTACCCACCATGAGCAGGATAAAAACAGCGGGGAGGGCGCGTTTGATCGAATCCGCCACACCCTGTTCAAGAGAACTCCATCGATGTCCATTCAGTACCCCGACGAGTCCGGCTAAAACACCGGCGAGAATAAGGGCTATTTGCCCGGGGCCACTTGTGGTTAAATCACCGAACAGGTAGATCGAAGCGCTCAACATCAGAATCAAGGCTATCAGCGGCAACAGGGCGATGGGCAAACGAGGCAGAGTGACTTCCGGTTGACTGTTACTCATGAGTTAACACAGTTGTTTAAACCGACAGTATACCTTGAAGCACTACTGGTTTTCGTTTGATATGGTCATTCTGCCTGTCGTTGATACGGTCATATCACCACTGATCTGGCCAGCAAAAATCACCAGCTCGACGCCTTCTGCGGTCTCGTCAAACTGGTGGTGAAATTCAAGGGGCAACTGACTGTTACCCTTGAGCTCCAGCTCATGTTTAAAGATCGAGTCGGTCGAGGCAGACTCCTTCAATTCTACCCGGACATAGGTTCGGCTATCCGGTGTACCTGTCGAATTCAACCTTAGTTCAATGTTAACCTCATCGCCAGGTTTCGTACTCAGGCTCTGGCCTCCCAGCAGAAGTCGTAATCCTGGTTGCTGCAGATCGATCTGAGACGTTAAATCCACTTCTCTTCGGGTGCTGTTGACCAGGCTGAAATTATTCCAGGAGATGAGTTCACGCATCAGGATCTGATCCGCTGATGAGAGGGTGTCACGTACCGGTTCTTCCATCACCCTGTCGAAAATTGACCCGTTGATGGCCTGTTGACTGCAAAGGTCCAGGTTCTCGGTGCAGCGGATGATATTTTTACCCTCTTCGAGCAATGCAAATTGACGCAGATAGGTATTGGCAAACAGAATCATGTTGCCCGATTCATAATCCCGGAACAGGCTGCGGCCCTTAAATCGGGACCGGCTTTCCAGCCCCAGGTAGTCCAGCACCGATATGGCGATGTCGGTCTGGTTGTAGAGTCGGGATATGGACCGTGGCGTCGCTGGTACGCTGACTATGGCAAATCCCCAGGCCTGGGATAGGAAAGGTTGTCTGGCAGATGTCTGCCCAACGGATTCATCGGAGGTGATGATGACCAGGGTGTTTTCGAGAACACCGGTTGTTTGCAGAAAATTCCAAAATTCTCCCAGGTGTTTATCCATGGATTCCGCTGCGGTGTTGAAGCTAACTGTTGATCCTGGTTCCATGTCCGGAATGCTATAGGGATGATGAGTACCCACGGTGAGCAGCGTCAGCATCCAGGGTGTCTGCTGGGTCTGGATAACCGTTCTTGCCTCCTTGAACAACGTCATGTCATCGATACCCCAGGTTCCCCGGACTCGCTCCGACCCATAGTCCTGATCGTCGAGATTTAACCTAAACCCTGCACGAGGCATAAACTCTGATTTATACATATAAGTCAGAGGCGCACTTTGCATGTAGGTCGTATCGTAACCGGCCTCATGCAGCACCTGTGGCAGGCAGGGAGGGCCGCCGGTTCGTGCGTACTGGACCATCTTCGGCAATGAACTGGTTAACTTTGGCTGGTCTCCACAGAGGATTGCATATTGGCCACGGTTCGTTTGGCGCTGGGTGTTGACAAACTGTGAGTAGTAAAGGGAGTTTCCAGCTATGAGGCTTAACTGGGTTAATTTTGGAATCTTTGGGTCCTGGTCAGTGCCATTCTTCGCCGGGTTGATCATATGTCCTGAGATTCCTTCCAGTAGTATAAGCAGAACATTAGTGGGGGTCTTCGGAAACGCAAGAATAGGCTTGCCTTCAAGCTGGTTTCGCATCACCAGTTGCAAGGGCAGTCGCGAAACCGCGTCGTTGTTTTTTACATCATCCTGGTTAAGCAGCCAGTAGAAGTTTTCCTCGACAAAATTATAGCCACGCCATCCGTCAATAAGCCGTGACTGACCTTGTGATATCAGTATAACAACGGAGGCTGCAACCAGCAGAATACCATAAGGTTTGCTGCTGTATTCGCGGTACCGCCGGAGCAAATAAGCGGACGAAAATGCCAGTAAAAATAAAGCCGCAAGCAGAACCGGGTTCGTTGGGTTCATCAAGGAACTCTCGATAAAAACAATGTCCGCTGCCTGGGAAACATGCAATACCGACATATTCGAACCGTTGGCGAGAATATGTTCGTAATTCCAATAGATAAGATAGTTAATGCCAGGCAATAGCACGAACAGCAGGTAACCCCGATGGCGATGATTGATAAGGGAGACTACGATCGTAAAGACGCCCGCAACAGCAATATCTGAAAGCACGCCAAGGAAGATCACCGGGTTTGATGGGAAAAACTGTTCTGTATAGAACCGGATACTAACCATGGGTAACAATAGCAACCAGAAGCTGGGCTGGTGGAATGAGGAGGTCAGCCAACGCAGGTACAAAGCTATTCTCATTCGTATCTACTCATTTTATTGTCGCGGCTGACACTGAAGCTTCCGCCAATCTGTGCGATCCAACGCATACTCAACATCATCGCCGTCCCAGATATCGGTTGCATCGTGGATGGCTGTGTCTGCCATCGCAATATCGACTTTAAATGTCTTCACAAATCTGAGACCTAATTTATCCATGACCCGGCGCGAGGCCTGATTTTTTTCATAGGCTGTGGCAATTACCCGCTCCAGGCTCAGTTCAGTAAAACCCAGATTTATTAAGGCTTGCGCGGCTTCCGTTGCATAGCCTTGGCCCCAGGTTTCGAGAAGAAATCGATACCCGATGCTGGCAGTTGCCGGGTCGTCCTGTTGTGGTCGCAGGCAAACCCATCCGAGGAAAGCCGACGAGTGAATGTCGACTACTGCCCAGAACCCCAGCCCCTGTCGATCCATATCATACTGAACGAATGTAGCCAGGACGCGATCCTCGATCATATCCAGCGAAACGGGAAGACCGCCGTTGATGTAACGCATCACCTCAGGATCGTTGTCCAACTGGTGAAGGTATCGGGCATCATCCCGGGTAAATTTGCGCAGGCATAGTCGCCGGGTTTTTAACAGACTTTCCATAATGGTTAGATATTTTGGTTTTTTACAAAACTCAACGATAACTGGCTGACGATATCTTCTACAACCGCTGGAGTAGATTTGTTCGTCGCGATCTTGATATTACCCATGGGCTTGTAGATATGGAATCGTTTGTTGATCAGATCAACCTGATGTTCTGCGGAAGTCCTGTTGTGGGATTTACGAAGCTGTCGTTTTAAGGTTTCTGTTACACACTCCTCAAGGTTGAATGAGGGCAGTAAAAGAACTGTCGATCCGTCACCGAGAATTTCACGATGAATTTGCTGAATACGCGGATGGAATGTCGAGTCATAAGTCATAAAACCTGAAGAGAGGGCGATGACTCCGGATGGGTACCTGTCGAGCATATCCAGGTAGAGCTCGATATTGGTTCGAACGTAATATTCATAACCCTGTTCATCGACATCAGCGTCTATACTTCGTGTCTTGAGGTACATTTTGTCCAAGTCGACAAATGGCAACTTGAGCTTCCTCGCCAGCGGCGGCCCGGTTGTAGATTTTCCTGCGCCCCCAGGGCCAATCAGATGCACCCGCATAATCAGTTAGTCAGCAACACGAGCACAAGGCTCAGGACTGGCACCGAAATCGCGGTAGACAATACGACGACGGTAGCGGTTGACGCAACGATGACCTGATAGCGATTGGCGAACAGGTAAGGGTTAATACCCGTCGGGCAAGCCGCAAGCACAACGGCTACTGCGGTCCAGGTTGGCTCAAGATGGAAAATGTGAGTGCAGGCCAACCACACCAGCAATGGGTGCGCCAGGTTTTTTATGCTGAGCGCCGTGGCGATCCTTAGTATTTCCCCGGATATTTTGTAACGACTGATGCTGGCACCAATTGAAAAGACGGCGCAAGGCAGCGCAGCACCACCGAGAAAGGCAGCCGTTTTGTCGATTACACCGGGTAGGGATATGTTAAGCAGGTTGGTGATTAAACCAAGTACGATCCCCAATACAATCTGGTTGCTGGCAAGCACCTTGACGGTTTGCATTGGCAGCGCCTGAAGCTTGTCCGTATTTCCCCGGCCTGACTCTGCAAAAAAGGTTGTGGTTAAAAACAGGATGGCGGCATTGGTGGATACGATAATAAACAGGGGTATGGTGGCAGCTTCACCCAGGCTTGCAAGTACGAGAGGAATACCCAGCAGGACGACATTGGAATACACACCGGACATAGCGAAAATGCTTGCCTCGGTGCCATCCAATCCAAGCAGTCGGCCTGCTGCGAGGCAAAATGCGAATAACATCAGGGTCATAGCATAATAGGCAAAAATGAAATTCCAGGGAATCTGTTCCGGTAACTCAGCGGTTGCGATGCTGTGAAACAACATGATCGGAATGGCGATGGTAAAGACGAAGCTCGACAAACCTTCGATTCCGGCCTCAGTTATCCATTTGGCCCTGCCTGACAGGTAGCCAAAAAAAACCAGACCAAATACTGGCAGTATAATATCAAGAACAGTGCTCAAGTGCTGAGATCGAACCCTACTCGAATTCTCTCAACCAATCGTTGAACGTCGCTTTTCTTTTCTCCCGAAAGGCACTGACACCTTCCCTGCTATCCGGGTGATGGTCCGAGATTGCTGTCTTGGAGGCAATTTCTTCGCAGGATTGTTCAAAACTCAGTTCAGCTGCCTGGTAGACCGACTGCTTTAACAACCGCATCGAGACCTGGGGCCCATTGCATAATTCCAGCGCCATCTCTTCAGCCCGCTGCCTGAGTTGGTCACCGGGCACTACCTCGTTGACGAGCCCCAACGACATGGCTTCGTCGGCAGAGACGATACGCTTGCGCATGACGAAATCCATGGTTTTCGCAAGCCCCATGTGCTGTACCAGCAGGAATTGCCCTCCTTCGTCGGGAAGTAGTCCGAATCGTAAGGTAGCGCTGCCGAGCCTGGCCTCCGACGCCGCTATTTTGAAATCACAAGCCAGGGCCAGAGACAACCCGGTTTGAATCGCGACCCCATTGATGGCGGCGATGGATAACTTGTCGAGTTTTCTAATGGTCAGATTAAGTGCTTGTGAAATGTGTTTCAAACCATTGTAAGTGCCAATGGGGTTATCGTGCCCGGGTGGTATGGGTGGCATCAGGGCATTCGTGGGTTGAGAAGCAGAAGTATAAGCGTTCAGGTCATCCCCGGCACAGAATCCACGACCCTGGCCAATAAAAACGATGGTCCTGACTGCATTGTCCATTTGCGCCTGTGTCAGTGTCTCCATCAGATCACGCTTTTTTCGTGCGCTCATGCCGTTAAGCTTTTCCGGCTCATTGAACTCGATCCAGGCGATACCCGGTTTTTGTAACGTCACCTCAAATCCAGTGAATTGTCCTGTATCCATAGCGGAACTCCAGTGATAAACAAAGTGAGCTGAATCATTGGGAAAATAAAGTCGGCTGTCAAATAAATTGGTGAAGTAATTCTGTGTTGCTTGTGACACGATACGAGTGCTTAAATTCAATGGATGACACGGCGCAAGCTATGCTGGACCACATTAGCACTTACGCAAAAGACTATGTTTCCACAAGGAAGTTTTATGAGGCTGCATTTACGCCACTGGGTTATACCGTACAGGCCGAATTTGTTGTGGAATGGGATGCAGATTTTCCGACCCGTCGCTGTTGTGCTTTTGGCGAAGATGGCAAGGCATCCTATTGGATTATCGAGACTAAGGAGACAGTATCGCCAAGGCATATTGCATTCGCAGCCAAATCACGAGCGGAAGTCGATGAGTTTTACAAGCTCGGTCTCGCTAATGGCGGTGAAGACAATGGTGAACCGGGTCTAAGACCGGTCTATCACGAACACTACTATGGAGCGTTTCTGTTGGACCCGGATGGTAACAACACTGAGGCAGTCTGTCATTTGCCTGAATAACAACTCGCATTCCAAAGGAAATTCAGCTTATGAGCTTGTTTAACAGCAGAGCCAGTAAGATTGGAGACAGGCTGAAGTCGTTAGGTCAGACCGTAACCGTCGCAGAATCTTCCACCGGCGGTTTGATTGCAGCAAATTTGCTGTCCGTCCCGGGGGCTTCACAGTACTTTGTTGGCAGCAGTGTGGTATACACGTTGCAGTCGCGCCGCGCATTTCTCGAACTCGATAGAGCGCTGGTGAAGGAGCTAAAACCCCTCACAGAAGAGATGGTGGTTGAGTTCGCCAGGGCTGCGAGGCGAAAATTGGATGCAACCTGGGCGATTGCTGAGCTTGGTGCAGCCGGACCAGCGGGTACACCCTATGGACATGGTCCGGGTGTCAGCGTTATCGGTATTGTCGGTCCAACCACAACCCATCGCGTCATCGAAACTCACAGTGATGACAGGGAGGCGAACATGCTGGTGTTTACTGAGGCTGCCTTAGTACTCTTCGAAGAAGCTTTAGCGACCCAGTAGAAACAAACTCGAGGACCCCACTGGTTTAAAAAGCAACAAGCCAAACTTTAGTACAGCAAAATTGCGATGACCGGCAGAAACAAAAAGGAAGAAAATCATGCCATATCCGGAAAATGAAAAGCTGCACAATTGGCTGGATCGGGAAACACCGGAAACGGTGATTGAGCCAGAATTACCAATTATCGATCCCCATCATCATCTGTGGGATATTCGCAGCTTTGATATCGAACCCCATGCCAGCTTTCAGGAGAAGGTCTATCTTTGCGAGGAAATCAGCAACGATATTAGATTCGGGGGGCACAATATCACTCACACGGTTTTTGCCCAGTGTGGTGCCTTCTATCGGGTGGACGGCCCCGAACCAATGCAGTGTGTTGGCGAGACAGAGTTTGTACAAGGCATAGTCGCGATGAGCCGATCCGGTTTGTACGGTTCAACCCGGCTCTGCGCTGGAATCTTCGGTACTGCTGATCTTCGGCCAGGTAAGGCTGTCGAGGAGGTGCTGCAGACGCATCTTGCGGCATCATCGAATTTTCGAGGTATTCGAAGTGCTTATCCAGGAGATCTGAATCCGGAATTTATGCAGGGTTATGCGGTACTCGGCAAGCTTAACCTGAGCTATGACCATTATTCGCCCGATGTCGAACGCTTACCGGTTTTAGCAAAGCTTGCCAAAGCGTTTCCCGATGTGCCGGTCATCGTTAACCACCTGGGTGGCAAGATAGACCCTGATGCAGGGCCGGATGCATTCGCGAACTGGCGATCCTGCATCGACGCGATTGCCAGTTGCCCTAACGCATTTATGAAGGTTGGTGGTGCGCAACAAAGAGTCGGTTCATGGGAGCCACCATTTCATATGAACCATCGTTCCGAACCGATCAGTTCAGAACAACTCTGTGACTTACTCTATCCATTTTATAGATACGCAATCGAAGCTTTCGGACCCGACCGGTGTATGTTTGAGAGTAATTTCCCAGTGGATAAAGAGTGTGTGTCCTATCGTACCCTTTGGAACGCATTCAAGCGCATTGCAGCCAGGGCTGGTTTGAGTGAGTCAGAGAAAGCGGCTATGTTTAGCGGCACAGCGGCCCGGGTTTATCGCTTGGATGAGTTGCCCAGGTAAATCCTGCCTACATCATGGAATGATCGGATTCGCCACCCAATAATAAACGGCCAGCGCCTTCCCATGTTTTTGTTTGTCCCACGACATGCTGGCAGGCTGTTTGAAGATCGCGCTGGTGCCGGTCAAAAGGGCTTTTCTTAGCGTAGATTGCACTGCCGCCGATCGTGTCGTAAATCAGCGTTACGACCTGACGGCAGGCCTGAAAAGCGTTGACACGCGACAACCAGACGTCAGCTCGTTCCTCTTCTGTCAGCGGTTGGCCGGATTCCAATTTCTGCCACTGTTTTTCCAGTGACGAGAACACGTAACTACGCGCAGACCCCAATATTGATTGTGCCTGGGCGATTGCAGATTGAACCCTGGGCATGTCTCGATACAGCTGACCCGTCAGGCGATCCCCTTTTTCGGCCAGCATGGTGCGGGCAAGATCAATGGTTTCCCGGGCGACACCCAGTGGGACACCCGACATTTTACGGAGCAGGTGATCGGGACGGACCCAAATCGTGCCTTCCCGCCTTGCGGGTTCAAAGAAGCTGAAGGATCTCTCTTCCGGAACGAAAACATTCTCGCAACGATAGTCATTCGAACCTGTGCCGCGTAATCCTGTGGTGTACCAGGTATCCTGAATTTCATAATCCGTCGGACGCGCGAACATGATTCGCCATCGAGGGATACCCTGGTCGTTTAATACTGGTTTGCCATTTTCAAACACGGTACAACCTGCCACCAGCCAGTCGCAGTGCCCTGAACCGCTGCCGAACATCCATTGGCCGCTCATGTTGTAGCCACCGTCCACTCGATGTGCCTGGCCTACCGGGTAAACCCAACCGGATGTTGCCATGTCCAGTTGTGGATACATTTGCCGCCCGACCGCATCATCAAGGTAGCCGGAATAGATCCCCGAGTCACACCAAATAAAGGAACACCAGCCCACCGAAGCATCTGCCATGGAGAGCGCTTCGATAACTTCTACCTGCTCCATCGAGGTCATTTCCGGGCCTCCCCAGATCCTCGGCATATTCATCCGCATGATTCCCGCATCACGTATCTCCTGCACAATGTCTGCGGGTAAACTTCGGATCCGGTCGTACTCGGAGGCGAGGTCCTTTTCGCGGATTCGCCCAGCGAGCACACGGGCATTATCCAGAATATCACTGGCTGAGAGGGTATCCTTGGACTTGATACTAGCCATCTTTTTTAAATGATTGTTGTTTTGTTTACACAGACAGCGAAGATTCGTTGGATTCGGACGCTTGAAATCCAGTAGCTCTGTTGTCTGCGAAGGTTGGAGCCAATTCAGTTGCGTTGTCGCCGGAAATTCGGGTACCTCTCAGTACCCTCGGAAAGTTTGCATCGTAAGGTCTGGCACGATGCATTAAGCAACGATTGTCCCATACAACCGTATCACCCACCTGCCAGGTATGCTTGTACACCCTGGGTGGCTGACAGGCATCTTCCAGCAACTCACGGAGCAGCGTTTCGGATTCCTCTTCACTCATCCCCACAATACCGTAAGCATGTCGCCCGGTGTAGATTGATTTTCGCCCGGTCTCTGGATGCAATTTAACCATTGGTCGCAGGGGCGCACCCTTGTTATGGAAGCCGTACATGTTATCCGTTTCGTGACTGAAACCAGCTTTCGCCTGGGAGTAATAAAGTGAGTGGCAGGCTGAAAGACCTGCCAGTTTCTGCTGGGTTTGCTCGTCCAGTGAATCCCACGCTGCACGCATATCAGCAAATTCAGTTTCACCATCTTCAGGTGCAACGACCAGCGCAGACAGCATGGCTACTTTGGAGGCTAATGGCATATAAGTACTGTCGGTATGCCAGCCCTCATTTCCACGTAGTATCTGATAATGTTGCTCGTCCGGTTTGGCCAGGGATCCATCGGCCTTCTGGTTCGAAATGTGAATATTCGGCCCTGTTTGTCTCGGTGCGAGCTTTTCCGCCTCGCCGAACCAACTGGCGAATCTACCCTGTTCCTCGTCATCCAGGTGCTGGGCGGGAAACACCAATACCCCGTATTTCAGAAAGGCATCGTGAATCTCATGCCAGGTTTTCTCATCGAGACTGGCAAGTTTGACGTCGGTAACAATTGCCCCCAGTGTTGCATCTACAGGGTTGATGGTGATCGTCATCTATATGCTCCATGGCTCGCATTTAGTCCATTGTAATGCTTGTGGACCCGGAAAGTTAAGCACTAACGATCCGATACCGATCCAAGCCATTCGATAATGTTTATTGTTACCTCGTCCCGATTGGTTTCATTCAACATTTCGTGCCGTCCTCCAGCGTATATGAGACGTTCGATTTTCCTTATGCCAGCTTCGCGCCACTTTGATTCCAGATAGTCGATGCCTTTCAAACCGTTGTTGACAGGATCAGCATCGCCAGCGAGCAGCAATACCGGCAGGTCGCTGCGAATATTGCGTAGACGGTCCAGGTCAACCCGACGTGGGTCAGTCCTGTCCATGCCGTTGATAATTGTCTGGCCTTCGAATCCGCAGAGTGGGTCGTTGATGTACTTGTCAACCTCATTCTGGTCACGGGATAACCAGTCATAGTCTGTGCGAGCTGGTTCGAAGATCTTGTTGAACGGCGGAATCTCAGCACCCGGATCCCTGAGGGTTGAACCTGACAGGATCAGGGCGGCTATCCTGTTGGAGCCCATTGGGGCGAATTGTTGTGCTGCGGCAGCACCCATACTGTGGCCAAACAGCACAATGGATGAATTGGGAATCGTCTCACCTGCAAGATCAACCAGCTGCCCGATATCTTCCACCAGGGCTTCCCATCCGCCACTGCCAAAATCCCCAAACCCCTTTGGACCCAGGGTCTTACCATGGGCGCGATGGTCCATGGCCCAGACATCGTAACCGGCGGAATTGAGTGCAATGGCAAACCGGTCATAGCGCAGTGCGTGTTCTGCCAATCCATGGGATATCACCACGACACCTTTGCAGTCTGCGCAGGGCCAGCGAAACGCCCTGATTGTCCAGTGATCACTGTTGGATTGGTATTCGATTTGCTGCATCGGTGACTCTAATGTTTGAAAAAATGGTGCCGTAGAAACGGGGCTGGCTGCCGGTAATCTCTGCGTCGACTATTTTTGGAAAATGGTGACACCAGGATCAGTGATTCCACCAGGGGCGGTCAGAAAAAGAACGCATGTCTATTTCGTGTGACCAGGTTGACCTGTGCTGCTGGGCGAGGTGGAAATACGTGTCTGCAATCCTGGTGGGCAGCATTAACCCGTCATGTTCCTGCCCCCGGGTCTCACGCAGTTCCTGGAATCGCTCCGGACCCAGCATTTTACCCAGCGTATCGGGTGCGTCCACGGCGCCATCAATCAGGATGTGAGCGACATGGATACCTTTCGGACCAAATTCGGCATTCAGCGTCTGACAAAGCATTCGCCGCCCGCCCATGGCTGCTGCGTGCGAATGTTGACCGCTGTTGCCACGCACGGCCGCGGTCGCCGATGTCACCAGGATCGTTCCTTTACCACGCTCCTCCATCAGGGGGCACACGGCGGAAGCGATGCGAAACAGTCCAAAGGTTGCAAGACGCCAGCCCATCTCAAATGCCTTGTAGCTGGTATTTACGAGTGACCTGTCGCCAATCTGGGCTCCCAGGTTAAAAACAACAGCTTCGATCGGACCAATATCTTTCTCTACCGCCGCGACACGTTCCTCGATGCTGTCTGGTTCGACTGCATTGAGTATATAACCGGAGGCCTCACCACCCTCACTTTCAATATCTGCCAGCATCTTTTTTAGTCCTTCCTCATCACTACGGCGACACAGGACCGAATGATATCCCTCCAGGGCGAACCGCTTTCCCACATTACCGCCGATACCTGCACCGGCACCAAGTACTAAGCAAACAGGTTTCATTTCATATTCTCCTATAAGCATTCAGTCCATCTTTTAAATCCAGTGACTTACTGCTTCAAAGCGGGGCCACGCTTGGCCTTGATCTGTTTTGGTTTCAGTTTTCTTCCGTCGGCAGAATGTACCGCCATCCGCTGGATGGGTTTGCCGGTCTGCCGGTCGACGAATACCAGGCGTTTACCAGCGGCATGGGGTTTGTATTTGTCACCCCAGTGGGTGAGTGACAACAACACAGGTTGCAGGTCCCAGCCCTTTTCGGTCAGGTGATACTCCGAGCGGCCCTTCTCAATCGGTACCTTTTCCAGGATTCCCTCGTCAGTCAATCTGTTCAGTCTGGTTGCCAGCACGTTGCGAGCGATGCCCAGGCTTTTCTGAAAGTCATCAAACCGTCGCAATCCAAACGCGGCGTCGCGGATAATCAACAGACTCCATCTCTCACCCACGATCTCCAGTGACTGGGCCAGAGAGCAGTTCATATTTTCAAACGAGGTATGTTTCATGTTTTTTCTAGGGAACCTCTGATTAAGGTCGGTATGCCGCATCACTAATGTTGGCGTCAGGGTTGAATTCCAAAAAGTTGTTAATGTACAGCATATCAACAACTTTTCTCCATTCATCCCTTCCTTGCCCTGACGAAAATATATACTTAATCAGAGGTTCCCTAGTTGTTGAAACAGGATTGAACTCAAGTTGCATCAAGAAACTTAAATTAACATTTAGAGTTGTATCAAGCAACTTAATAAGTTAATTTTTCAGCAAGAGGGACTGCTGGTCTCTTAGCACTTAACTATCCTGGCTGGATAAATGGGAGTATGAAATGTCGAACAACGAGGTTGCCTTAATCATCGGTGGTGGTCCAGGAATCAGCGCCAGCTGTGCCCGGCTTTTTTGTGAACAGGGAATGAAGGTAGCGGTTGCTGCCCGCAATCCGGACAAGTCCGTGCTCAGGGCATTGCAGGAAGAGTATGGCGTAGGATTATATCAATGCGATGCCGCGGAACCGGATTCTGTTTCAGATTTATTTGAATCAGTCTGTAAGGATTTTGGGAGCCCAAAGCTGGTCGTGCACAACATTGACGGTAGATCACGGGATATTTTCCGTAAATCCATTACCGAAGCGGATCCGGCGCTGGTACTGGATGTACTGAAAAACTCCACGTTCAGCGCATTCCTGGTGGGTCAGCAGGCAGCAAAAAATATGCTGCAGGAAAAAGCTGATGCTGCTGGTCTGCGTGGCACAATCATATTTACTAATGCCAGTGCTGCAGTGAAGGGCTATCCAAAGAGTGGCGCGTTTGCGGCGGCGTCCCATGGTAAATCAGGTCTGGCACAAAGTATGGCCCGGGAGTTAATGCCGGAGGGCATCCACGTTGCCCACGTACCGATTGATGCGGCGATTGGCTGGACCCAGGAAGATGGCACACGCGCTCATCGCCTGGCAGGAACAAGTGTCGACGATAATATGGCGGACCCTGACCGTATCGCAGAGACTTATTTACAACTTCACCGCCAACACCGTTCTACCTGGGCCTTCGAGGTAATTTTGAGACCATGGGTAGAGAACTGGTAGGCTAGTCATTTGCTGGTAAGACCTTCACGGACTACCGTCTTCACGGGCACTGCAACGGCCCTTTCATTACTGGGTGATCAGGCGCTTTACGCGCTCCTGCCGCTTTATTTTGAGACCATTGGTCTTTTACCCATACAGGTTGGCATTTTATTGTCTGCCAATCGATGGATTCGCCTGTATACAAATCACCTTGCTGAACGGCTCCATAACAAATTCCCGATACATCTGATACTGGCATTCAGCCTGGCGCTGGGGGCACTGCTGACAGCCGTGTATGCGGTGATTTCATCTTTCCTGGTACTGTTGTTGGCGCGATGTCTGTGGGGACTTTGCTGGTCATTTATACGGCATATCAGCGTGATGGGTGTCGCATCAACCAGTCATTCGCAAAACCTCGCCCAGATGATGGGGTATTACAATGGTATTTCCCGCATTGGTGGTATGGCGGGCATTGTTCTTGGCGGTCTGCTTTTTGACATGATCGGCTTTACGCATACGTTGCTGGCATTCTGCCTGATCTCAGTGTTTGCAGTCCCTTTTGCACTGGCATCCGGCGTTGCCACGGTGAGTGCCGGTAGCTCCTCGTGGAATAGAGGTCCAGCAGACCAAACTCACGGGGCTTTACTCGTCTGTGGATTCTGCGTCGGTAGTGTTGGGCCCGGTCTCATCATGTCAACATTGGGTTTTATACTGTTAAGTCGATATGGTCAGGCGGTTGACCTGTTCGGGCTGGTTATCGGTATCGCGACGCTAAACGGTCTGTTGCTCGGCTGTCGCTGGGTGCTTGACACGCTGGGTGCGCCGCTTTACGGCGCGCTGATGGATCGGACAGGAATTCATATCGGCTCACCGCTTTGTTTTTTCGTTGGTTCGCTAACCCTGATTATGCTGACCTTTGGGCAAAGCCTGGCGGGTCTGGCCACTGGCATAATCATTTTTTTTGTTTGTGGTACAGCCCTCGCCACGTCCATTTCGGCAGCCGCGAGTGGCATGGGGTCAAAAGTTTATGCACGGTTCGCGACTGCTGGTGATCTCGGTGCAGCATTTGGGCCCCTCATTGGCTGGACAGCCTACGAATTCCTGGATGCACCTGATCTGGCGTTTATACTCGGAGCCATGCTGTATGGGGTTGGATTGATAGCTTCCCTCAGAGCGTTCAAGCCAACGGATTACGAAGGTAGGAGTAGCGGGCAAAGTACTGATCGAATATAGTCTGTTCGGATTGCCTGCAGATCGAAAACATGAGGAGAAGGATATCGGCACGCTCGAAAAGAAAGTCGCACTAATTACCGGCGCCGGAAGTGGAATCGGCCGTGAATCCGCTCTCCGAATGGCGAACGATGGCGCGAGTGTCATGTGTGCTGACCTGGATGTAAAAAGTGCTGAGAACACTTCAAATATTATTATCCAACAAGGCGGCAAAGCCGCAGTGCAGGAACTGGATGTAGCAGATGAGGCATCGGTCAAGGCTGCGATTCACCATACTGCAGATACGTTCGGTGATCTTGATATTATTTTTAACAACGCCGGTATTGGTGGTGCCGGTCTCGGTTGGGACAAAACCATATCGATAAATCTTTCCGGTGTTTATTATGGCCTCTTTCACGGCGCACCTTTTCTGGCAGCGCGAGGAGGGGGCGTTATTATCAACACTGCGTCGGTTGCAGGACTCGTGGGGTTAACAGGTCCACGTATCGAGCAACTGCCAGACACGGAACTGCAGCCCGGTGCGGGGGCCTACGTTGCGGCAAAGCATGGCGTGATTGGCCTCACCAGGCAGTTCGCCGTGACTTTCGGGGCGCAAGGGGTTCGTGTCAACGCCATTGCACCCGGCTATATTGAAACCCCCATGACCGCTGGCGCTAGAGAGACCCCGGAGGGTCTTGCGTATCTCGAATCCCTGCATCCCATGGGTCGTCTGGGTTTACCCGAAGAGATTGCAGCGGCCGCTGCCTTCCTCGCCAGTGATGATGCCAGTTTTATCACAGGTGTCGTTCTGCCCGTGGATGGCGGCTATACCGCGCGTTAGCCTTCCCATGAACAGAAATCCAGAGGGGCCCGCCGAAAACAGTCAGGCTTGTTTGTTTTAGGCGGTTAGGTCATGATGAACCAATCGCAATTCCAATAGCAGGGACCTGACCATGAGTGAACAATCGATAACAGAAACAGAAAAACCATTCTGGCTGACGGGGAATTTTGCGCCAGTCTATGAAGAATTAACGGAAAATGACCTTAAGGTCACGGGCAACATACCGCCGGAACTCAATGGACGATACTTTCGCAACGGATCCAATCCGCAGTCAGGTGAAACCGCACACTGGTTCCTGGGTAACGGCATGATTCATGGGGTCGAGTTAGCGGATGGTAAAGCGAACTGGTATCGCAATCGTTACGTTCAGACGCCGCTGCTGCAAGACCCGGATGCTGATCCCATGAATTCCCTGGATGATCGTTCAAGATCACTTGCTAATACCCATATTATTGGTCATGCCGGTAAAATATTGGCATTGGAGGAAGGGCATTGGCCGTTTGAACTTACGCCAGATCTCGAGACCGTCGGTGCGTATACCTATGACGGCAAGTTGAAGGGCGGTATGACCGCGCATCCAAAAATCTGCCCGCAAACCGGTGAGTTGCTGTTTTTCTATTATGGAATGACGCCTCCTTATCTCACCTACCACCGGGCGTCAGCTGATGGTCAACTGATCCAGTCGGAAGCGATCGAAGTGAAAGGCGCGACCATGGTTCATGATTTCAATGTAACCAGGAATCACATTATTTTCATGGATCTGCCATTGGTCTGGAATTTCGAGAATTTTTCCGGAGGCTTACCGATTCAATGGAGTGAAGAGTATGGTGCCCGTCTTGGTGTAATGCCCAGGGATGGCTCAAACAAAGATGTGGTCTGGTACGACATCGACCCTTGTTACGTTTATCACCCGATGAATGCCTACGAAGACGGCGATAACATTGTTATTGATGTGTGCCGCCTCGCACACTCCATGAAACCCGGTGCTGCAGATGTCCCCCCGGTGCTCCACAGGTGGGTGATTGATCAGGCTACTGGCAAGGTCAGTGAACAACAGCTGGATGACAGGGCAGTTGATTTCCCCCGGGTGCCCGACAGCGTTGTTGGCCTGCCTTATCGCTACGGCTATACAGCGGAATTTGGCGCGGGTGGCCCAACGGCTTCCTCTTTTGTGAAGTACGACATGAAGACCGGTACCAGTGTCGCACACGAGTTGGAGGCGGGGAGAGCAGGTGGAGAACCGGTATTTGTGCCGGCAGCAGGTGCTACGTCAGAGGATGATGGCTATTTGATCAGCTTCGTCTACGACCAGGCTGAGAACGTGAGTGAACTGGTTATTGTTGATGCGAGCAGCATGGCAAATGAACCTGTGGCGAGAGTACACCTGCCAACACGTGTCCCTGCCGGGTTCCATGGAAGCTGGATAGCGGATCAGTAGTAATGTATCAGGCAGGTTAGTAGGTGGAAGGATCTGGCATCCGAATAACATTGATTGAGGGAAAATATAATGGTCGCAATTAACAACGCAGACCGGGCCGCTTTTTTTGCCGAGGTAGACGAGGCTTGCAAGAAAGCCATCTGGTGTGCGATAGCCACTGTACACAACAATGAGCCGCGCGTGAGGGTGGTACATCCGACCTGGGAAGGTGAAACATTGTGGTTTGCCACTGGGCCAGAATCACCAAAGGCGCAGCAAATCAGGGCTAACCCTTTGGTTGATGTCCAATATCAGGTCGCCCCGCCGGATTTTATCCATGTCATGGTCCGTGGCAGGGCGGAACTGATTTCAGACCCGGCAATCAAGCAGCATGCCTGGGATGCAATTGACTACGATCTCACCCAATTTGGAAATACCGGCCCTGATGACCCGAATTTTTGCCCGGTGAGAATCCGCCCAACGCGGGTCGAATTGTCGGAAATGTTCGGCTCACAGAACAAAAGGGTGTGGCGTGGTTAGACCTGGCAAACCACGTTAGTATAGGTCCAAAAAGGGAGAGATTTTCAAATGTCAGAAACCATAGAACGGGTATTATCCTGCCCTATTAATGAAATCAATCCGATGGATCCTGAAAACCTGCGTTGCCCATACAACATGAATCGCAGGTTAAGGGATGAGGCACCGGTCTATCTGGACACCCAGACGGGTATTTTCTTTATCTCACGCTACGAGGATGTGGTGAAGATGTCGATGGACCACCAGGGCTTCTCCAGCAGAATGCGGCCGGGAACGGCGCGTGATGCAAGAAGTTCGGGGAATCCGGAACTTGAAAGTATCACTAAAAAGGGCTATCCGCAGGTGGAAACCATGCTTACGCAGGATCCGCCCTTACAAAGACGTTATCGGAAGTTTGTTGACGGTGCTTTTTCTCCAGCGAGTTTGAAGTCCCTTGAACCTTTTATTGAAAAAACCGCCAACGAACTGATTGATGCTTTTATCGACGACGAACAATGCGAATTTCTTTCTGCTTTTGGCGTACCGCTACCCCTGACGGTTATTGCATCGCAATTGGGTGTACCGTTGACTGATTTGCACCTGCTGCGAGATTGGACCCGTGCTTTTATCGGCAACCTGAGTCAGCAGCTGGATGAACAGGGGCGAATCAAGTCCGCCAGGAGCATGTTGGAGTTCCAGCAATATTTTGTTGAAAAGATGGATGAACGACGCCGTGATCCACAGCAGGATATTCTCTCAAAAGTTGTTAACGCCAGTATCGATGGGGAGACGCCGCTGGAAAACGCAGAATGTCTGTCAATGCTTTCCCAGATCATGGTGGCCGGTAATGAGACGACATCGGCATCGCTCACCGAAGGGATGTGGCGCCTGATTCAAAACCCTAAACAGTATCAATTGGTAGCTGATGATCCGTCACCTGCCATGATTTCGAACCTGGTGGAAGAGACATTACGGATTTCCAGTCCATCAGCCAACATGTTTAGAAGAACGACAAAAGACATCGAAGTAGGTGATATCACAATCCCGGAAAATTCCGTCTGTTTTGCAAGATTTGCGTCAGCAAATATGGATGCTGAACGTTTTCCGGATCCTGAAAGGTTCGACGTGATGCGGCCCAATTTGAAAGACCATGTAGCATTCGGCAAGGGGGTTCATCATTGCCTCGGCGCCGCTTTGAGCCGCCGTGAAATGAATATTGGCTTTAAGGTTATTTTTCAGCGGATGAAGGATTTTCGTTTAACCGAAAATGCTTCTGAGCCGGAATTTTCACCCAATGCCTTGTTACACGGATTATCCGGGCTGGCATTGTCTTTTAAACGGGCCGACTGATATCAGTTGGCTCGAAAACGGCTTAGTTCAGCCTCGCTTCGATCAACGCAAAACGATCATTGCCAAAATACATATCTACGTCGTTGAGAAAGATAGTAGGAGAGCCGAAGCCGCCACGTTCGATCAGCTCCTCAGTATTGTTTTTGAGTCTGTCCTTGTATTGCTGCAAATTGATCTTTTCAAAGTAGCTGCTTGTTTCCATACCAGCCTCCGCGACGATTGAGGCCAGGACTACATCGTCGGATATATCTTGCAGAGCAGTCCAATAGGTTTTGAACACCAGCCGCGCGTAATCAACCAGACATTTATTTTCCATTGCGACAAAGGCACCACGCATGGCCTTGACGCTGTTGACGGGGAATACTGGCGGCTGCCCAATGGTGATACCGACGTGGTTTGCCCAGTCCTGCAGATCCTTCGCATAGTACGCCTGTTTACTAGGTACAGGATTTGCCCTTGATTCGTAAACTGACGGGTTAACCTGGTTAAACACGCCGCCCACCAGAATAGGCTTATAGCCTACCTCCAGATCGGGATACGCTGCATGTAGTTTTTGCAGTGACTCAAATCCCAGATAGGTCCAGGGGCTGGAGCAGTCGAAGAAAAATTCAAGTTTCATTGGTTGTCCTGTTTACCTGGCAGTCCTTAGCATCTTCGTTAATTGAGCTCGAGATTCCTGCGTCTACTACGGATCTTGCTATGCCCTCTCACGTTATAGTTCCTGGCAAGGTAGTCCAGGATGGGCGCCTCCAAATCGTTGAGCGCGATCAATCCGTGTTCTTTCTGCATCCACCTGATAGTATCGAGCCACGCCTGACGACTCATGCGATTCTGGGTAACCAGTTTTGCAGAATGGCAAATAGTACAGACCGCTCTTACCTGTTCCCAGTTGCTGTCGATTGCCAGGCCAGTGTCAGGATCATTCGGTAATGGCTGCCGGGCATAAACCGGTAATATGATCAATAGCATTGGTACTAACCTAAACCACATAAACAGCTATCCGATGGCAGGCGTTGTTTAGATAACCCTTTGGATTCCAGCCAGGAACAACCATCGGTTGGGATGTTCCGTTTTCGTCCACCGCCTTCGCCCAGATCTCGTGGTAGCCTGGTTTGGCGAACCCGACCATGGCGTCAAAGTGCTGCCAGGCGAATCGGTTGACAGCTTTACCAAGGTGAGCTGATTGCCAGGTCTGTCCAAAGTCAATCGATACCAGCAACTGTTCCACGGTTAATTCACCAGCCCAGGCGTGGCCGTGAATCTTCAAGGGCTGATCAACAGGCTGTCGACCTCCGGTCTGCGGCGAAGTAATCAGTGATTTTACCGGCATCGACTGAATGATCTCCATATCCGCGTCAGCAACCTTTGTGCCGGGTGCCACCGGATTGCGAGGTACGCGGTATGAAGCGCCTCCCATTTTTGGTCCATCGTGAACCTTGTTTCGAATTGAGATCCGATTCACCCATTTGCCGGAAGTTGATCCTGGCCAGCCGCCAAACATGAGTCTTAATGGAAAACCGTGCATGGCAGGTAAGGGTTGGTTGTTCATACCAAAGACGATCATGGACTCGGGTTGCAGTGCCTTCGCAATGGGTACGCCACGAGAAATAGGCAGCTTTCCCGGTGTTCGGCTCAGGTGGGTATCCGCAGGATAATACGCCACATAAACAGCATCATTCCTGATGCCGACACGTTCAAGCACATCCTTCAGTCTAATCCCTTGCCAACTCGGACAACCCACTGCGCCCAGGGTCCATTGGTTGCCTTTTGCCGGAGGGTCAAATTCATACCGACCATTACCACCGCATTCCAGGGTGAGTTGCAGGTTCACCCGCTCAAAGTCCTGCTTGAGTTGCTGAATACTGAATGTGATGGGTGATACGGCTGATTCACCGCTGATTTCCAGCGTCCAGTTCTCGGCATTCACCTGGGCAGGTGGGATGCCGTTGTTTCGGATAAATAATCTCGAATTGGGGGTAATGTCATCATTGAGCAGGTGAGCGGGGGTTTCTGCATTCACAGGCCGATCATTTAGAACGGTGAGCCCGTCTTTGTCTGCAGTGGATAAGCTGTCTGCCATGGAGGCCTGAGCAAAGTTGGATGAGAGCCCGGAAAAGGCAGTCTCGGCAACCAGAAAGCCTGAGAGCGCTGCCGAGTTTTTAATAAAGGTTCGTCTGGAGCTCATGACAAATCCCTTCGTTCTACTCTGGTGTTAAGTCACTCGCGTCATGCCGTTCCGGAACCCGGGTTTCTTCCGGTCCCCACGCTCGATTAACACGTCGGCCGTGTTTCACTGCCGGGCGTTCCTCAATTTCAGTTGCCCAGCGGACGACATTTTTATATGACGCCACATCCAGGAATTCCGTGGAATCATAAATATTGTGCAATACCAGGGCGCCGTACCAGGGATAAGTTGCAATGTCGGCTATGTTGTATTCATCACCACATAAATAACGGCGGTCGGCGAGGTTCTGGTCCAACACATCGAGTTGGCGTTTGACCTCCATGGCATATCGGTTGATCGGGTACTCATATTTCTCTGGCGCGTATGCATAGAAGTGACCAAAGCCACCGCCGAGGAATGGGGCGCTGCCCATCTGCCACATCAGCCAGGAAAGACATTCTGCGCGGTTGGATGGATCTTCAGGGTAAAGTTCATCGAATTTCTCAGCCAGGTAAATAAGGATTGCACCTGATTCGAAAATCCGGGTTGGCGGGCTCGTGCTGTGGTCGAGCAGGGCTGGGATTTTGGAGTTGGGATTAATAGCGACAAAGTCACTTCCGAACTGGTCACCATCACCGATGTTGACCAGGTAGGCATCGTATTCAGCACCTTCGTGTCCCAGTGCCAGGAGTTCTTCCAGCATCACGGTCACCTTGACGCCGTTGGGCGTTGCCAGGGAATAAAGCTGCAAGGGGTGTTTACCCACGGGCAGGGTTTTGTCCTTAATCGCACCTGCGATGGGTCGGTTGATGTTTGCAAATTTGCCGCCGCTCTCTGAATCCCAGGTCCAGACCTTAGGAGGTATGTACGCCGCCATACTTAAAATTCCTGATCAAAGAAAGTAAGTATATACAAAACCGAGGATCAACTTCATCGTAATCATAGACGGTAAAGTTGTATGGTTATGCTGCTTGCCTTTCAGTGGAATCTATCAGCGCAATTTCTCGGCAATCGCCGCATATTGATCCAGTAGCGGCAGCACAACATCCGCGCCTTCCGGAGGCAAGCCAAACACCAGGTGCGAATAACCCTCCTCGAGTTTGTTCAGGATGAATGGTTCATCCGGGGGTACGCCAAACATACCCAGGGTCAGGTCGCTCATCGCTCGCCCGCGATTGGTCATTGCTGATTCTACATCGGGCAGCATACCTTCCGAGAGTCCGGCTACCGGTAACCAGCCATCACAGTACTCGGCGATTCGATCATAACTCCATTTTGATGTCGCTCCCATCCAGATAGGCGGACCGTTGGGTTGGATGGGTTTGGGGTGCGACCAGACTGCATCAAAATTGACATATTCACCGTGAAACTCGGCATTTTCTTCCGTCCAGAGCTGCCTTAAGGCCAGTACTTTCTCTCTGACGACTTTCCAACGCTTGCTATATTCAATGCCGTGATTCTCCATCTCCTCGGCATTCCAACCGGCACCAATACCGAGAATAAGCCGACCGTTTGACAGCCGATCCAACGAGGCAGTTTCTTTAGCAAGGGCAATGACATCCCGCTCGACGATAAGACAAATCCCCGTGCCCAGTTTAATCCGTGATGTGACGGCGGCACAGGTGGCAAGCGCGACAAATGGGTCATAGGTATGAATATATTCTTTGGGCAGGTCTCCGCCCATCGGATAGGCCGTTCGACGACTCGCAGGGATGTGGGTATGCTCGGGGAAAAAAATTGAGTCAAGATTTCGTTCTTCGATCGCTTTCGCAAGTTCTGTGGGTTGAATGGCATAATCAGTCGGGAACATCAGCGCGCCAAATTCAGTCACTTTGCTTTCCTGTATTGTTATTTGTTTATACGGATACTATCAGTCCTTGAAGGACTACTAGCCTTTGTTTTGACATTAATTCTAAAAGTTTTTCCATCGCCTCACGAACTTGAAGACGCAGGGTTGTTCGGCGCCGCCGCCGAACAACCCGAACAGACTTCTTCGATGCGACATGGCCGCGTTAACTTCACAACAAGTGGAATCTGCGGTTTTATCCTTTGTGTTCATTTTGTCGTCTATTATTCGCAGTTTCTGAAGCTAAAGTTCTTAGAATAATGTCAGATCAAGGCTAGTATCAGGCCTGGCTTGCAGATACACGAACCCCTCTGCGCTCGATACGCTCGCGGATGCGTATTTGGCGTTTCTCGGTCAGTGGGTAGTGCCAGATGAAAGGCAGTGCAGCAAATTTAATCAGTGCCGGAATGATGGAGTAGGATAAGGTCAGCACGATCAATGAAAGACTTGAGTTACCTTCGGCAGTGCGTGCCAGGTCCGGGTCAGCAGTTGCATCGAACCCGAATAGGCCAACAATAAGCAGTGCCAGTGCGCCACCCGCGGCAACCCCACCCTTGAGCAACATACCCCAGACCGAGAAATAAAGCCCGGCGCGCTGCTCACCGGTTCGGGCTGAATCGATATCCACCGCATCTGCTGCCATCGCCGCTGGTAGCGCCAGCATCGCACCCTCCGTGCATCCCTTCATCACCATGATAAACAGGAACAGGGCGAATTGTCCTTCCGGTATAAATGGTATGAAGGAGGCCCAGACGCTGTACCAGATCACCACGACAATAAATGCACGGTGCTTACCGATCTTCCTGGCAAGGGCTGTCCATACAAACAGGCCGATAACGGAAGCCAGGTAATAGACCAGCAGATAAACGGAGTACCACTCACCGGCATTGATGACGTGTTTGACGAAGAAAAATGACAGACCACCTGTCATGGCACCACCAATTGCGCTGACGGTGTAGCAGACTATCAGGCGCATGAAGGGCCCATTTCGACGGATCACTTTGATACTGGCCCACAGGGACGGTTTGCGCCGGGGAATGACAATCTGGTCGGGTTCACTGACAAACACGGTGGTGATAATAACCGTGATGGGTAGTGTGACCAGGATAAAAATTGCCACCCAAACCAGAATAGTGCCAGGATTGCCAGCCCTGGCGGACATGACCGCGCCAAGCTCTGTGGAGAAATCAGCCAACAGCTTTTCAGCAGAATTATCCTGCATGCCCAGATAGATCAAAATGCCCGCAGCCAAAGGCAATGCCGTCGTAATCACCACGCCGAGGTAGTGAAACTGCTCGCGACGAGCCGTAATCTTTGTGCGTTCGTTGTAGTCAGTGGTGAGTTCTGCGCCCCAGGCGAAATAAGGCAATTGTACGATCGTAAACGCGAGATAAATCATCACGACCCAAAAACCGAAGTAAAACACGCTGGGATTTTCCCCAGGGATGAACAGCATGTACGTGGATAACATCAGAAATGGTGTACCGGCAATGATCCACGGTTTGCGTCGGCCAATCGGCGTTCGGTATTTATCGGATAGGAAACCGATTAATGGGTCCGTTACAACGTCAGAGAGGCGCGCAACAAAGATGATACCAGCCATGGTAATCAGGCTGATGCCAAGCTCCGCGTAATGCGGTTGGACATACACCCCCACGGGTAGCAGGGCAACGGAAACGGGCAGATATAAAACAGCGTAACTCACGATGCGCCATTCAGACAGCCAGGTTTGAAGCTGTTTCATTCTATGACTGTATCATGTTGTGTGTCCGGCGGGGTTTGGCATAAGATGATCGAAGTTACCCCCTGACCGTGACGCGGCATAGGTCTGGATAATCGGCGTGAGTTCTGCCGGGCTGGCACCGTGCAATATGACCCCATCACATCCCAGGTCAAACTGCGCGTTGATTTTGTCGACACAATTCTCGGCAGAACCGGTCGCTGCAGCGGCTAACCAGTCTTGTGGGATGAGTTCAGCAACACGCTCCAGTTCCGATGTGGTAGCCAGACCGTCCAGGGCACCGCGGAAATTCCTGACAAATTCATCCTGCCGAAATCGATGTAACACATCGGGATCCCAATCGTTCGTTTTTACCATCAGGTCACCATAAGCCTGGAGGTAGGTTGCCATTCTGCCAACGAGTTTTTTTATTCGAACGGGTTCTGGCAAATGATCACCGATGGTTGCGAAACAGGACCATACCCTGACCGCAGCGGGGTCCCTGCCAGCTTCTTCGGCTGCGCGTTTCACCGCCTGTACGCATCGTTGCGTTGTCTCATCGGTAAAAAATGTATGCAGAACAACGGCATCAAACGCACGGCCGCCCAGGGCCAGGGAATTTGGCCCAAAGGCAGTAAAGGTCATTGGTATATGTTCGTCATACTCTGATCCCATCGACAGGTAAGGATATTGACCACAGGGCCCGGAATGATTAGCGACAACCTCACCCCGCCAAAGTCTCCGCATCAAACCAACAAAGTCCTCAATGGCGGTGGTTTTGATTTGCGGCAATCCGTATGCATCGAACATAGGGGCAATACCGCGACCTAATCCGAGTGAAAACCGGCCCCCTGTCAACTTGTGCATTGTCATGGCATAGGCAGCGGTCACCATGGGATGACGGGTATTATGGTTTGTCGCCGCTGTAGCAATACCCAGGGTATTGGATATGGCGCCCGCCGCGCCGGACAAGGTGGCGGCTTCCTTGATATTGAATCGCTCCGAAATGAACATGGATCCAAAACCGAGTGCCTCGCCCGCTTGTGTCTCATCGATTATGTCTCGAGGAGACCTGGGTGCCCCTGCCAGTGCATAAAAAGCCAGTTCGTTCATTTGTTCGATGGCGGACATGACGATTACCTGCCAGGAAAGTTTTGCCGGAACTGCCACAAAAACAGATTCCAACGATGAAAGTCAAATTGCTTGCGTTAATACAAGGAGGTACCAGGTCGTTTAGCAACCAGCGGTGTAACGAATGCGGAATGGCAGATTATTCTTCGGTGTACCTGATTTCCATACGTTCAACCAGTATCAGGGTCACAGCCAGGGCAACGACGGACAAACCGAGTATTCCGAGAATCGACACCCCCAGACCTGGTGGTGATACGATGATCGCCAGCGGACCTTCATCCTGTGGCATTGGCAACAGGCCTTTAAGATAGTGGATGACGCTGAATAATTTTAACGCCGGTGGGAGTACAAAATGCAATACCTCCCACCCCGTTATAAATGCAACCGGCAGCAGTGGATTGCGGAACAGCAAACCAGTTGTCATAAATACAGCACCGTAGCCAGTACACCCGAGTAAGGTAACACCAAGGTAGGTCGACAGTTGCGTCAGAGCAATACCACTTGATACATCCAGGACGAAGCGGGTGGCACCATAGGGCGGGTAGATTAACAGGTAGCAGACAATGGTGACGCTGCCGAACAAGACGGCCGAGGAAATTAAAGCCGCCAGATACTTGCCAGTGACCAAAATGACTCGGCGTACGGGTGCCAGTAGGTAATAGTGAATACTACGGTCGAGGAGCTCACCCCGAAACAAGGCCGTGAACATGATCGCGCTGCCGAGAAACACGACTGCGCCGAGGATCAGACTGGAGTAAACAAAGGCATACGCACGACGCGCCAGCTCGATGTTGCCATCCCCAAACTCGTTGTCGTAATTCAGATTAAACAAAATCATCAGAACGATTGGGATCATTGCCAGCCCACAAACGATCAGCGCCTGTTTTGAGAACAGGGATTTTTTGACTTCAATTCGAATGATTGAGGACAATTGTCCCAACCACAGTGATATGCCAGGTTTATTGAGTTCAATGTTCATGTCGCCACCTGCTCCTGGTCAATGAGCTGCCGGTACACAGCCTCGACTGTCTCGTCTGCCGGGCTGATGGCTTCAATGGTCCAGCGCTCACTCAGCACCGATTGGTTAAATGCGAGGAAGAATGCGTCAGCGTCGGTCGAACGTACAAACAGGCCTCGCGTGTCTTGATGTAACTGGACTTCTATGACGTGATCAAAGCGGAAAAGCCGTGACGCAATATCCGCAGCGCTACTGCTGCGGATAAAGATCTGCATGGGCTCACCTGTTTAACCCTTAATACCTTCGACATCACCCTCAGCCACCAGGTACCCACTATTGAGCAACACCACGCGATCAGAGATGAGATCCACCTCATGAAGAATATGACTGGAAATGATGAGACTTGCCCCGGCGTCTGCCAGTTCTCGGAACAGGGCGATAACCTGGGCGCGGGCCATCGGGTCAAGACCATTAAGCGGTTCGTCCAGTATCAGGACTTTGGGTCGATGACAGATCGCCTGGGCGAGCTTGATACGTTGCCGCATCCCCTTACTGTAGGCCGCGATCGGTCTGTGGGCTGCATCGAGCAGATCTACCCTTTGTAGTGCGTCCTGGGTCAACATGTCAGTTGCCGCATTCGAATAACCGTGGATTTCCAGGATACTTTGAACGAATCGATGGCCTGTCATTCCGGCCGGAAAGGAATCGTACTGGGTGCAGTATCCGAGCTGACGATAAAATATTTCCGGCTTTGACACTGTGAGCCCCAAAACCTCAATCCTGCCGCGGTTGGGGCGCATCAGGCCTGCAATCAGATTCATCATGGTTGATTTGCCAGAGCCATTGGGTCCTACGAGGCCAGTGATGCCTGGCCCTCTTCGTCTGGCACGCAATACATCGAGGCTGGAATTGATCGCTGCGCGACAGAGATAACGCTCTGGCGCACTGCCAAGATTTTGGTTCCTGGATTGTTTCAGGAGGCGTAGGAAGACGGACTGGAGCACATCCTCGGCATCCTGGATGCTACCGGATACTCGGTAAGCAGCCAGAAATACACGTTCGTGATGTTCACGATAGAGCACCTCAAGTAAAGGCATGCCCCTGGTTGTTGTGAAGGTGTGCTCGTCCGGCAATGTAATGGCTTGATCTCCCATACAATAAAGACGTTACTGCAGGGGTTATATTAACAACGAATTGTAATTTATTTTTAAGAACTGCCATGGGCGCTGTTACTGCGTGTATCTGCTACTTCCTGAAACGCAACATCTTGCCACTACCGGCGCGGGTATGTTGTCCGTCCTGTAACGCGATTCTGCCGTTAACCATGACGAGGTTAATACCTGCGGGTTCCTGTTTGGGGTCGTCGTATGTGGCTGTATCGATGATTGATTCAGGGTCAAACATGACCAGATCTGCAAAGTACCCCGGCTTCACCTGACCCCGATCTGTCATCCCAAAGGTTTCTGCAGACAGTGAAGTCATTCGTCGAACTGCTTCAGGCAAAGAGAGGATACCTCGCTCTCGAACGTAATGTCCCAGCACCCGTGGAAAAGTGCCGAACAAACGTGGATGAGGCTGACCGTTGAGATCAGGGATACCGTCTGAACCTACCATCATGTCTTTGTGTGCAAGGTTTGTCTCTACATCCGCCTCATCAATAATAAAGTGAATGCAAAGCGTTCGATCTCCTTTTGGCGCGGTGAGTATTTTGTGGATGATCTGCGTAACATCTGCATTCTCTGCCGTTGCAATGTCTACCGCCATTTTACCTTCGTAATCCCGGAAGGCAGGGCAACTCGCGATACGAATCACTTCCGCCAGATCGCGATTGATATTGTCGAGATTAAAATACTCAATCATACGGCCACTGCCTGCAGTATAGGGGTAGACATCCAGCGTGATCCGCTGACCTTTGGCGAGCGCAGCATCGACCTTGTCCAGGCTCTGGCGGATTTTCCCCCAGTTCGCCCGGCCTGCAGATTTATGGTGGGAAATGTGAACATGGATGTTGCCTTCTGTCCCAATGCGCAGGGTCTCATCCACCGCTTCGAGCAGACCATCACCTTCATTGCGCATATGGGTTGTGTAGAGCGCGTTATAAGGATTAGCCAGTGCTGCAAGTTCGATGACCTCTTCCGTTTCACTCCAGCGTCCCGGCCGATAGATCAGGCCCGTCGAAAAACCGCAGGCACCCTGGTCGAATGCGGTTCGAACATGGTCTTTCATTTTTGTCATCTCAGCAGAGGTTGGACTGCGTTTTTCGTAGCCGAGTGCGAGAGTTCTGACAGTATTGTGGCCCACCAGCATCATGTTGTTTATGGCCGGGTTTCCCTTTGCGACAGCTTCAAAGTAACCATCCAGATCGGTAAACTCACCTGCAACACCCGCGAGGATGCCTCCGCTCGCACGGGCGGAATCCAGGTTAGGGTCGGCGGGGATGGCACTGAAGCCGCAATTTCCGGCAACCACAGTGGTGACTCCCTGGGCTAATTTGAACGCCATCCCGGGATGGCGAAAAAATGCGCCATCGTCGTGGGAGTGGGTGTCGATAAATCCTGGCGACACATGTAAACCGTTAGCGTTTATTTCCTGTTTCGCTGGCCCGACGTCACCGACCTGGGTAATACGATCTCCTTCGATACCAATATCGGCTTCCATGGCGGGGTTGCCGGTGCCGTCAAGGACCAGTGCATTTCTGATTGCGATATCTGTCATTGCCTTTCCCTTTCCTATCTGTAAGAGGGCTAGAGTCCGTAGGTGGCTGGTTGGGTTCTGATCCATTCGCCAATTTTCTCGCCGATCATAATACAGGTGAGGTTAGTATTGGCTCTTGGGACGAAAGGCATAATGGATGCGTCGGCGACAACCAGATTGTCTACCTGGCGCGCACAACCGAATTGATCCACTACCGCCATGGGATCGTTGCCCATTTTTACCGTACCACAGGGGTGAAATCCGCTGCCGGAGAATTTTCTGCACAGATTGGCAAGGTCTTCATCGGAACCCGGGCGATGTGGGTTCGGGAAGGTAACGGACTTGATCATATCTGCCAGGGGATTCTGCTGTGTAAATGCCAGGGCATCCTTGTAACAGATTACGAGTCTTGAAACGTCCTTGTCGTGTTCGCAAAATCGGTTGTCGATAACCGGGAAGTCGTGGGGATCCGAAGATTTGAGTCTTAACTCACCGCGGCCATATTGGTATTCAAGCACCGCTGCGATCGCAAACCTGGGAACATCATCGTTTGCGCCAGCGAAGCTGAGTTGCTCAATCTGCAGATCATTTCGGGTTTCTGATCCTGCAGCGGTGTAGCGCAGGATCGTCTGGATAATGGGTGCATCGGTTTCGATGATGGCACCGTTCTTAACTTCGGCGACAACCGAAACGGCAGGATGATCACAAAGGTTTTGACCGACCCCTTGAATGTCCTGAAGTACGGGGATACCAAGGGACTCTAACTGTGCCTTCGGCCCGAGACCGGAGCGCATCAAAATAGCGGGTGACATAATCGCCCCGGCAGACAGGACGATGGTTTTCGCACGTAGCACCTCCAGGCTGCCATCGTTATTTTCCACTTCGACACCAACACAGCGATTGTTTTCAATCATGATGCGAGTCACCAGTGAATTAGCCCGGATCGTCAGATTAGGTCTTACCCGGGCAGGCGCCAGGTATCCGATGGCGCAGGAAATACGCAATCTTCCCAGTTTGTTCATCGGTTGGGGACCGGCACCAGATCCATACGGATCGTTACCGTCGGGACAGGCCGGATAATCCAGATGTTCTGCGGCTTGCAGAAACGCCTGATGCTGACGGAGTAACTCGTCCCAGGGATAGCGCCTGATGGTGATTGGCCCGGCGTCACCATGATAAGCAGCCTCGCCAAAGTCCAGATCACGTTCCAATCGGTTGAATGCGGGCAGGACTTTATCCCAACTCCACTCACTGTTACCGAGACTGGCCCATTCATCATAGTCCTCGGGTACTCCGCGCAGGGCGATGGTGGTGTTCACAGCGCTGGAACCACCCATGACCTTGCCACGCGGGAATGGCATCGGCCGGTTTCTGGTGGGTTGATAACTCAATCCCCAGTCGTGATCCCGATAGGAATTGTTGTGGCTGTTGACCAGATCATAGGGTGTATTGGCTAACTCGCTGTAATCTGGCCCGGCTTCGACTAACAGGACGGTGCGATTCGGATCTTCAGAGGCGCGATTGGCGATCACACACCCGGCACTACCGGCACCAACGATTAACAGGTCATGCATAGGGGACAAGTTTTTACTTCGATTATCATTGATTGTTGCATGTTGGGCCAGAGTTCTCAAAGGCAAGCCCATCGCTGAAGCAAGTTTTTTGATTCATGATCGACTTACAGTGGAAATGAATACGCGCCTACAAGAAACTACAAATTGACGAATTGATCGTCAAATTGTAATCCGAACTGTTGTAAAGCTGTACTGGGCAATTACTGATTTTCAATAGTCTGGCGAACGGCGTGTCACCATGGGATGCTGGTACAGCAAGACCCATAGCATCACATTAGCTAATTCCGAAATTACTCCGGAGATGGATTCTTTTGCGTCATCGAACATCGAACAACATGCGGGTGTTCTCGCTAAAAAACAGCGGATTATCTACACCGGAGAAGCCGCAAGCTGAAGCGAGAGTATCCTGATACACCCTATAGCTTCGTCACAGAACGTGGCGGACCCATGACAGATTCTAATGCCAGAAAGATGGTTAAACGTGCTGGAGAAATGCCAAGATTAGATTTCTGATCCACCCGCACATGCTTCGGCATTCTGCTGGTTGCAAATTAGCCAAAGACGGCTAGGACACCAGGGCAATCCAGCATTACATGGGCCATAAGAACATCCAACCTACAGTCAGATATACCGAGTTGTCGCCGCAACGGTTCAAGGATTTTTGGAAGGATTAACGCCGCTTACCTTTCCATTGCTGACACGAGGTAAAGAGGTATGAGGATCCTGAATTTGCCCGCAGTGTACCCGAACCGGACATGCGACCAAACTGTCACTACTGATCTGGCTGTGTAATATTATAATCTTGTAGATACTGCTCAGTATGCGTTACCTTAGAATCCATTAGCTCAAGCATCTCATCAAAGCGCGGATCACCGCGAATTGGGTCCCACAGGTCTGACACCAGCAAGGTTATTAGCAGGATGCTATCGTGATTTTCGATACCCGCCTCAATTTCCCTAAAGGTGTTGTCCATATCTCCCAAGGCAAGATAACCCCCTGCAAGATAAAAGTGGTTTGTTGGGATGTAGTTTCTATCCTCCAGAATGCTCTTTGCTTTTTCAGGCTGGCGGTATATGAGTGATGCCTTGGTGCGTCGTATGGAATGAGATTGATGAACAAATCGTCAAGGAAACTAGACGAGATTTTGCGAGAGTCTTCAAGTGCGATGGCATAGGAGAGTGGAGGAAGGCGCTGGTATTAGAGCCAGATTCTAAAGTACGGTTTGATGCTCTGATTGAAGACATTCTTGCTGATTCCGACGCGTTTCCGCTTAACCAGCTGCTGCCATTTTTGCGTGAAATACACTAACTCCCTCAACACTAAGAAGGCACCTAACAATTTTGGATCGTAAGCAAGGCTCAGTTTACCCAACGTGTTATTTTGTTTATCAATCGAATTATCCATGAAAACAACGCAGATTGATGCCGGTTCACAATGACGGCTTCGGGTACACTCCGGCTAAAACAACAGTTAAAAGCTCATATTCTTTTCTGTCTGCAAACGACAGGTTAGAGGGGTTCAGTAATATCCATATAGGTAACAGGAAATTACTGTTATGTGATCGTTCTGCCCACCAAAATAGAGGTAATAAAACTGTCCCCTGCACAACCGATTCTGTGACAATTTACCGGATCGGCTTTGTAATTCCATCGCTGATTAACCCCAAGATAAACGCTCTTACAGCAAGTAAGATCGGGACACCCAGCAATCTTCAGGGTGTTGACGTTATTGTCGTAGGTAAACAGTTTGTCCCTTACGGCCACGCTCCCCGGGCTTTGAAGCGGCATATACAGGAGAAAGCTCCTCTAGTCTAGCCCGGCTTTGATCAACAGGACGTGCGATTCGGATCTTCAGAGGCGCGAATGGCGATCACACGCCCAACGATTAACCGGTCATGCAGACTAGCCCATGGCATCACATTAGCTGAACTCGGAAATCACTCCGGAGATGGATTCCTTTGCATCGCCAAACAACATACGGGTGTTCTCGCCAAAAAACAGTGGGTTGTCCACACCGGAGAAGCCGGAAGCCATTGAACGTTTCAAGACGAATACCGTTCCGGCCTTGTCGACATTGATGATTGGCATACCATAGATCGGGCTGTCCTCATCTTCCCGGGCAGAAGGGTTAACCACATCATTGGCGCCGATAACAATCGCAACATCCACGTTCTCGATGCGAGGGTTGATCTCGTCCATTTCAACCAGCTGCTCATAGGGAACGTCAGCCTCCGCTAACAGCACATTCATATGTCCTGGCATTCGACCGGCAACCGGATGGACCGCATAACTGACTTCGGCGCCATTTTTTTCAAGAATTTCGCCCAGCTCTTTAACAACATGTTGGGCCTGGGCAACGGCCATACCGTAGCCAGGTACAAAACAAACATTGCTCGCGGCTTCGAGTATGTAGTAGGCGTCTTCAACAGTGAGTGGCTTCACTTCACCTTCAATGGACTTGCCTTGTTTGACAGCGCCAAAGCCGCTGAATAATACGTTCGCCAATGATCGATTCATCGCCTTGCACATGATATTGGTTAAAATAATACCTGCCGCGCCCACCAGTGAACCGGCTACGATCAGGATATTGTTGTTGATGGCGAATCCGGCTGCGCAAGCCGCGATGCCGGAATAACTGTTCAACAGCGAAATCACCACCGGCATATCGGCACCGCCGATGGGAATGACAACCATCACACCCAGCAGCAACGATAAGCCAAGCACCGCCCAGAGCCAGATTGATTCGGGGGTTGGATCAAGCACGAGCATGACGCTGGCATATAACAGAGCGGCGAGCAGCAGGCCGTTGAAGATTCGCTGGCCATTAAACACCACAGCAGCGCTGCCAATGGTTTCACTCAATTTTCCGTAGGCGATCAGACTTCCGGTCACGGTGACGCCGCCGATTAGAATCGCCAGAATAATAGTGACGGCTGTAAATGTACTGACACTGGCGGTGTCAGTCGCAAGGTAGAGTGCGCCCCAGCCGACCAGCAAACTAGCCGCGCCACCGGAGCCGTTAAACAGGGCTACCATTTCCGGCATGCTGGTCATCGCGATCAATCTTGCTGCACTGGCACCAATGATTGTACCGATGACCATACCAAGTGCGATGAACTTAAAATCCACAATGCCCTCGGCAGTTAAACCTGCAACGACAGCGATTAGCATACCGACACTAGAAAGCAGGTTGCCTCGTCGCGCCGAGGCGGGAGAACCGAGCAGCTTCAGTCCAAAGATGAATAAAATCGCCGAAACGATGTAAGCCAGGTTAGCGATAAGTTGAATAAGTTGAATATCCACTACTTCGCACCCCCTTTCTTGCTCTTGAACATGGCGAGCATTCTATCGGTGACAAGATAGCCACCGACCACATTGATCGTCGCCAGTGCAACTGCAGTGGTGCCAAGATAGGTGGCCATCTCGCTGTTTTGCATACCGGCAGACAGAAACGCACCCGCCAGGGTAATACCGGAAATGGCGTTTGCACCCGACATTAACGGTGTGTGCAGAGTCGCGGGCACTTTTGAAATAAGTTCAAAGCCGAGGAAGATCGACAGAACCAGAATAAATGTTAGAAATACAACTTCCACGTGATTCCCTCGCTTAGCTTCTCAGGTTTTTGATAGTTTCGTTGACGATCGCACCATCATGGGTAATGACGCATCCTTGAAGGATGTCATCCGCAAGATCAAGGTTGAATGTCTTGCTCTCTTCATCCCAGTATTCGCTGACCAGGTTGAACAGGTTTGATGAGTACATCTGGCTGGCGTCCTGGGACACTTCTGCCGGAAGATTCGACACGCCAATAATGGATACGCCATTCACATTAACAGTTTCGTCAGGCACTGAGCCTTCAACATTACCACCGGAATCAACAGCCATATCGACGATAACGCCGCCGCGTTTCATTGCGTCGACCATATCCCTGGTCACGATGCGCGGCGCGGGTCGACCAAATAGTTGTGCCGTGGTAATGACGATATCGGACTGGCTTATGACGTCTTTCATACCGAGTCGCTGTAATTCAAGCTGTTCGGCGGTCAGTTCCTTGGCATAGCCGTCTTTAGTCTGGCCGGTTTCACCGAGATCAATGTCGACAAACTTGGCACCGAGGGACTGGACCTGCTCCGCAACCACAGGTCTGGTATCGAATGCCTCGACCCGGGCACCGAGCCGTTTGGCGGTGGCGATGGCTTGCAAACCAGCGACGCCCGCGCCGATGACGAATACTTTTGCCGGGCTCAAGGTGCCTGCCGGGGTCATCATCATCGGTAGAATGCGATCCAGCTTTGATGCTGCCAACAGGACCATGACATAACCGGCAAGATTAGCCTGGGAACTCAAGGCGTCCATTTTCTGTGCCCTGGTGGTTCGGGGGATCATTTCCATGCTGATCGCACTGACTTTTTGTGCGGCTAACGCGTCCACTAATTCATGTTCATTGTAGGGATCAAGATAGCTGACATGAATAGCACCTTGCTTGAGTCGAGACACTTCTTCGAGGGAAGGCTTACGCACCCTCAGCACAATATCACCGCTTCCCATTAGTGCATCGCGGTCATTGTTGACCGTAGCACCAGCCTCGGTGTAGTCAGAATCGGCGAATCCGGCGTGGAGACCGAGACCTGCATGAACGGAAACTTCAAAGCCCGCACGGGTAAGTTTCTTAACGGAGTCGGGTATCAGAGCCACGCGTTTTTCGTTCGCATGGATCTCCGAAGGTACGGCTATTTGCATAACTATCCTCGAGGAATTGGTAATGTACTTTTCATCGCGACAACATCACAACAAGTTTGTAACGCACGGATTTATTATTAATTTGGGTACGGCAAGTCGCGATATTGCTGATCTTGCATAAACGTAGGGCGCAAAGTATCACGATCAAATCACCATTTCTAATAAAATGTAGGAATGGTGATAGATCTATTTCGTAATCCCGGCCCGGATCTGTTGAATTCCAGCTTAGGCTGAAAGTGCGTGGTCTACGACCAGTTCGCTGCCATTGACATAACTCGCATCATCCGAGGCCAGAAAAAGCACTCCGTTGGCGATATCCTTCGGCTTACCCAGTACACCACCTGGTACTGCACCTTCTGCTATCGTGGCTATCTCCGTTCGATTTCCACCATCTGCGGATGGTCCCATTTTGTCCCAGATCGCGGTCTCAATGATGCCAGGGTGAATTGAGTTCACCCGTACATTATTCCCGGCAGCGGCGCATTCTTTCGCAACTGATTTACTCAATAATCTGACACCACCCTTGGTCATGGCATACGCAGCAAGGCCTGGCGAGGCTTTTAAACCCGCGACGGATGACAGGTTGATGATTGAGCCCCCACCCGATGCAGCGATGCTGGGTATACAATGCTTGAGCCCGAGAAAGACCCCATCGAGGTTGACCGCATTTTGTTTGTGAAAATCCTCCAGCGTCATCTCTGTAATGGGTTGCATAATGGCAATACCTGCATTGTTCACCAGGATATTCAATCCACCGAAGTGATCGGTGATCCGGGGCAGCAGATTCTGCCATTCGGATTCCTGGGTGACGTCATGGTGAATGTATATTGCATCGCCGCCTTGTTCTTTGATGGCAGCAACAGTGGCGTTGCCAGCGTCATCAGAGACATCTGAAACAACAATACGGGCGCCTTCTTCGGCCAGTCGTTCTGCACATGCTCTGCCAATCCCCATTGCACCACCTGTAACCAGTGCGACCTTTCCCGATACTCTTCCCATGCTCGATATCCTGAAATGCAAATTTTGTTCACTGTAAAAGTTACCGGTCAGTGTGACGCAGGCGGTAACCTATATCAATCGGGCTTGTGGGCAAGCTGTGTGAATTGATATAAAGACGCGCATATCAAACTGATTTCCAAATAGGATCAACAATGGGCTGGCATAAAGAAGCGCATGAAATTGAACTGCGGCGGGAGCTATCGAAACAGCAGGGTGGCGAGGATGCCGTTTCGATCCATCATGCGAAGGGCAGATTGTCGATCCGAGAGCGGATTGATGAGCTCGTAACACCGTCGTCGTTTGAAGAACATGGAGAAGGCGCCGGTTTCGCCGAGAAAAATGCAGATGGTTCCATCAAGTCATTCTCCCCGGCAAATTATGTGATCGGTTTTGGTGATGTCAATGGGCGGCGTATTGCAATTGGAGGTGAGGATTTCACCCTCAAGGGCGGATCTCCGAATGGCGCAGGATTAAGAAAGAGTGTATACGCCGAGGAACTCGCCGTGCAGTTCCGGGTGCCTTTGGTGCGTTTGCTTGAAGGTGGCGGCGGCAGTGTGGCCGGATCCTCAGGAAGCGGCCAGAGACCGCAAACCGTAGGATCCCCCGTATATGCTGAACCCAGATTCAAGATTATATCGGACGCGATGAATGTTGTGCCTGTCGTATCTGGCGCTATGGGACCTGTTGCCGGATTTCCTGCCGGGAGGCTCGTGGCCTCGCATTTTTCCGTCATGGTGAAGCAGACATCCCAGGTACTGGTGGCAGGCCCGGCTTTGGTTGAACGAGCCCTGGGTGTTTCCATGACCAAGGAGGAACTCGGAGGATGGAAGGTCCACACCCGCAGTGGCATTGTCAACAATGTCGCGGATAGTGAATCCGAGGCGTTCCAGCAGATCAAGCAGTTCCTGGATTTTATGCCCCAGAATGTCTGGCAACTGGCGGAGCGAAAGCATTGTGTTGATGACCCGGACCGTGCTGATGATGCGCTGATTTCAATCGTGCCGAAGGATGGCAGGATTCCATTTGAAATGCGCGACCTGATTCAACATGTGGTTGACCAGGAAAGCTGGTTCGAGATCTCGCCGTTTTACGGTCAGGGTCAGATCACCGGGTTCGCTCGGCTGAGTGGTGCCGTTGTCGGCATCATCGCCAATGACTGCAAACACTTTGCCGGGGCAATGACAGCCACTGGCTCCCAGAAAGCCAAGCGAATGATGGAACTCTGTGACACCTTTCATATACCGATAGTCAATTTCCTTGATGAGCCCGGATTTATGATTGGTCCGGCTGCAGAACAGGAGGCCACCATTAGGTATGGCATGAGTGCAGTGGCAGCAGCCGTTCAGTCCACTGTGCCCTGGGCGACAATTGCTGTTCATAAGTCGTTTGGGGTCGCATCAGCGGCGCACTTTTCACCCAACAATTACAAGCTCGCCTGGCCGTCCTACGAGATGGGTGCGTTGCCTGTAGAGGGTGGTGTTGCCGTTGCTTTCCATAAAGAAATTGCAGCTGCGGAAGACCCGGATGCCAAACGACGCGAACTGGAACAGAAGCTGATGGCCAATCGCAGCCCGTTTCCAATGATGGAAAGCTTCGCCGTGCATGAATTGATTGATCCTCGCCATACCCGGTCAAAACTGTGTCGCTGGGTTGACTGGATCGAGCCATTGCTGGATGAACTGAAAGGGCCTGTTACCTGGGGGATGAGGCCTTAAACTGCTCGAAATCACCCCTGACAGGCCTTGTCCGGATCCTAGCGACTATGGGGCACGATTCCAACCTGCGGCATTTCCGCAAGCCCGACATCACGGGCATGATCTTCGAATGCCGGGTTCTTCCAGAAGAACGCACCAGGTATGGTGGTGGGTATGACAAGCACATAAAACAGCGACCGACCGATGACGTGGGTCACCAACATCACTATACCAACCATCCCCCAGCCCAGATACGCCCACAAGACGGATAAGTCAGCGGCTAATAAACTCACAGTCAGAGCCACATCCATTGCAATCAGCATGTTGCGTAACCAATACGTTTTGCCGAACCTGGTGGTCTGCACGTAGTGCGCCGCCGCACCTTCCTTACCACACCGGGTCATATCGCGGCCGTGACAATACAAACCGATCGCCTCCATAGCGATACCGCAGCAAGCACACGCACCAAAAAAATCCATAGCTGAGGTCGATGCGCCACTGGAAAATACCAGAGACAGCATCGCCAATACTCCTCCGATACTCATCGTGCAGCCAACGAAGGAAGTGGCTACTTGCCAATGATCCCAGAATGGCCGGGCTGGTATTCGGTAGCACTTAACCATGTAGTACAGACCAATGGCACCGCTTGCGATGCCAAGCACAGCGAGACCGTTGGCGGCGGACTCCAGCGGCAACAGTTCCCGGGATATGCTCAACAGCCAGTAAAGCCCTGTGCAGGTAAGGAAGAGCGCAACACCCAGGCCCTCCCGGGCCACTGGTGAATATTTGAGGTTGTTGAAGCCCCGGTAAAACCTCAGTGGTTTGCCGAGATGCACGGTCGACATGAAGAGTGCAAGCGCCACAAGTGCACAGCTCAAGAATGCAACGGTTGCGATGGATCCTTCGATAAGCCCGGTGGCCGAGGCGACAAAAGACAGACTGAAAGCACCAATTCCTGTCTGCGAGAGGAGCGTAAAGGCCACCAGCACATTCTCACGGGAGCTCAATTCCCGCCAATTCCACGCCCATTCTTTACCTTGTTTCTCGTCGGTGACCGGAAGGTATTCTACGCCACCCTCGCGATGATACTTTACCGGGTTTGAGTCTGTGCGCGTCATTACCTCGGGTAAACCTCTGGTCTGCTGAAAGCGAATGTTGGGGTGTGTAATCTCTGGATCCGGGAAGCCCGGGATGGTCGTTTTTGCCTCTTCGCGGTTGGCTGGAATGTTCTCGATGACACCGAAGTCCAGCGCATTGCCCAGGCAGGCTGACACACACGCTGGTTTCAGGCCTACCTCCAGACGGTCTACGCACATGTTGCACTTTGAGACCTGACCTTCAATAGGGTCGAGTTGCGGTGCGTTATAGGGGCAAACCCAGGTACAGTAGCCGCAACCAAAGCAGGTATCAGGATCCTGCAGAACCGCGCCGTATTCGGCGTGTTTGGTGTAGGCGCCGGTGGGACAGCCCTTGAGGCAAACCGGGTCATCACAGTGATTGCACGCCATGGAAATATTCAGGCGTTGGTAGTCCGGATAAGAACCTCCTTCTATATAGCCTACGGATCGAAACGCCAGATGCGCTGGCGTCTCGTTTTTCTCAGCACACGCCGCTTCGCAGGCGTGGCAGCCGATGCAGTTATCTGCTGTGAAGAAGAATCCGTGCTGTTTGTTGCGGTTTGGATTGCAGCCCACCTCCGTGTTGTCATTGATATACAACGGGCGCTCTGCCGGTGCCGATTGGTTCGTCAGATCCAACAAATCGATTTTCTGTCCGTAGCGGTTTTCCGTTTTGTGCTGCGGATCGTACAGCAGCGCATAGCTTTGTTCGTCGTCGCGCCGCTCCCACAAAGTGCTGTCGCCAGGGGCGAGCGATTGTGCTTGTTCAGCCATCGCTAGAAACTCCGCCGTTTTACGTTCAGTTCGGCTGCTTCCTGCTGGTCAATAGGTTCAATTCTGACCGCACACTGCTTGAAGGCGGGCTGTCGTGAATACGGGTCCAGCAAGCCCAGCGTCAATCGGTTTACACAGTCGTGGTAGTGGAATGGGACAAATACCATATCGCGGGGCACGCGGTGAGTCAGCTGCACCATCACAACCGCATCACCCCGCCGTGACACCAGACGCACATAGCTCTGATGCACAATGCCCTGCTCAGAGGCAGCATCGGGGTTAAGCTCCATATACGGTGTTGGACTGAACTTATTGCAGTTGCCAATCTTTCCGGTACGGGTTCTGGTGTGGAAGTGTTCCACCACCCGGCCGCTGTTGAGCCAGAATGGATACTCCACGTCGGGACACTCGTTGTTGTTCCGGAAGTCGACTACAATGAGTTTAGCGCGCCCATCTGCCGTGGGAAATATGCCGTCAGTGTACAAGCGCGGTGTGCCGAACATGCCATTTTCACCTTCCCCATAAGGCCACTGCAGGCCTCTGGCGCGTTCGATCTTGTCCCAGGTCATGCCGGTGATATCGAGTTCCCCTCCAGCATTTTTTGATAGCACGCGCATTTCATCGAAAGCTGCCTCAGGCATATCCGGGAATGTCATTTTGGCGGCATTATCAAAGCGCCTGGCCATCTCGGTGAATATCCAGAAGTCCGGCCTGGAATCTTCATATTGAGGCATGGCATTGCGCGTGAGGTTCACCCGCCGCTCGGTGTTGGTGTGACAGCCCTGCTTTTCCGCCCACACGGCAGCGGGAAAATACAGGTTGGCATAGTCAACGGTTTCAACGTCCGCGTAAACGTCCTGCACAATACAAAAATCGAGCTTCTCCATGGCACGGCGGATACGCGGCTGATTGGCCATGGATGTGAGTGGATTTGTCGCGATGAGCCACAGTCCACGAATGTCACCGGCTTCGATTGCCGGAAAGATATCGGTCTGCTTCAGGCCGACCCTGGGTGGCAGAAAAGTTTCGTCGATACCCCAGAAATCAGCCACCTCAGCACGATGCTCGGGGTTTTCCAGCGACCGATATCCCGGCAAGCCAGAGCAGGAGGACCACTCGCGGGTACCCATGGCGTTACATTGGCCGGTGATCGACAAGCTCGTGCCACCGGGGACGCCGATGTTGCCAGTGACGAGATTCATGTTGTTGATATTGACGACACCATCAGAGCCATGAGTACTCTGATTAATGCCCATGGTCCAGATGGACATCGCCGCCGGTGCCTTGGCGTACAAGCGCGCAACGGTACGAATAAGGTCTTCGTCGACACCGCAGATTTTCTGTGCGGTCTTTGGATCGTAGCCTGCGACCAATGCTTCCAGGTCTTCAATCCCATTCGTGTGCGCTTCGATATAGGTGTGGTCTGCCAGCCCTTCTTTGAGGATGACATGCAGCATGGCACTAATCAGCACGGTGTCGGTTCCAGGGGTCACCGGCAGGTGAAAGTCGGCCCACTGCGCCATCATCGTCACCCGGGGATCGACCACGATTATCGGGAAGCTGCGCTTCTCCAGGGCTTCTTTCAAGCGCCAGAAAATAATCGGATGTTGCTCCGGCAAATTCGAGCCAAAGGCCATGAGACAATCGGTGTGCTCAAAATCATCGTAGCAACCAGGCGGACCGTCCGAGCCAAAGGATCGTTTGTAACCGGAGACCGCTGACGCCATGCACAGTGTCGTATTGCCATCATAGTTGTTTGTGCCGATGCAACCACGCACCAGCTTACCCAACGTATAAAATTCCTCGGTCATAAGCTGGCCAGTGGACACCACCGCAAAAGCATCCCGTCCATATTGGCTTTGTATGGACTTGATGTTCTGCGCGCCCCAATCAAGTGCCCCGTCCCAACCGACAGGCGCGAAGTGGTCTTGCGGCCGAGTGCGCATCAATGGCTGGCTGCCCCGGCCGGGAGAGTCAAACAGATCCTGCTCGAGCAGGCCTTTGATGCACAGCTTGCCGCGGTTCACGTCCGCTCCTGCGTGACCGCGACTGGTCACCAGCTTACCGTTCGCGTCAATGCCGAGTTCGATGGAACACCCCACGGAACAGTAGTTGCACGTGGAGTATTTCCAGTGTTCAACCTTTTTGGTCGGTATTGAAATGGGTTTTCTAGTGCGCCTGCCAAATAGCACGATGGTCCCTGATGCGTGGTTCAAGACATCAGCATTCTGCAAAATCTGGGCCAGCAGAAAATATCGGGTATCAGGCTTGTATCAGACCCGATACGCACTTGAACAGTGCAAACGGTGCTGGCGTTACATTGCTTTGGTGCTGTTTCAAAGTCACACATGTCACAGCAACCGCCACATATAGATGGTCTGGGGCGGTTGTCCCTCCTGGCACCAATTTTGCTCATCCTTGACTTGAATTTTGCTCGAGTCACTTTTTTGAACAAGTCACATACCCAAACGATAAAGATAAACGGCAACAAAAACGGCAAGGTATTCCTGGTTGGTGCCGGTCCCGGCGACCCTGATCTGCTTACCCTCAAGGCACATCGCGTCATCCAGACCGCGGACATCATCTTCTATGACCGGCTGATCAGCCCGGCCATACAGGATCTGTTTCCTGCGCACGCCGCGCTAGCCTATGTTGGTAAAGCCAGGGGCGCACACAGCGTGCCGCAAGACGAACTCCAAGCGTTGCTCATCGCCGCCGCACGGCAAGGTCGCAACGTATGTCGCTTGAAGGGCGGGGACCCCTTTGTATTTGGTCGTGGCGGTGAAGAGATGGCCGCCCTCATGACAGCAGGCATCGATGTCGAGATTGTACCCGGCATCACCGCCGCTTTGGGTTGCGCCGCCTACGCCGGTATTCCTCTCACCCATCGGGATGTATCCCAGGCCGTGACGCTGGTGACAGCATGTGGTGCGGACGGCTTGAACGTGGACTGGCAGGCACTCGCCGGGCTCGGTCATACCATTGTGTTCTACATGGGCCTTGCCGAATGCTCAACCATCCGGTCGAGTTTAGTGGCAGCCGGAAAGCCTGGCCAAACACCCGTTGCCCTCATCGAACGCGGTACGACGGAGGAGCAAAGAACAATCTGCGGCACTCTGGACCAGCTTGCCAGCCTGCCGGGCTGGTATCAGGTCCAATCACCAGCTCTCATCATCGTTGGCGAGGTCGCCGCATTCGCTAACGACTTTCATTGGTTTGGGCGAATTCTGCCCACTGCAGCACAGGAATTGTCCGCATGAGAACAAAATCCCCGCAAAAAGTTGTCGTCGTGGGTAACGGCATGGTCGGTCATCACTATGTAGAGACACTGGCCGGGCTTTCCAAGTCTCAGGACGTAAACATCAACGTTATTGGTGGTGAGTCGCGACCCGCCTATGATCGTGTCCATCTGTCCAGTGTCTTTGAGGACATGTCGCCAGCCGATCTGGGGCTGACAACACACGAGCACTACGCAAAGATTGGTGTAGACGCCCACTTTGGTGACCCGGTGGCGAACATTGATCGGGAAGTTAAACAGGTCACGACATTGGCCGGGGATTCGTACATCTACGACAGGTTAGTTCTGGCAACAGGATCTTTTGCCTTTGTGCCGCCCATTCCAGGTGCCGACCTGCCAGGCTGCCTTGCATATCGCACGCTGGACGACCTCGGTGCCATCAAGGCAGCCGCCCAGAATTCCAGAATCGGGGTCGTCGTAGGTGGCGGCTTGTTGGGACTGGAGTGCGCGAATGCCTTGCGCAACCTGGGTCTGGAAACCCATGTTGTGGAGTTTGCGCCCGGACTCATGGGTGTACAGCTGGACGACGGCGGCAGCACCATGCTGCAACGCAAGATTGAATCACTGGGTGTTTCGATCCACACCAGTATGAACACCCGGAAGATCACTGAGGGAGAGAAAGCCAGGCTGTGCATGGAGTTTGAAGGCGGCGATCGGCTGGAAGCCGATATCATTGTCTTTTCAGCTGGCATTCGACCCTACGACCAACTCGCTCGCGATGCCGGTATAGATGTCGGCGACCGCGGTGGCATCGTTGTCGATGCTCACTGCCGGACCAGTGATTCGGATATCTACGCAATTGGCGAGTGCGCCTTGTTTGGCGGACGGATCTTCGGCCTGGTGGGTCCCGGGTATCGTATGGCTGAGGTCGCCGCCAGTCAGTTCACCGCGGATAAGCTTGTGTTCAGTGGTGCCGACATGTCCACTAAGCTTAAGCTACTTGGTGTCGATGTCGGTGCGATCGGCGACTCCAAAGGTGAGACGGCCGGGTCCAGGACCTACGCCTACCGTGACGAAGCGGCCGATGTATACAAGCGTCTCATCGTTAGCGAAGACGGTACCAGGGCTCTGGGTGCAGTGTTAGTCGGAGACTGTGACGACTACGACATGCTGCTGCAGTACTACCTTAACGAAATCGATCTGCCGGAATCTCCGGAGTCAATGATCCTGCCGCACAGCAGGGGGGGTGTGCCGCTACTCGGCGCGTCGACGTTGCCGATGACGGCGACCATCTGCTCCTGTCATAACGTCTCCAAAGAAGACATTTTTTCCTGCATCGACACCGGCGCACAGAATGTCGTTGATATCAAGGTGGCCACCAAAGCCAGCTCCGGCTGCGGAGGCTGCGCGCCGTTACTCAAAAGCGTTGTCGACGATGAAATGTCGGCCCGCGGTATAGGCGTCAGCAAGGCAATCTGTGAGCACTTCGATTATTCACGCCAGGAGTTGTTCGACGTCGTGCGCGGTAAACAAATCCACACTTTTACGGAACTTGTTTTGCAACACGGCCAGGGGCTCGGCTGTGACATCTGCAAACCCGCTGTCGCGTCCATGCTTGCAGCAATCTGGAACGACCACATTCTCGAAGATGAACACAGGGGGCTACAGGATACTAACGATCTGTATCTGGGGAACATGCAGAAGAACGGCACTTATTCTGTAGTGCCCCGCGTACCCGGCGGCGAAATAACGCCGGACAAACTGATTGTTCTTGGCGAAGTCGCCAAAGAATATGATCTGTACACAAAAATCACCGGTGGGCAGCGCATTGATTTATTTGGTGCCGAGGTCCACCAGCTGCCAGCCATTTGGCGCCGTCTGGTCGACGCCGGGTTTGAGACGGGACATGCGTACGGTAAAGCGATGCGTACGGTTAAATCCTGTGTCGGCAACACTTGGTGCCGCTATGGTGTGCAAGACTCTGTCGGCATGGCCATCTTCATCGAAGAGCGCTACCGCGGCCTGCGTTCCCCACACAAGATCAAGCTGGCCGTGTCCGGCTGCACACGCGAGTGCGCAGAAGCCCAGAGCAAAGACGTTGGTGTGATCGCGACCGAAAACGGCTGGAATCTTTACGTTTGCGGCAATGGTGGTATGCGGCCGCGCCACGGTGACCTGTTCGCCATCGATCTGGATGACAAAACCCTCATCACCTACATCGACCGCGTGCTGATGTTCTATGTACGTACCGCGGACCGCTTACAGCGGACGTCAGTGTGGATGGAGAACATGCCGGGTGGGCTCGAATATCTGAAATCGGTAGTTATCGACGACAAGCTGAGCATCGGCAAGGACCTGGAAGCGCAGATGGCCAACGTAATAGACACTTATAAATGCGAATGGAAAGCCACGATTGAAGATCCTGAAAAACTCAAGCGCTTTAGACACTTCGTAAATTCTGACGCCACCGATGACGGCGTGACATTCATTCGTGAACGTGGCCAGAAGCGCCCGCCGCCTGAAGACTTAATCGAGTTAAAAAAACTGGGAGTGACCGGATGAGTGAGATAGACGCAGTCTTGCACGAATGGATCAACATATGTGGCGTTGACGATTTGAATCCGAATAGCGGCGTTTGTGCAATCGTTATCAAAGAACAGGTCGCTATTTTCTACGAAACGATCGGTGACAACCTGTATGCGGTCTCCAATTACGATCCCGTTGGGGGTGCCAATGTTTTGTCCCGTGGCATCCTTGGCTCTAACAAGGGGCGCCCGGTTATCGCTTCACCACTTTACAAGCAACACTTTGACCTGCTGACCGGCGAATGTCTTGAGCAACCCGAACACTGCCTGAGCGTCTTTGAGGTGCGCACCCACAACGATTCAGTGCAGATTCGCTGTTCCTAAAAAAAACGCCCACTACATAGACAGGTATTTTTTGTGGCCCAAGAGAAATCATTTAATCTCCTCTCATTCACGGGCAAGATGCGCACACTGCATCTGACCTGGATCGCCTTTTTCATCACTTTTGTGGTGTGGTTCAACCACGCACCGCTCATGCAAGCCATCGCCCTGTCGCTCGGCCTGTCTACTGCTCAGATCAAGGTTCTGCTAACGCTGAACGTCGCCCTGACGATTCCCGCAAGGGTCATCATTGGTATGCTGACCGACCGATTCGGCCCCCGTATGGTTTATTCAGTACTGCTCGGGGTCTGTTCGATTCCATGTTTCTTGTTTGCGCTCGCGGATTCCTACGCCCAACTTGCCATCGCCCGGTTTTTCCTTGGACTGACCGGTGCGGGGTTTGTCATCGGCATCCGGATGGTCAGTGAGTGGTTTCCGCATAATGAATTGGGCGTGGCCGAGGGTATATACGGGGGCTGGGGGAATTTCGGATCTGCCGCCGCCGCCATGACCCTGCCTGCCATCGCGGTCATGTTCGGCGGGGAGAACGGCTGGCGCTATGCGGTGGGGATCACTGGTCTCTTCTCCCTGGTGTACGCATTTATCTTCTACAGAAGCGTTACGGATACTCCCAAGGGATCAACCTACTTCAAACCCAAGCACCTCCATGCAATGGAGGTGACGAGTCTGGACGATCTCGCGTTGCTGTTGATTATGAAAGCGCCCATGTATGTCGTACTCGGTTTACTGGCATGGAACCTGTCACCTCTGCGCGGTGAAACCCTACTCACTGAAACCTGGGTCTGGATCATCTGGGTGTCGCTGTTGGCGATTTATATTTATGATACGCGCAATGTCCTGCATGTGAATCGCGCTTTGTTCAAAGAGCCTGTGCCGGAGTTGCATCGATACGAATTCAGGCAGGTGGCGGTACTCAACGTGCTTTACTTTGCTACCTTTGGTTCAGAACTGGCCGTAATTTCCATGTTGCCGCTGTTCTTTTCCGATGTATTTGATCTCGACATGGTTTATGCCGGGCTGCTCGCCAGCGCTTATGCGTTTATGAACCTGGCTTCAAGGCCGGGCGGTGGATGGTTGAGCGACCGCTTCGGCCGTAAGCGTGTACTGCTTTTTCTCACGGCCGGTCTTGCGATCGGTTACTTCGTCATGGGTATGATTGACAGCAGTTGGCCCGTGTTATTGGCCGTACTTGCAGCGATGGCATGTTCGTTTTTCGTACAATCCGGGGAAGGTGCCGTGTTTGCCATGGTCCCGTTGATCAAGCGACGCCTGACCGGCCAGATTGCCGGAATGACCGGCGCGTATGGCAATGTAGGCGCGGTGACCTATTTAACCATTCTCACAATGGTCGACTACCAGATGTTTTTCTTTTTCATCGGCGCCACGTCAGTGATTGGCTTCATCGCTTTGTTCTTTCTCAGCGAACCACGAGGCCAAATCGCTGAAATTCGCGAAGATGGCACCGTGGAGTTGATTGACGTGGCCTAATTCGCGAATCTTACTATTCCGTAAACCCTGGATCGATGATGACACGCGCAAGTTCCAACCAACTCAAGGTAGTTTTTGGTGGCCACACTACAGCAGGCCTGAAGCCAGTCAATCAGGATGCATTTGCTGCCCTCGCCGGTAACAAGTCGGCCAACATGTTCAAGGGCGCCGTTGCGGTCATCGCGGATGGGGTAAGCAGTAGCACCCGCAGCGAGGTCGCGAGCCAGCTTGCCGTCACTCACTTCATCAGCGATTATTTCAGCACACCGGATACGTGGAGCGTAAGAGAGTCCGCCTCGCGTGTGTTGCATGCCATGAATTCGTGGTTGTATCACAATGGCGGCCCACATCTGAACATTGAATCTCTGGTGACTACATTGAGTTGCGTAATTGTGAAGTCTCGCACGGCGCACATTTTTCACATCGGTGACAGCCGCATCTACCTGCTGCGCACCGGTGTCCTCGAGCAACTGACTACCGATCACTTTGCCTCGGTCGCGGGGAATCGCACTGTCCTCACCCGTGCGTTGGGGCTGGACACCAGACTGCAGGTCGACCACACCACGGTGCAGGTACGCCAAGGTGATGTGTTCATGCTCACGACCGATGGCGTTCACGATTATCTGCAACGGGGAGAAATGGAGTCTCTGGTAAACGATGATACAACTAACCTGGAAAGGAGTGGCGAGCGCATCGCCAACCACGCCCTGCGGAACGGCAGCGATGATAACCTGAGCTGCCTGTTTCTAAAGGTTCATACCTTACCAGAGGACAACTACAATGAAATGCAGGCGCATCCCCAGGCTATTCCTCCGGTTATGTCAGAAGGCAATTCCATCGACGGGTACCGGGTGAGCCAGGTGTTACATACCAGCCCGCGCAGCCACTTGTATCTGGTCGAGTCTCCGGAGGATGCAAAAAAGCTGGTGCTCAAGACGCCCTCGCAGAACTTCGATGAGGATCCTCAATATCTACAGGGTTTCGTGCGTGAACAATGGGTTGGATTGCGGGTCAATCACCTCAACGTCATGAAAGTGGTAGCCAGACCCCACGATACGAATTTCATGTACAACCTGTTCGAATACCTTCCGCATGGGGATTTAAGCCAGTGGATGCTAGACAACGACCACCCCAGCCTTGAAACCACGCGCCGTCTGGCGGAACAGATCACCGGTGCCTTGCGGGCATTTCAACGCCTGAGCATGGTGCACCGGGACCTGAAACCCGAAAACGTTATGGTCGATGATGACCTGAACATCAAGCTGATCGACTTTGGCACAGTACAAGTAGCGGGACTCGACGAGTTGGCGTCACATATCGCCGAGGAATATCCGGTCGGTTCCACCAGCTACATGGCACCTGAGTATCTGCTCGACCAGCCTGGTATGTACCGGTCGGACATCTTTTCCCTGGGTGTATTGATATATGAAATGCTGAGCGGCGAGCTGCCGTACAAAGTGCCCACCCACAAGCTGAATGGTAAGCCACATTTCGGTGATTGGCGCTACCGATCCATCTTGCAGTTCCGCCCGGATCTTCCACTGTGGGTCGATCTATGCCTGCAAAAAGCAACAGCCCCTTCTCCTAACGACAGATATCAGGCGCTGTCCGAGTTTATGCAAGATCTGAGGAAGCCCAATCAGGACATGCTCAACAAACGGGCAAAAGCGCCGCTGTTGGAACGCAACCCACTGCTGTTCTGGCAAGCTATGAGCGCGTTATTGTTCGGCGCGCTGCTGCTGTCCCTCTGGGCAGACAGCTAGCTAGCTTAGCTAGTTCCTGTCCGGAAAGTCATGTATTTCGAACAATTCATGCGACTGATTAACATAGTTAGTTTATGAATCAATTACATATCGAAGGTCTAACTAGGTGCTGCCGCCAGGTCATCACGCAGTGATTTTGATGCCATATAGAAGTGGCAAGCCGACCAGAACATTATGGGTGGAATGATGTACAACATCGCTTGACGCAGTGATTCATCACCGAGGCTCGATGCCAAAGAATCACTTAGCAGGCCGATCGACCAGGGCCCAATACCCAGGCCAATGATATTCAGAATGAGGAATAGAATGGCTGATGCGGTGGCGCGCATGCGTAACCCAACGAGGCCATGAGTTGTTGCAATGGTATTGCCGAGATAGACATTAAACAATACACCTGGAACGATGGATAAAGTCAGGGCGGTATACGGATTATCAACCAGATAGACTGCCGCCATAAATGGCACGCAGATAAATCCGGAAAGGGCAGGTAGCCACACATACCAGCGTTTGTCTCGTGGTGCTAATCGATCAGCGAGCAAGCCACCACAAAATACGCCGACTGCACCACCAAGCCCCATGATTAATGCCAGCCAGGTACCCAGTTCACCTGTTGTCATGCCATGACTGCGTATGAAAAAAGAAGCGGTCCAGTTGCTGGTGCTGTAACCGGCAAAGGCGTTGAGTGCCCCTGCCATAGCCATATGCCGAAACGATAAACGACTCCACAAGATCGCGAGCACATCTTTAAAGGGGATGCTCTGCTGTGATGCCTGCTTGTTTTCGGCCAATCCCCTGATAGGTTCTGCGAGGGTCATTCTAACCAGTATGGCGAGCAGGATTCCGGGAGCACCAACCACTACGAAGGCAACACGCCAGCCGAAAAATTCGTTCAGCCAACCACCGAGCAGGAATCCGAACAAGATTCCGATATTAACCCCTGTCGAATAAAAAGAAATTGCACTGGCACGGGATTCCGGTGGAAATATATCTGAAATGACTGAATGGGAGGGAGGGCTGCCGCCAGCCTCCCCAACACCGACACCGACGCGAGCGGCCAAAAGTTGGCCATAATTTTGTACCAGGCCACTTAGAGCGGTCATAAAACTCCATAATCCCACAGACATTGCGATTATATTGCGCCTGTTTGCACGATCTGCCCATCGTGCTATGGGGATACCGGCGGTTACGTAAAATACAGCGAAAGCGAAACCTGTCAGAAGGCCGAGCTGGCTATCCGAAAGGCCAAGATCGGCTTTTATTGATTCCTGTAATATCGAAAGTAGCTGGCGATCGATGAAGTTGAAGCTATAAACAATCGTTAGAATTATCAGGGCATAGTATTTAGCGCCCGTCGTGGAATAGTGATTAGTGTCCCCTGAAATTGGTACTGCCTGCAGATTGTTTGTGTTCGACGTCGCATCGCTCATAGCTTCTCTTTTTCTTTTTTTTATCCTGGGGTTGTCACCGGGTGATGAGGTTAAGCTTCATCCGGTTGATCTAGATACTCGCTCAGGCCATACCCGGTACGCGAATCATCCAGGGTATAGGCCGTCATGCCTTCGCCTACATGGGTATGGGTACCGCTGCGTCTATTGCGAAGAGGAATAAATCCCATCACCTTGCCCGTCAGTGTTCTTTTCCTGCCATCTTCTAAAACCAACTCTGCCCGTAGACCAGTATGGTAGTTGGTGTCTGGTTCGTAAGTCGTGGTCAGAGATGTGGTCTTGAAGCGTACGAGTTCTTCTCCTTCGTGAAACAAACCTCCGCCGTCGCCTTTGTTATTGGTGCGAATAATCATTCCCAGGTCATCACCAAAATTAGCGGTGATCCAGCGATAGGAGGGTGTTGCTTGCCAATATCTGGGCCCCCAGGAATGGTCTCTCAAACCGTGGCCGTTGAAAGACATGACGTCACCATCTCCTAATTTCACACTGCCTGACACGCGCATATGCTGTTCGCTATGTGAACGGGCGAAGTTGTTGCCGTCACCGGTTTCGCCAACATGCCCATAGAGTGGTCCTACTGCGTCGTGGATCAATTCAATAACGAGCTGCTGTGTGGGGTTATCCTTGAAGGCGCTGCTGGGGTCACTCATGCCTCGCGGATCTTGCATGTAAAGCGCAGTACCCTCATAAGATGTTCTTATCTGTTCTGCGGGTGTGATTACGTCTATTTTAAGGCCACCGGCGTCCCAGGCATCATTATGGCTAATTGCAGGTTTAGCGTAGTTAAAGTATGCCGTACCATCCGGATTCCAGATGATAACGGTCATTTCCGCATAACCCTCGTTGGCTCGATTACCTATGCGAACAAAACCGCCCCTGTTCTGTTTAGGGTCAAAAAAATTGAAATACACTGATTCATTAAAATTTTCTTCAGGCCCCAGTTCATGTGTGTAGTCATCTTCTGGCTTGAGGTTGCCGACAATTTTGGCCATTGTCATTTTCGCTTTTGATTTGGATTCACGCAACAATCTCATTTTTTAGTGGGTGAATTCAAGTGTCCTCTCCAGCCGATTCGTGCGAACAACGTCTATAACCAGTCTCCCCATGTGTTAGTTGATCTTTTTTGAGGATACGCAGTCTAAATCTCATTTCTCTCATTTGTTGGGACATACATGGAATTCTTCGGGAAAAAGGGAACTAAAACCCGGATGAACACCTCTAACCTCCGGTTGCCATAATTGCTCGGTTGATTGGGTGATGTCACGAGCCCATGCAATAGGCGTCAAATTTTGAAAATTATAAGAAACATGAGATTTATCATTTGTGCGCTGGCATTTTTGGCTCAGCCGCTGCTGGCAGCAAAATCGAGTTTCGATGGGGTTAAACTGATGACGCTGAATGTTGCTCATGCCCGGGCGACTGGTGTCTCCCAGATGTTGCAGTCAACAGTTCAAGCCGAAGCTCATCTTCATGATATCGCTCGACTTATCAGGCGTGAACAACCTGATATAGTCGCCTTCCAGGAAATTGACAAAAATGCATTCTGGACTGGCAGGATTGACCAGATTCAACTCATCGCGGAGAAATCCGAATATATTCACTGGTTTTTAGGTTCGCACCAGTCCGGTGGTTTTCTCGACTACGGCACCGGACTGATGAGCAAGCACCCGCTTTCAAATCCAATGTCGATCACATTCAGGAAGCCGTTCGCCCGGCCGCGCAAAGGCTTCGTACTGTCTGTCGTGGATTGGCCTGAAATCGAAAATACAAAGGTGGATGTCATTTCAGTCCATCTGGATTTTATGTCGACGTCTGAGAGACGCCAGGAAGTAAATGTACTGAAAAATTTGTTGGCAGGAAGAGAGAACCTGAGAATTGTTATGGGTGATTTCAATACCGAGTTCAATCATAAAGCCGGTTTGATCAGGAACCTCACAAACGAACTTGGTTTGCGCGCCTGGAAGCCCCTGAGCAAGGATCTCGTAACCTTTCCCAAGCTGGACAAGCGAATCGATTGGGTACTGGTGTCCGATGAATTTACGTTTCTAAGGCATCGGGTTCTACCGGATCCAGTGTCTGACCATAATGCAGTGATCGTCACAGTGACACTGCTGAATTCTGCGTTAGCCGAACAGCCGTGAGCGTAACTGACAGCCCTGAGCGTAGCGGCCAGTTCTGAGAGTCTTCATTGTTTTAGGCGAGCTCAGCTACTCTGTACTAATTGCCGGTGGTGACAATAAATGTGTGAGTTCCTGCATAACACGCGGATCGAACTTGCCCCTGCCTGAGTACTGTTCCAGTTCTGTCAAGGCAGCTTGTCGTTCCCAACTTTCACGATAGGGTCGCCAGGACGTCATTGAGTCATAGGCCTCCGAGACTGCAATAATTCTTGCACCGATGGAGAACTGCGCGTTATCTTTGCCGGACGGATAGCCGCTACCATCGTAGTTTTCGTGGTGATTTTCGACCATTTCGAGCACGCTTTCAGATGTGTAACCCAGTTGTTTTAACTTTCTGACTCCCTCAGCCGGGTGGCCTTTAATGCTCTTGAATTCCTCGCGGCTCAAAGTCCCACGTCTGTTCAGCAGATGATGCGGGATGATTGACTTTCCAATGTCCGCCAGATAACCCGCCTCCAGTACATCGCGTTTTACCTCATCTGGCAGATTCAAACGATCAGCGATAGCGTAGGCAAGAAACCCGACGACCCTGGAATGACCAACGTACCCTTCAATGCATTCGACGGGTAACAGAATATCTTCCGGGTAGGCTGCCAGACTGCTGACAATTTCCTCATATTGCTGCAGCAGAAGGGGGGGGATTTTTTCTTGATTGTGCAGTGGATTGACAATCCCCTCGACCTCGTAAAGGTGCAGCGTTTGTTGTCGGCCGCGTAGACTGATGTCGTCCATTTGATCACTTTTCAGTGAAGCTTCTGCATACAATAACTTTGCTGCAAGGTGCTCCGAGTCGATGTTGAGCGCCCGTTTTACGAGATCCAGGCAGGAGAGTAGATCGTCCAGCTGCAGATAGATCTGAGCGCAGTTCATCATATGTTCTATGTTAGATGGATCCCCATCCAACGCGTTCAGCATGGGGACCAGTTGTTCACGTAACAATGAAGGGGCAGTTGCTTCTGGCTGGAGGATGGACTTTCGTCGATAGCGGATATATCGGCGCGTATCATGCTGTGTTGCTTCATCGACAGTCACCTTACCCAGTCGGCCGACCTCTTGAATCCTCGCAGCCAGGTTCACCGAATCTCCCATTGCCGTATAGGCTTGGCGTCTGTGTCCAATCAGCCCGGTAATGGTATCGCCCGTGGATATGCCAATGCGCATTGCCCAGGACGATTCATCCCGGGCAGCGCTTTCCTGCATTTTTATTCCGGCGACCACTGCCAGAAGTGCATGCTGGTCATAGTGGGTCGGGGCACCGAACTCGGACATGATTCCGTCACCTAAATATTTGTCGATATGTGCCTTGTATTCGAACAAGGTGTTTTCCATTTTCTCGAGATGCTTGTTCAGTCTGGTGATAACGACCTCTGCGGGGTTTTTCTCGGAGTAACCGGTAAAATTCTGGATGTCGCAAAACTGAATGCTAATGCGCCGGAGTTCAGTTCGTAGTCGTTTCTCGATTAACAACTGGGCGACGACAGGATCCATGGTTGAGAACAAGGCGTCCTCGATCCTTTGTTTTTCGGCCGCAACGTCAATCTTCTCGACATCTCCTGTGCCACCGTCAATCCCGCCGTCCAGGTTCTGCACATAGTCGTTTAGTTCCGCTGTGGTCATCCGTAACAATTTGCCTGCTGAGACATCTTTAAGCCAGGGTAGTAGAGAGGTTAGTTTTCCCAGAAAATTTTCCTGCAGGGTGTTAACCACCAGAGCCGCAGCGATCAGAAATCCTGCCCAACTCAGCAGGAAAGTCAGCAGGTAAGGGGTTGATTCTTCCGGGGCGAACAACTCTGGCGCGAAAAAAGCAGCGAGAAAAACACAGGTGACTGTGAACAGACTGCCCAGGAGGGTGCCTCGCAGATTAAGGTAATAGGCAGCGAGTAAAACCGGTAAAAAGAAAAAATTGAGGAAGGCCAGCTTAAAAGGTGCCAGAACAACAATGGCGACAAGTCCGGTAAGGATGGCCAGTATAAAAAACGCCAGGAAGTTCGACAGCAGATAATTTTTCAGTGCTTCGATACTGGTCAATGTCGAGTATTCCGGGTTATGAGATCTATGCATTTAATCAAGAAAGGAGCACAGGATAATTCGTGCTAGCGAGCCTGTATGCAGCGGTATACCGTAACAACCGCAAGCGCATTAATCTATTGGTTTCTTCAGCCTGTAACTTATTTATGGCAATTTCGGTCTATTGTGTGGGTTATGATAGCCATCGGGGTCATTTAAAATTGAAAAGTCGCGACAGGAGAGCTGTGTTTAGAGTAGGAATAAATTGGTTACTGGCCAGTTTGATGCTGATAACCACCGTAGCAGCCCGTGGGCAGTCCGATGATCAGCACAACGTACAAGCTGCGTTGATATCTTCCATGGATCAGATTGAGGCGGGTCAGTCCTTCTACGTGCTGTTAAAACAGGATATTCGTCCGGGTTGGCATACTTATTGGCGTAATCCGGGTGATTCTGGTGCTGCAACCGCCCTAAATTGGGAATTGCCTGAAGGTTTCAGCGCCTCCGAGATGCAATGGCCCTATCCGGAGCGAGTCGCATACGGACCATTGATGAACTTTGGTTATCACGGTCAGGTTCTGTTCCCAATCAAGATTCAAGCGCCCGACATCATTGGTTCTGACCAGGTGACGTTGAAGGCAAATGGAAAATGGCTGGTCTGTGCTGATATCTGTATCCCTGAAGGCGGTCCGCTGTCGTTGACACTCGATATTGGAAAATCACACGAAAACCCCGATAACGCGGCTCTTTTTGAATCCGCGTTGCAGAAGATCCCGCAGATGATCGGTGTCGATTCAACATTTGAGGTCATTGATGAAGCCTTGGTTTTGTTCGTTGAAATGTCTGGCCTCGTAAGGCAGAGAATTCAGTCAGTCGACTATTTTCCCTATACCGAGGGGGTAGTCGACAATCCCGCGGAGCAACAGTTTCGATTGGTCGATAATGGCTTTGAGCTGAAAACCAAAACGGGTTATGACTACACCCCGGACAGTCAGTTTGGCGGTATTGTGGTCATCAGAGAAAATTCAGGGGAACTTCTGGCCACCAGCTTTGAGATTGAGCCGAAAGGCCTAGGGGCAGCTTCTGGTTCATCCGCTGGAGTTGGCGGTCTTTCTTTTTTAACTGCCGTACTGTTCGCATTTGTCGGTGGCCTGATACTAAACCTTATGCCATGCGTGTTTCCGGTGCTGTCGATCAAAGTGCTGTCCTTGATGCAGGAAACGGAACATATCCGCGGCCATGGGTGGGTTTATATGGCCGGTGTGGTGCTGAGTTTTGTCGCAGTTGCCGGTGTGTTAATCGTGCTTCGCGCGAGTGGTGCGGAGATAGGCTGGGGATTCCAACTGCAGTCACCGTTGGTTGTGTCTGTTCTGGCCTATCTGTTCCTGTTGATAGGTTTGAATCTTTCCGGATATTTTGAGTTTGGCACCGGCATCATGAACCTGGGGCAGGGCATGGTTACCGAAGGAGGCTACGGTAGTTCATTCTTTACCGGCGTACTGGCAACAGTCGTTGCTGCGCCCTGTACTGCGCCATTTATGGCTTCGGCAATCGGTTATGCACTGACACAGAGTAATATCAACGCACTGGCTATTTTCGCCAGTCTGGGATTCGGTATGGCTGTTCCCTATGTCATGCTTTGCCACTCACCTGCGTTATTGAAACGACTGCCAAAACCGGGACCCTGGATGGAAACAGCGAAAGAGCTATTGTCTTTTCCCATGTTCGGATCTGCGATCTGGTTGCTCTGGGTACTGAGTGTTCAGTCTGGTCCCGGTGGTGTGCTTTTCGCCAGTGTTGGGGCATTGTGCCTGGTGTTCGGAATCTGGCTCCTGAAAAACCTGTCGACGAATCGAGTACCGCGTTTGCTGACACAACTCGTTGTGGTGACTCTCCTGGGCAGTGCCATTTACCTGCCTAACCGGCTCGTCAAGGCGGAAGGCACAAGGGCATTGTCTGCGGACAAAGGCATGGGTGCCAGCTATGTCGGGCCCTTGTATGAAACATACTCGGCAGTCAGACTCGGCGAACTCAGGCAGCAAGGACCGGTATTTGTTAACTTCACTGCTGCCTGGTGTATTACCTGCAAAGTCAATGAAGCTGTTGCGCTTGACAGGGAGGCGATCAGACAAGCCTTCGAGTCAAGGGGTATTGGTTATCTCAAGGGTGACTGGACCAATGAAGATCCGGAGATTTCTCGCAAACTAACAGAATATGGCCGTAGTGGCGTTCCGCTTTATTTGCTCTACGCAGGGTCTTCCGGAGACGCCGTGGTATTACCGCAGATATTGACGGAAGGTGTATTACTGAACGCACTTAATGCGCTGTAGACAAAACCTGCTGAGCTATCGGCGCGCTACGCTGCGACGATGAAAAGTAAGCAGGGACCCAGGCACACCAACCGACTCATCGATGAAAGCTCGCCCTACCTGATTCAGCATGCTCATAACCCGGTAAACTGGTTTCCCTGGGGCGAAGAGGCTTTTGACTGCGCTGCACGGGAAGGCAAGCCGGTATTCTTATCAATCGGCTATTCCACCTGCCACTGGTGCCATGTAATGGAGCGGGAGAGTTTTGATAGCGAAGAAATCGCCCAGTACCTGAATGATCATTTCATCTCCATCAAACTGGATCGTGAGCAAAGACCTGATCTTGATGATATTTACATGACCGGCGTCCAGTTAATGACGGGCCATGGAGGATGGCCGATGTCGAATTTCCTCACCGTTGAAGGCAAGCCGTTTTATGCTGGCACCTACTATCCTCCTGATGGATTTATGAACTTGTTGCGACAAATTCAGGACCTATGGCGAAATCGAAGGGAGGAGGTCCTGGGTCAGGCAGAACAGATATCTGAATCTATCGCGCAATACACCAGTGCTGTCAGTGACTCAGAAAACCTCGATGATGATCTGGGTGAAAAGGCAGTCGGGGAATTGTTGACGCGATTCGACAAGAAGCAGGGCGGATTTGGCGGGCCTCCAAAATTTCCGAATGAATCCCAGTTGCTGCTGGCCCTGGAACAATACAGACGCAACGACAATCAGGCAGCGTTGAATGCAGTGTGCCTGACCCTGGACAAGATAGGCCAGGGTGGAATTTACGACCAGATAGCCGGAGGCTTTCATCGCTACTCAGTCGATGAGTACTGGCTCGTGCCGCATTTCGAGAAGATGCTGTACAACCAGGCCCAGTTGGTCCGGGTCTATTGTGACGCCTTCGGTACAACCGGTTCGCCAACCTATCGTCGAATAGTTGAGCAAACGGTGGATTACCTGCTACGGGATATGTCCGATGCCAACGGTGCTTTTTACTCAGCCACAGACGCGGATTCCGAAGGTGAGGAGGGTCGGTTTTTCACCTGGACACTGGATGAACTGCGATCGGTCCTGTCGGGGCCAGATGTTGAATTTATTGCGAAACTATACGGTGTCACGGCTATCGGTAATTTCGAAGGCCGTAATATTCTGCACCTTGCCCACTCGATCGAGGACATGCTTAGCGGCTCGCTTAAAGGCTTTCCGGGGAACTTTCCTGGAAAAGACAGCCGTGGTGACGACTGGCGGGCAGGGGACCTTCCGGATCGAATTTCCAGCATTCACAAAAAGCTTTACGAACGTCGGGAACTAAGGGTACATCCATTGCGGGATGAGAAGATTATCACCGCCTGGAACGGACTGATGATCACTGCCCTGGTTAATGCCAGCTGGAGCCTTGATCGACCGGATTATTTAATAGTTGCAGAGCAGGCGGCAGAATTCATCTGGCGAACAAATTACTCTGCTGCGGCGAATCAACAGCATCGGTTGTGGCGTATCTCTTATCAGGGTCAGGTGTCGATCCCGGGCAATCTGGAAGATTACGCCTGTCTCGCAGAGGCCACTCTCACACTCCATCTATATTCCGGTACTGACGAGTGGTTAACACGGGGTCGACGACTGGTAGATGATATGCTCGAGTTGTTCTGGGATCAGAACCGGGGCGGATTTTTTCTGAGTTTGGAAAACGATGAAGGACCATTGATTACCCGCCCAAAAAGCCCGACGGATGGCGCAATGCCATCAGGTAATGCAACGGCTTTGGCGGCGTTGGTGCTGCTGTTCCAGGCGACTGGCGACAAGCGAGTGGAAGTGCTGATCGGCCAGTGCCTGACCGCATTCACCGGCTTGATTGAAGCAACGCCAGCGGCTTTCGCAACCATGATCATCGCCGCGGATAGTTTATTTAAAAAACCGAATTCGAAAGTGCAGTTTTGCGCTGATGGCCACGTGCGCGTGTTCGCGAGACGTGAAGGTACTGTAACCCGGGTGACTATCAGCATCTCAGATTCCTGGCACATTAACAGTCATGTTTCATCTGCATCGCGACTAACTCCAACACAGGTATTGGGGCAGTTTCAGGTGCTGTATCCGCCGGGAGAAAAACTCCTGTCTGGATTCCAGCACGAAGCGCTTGATGTGTACCGGGGCGATGTGGAATTGACGATTGAAGGTGTCGTGCGAGAAGTAAAGATTCGCCTGCAGGCATGCAGTGAAGCTGTTTGCCTCGCTGTGGAAGAGCTGACGCTGAGCCTGTGAAATTGCAATAAAAAGGGTGCAACTGCACCCTTCTTGTCGTTTTCTACCGGATAAAGACTAAGGGTCGAGGCGCGCGCTGGCTTGCCCCTTAATGACTTCGGTACCCGCGTCGTCCTTTGTTGAAACAGTGATGTCAGCGATATGTTCTCCATCCTCTTCCCGGATGTCCGTAATGGTCGCTGAGGCTGTGAGTGTTGCTCCGGGGAAAACCTGTGACGTAAATCGCACACCATAGCTTTTCAATCTGCCATCACCGACATAATTTGTCAGCATTTTGCCTGTCATGCCCATGGATAGCATACCGTGAGCGAATACTGAAGGGTATTTCGCAATCTGTGTAGTAAACACCTCATCACTATGCAGGGGGTTGTAGTCACCTGATGCACCGGCATACTGGACGATCTGCGTTCGGGAAAGATTGCGACATACTTCTTCTTCATAGGTATCGCCGATTTTAAGTTCACTTGCATTTAATGCCATGTCGATACTCCTTTTATGATGTTGCGGGGCGTTCAGTCTGAACACCAACGCTGGTTGCAGTAACAACGAGTTCTCCGGCTGAATCACGGTATTCAGTAACGGATTCGCTGAACTTGAGCTTGCCGCCTCGACGGCCCTCTTTTTCCCAGGAATTACCTGGTTTGGTTGTCGCGGTGAGAACATCTCCGGCTTGCACTTGACGATGATAAACGTAGTGTTGTTCAGCGTGTAAGCCACCGCCACCGCCACCACCGCCACCACCTTCTCGCTTGCTGATACCGGTCGCTTCCTTTGCAGATCCAAACCATTCTTCACCGATCTTCGGTCGCAAGAAATAGTTAGAGTCAAATTGTGCGCTCGCCTGGACAAACGTCGGCGGTGCTATAGTGCAACCGGGTTCTGTTGTCTTCGCGTACTCATCGTCGTAGTAAATTTCGTTTGCGTCGCCAATTGAACGCGCAAACATCATGATATGCCCGGCTTCAACCGGGAATTTATCGGCTGCCATTTTGATCTCCCATTGTCTGAATTAATCTATCGTATAATAGCTGGGCCAACTTACTAACAGTCATACTGTCCAGTCAAGTGCTGTTAATGTTGGTTGCTTTGTCTGCTGCAGGAATGCATCCGCGTATGAATGAAATTATTTTACCTTTTTGACATTTCTGCTTGAGGCGACCACTAGCGCAATGTACTATCTGTTCCCCCCTTTACGTGAAACGATCTGCAGGGCAAACACGTAAAATTAGGTTAGGCATAAAAAGTTACAATAAAAATAAAATAATTCAAGGAATAACAAGGCACATGTCAAGACCGGTTCGTATTGAGTTTCCAGGCGCGCACTACCATGTGACGAGCAAAGGAATACGAGACAGGCCGGTTTTTGCCGATACCGAAGACAGAAAGGTTTTCTTAAATGTACTCGGCACGGTTGTCAGTCGTTTCGAGTGGTTATTACATAGTTATGTGATTATGGATGGCCACTACCATCTTGTTCTAGAGTGTCCTCAAGCCAATTTGTCTAAGGGGATGCGGCAACTCAACGGCGTTTATACGCAACATTTTAATCGACGACACGATGAGGATGGGCCTTTGTTTCAAGGTCGATTCAAAAGCATCTTGTTTGAGGCCGAGACCTATCTGTTGCCGCTGTGTCGTCATGTGGTTCTAAACCCGGTGAGGGTTGGTGCTTCAAGTTCTGTGCAGACCTATCGATGGAGCAGTCACCGGGCCATGTGTGGTTCAATAAAAACACCTGACTTTTTACATACGGATTCTGTTTTATGTTCTTTTGGAAAACGGCTTAAAGAGAACCAGCGAAAATACCGGACCTATATCAAAGCAGGGGTTAATGAGCCCTCACCATTAATGAATCGAAACAGCCAGGTGCTACTCGGTTCGCCAAGGTTTATTGGCGAAATGCAACCGATACTAAATGGTGAAAAATTGGCTAAACGGGGGCCACGTCAAGTGCGTCGGCGTCGAAGCCTGACAGCGCTATTCAAGAATGTTAATGGCAAGCCTAGGTCCGAGCGTAATGAACTTATTTGTCGGGCGCATATTGGCCATTCTTACACTTTGATGGAGATTGGCGATTTCCTGGGTCTTCACTACACCACGGTCAGTAAGGTCGTGAATCGCTAGCAAACCTGGTTAAGCTGTAGCGGGTATATGACTTGTACCCCGGTCGGGGTCGCTGTATCCTTGTAAAACAACTAAAATCGAATAATAAAAAAATTGGGTACTCTATTTAAGTACTCATATTTACTACTCATTGCTTCTGGAGTAAGAAACTTTGGCTTTACACAGAATTACTGGCAGCGGTAAATCCCAGGAAGAAGACGAGGTAGACCTGACTCCCATGCTGGATGTCGTCTTCATCATGTTGATCTTCTTCATCGTCACCGCAACGTTTGTCAAAGAGATTGGCATCGATGTCAACAGCCCGGACAAGAACCAGAACGTAAAGGATGCGGACAAAAAGAGCATCGTTATCCAGATTACCAGCCGTGATCGAATCAAGATCAGAAACCGCGACATCGATTTTCGTGCAGTGCGCGCCAATATCGAGCGACTCCATGCGGAGAATCCCGATGCTCCAGTAGTTGTTCAGCCACATCCGGAGAGCACGACTGAAATCATGGTGCATGTGATGGACGCTGCCCGAGAGGCAGGTGTTTACAATGTATCGATCGCGGCGACCTAGGCTGGATAGTTGGCCAACGGCTACTTAATAAACTATTGACTACAATCTTGACGAAAAAGCCTCGCAATTGCGGGGCTTTTTTAAAGGCCTATTTAAAGGCTTGTTAAGGCCTTTTGGAGGCGGGAAATGGAACTTATTCTAATTCGGCATGGTTTACCAGAGAAGATCGTTAATGACGATGGCTCTCCTGCCGATCCTCCATTGTCATCAACGGGTCTGCAGCAAGCCGATAAGATGGCAGACTGGCTCGCAGATCTGGAGATCGATTGTCTCTACTCGAGCCCCATGCAGCGTGCGATGCAGACGGCGGCGCCTCTCGCATCGCTGAAAGGCCTGGAGGTCCGGGTACGGGACGGGGTTGCGGAATATGACCAGCAATCCGAACACTATATCCCCGTTGAACAACTAAAAGAGCAGGATTACGAGCGCTGGTTGCGACTGATGAAAGGGGAGGTCGATATCGATTTCCCGGCGTTTGCAAAAAACGTCTGCGATACCTTGGACGAGATTGTAGCCGAGAACAGGGGCAGACGGGTGGCCGTGACTTGCCATGGAGGTGTTATCAACGTCTGGACAGCCCGCGTTATAGGGTTTGAAGCGAAGATGTTCTTTAATCCCAATTACACGAGCATCAATCGATTTATGGCTGCAAGCTCAGGTGAGATGTCCGTTATCAGCCTCAATGAACACGTTCATTTACGTTGATTTCTGGCTTTCACCTAGGAGCCAGTCTGATCCCGACCCCGCGACATAACGACAGACCTGCGTTGATCCAGTGCCGCTGGTGATATGTCGCCGTTTTGGTCAGTATTCCTTGTTTTTTCCTCAAACAGACCTTCACCCAGGGTGTGCTCCCATCCAAAATCAATGAGCTTGTGGACTGTTTTCAACGTCGCGGGATCAACACTGCAGATATCTCTGGCCAATTGCTGACAGTGCGGGAGCAGATCCTCTGGCTCCAGAATTCGGTTGACTAATCCCCAGCGTTCCGCGGTCTCGGCATCGAGATAGTTTCCCGTGAAACTAAGTTCCTTTGCCCGGGACGAACCGATCAGCTGTGCTAACCGTTGTGACAGACCCCAACCGGGAACAACGCCCATGCGAACATGAGTATCGGCGAATTTCGCCTGGGTCGACGCAACCAGAATGTCGCACATCAGGGCGATTTCAAAACCGCCAGTAATGGCAAACCCATTGATGGCACCGATGAGCGGTTTGCCAACAGATCGCAGGGCATCATGAAGGTCAGTCTGGACTCTCGCTGTATTGTCGACCGGTTGATTTGGTTGGCTGCTGTCCAGGCCAGTCTTGCCCAGTTCTTTCAAATCGAGCCCTGCTGAAAATGCTCTGCCTGAACCGGTCAGAATAATCACCCGGGTCCCTGGATCGTCCTTGAGAGCGACAAATGTTTCAGTGATGACCTGCCGCAGCTCTGAAGACAGCGCGTTGAGATGTTCGGGACGGTTTAGCGTCACCGTAGTGATATAGTCGATTGTTTCCTTGATTAGAACGTCAGACACCTGTTATCTCCGGTTGTTGTATCAAATACTCTGTTGCTTAGCCGATGCGGATGCTTTGGCCGCCGTCGACTGGCAGCGTAACGCCGGTGATGAATTTCGCTTCTTCACTGGCCAGGAATAAAGCGGCATAAGCAACATCCCATGCGCTACCCATTTTCTTGCTGAGCGGAACGCGTTCATCCCTTGCCTGTATCACGTCTTCACGAGACCTGCCCTGAGCGGCGCTGTAACCTTCGATTGCCATTGGAGTGTTCATCAGTCCGGGCATGATGCAATTTGCCCTGACGCCGTACCTGGCATTTCCCATGGCGACATTCTCTGTCAGCGCCAGCACCCCGGCCTTGGAGGTCTTATAGGCGAGCATGCCGGTCGATGCAATGGCTGCCACGGAGGAGATATTGATGATTGAACCGCTTTCCTGCTCACGCATTATGGGCACCACATGTTTACAGGTCAGGAACATACTGGTCAGGTTGACGTCCATGATACGTTGCCAGTTTTCAAGCGCTAAACGCGTCACGCCGCCATCCTTAAATCCGATGCCAACATTGTTGTGTAAAATGTCGATACGCTCATAGATTTCCATGCAGGTCTTTACCATCTGCTTGCAGTCATCTTCATTCGCAACGTCCATTTCCAGCACTGAAGCTTCTCCACCCTCTGCCCGGATCATTTCCCGGGTTTCCTCGGCAGACTGCAGATTCTTGTCTGTGAGGAGCAGTTTTGCGCCTTCTCTGGCGAACAGTAGCGCGGTCGCGCGACCATTGCCGATGGTCTCACCGGGTGTTTGCCCAGCCCCGGTTACGATTGCGATTTTGTTTTCCAGTCTCATTTTTTGTTCCCTTGTCTTTTTCAGTGCAGCGCCTGGGCGCTTTTCCAGTAGTATGGTACTTCTTAGGCGTTACAGGGAACAACAACACGGTGGAAGGCTTTGTCTTTTTTGCTTGCATTATCGTCGTGTTTGTCTGGTTTATGAGGCGTTTGCGGTTGAAGGAGGTCGAGTCGTTTCTTGACTCGGCCTTTGATGATCCACTTGAGCTCTCAGAACCAGCACCCGGTGAGGCGCCCGTCGACCCGTTACTTGCCAGAGCCCATGCCTATCTTGAGAAGGATTATCCGAAAGCAGGTGTAGTGGCACTGCCTGCTGCTGATGCCCCTGCAGTTGGTGCCAGAAAGCATAAAGTTCGAGGCAGGATCCTGCCAGAGCACTATCGACTTGTACTGAAGGTGCTCAGGAAAGATTTGTCTGAATCCCATGGCATCTTGATTAATATACCCTGGTCAGACTTCGTAGCGGGAGAAGATGATGATCTGCGTAGGCATTCAATCAGTTTCCTGGTTTGTGACCAGAACTATCACCAGGTGGTAGCCGGTATCGACTTTGTTTTTGATGACGAGAAGGCGAACGAGAGTTCAAGAAAACAAACGCTCCTGCGTAGCCTGTTTGAAGACATCTGTAAACCCCTGATCCTGTTTGTTGACTCAGATAAACTGAGTGAAGACGAGATTCACGAGGGATTGTCTGTGATCCAAAAGAAGCAGCCAGCAGATCATTGGTGTCCCAAATGCGGGGAGAAGATGCGCATTCGCAAGGCAACCCGTGGAAAAAATGATGGTAAAGAGTTCTGGGTCTGTAAATCATTCCCCGGTTGCAAAGGAATGGCCCGTATCTGATCAGGCCTGCGGTATCTCTTCGGCGACCCGCAGGCGAATCTGCTCTCTCACAGTATCTCTGAGGTCCCGAACCGAAATATCATCACCTGGCAGCACCGGGGAAAGAATTTCCACTGTAATGTGACTCTGGCCGTGAAAGTTGAGGCTGCTCTTTGGCACTGCGTCTTTCGAACCGTTAATGACGACGGGTAACACCGGCAGATTCAATCGTTTTGCCAGGACGAAGGCACCTTCTTTGAAACCACGCAGTTTACCCGTTGTTGATCGGGTACCTTCAGGGAAGAGGAAAACGGAACTGCCGCGTTTCAGGTGTTTTTCACAGGCGCGATACATGCGCCGGATGCTGTGGGTTTTTCCCCGCTTTAATCGGACATAACGGTTGAGATACATGTTCCAGCCGATGAATGGGATATTGAACAATTCTGCCTTGGAAACCCACTTGAAATGAATGAACAGCGTAAACGCCACCAGGATATCGATGGAGGACTGGTGATTGGAGACAATGATGTAAGTTTGTTTTGGATCGACTTGCGATCGTCCTGTTACACTAACGCTCCAGGGTGGAAATACCCAGATATAAAGGCTTGCCCAGAAGCAGGTGAATAAGTGCAATAGACGGGTTTGGCGGTCAAATGGATAGGTCGCCAGCCAGATAACAAATGCTACTGGAAAAAACAGAATCGAAGTGAAGGAGATAAACAGGATAAGCAGAATCGCGATCAGGCGATGCAGTAAACGCTTTAACATTCCGGGATTTGCACATCTTTGTAAAGGAAAACCGATTATAACATTGAATTTTACCTTAAAGGTTCCTAATGCCGCCGCCAGCCACTGAAATTGAAGGAAACATTATCTTCGAATCCTTTGCTGCGGGTCCTTTGCAGTGTAACTGCACGATTCTTGGCGATCCAATCAGCCGGAAAGGGATCGTGGTTGATCCAGGTGGAGATCCGGAACGTATCATGTCGCTGGTGCAGCAACATGACTTAAGTATCGTCGCTATTATTCACACCCATGCCCATCTGGATCACATTCTTGCTTCCGGTGAGATAAGAAAACGAACCGGCGCGCGTCTGTACCTGCATAAGGGGGATAAGTTCCTGTGGGACAGTCTCGAGCAGCAGTGTGCGATGTTTGGTGTGCCTTATCAGTCCACACCGGAACCCGACAATTGGCTTAAGGATGACGAAAGCCTCTCATGCTGCAATGGTGTTGCGCTGCACACACCCGGACATACGCCCGGTTCCATGAGTTTTTGGTTCGAGGATCATCGCCTGTTGATTGCCGGAGATACTTTGTTCCAAATGGGGATTGGTCGCACAGATTTGCCGGGTGGTAGTTACCAGGAAATTGAAGTTTCAATCGTTGAGCGAATATTTGGTCTCGATGGAGACGCCGTTGTGATCACCGGGCATGGTCCCCGGACTTCCCTGGAATTTGAACGACAGGCCAATCCTTTCTTTGGCGCAGGGCTCTGATAGGTCTGTTTCGGGGCAGGAACAAGGTACAGGACGGAATTATGGAATGTAAGTTATAATGTTCGCAACCAAAATGAATACTCCTGATAAGTGGGATCCGAAACTGTGTGGCTAAGCTCTTGAATTTCCGGATTTCACCTCTCTATCTCCTGCCGTTTGTATTATTACTCGGAAGTTGCGCCAGCATGATGTCTTCGGTCACATCCGGACTCGCCGATGACCTCGCAGAGACGATTTTGAACAGCAACGATATAGAGACAGTCAGGGAAGGAATCCCTGCGTATCTCCTGATGGTTGACAGTTTTCTTCGCAGTAGTCCCGACAATTCGGATTTGCTGCTCGCCGCGTCGAGTTTGAATGGTGCCTTTAGTATCTTTACAACAGAAGCTCGCAGCGAAATTTTGACCACAAAAAGTCTTGACTACGCGTCTCGAGCTGCGTGTATCGAGAACAAAACCTTGTGCGGATTCAGGGAGCTGCGGTTCAAGGAATATACGGGTATTGTGGACGGTCTTGATAAGACGGATACCCGGGTTGCCTATGCCCTCGGTGTTGCATGGACAGGCTGGATGCAGGCACATAGTTCAGATTTTAACGCGATCGCCCAATTGGGTAAGGTGAAGTATCTGATGGCGAAGATCGTTTTGCTGGACGAGAATTACGACAATGGTGGTCCCCACTTGTATCTCGGTGGGCTGGAAACAGCCTTACCACCCTCGATGGGCGGCAGGTTTGATGAAGGCAGGATGCATTTTGAGAAGGCAATTGAGTTGTCCGGGGGTAAATTCCTCATGGCAAAAGTCATGTTCGCGGAGTTGTATGCAAAGCAGGCTTTTGACAAAGAGCTGCACGATCAATTATTGAACGAAGTACTCGCAGCCGACCCGGAGGTCGAAGGAATGGTCCTGACCAACATGTTTGCTCAACAGCAGGCAGAAGAGTTGCTGGCGGAGTCTGATGACTATTTTTAGAAGGAAAGCGTTAATGTTCAGAACTTTATTTTCGAAACCCGTAATGATCTGCACGATGGCAGCGCTCGTCACGATGTCACCGGTTGAAGCCAAAACGTTCAAAATTGCCACGATTTCACCCGATGGGCTGGGATGGATGAAGCAACTGCGAAGTGGCGCGAAAGAAATCAACCTCAGAACCGAAGGTCGGATAAAATTCAAAATATACCCTGGCGGTGTCATGGGTGACGATTATACGGTTCTACGCAAAATACGTATTGGCCAGCTCCATGGCGGCATACTCGCAGCGAGTTCTCTGACCAGCTTCTACCCGGATCTGCAGGTTTACAATTTACCTCTGCAATTTCGCAGTAATGAGGAAGTCGACTATGTCCGGCAGAGGATGGATGAGCGCATCGTCAAAGGCTTGTATGACAGTGGCGTGGTCAGTTTTACCCTGACAGAAACCGGATTTGCATATCTGTTAACGAAAAAACCCATCAGCAGCGTTGCTGAATTGAGAAAATCCAAGATGTGGGTGCCCAGTGGTGATCCAATTGCTGCCAAACAGATTCAATCCTTTGGCATCAGCCCAATCCCGCTGCCTATCACCGATGTTCTCGCCGGATTACAGACTGGTCTGATTGACGCCGTCATGGTGCCACCCATCGTTGCGCTGGCCCTGCAGTGGCACAATCACGTCGAATATGTGACGAACATTCCGATAATGTACATCTATTCAATGCTGACGATGGATAAAAGAGCGTTCAATTCCATGGCTGAAGCAGACCAGAATGTCGTCCGGGAAGTGATGGACAGGATTTTTCAGCAGGTTGACGCCGATAGTCGCGCCGACAACGACAAAGCCTACGCGGCGTTGCTCACCCAGGGTTTGAACGAGATAAGACCGCAGTTGGGTCAGCTGGAATCCTGGCGGAAGACGGCGCGAGCCTCAGTTGATTCACTCGTTGCATCTCATGAACTCAGTCAGGAAAGTGTCGATTTATTCCTACAGTACCTCGATACCATCCGGTCAAATGGTGCGGATACAGCCGGTGAGTAGATAATAACGGCAATGGGTTCAAATATTCAGGCCATACTTCGCTCTATTCACCGGTTTGAAGACACGGTGCTGGTTTCTGCGCTGGTTTCAATGCTGGTCATGGCGGTGGTCCAAATCTGCCTGCGTAACTTTTTCGATGCAGGTTTACTTTGGGCGGAGTCCCTTCTACGCATCCTCGTGTTATGGATAGCGATGTTAGGGGCAATGGTCGCGACGCGGGAGTCAAACCACATCAGCATCGATGCCCTGTCCAGGTATCTGGGACCCACGATCAAGCAGGTGTCTCGCGTCGTCATTGCCCTGTTCTCTGCAATGATCTGCGGCGTGGTCGCGTATTATGCCTATGAATTTGTACAGTTCGAGTACGAGGATGGCACGATCGCCTTTGGGATTGTCCCCACATGGGTTTGCCAGTCTATTATTCCCGTGGGTTTCTCGGTAATGGCGCTTCGATTCTTTATTGCCGGTTTTACCGGCATCAGAAATTCGGTTGAAACAGGAACTCCTGAGTAATGGCTGCCGTCGCTTCGGTACTGATTGGATTGTTCGCTCTTCTGGGCACTCCTTTGTTCGTGGTTATCCTGGCTGCGGCCATGCTGGGATTCTATTTCGCGGATATTCCCCTGACGGTGATCACCATTGAAATATACAGACTGGTTGACAGTCCGCTGTTGCTGGCATTACCGTTATTTACCTTTACCGGTTACCTGTTGGCGGAAAGTAAACTGTCTTCTCGGCTGGTTCGATTGACCCAGGTATTCCTCGGGTGGCTTCCCGGGGGCCTGTCGGTGGTAGCTTTCGTTACCTGTGCATTTTTCACCGCATTTACCGGTGCCTCAGGTGTGACCATTGTGGCCGTGGGTGCACTTTTGTATCCAGCCCTGGTTGAAGCAGGCTACCGGGACAAGTTCAGTCTTGGCTTGGTGACCACTTCCGGAAGCCTCGGTTTGCTGTTGGCGCCATCACTGCCACTAATTCTGTATGGCATAATTGTTCAGCAAATGAATCTTCCTAACTCTTTTACCATTCAGGAATTGTTTATCGCCGGGATATTACCTGCATTTCTGATGATCGTGTTGTTAACAGCCTATAGCATCTGGAGTAATCGTGACCAGGTAATTGAAACAGGCTCATACAATCGCCGGGACGCAATCGACGCGCTGAAAGACGCTAAGTGGGAGATTCCTCTGCCCTTTATCATTCTTGGGGGTATCTATTCAGGATTTTTCGCGGTTTCCGAAGCTGCCGCTGTCACAGCCTTTTATGTGTTTATTGTCGAGGTCATGATTCATCGTGAAGTCAGGTATTCACAACTTCCCGGTGTGATCCGTGAGTCAATGGTGATGGTGGGGGGGATACTGCTTATTTTAGGTGTTTCTCTGGCCTTTAATAACTATCTGGTGGATGCCGAGATTCCACAGCAGCTGTTCGAGTGGATTCAGATCTACGTCGAAGGTAAGTACACCTTTCTGGTTATCCTGAATATCGCCCTGCTTATTCTCGGTGCGATTTTGGATATTTTTTCTGCCACGATGATCATGATTCCGTTGATCGTGCCAGTAGCGATGGGCTTTGGTATTGACCCAGTGCATCTTGGCATCATTTTCCTGGCCAATATGCAGATAGGCTATTTCACACCTCCTATTGGCATGAATCTGTTTATTGCCAGCTACCGCTTCAAACGTCCAATCACTGAATTGTATCAAGCGACCATTCCTTTTATGTTAGTGTTATTAGTTGCGTTGATTATTATCACTTATGTCCCTGAAGTCAGTCTGATTTTTCTCGACCGGTAGCTCTATCTCAGGTATCAGTGAAGGTGACAAATATTGGTAATTGTGAACCCCAGGGGTCAGGCCCATCGTCATGAGATCATGCACGATTGATAACATGCTATCTAGTATCTATAAAAACAATGGGTTATAGGAACTAGTTAATCTAAAGTATTGGCACGAAATTCGCACGAATTAGCAAAGGGAAGTGACAAACACTATGTGCATGGAGGTACCAGGTTGAGTGTAGAACGTGAAAATTGACTCAGGCGCTTATCGACGTTTGATCGATATTGGCCTTGCTTTAAGTGCAGAGAAGCACATAGACAGTTTACTCGAACGGATTCTGATGGAAGCCAAGACGCTTACCAATGCGGACGCCGGTACAGTCTATCTGGCGACGGGTCAAGCCAGCCTGTCGTTCGCTATTGTCATTAACGACACTCTGAATATTTCCCAGAGCGGAAATGTGGGCGCATCGACACTACCAGATGTGCCGTTGGTTAACTCCGACGGCGAACATAATATGGGTACCATCGCCGCACGATCTGCAAATCTCGGTGAGACCATCGTCATTGAAGACATCTATCTTGAATCCAGTATCAACGGCTCTGCAACCCGGAAATTCGATGAACTTACCGGCTATAAGTCAAAGTCATTTCTGACTGTACCTTTGAGGAACTCCCTGGAAGAGACCATCGGCGTCTTACAGTTATTAAATGCAAAGAGCACCAGCGGTAAGGTAGTCCCTTTCTCTTCAGCTGTGATACCCCTTGTTGAAGCACTTGCGTCCCAGGCCAGTGTAGCGCTTGAAAACCGGAATCTGCTGGATGAGCAGGTTGAACTGAGAAAGCAATTGGAAGTCGAGGTTGATGAACGTACAGCCCAGTTGAAACAAGCCCTGGATAAACTTACCCAGGCCCACGTGATCCTTAAAGATCTCACGACCATTGACCCAGTGACGTCGATTCGAAACCGTCAGTATTTCGACCAGTCGTTTGAACAGGAATGGCGGCGTGCGTTGCGTCAGCGTTATCCGGTCACCCTGATATTGATTGATATTGATCATTTCAAAGTCGTCAATGACAGCCACGGTCATCTCGCCGGGGATGAGTGCCTCGCCGCAGTCGCAGGTGCTGTCGAGGGCATGTTTCACAGGCCGTCGGATATTGTTGCCCGATATGGTGGGGAGGAGTTTGTTGTGATTCTGCCTTATATTGAAGCCGATAATGCACATCAGATGGCCGAACAGGTCAGGGTGCATGTTGAAAATTTAGAGATAGATGCAGATGGGCACAAGATTGGTGTGACCATCAGCCTTGGTCATGCCACAGTAATCCCGACCGAAAAACTGTTATCCAGGGACTTGATATCCCAGGCAGACAAGGCCATGTACAAAGCCAAATCACTCGGTCGAAACCGGGTTGTTGCCTGGACCGAAATAGAGTCCAAAACCGCTTAACTAGCTGGTGCCTAGCAGTCTGCTACGCTATGTCTCCCTTTGACACCCGCGCACAGGCCCGACCGAATCTCGTTGCTGCCTCTTCCATCTGGCTGAGTTGAGTCCATGGGAATGCAATGCGGATATGTTGCTCCGGATCGACGCGGTTGGGAAAGAAATTGATTCCCTGGGTGAACCCTACGCCTTCTTCCGCAGCCGTGCGCCAGAGATCCTGTGCTTTGATTCCGTTTTTCAGCCTGATCCAAAGATAAAATCCACCTTGTGGTCGATCATAATCGATGAAATCAGCGGCGTGTCTGTCCAGTGCATTCGCCAGGGTCTCCATTTTTTCGCGATAGATACTGCGCACCAGTTTACCGTGATGCTCCAGGTAACCGTCTTCGATATAGGCAGAGATAATTCTTACCATCATCTGGTTCAAACCCATGGCAAAACGCATTTTCCCAAACAAACCGATGAGGGAGGGGTGGCCATGAATCCAGCCAATTCTTAGCCCGGTAGCGATAGTTTTGGAGAAGGTGCCCACGGTGAGTACGCCATAACCGCCACTCAAAGACGTCAGGCTCTCGGGTGGTCGTTGATCGAAGTACAAATCGCCGTAAGCGTCATCATCGAGAATGAGGATTTTGTACTTTGCGGCGAGTTTTAGCAGCTCGATTCTCCTCTTCCTTGAAAGAGTTGCTCCGGTTGGATTCTGGAATGTCGATATGGTGTAAATAAACTTAATGGTTTTTCCGGTTGCCAGCGCTTGCTGAATAGCGGCTTCGAGGTCAGGAATCAGCAAGCCGTCCTTGTCCATGGGAACGGCGCGAATGTCTGCCTGAACTGCCTTGAAGTTACGCAGTGTGCCCATGTAGGTTGGTGCTTCCGTGATGATGACATCGCCAGGTTGAACCAGGGTACGACACACCAGATCAATAGCGCCGGAAGAACCGTTGCACAACTGGAACCATTCTTCGTTGACTTCAAGCCCTCGATCAGCCGTGTATTTCTGCGCGAGCTGGGCTCGCAATGCTCTGTACCCCACGCCAAAACCATACACAAACGCAGCTTCTCCTGGCCGGGTGATGACTTTGGAGGCAAGTTGAGACAGTTCTTCTTTTGGTAACGATGCACCATCCGGAATGCCGATGGCGAGGGGAATGGTTTTTATCCTGGGTGTAATTCCTCGAGGTGGATCCCAATCCCCGGGGTCATTGAGTAATGATCCTGTTGCATCGTTGACCAGATCGCGGCTGTTGATACCAGACCATTGGCCTGCCAGCATTTGCTGGATTTCAATCAGGTTTTTCATCAAAAACCGCTCGCCATGCCTTCCTTGCGATGGTCAGAGCCCGCAACATACCCATCCTGCAGTTGATAAATAAGCTGTGCACCACCAAAAGTGTGCTCCGCAGCGTCAATGATGATTTCATGTCCCCGCTGTTCCAGACCCGACGCGATTCGCGCACTGAATCCTCGCTCCAGGCAAACCTTACCATCCTGCCTGAGATGCCAACGTGGTGCGTCCGAAGCGGTTTGCGGATTCTGGTTATAAACAAAAACCCTGATCATCATTTGCAAATGACCCTGTGCCTGCATGTGCCCACCCATAACGCCAAAACTCATCACCGGCTGATTACCGCGCATGGCAAATCCCGGAATAATGGTGTGATAAGGTCGTTTGCCACCAGCCACCTGATTTGCATGGCCGGATTCGAGGGTAAACCCACAACCTCGATTTTGCATACTGATGCCAGTACCCGGTACGACGATACCTGACCCAAAACCCCTGTAGTTGGACTGGATCATGGAAACCATCATGCCCGATTCATCCGCTGTCGTGAGATATACCGTATCGGCACTTGCGCCGAGGCTGGGGGGTGAAGGATTGGCTGACACAAGGCTGATAGATGAGGCGCGTCGGGACAAATAGTCTGCCGATAACAGTTGGTCGGGTGTCACCCGCATATGGTCGATATCTGCCAGATGACGCTCGATTTCGGCATAGGCAAGACGGGTGGCTTCTATCTGAAGGTGGACAGAATCCAGGGAATCCAGCGCGTACTGCTCTGGCTCCAGCTTTTCAATGATGCCGAGGGCGATGAGTGCCATTAAACCCTGCCCACTTGGTGGGATTTCATGCAGATCTACATCACCCAGGGACTGCTTTATGGTGCCAACCCAATCACACTGGTGTGATTCAAGATCCTGCATGGTTAACAAACCATCATGCTGGCTGGAATCAGCGACCATGGCTTCTGCCAGCTCGCCTTTATAGAAAGCCTCTCCCTTAGAGTCGGCAATTATTCGCAGGCTCCGGGCATGATCCGGGAGTGTAATTTTTGAGCCAATCGCTGGTGGCTGCCCGCCGGGGAGGAATGTGTTGCCAAAGTCCTTGAAATCCTCGTATCGACGTTTCGCGAATTGCCAGTAGAATCCGGTTTTAGGGCCAACCTGGTAGCCGTGCTGAGCATAGTGAATCGCTGGTTCAAATAACTTATCGAAGGGTAGCCTGCCGAATTTGCTCGACATTTCTCGCCAGGCGCTCACGGCTCCTGGCACTGTCACAGCATCCCAGCCAAGTTCAGGCATCTGTGTCATGCCTGCAAAATGTTCCGCGGTCCAGGCCGCTGGTGATCGCCCCGAAGCATTCAGGCCATGTAACTCTGAACCGTCCCATATAATCGCGAAAGCATCGCTGCCTATGCCATTGTTGTTCGGCTCAACAACGGTCAGTGTAACGGCCGTGGCTATCGCGGCATCCACTGCATTACCCCCGGATCTCATGGTTGCAATACCGGCCTCGGTGGCCAGTGGCTGGGAGGTTGCGACAACATTCCTGGCAAACACAGGTGAACGAGTCGAGGGGTAGGGATAATCCCAGTTGAATGGCATAGGGTTCAGTCTCTCTTTTTAAAGGTTTTTTCGTCGTTGTGTGCCATTAATCTTCCCATAATCTTTGCAAAGGCACTATGGCTTTACACAATGGCCTAGGTTAGTGCCCATGGGGATACTGAAGAAGAATCCCCCGAGACAAAAAAGGCAGCTGCGGAAACGCTAAGCTAGGAAGCTGCTGAAAAAGCCCCTGTTGGCTTTTACTACGCACTCACCCAGGACTCTTCCCGTTGCGAAAATTCAGAGAGGCTTTGCTGGTTGTAGAGCTTTGAGTATCGCCCCTTGAGTTGCAACAACTCGTCGTGGCTTCCACTCTCGATGATTTTACCTCGCTCTACCACAAGGATCCGGTCTGCGTTTCTAATGGTTGATAGTCGATGGGCGATGACAACACTAATACGACCCTGTAAAAGCTCGTCCAGTCCTTGCTGAATGTGTCGTTCTGTCACCGTGTCAACAGAGGATGTTGCCTCATCCATAACGAGAATCTTCGGATCAGCCAGTATGGCGCGGGCGAATGAGATAAGCTGCTTCTCTCCTGCGGACAGCTTCGAACCACCCTCACCAACCTGGGTTTGATAACCCATGTCCATTTCCGTGATGAAATGGTGAGCGCAGGATCTCTAGGCGGCGTCCTCGATTTCCTGGTCTGTAGCAGTAAGTTTTCCATAACGGATGTTATCTGCAATGGAGCCGCCAAAAATATGTGATGATTGCAGTACGATACCCAGGTTGGACTGAAGCCAGGCCAGGCTTCTTTCCCGGTAATCGAGATTGTCGATCAGAATTTCGCCATCTGTGGGTTCATAAAATCGGCACAACAGGTTAACAAGGGATGTCTTGCCGCCGCCCGTCGAGCCGACAATCGCTATGCTCTCACCTTCCTTAATGGTTAAACTGATATCGTCAAGTACCTTCGATCCGACGTCATAGGAAAAGCTGACATTTTTAAACTCGATTTGTGAGATATTGTCCAGCAGACCATCCAGTGCTAACCCGTCTGCGAATCTACTGGCTCGAGCCTGGCTGATGCGTTGCTGGACTTCAGTCGAATCCGTAATAGCTGACTCAGCTTCTATCAAGCTGATAATGCGCTCTGCTGAAGCTTGCGCCATTTGCATCTCTGCAAACCAATGGGCCAGTTCCTCCACGGGTTCGAAGAAGTGACGGGCGTAGGTTAAGAAAGCAATAAGCGTTCCCGCTGTTATCGTACCCCAGACGACTTCCAGGCCACCATAGACCAGTGCCAGTCCGGATGCGATAGCTCCCAGGATTAACACCAGGGGCAGATACAATGCTGCCTGAACCTTGTTCAGCACTGATGCGGAATACATTTCGTCAGTCAGGTTTCCAAACCTGTTCAGGTTCTCGGATTCTTTAACAAATGCCTTACTGGTCTGGACACCCATGATGCTTTCGTTAAAGGAACCGGTAATTTTCGAGTTCGTTTTGCGAACTTTACGTGCACTTTTAAGCATTCTACGTTGAAAGAAAATGCTCACCCAGACCAGTACCGGGATTACGGACAGGACGACAATGGCGAGGGTAAAATCCATAAACAGCATGGCGATTGCAATACCAAACATCACCGTCGAGCCCCAGATCAGATCGAGCAAACCCCAGGCAAGGATATTGGATAGCCATTCACAATCGGATGTCATTCTCGCCATCAACCATCCCACGGGTCTGAAATCGTAGTAAGAAAAGGACAGATTTTGCAGATTGAGAAAGCCGTCCCTTCTGATGTCGTGGCTGACGTGGGTGCGAATCTTACCGCCAAACCAGATGAATCCTGCTACAGATGTTGCCAACAGTACTACAAAGGCGAAATAGAGAGCGGCGTAAAAAATCAAGTCGAACTCTTTGCCTTCTGACGCGATACCGTCAATTACTGCCCGGGTTATCAGGGGAAATGCGATATCAGCAATCGCAACGGTGACTGCGCAGGTTGCGAGCACAGTCACTTCAAAGCGATAGTTCAGGGTGTAGGATAACAGCCTACGCCACAGTTCCAGATTCATTCCGCGTTTATAGCTGTCGTCGAATCCATCGTTGTAATTCTCGTCATCGAAAAATTCACTCATTGGGCTCTCTCACTAGATTCGATTTTCGGGCAGTTTTCTCCCTGGATGCTTCCCGGGCTCCTGGTACATATAATGAGGGCTCATCGAGATCGCCTTCGATCTGTTGCTGGATCGCACCTTGTATTTCACAGAGTTGTCGGTAGTTACCTTCCTCACGTGACAGGCTTTCGTGATTACCGGCCTGGACGACTCTACCTTTATGTAGAACAGCAATCTTGTCAGCGTGCATTACCGTGGACAGACGATGAGCGATGATGATACGTGTTTGCTCTACACTCGATGATTTAAGTGCCGAGAGAATACGGGTTTCGGTGTCTGTATCCACCGCAGAAAGTGCGTCGTCGAGAATAAGAACTGGCGGTCTTTTCAACAGTGCCCGCGCCAGGGCCAGGCGTTGTCTTTGACCACCTGAAAGGGTGACGCCACGTTCTCCAACCATTGAATTGTATCCGCGGGGAAACTGTTGGATAGATTCATCGATGCAGGCGCTTCTTGCTGCCAGTCTTACCTCATCCAGGGTCGCATGCGGCTTGCCTGTTTTCAGATTGTCGAGAATGCTCGCGGAATAGAGAAAAGGCTCCTGCAAGACGATACTCACCTGGCCCCTGACATATTTTCGAGCCAGACTGGACAATTCAGATCCATCCAGTTTAATGGATCCTTCTTTGTAGTCATAAAGTCGCATCAGGACTTGCATCAGGGTCGACTTGCCGGAGCCAGGTGGGCCGAGTATTGCGAGGGTTTGTCCTTTGCCAATACTCAGGGAAAAATCTTTTAAAATGGGCTTACCTTTCTCATAGGCGAACTGAAGGTGCTTGATTTCAATATTACCCCGGAGAGGCATCGGCGGGAATTTCTCATGCCGGGATTCGATAGGTTCCAGCAGAATCTCGGCCAGCCGCCCCATTGAAACAACAGCTTTACCGGAGTCCGTAAGAACGCGCCCCATATGTCGAATTGGCCAGATGATCATACTTTCGTAAGTCAGAAAAGCGAAGAGTGTGCCTATGGTTAAGGCGCCCTCGATTACCCAGTGGGAACCAATGAGTAATAACAGTCCAATCTGCCCGAGGCAGACCAGGTCACTAAAGCCATAGTAGAGACCGAGTAACTTGATCAGGCGGGTATTTTGGTTCCTGAAATCGGCATTCTTTTCAGCAAACTTGCTGGTCTCAAATGGTTGGCGAGCGAAGGCGCGTACTACCCGAATACCTGTGAGGTTTTCCTGAAGAACAGTTGTCATCCTGGCTTCTGACTCATCGACTTCCAGAAACAGTGATTTTACTTTCTGGAAAAACACCACGGCGACAATGAGCAGCAACGGCATTGAGGCCATGGACAACCATGCCATGTTGGTGTCGAGGGAGAACAGTATTGGCAATACAACGATCAACATAAGCAGGGCGCGGGAAATTTCTATCACCTGACCCGCAAGAAACACGCGTAGGGTTTCCATATCCGATGTACATCGCTGCACCAGGTCTCCGGTGTCGGCCTGATCGTGATAACGACTGGGTAAATGTTCGAGGTGGTCGAAGATCTGGTTTCTCAGACGCTGTATAACCCCTTCAGATGCAACGGCGATCAGCCGGTCGCGGATATAGATAAAGATACCCATCAATACGGTGAGTCCCACGGTTGCCACAGCGGCCAGGCTCAAGTACTCGAACATTCCTACAGTTAAGTCACTGGAGATCAGGGTGCCGAGTCTTTCAATCCAGGCGGGGACGACGAGTTCTTCAGCCAGAATTGCATCAATGGAGAACTTGGCGACCATCGGCACACCAAACATAAAGACGTATCCGACTGCCATCGCGGCAATAGCACCGGAGAACATCGTCCTGTAGCCTGCCGTCAACATCCACAGTAGTCTGGCTTTTCGATGATCGTTCACGAATCTGCTCCTGAACATGGCCACTTTAATAAACTTTGTGACCCCAAAAACTGTATTAACATAAAACACCCAGGCGTAAGCCTCTGGTGTGATGATGAGCGGAAAGTTCTAAGTTTAAATGATCGCTCCTGACAACATTCTGTCAGTAGCGATTGGGAATTTTGAAAGAAATGTCCCCGCTCGTGGGTGAGCGGGCGAGACTTCAGATGCTCGTTATCCGCTCAGCAAAAATTTGCTGGTATCGGTTTAGTCAAATGCATCATGCGTCTCCGTTTCATTGGTTTGTGAAACAAAAAGGTTGGTCTGCTGTTTTTCCTGCCGGAAACAGATTGCCTTCTACTTCAATGCCATCTATTTCAGTAGTCGAGGGATAATCATTTTCAGCAAAAATACAAGAAGATGCCGAAAAAAGATAACCCTGGTGGTTTCCAGCAATGAATTTGGGTATAACGCGGTAGCGAAACAAGAAAACCGTCAGCACAAAAACTGTCGGCGCTCGCAAATGCTGAAGTTGGCTGAAGCGAAAAACAATAACTGTGGAGTGACTATGAAGTTAATCAATTCTGTTGGACCTAATCCAAAAATGGTCAGAATGTTTGTGGCTGAACTGGGTGTATCGCTCGAGACCGCCGATATCGATCTGATGAAAGGGGAAAATCGTCAGGAAGAGCATCTAAAGAAGAACCCATCGGGCCAGTCACCAGTGCTGGAATTGGATGATGGATCCTGCCTTTCGGAAATAACCGCAATCTGCGAATACCTGTCTGAAAAGAACGGTGGCTCAAGTTTGATTGGTTCGACCGCTGAAGAACGGGCAGAGACGAGAATGTGGACTCGTCGCATCGATATACAAATTGTCGAGCCGTTGACGAACGGGTTTCGGTTTTCCGACGGCCTGGCGTTATTCCAGGATCGCGTTCACTGTATTCCTATTGCTGCAGATGACCTGAAAACTCTGGCGCAGGAACGACTTACCTGGCTCGACGGCCTCATCGAAGGCAAAACATTTATTTGTGGTGATCGGTTCAGCATGGCTGACGTTCACCTGTTTAGCTTCCTTGAATTCGGCGCGCAGGTTGGGCAACCGATGAATACTGACAACGCGAATATCATGGCGTGGTATGGGCGAGTCAGTGAGCGGGCGAGCGCAGCCGCATAAGCTTGTTTTGTTTGGGCATGCCCGATGTGATTTTAGCGATGTCCGTTGTCAACCCAGAAATCTACCCAGTAGGGGTTGGAACACCAATGCCAGCATAGCGCCGCCATACATGTCCCGGTCAAGGCCAAGGTTCAAGTCAAAGTCTACGGGCATGTTGGCGTTAAGACTAAATACCATAGCAGCCATCAGGATGAAGACGTTTCTGTATGCCATCATGGATGAGCAGAACAACGCCAGGAGCAAAGAGTAGACATAGCTATAGTCGAAACCTGAACGTACAACAAAGTTATCTTCGGCGTTAATACAAAGGGTGGCTGCGAGTACCAGAAAAACTGCGCTGGATTTTATGAGTGTGGTCATTTCCATTTCAATTGCCTCTGGTAGTTAGTTCGGCGACCTTTGGTTCCTTCCTGCCAGAAACTGATATGTAAGTTATACCTTACATATTCAAGGATTATGTAAAACGGGGTGTAACGGATTGTTTTTGAGTATGGGTGGTAACCCGAAAGGTGAGTGGCTAGCGCTGACGTCTCATATAGGCGATCTGTAATCGTCCGAGCCAGAATATCGCAATATGGAAGATTACAAAGAAAACCTGACCAACAAAAAAACCGCTTTGAAAGCCTTCGCCGGTGGCAGAATAAACCAGGACAATTGCCCCTGATATCAGCAAAATTCGACCAATAACCGCGAACCAGAAGTCCTGAATCCGATACCACAGATCAAGAATTCCATAGAGTGCTGCCAGAAGCATCATCGTAAGCTGTATGCCAACTATAAATCCAATAAATTCAAACATTTACTGTTTCCTCACGGTGTTCTGGCTGTAGCAGTGTTACGGTTCCGTTGCTGCCATCAACCAGGATCCGGTCACCGCTTTTAATGAGTGCAGTACAGTGTTGGGCGTCGACAACACACGGCATACCGTATTCGCGGGCAATTGTACCGGCATGTGACAAATAGCTGCCTACTTCTACTACAGCGGCGCTCGCTGTGAGGAACAGAGGAGTCCATGCCGGATCTGTATAGGGCGCGACCAGAATCTCACCTGGTCTGAGCTCTGCGTCAATGCCAGGGTCCATCACCACCCGGGCAACGCCTTCGTAGGTACCGGGTGAGGCACCTTGCCCCGACATGTGATCCACTTCGAGTTCCTCAGTCGATGCAATGTGAATGCCGAAGGTCCGTGGCGGGCTTATTTTTGACAAACGAATAAACTCCATCCTGCGCTCGCGAATTCGTTCTTCAACATCCTCCCATTGCAGCTTACTGTTGTGCAGGTCGAGTATCTCATTCCATTGCAGGTAGTAAACATCGTCTTCACATTTGAGTTGCCTGGACTGAATAAACCCGGCTTCCATTTGCTGAATCTTTTTCCTGACCGCATAGAAACCCATGATGTGGTAGAAACGGGAGTTTTCCCGCAACCGGATAAAGTATTTGGCCTGGTTGCGGAGGTACTGGACTATTCGCCAGCGGAAACTGAACTGTCTCTCCAGGGGTTTATGCTGCAGTGACATTTTGATCTCGTTGATAAAGTCATATCGAGCCTGGTTAACCTTTTCCTGGGCTTCAGTCGGATTGGCATCTGAATGCATATAATTTCTTATCATCGCGATAACCGGCGTGGGATCCTCCTCCCATCGAATTGAATTGATCTCGAATTCCTTCAAGGTACGATGGCCGTGGATTGCCAGGAACTCATCCATGGCCGAAAGAAATGTTTCCGCCCCTTGCAGACCACGTAATTCCAGCAAGGCTTGTTTGGGTTCGTAGTTAGTAATTGTCTGTTTGACCTGCGGGTGCTTCTTTGCCTGTCGAGCAAGCTCCCAGATGCGTTTTCCCATCTCCGTGGACAGGATGCCTTCGGTGCCCGACGTGAGATACGACGCGGCATCGTTCCTGACATCTGGTATCCACCATTTCAGGAGACGGGTTAACACCCCCATGAGGAGCATATACCGTGATGCGCTGATGTTGACGAATATCGGCATATTCCCCACCGGATCGAAAAAGCGGGGTTTAAAAAACAGTCTTTCGAGCGCGCTGTAAGCATCAAGGGTTTCATCCGCGACCACCTGGTTGAAAACCTCCCGGAAGGAATCCATAAAATCGTTTGGCAGCGCTCTGGTTCTCAGGTAAAGGACGCCTGCGACCAGGTAAGTGATGTATCCTAAGATGCCCAGAAGCACGAGCCTCGACTTGGATATTTTTGGAACAAAGTTGTCGTCTTTGCTCAGGTAAGCCAGTTTGGCAACCTGTTCACTGTCCATCTTGAAGGGTAAAAACGGTCGAATGAACTTCAGGCTCAGATAGACTCTGCCCTGGATAATACTCATGATCGGAAACAGGCGAATAAAAATATCCTGGGACAGGGGTAATAGTGGTTCGGTGAAATTTTCTGCGAGGGGTTTGAATAAAACATATTCTCCCTCCGGCACTTCGTCCTGTTTGCTACCCATGACTGTGATGGGGCGAGATTGGAGGATGAAAAATTCATCATCCCGGAAAGTCCATTCAATATCCTGGCAGTCGCCAAAAAATACCTCAGAACGCCTGGCCCAGTGGACTACCGTTTCGATTTTCCGGGGAGGCAATGTCTCTTTGCGTCGCAACATTGCCGGTACCGGTACCAGTCTCGATTCGTTATCCTCGACCTGGGCCGGAACCATGAATTTTTTGTCTGCGATACGTTTGGACTTAACGACCCCGGAATCCTTGTCGGTGACGTACTGATCGGGTGACACTCGACCATCGACAATGGCAGCGCCCATACCCCAACTTGACTCAGTGACCACAACACCGGCATCTCCCGTCAGTGGGTCTGCGGTAAAAGTAACGCCGGATATGTCCGACTGAATCATCTCCTGTACGATGACCGCCATGTTGACTGCACTATGTTCAATACCCTGTGCTTCACGGTAGGAATACGCGGCGTTGGACCATAGTGATGCCCAGCACTGTTTGATCATCAGCGGGAGTCGGGGTTCGTTAACGTAGTAATAGGTATCGTGCTGTCCTGCGAAACTTGCATCACCCAGATCCTCAGCGGTAGCAGAAGATCGGACCGCGTAGATGACATCCGTATGGGTGGCCAACTGGATCTGTTTGTGGTGGGAGGCGATACCATCAACAATATTGGCTGGGATGTCGGCTGCCAGAATCCGGGCCCGAATGGCAGCGCAGTCAGATACGTTAATCGCTTCGGGCAAGTTCAAGTCTTTGATGAAACCGGCGTAGACACCCGCAGTAATGATAAAACCTGGAGGAACCGGGAATCCGTGTTGGATTAGTTCACCAAGATTGGCTCCCTTGCCACCAGCGGACTCGATATCTTTCTTAGTTACTTCATTCAGGGAAACAACAGCGGTCATTTGTGGCATCTTATTCCTGGTTGTGTTTTTGGTCGTGCTTGATTGTTATGGAGACTCAGGATATCAGCTGAGAAACTGCTGCGTCGTACGCACCCGATGAATCGGCCGATTGAGGCTATATAAGGCCGCATTGCAATGAAAAGAGCAAACAATTACGGTGTATCTTTTTTGATATAGGATTAGCCTCATGTTTCAGGGTCTTCAGTTCGAGGCACTTAAATTACCTGACGAAACACGTGTATTACGATTGCAGGTCCGGAAATTCATCGAGTCTGAACTAAGCAGTCGCACTGCCGAAAATGATTCTCAAAGCTATCTGCCAAATTCTGACTTCAATGCCGGAGAATCGCTGCAGTTCAGCCGAAAGCTAGGGCTACAGGGCTGGATTGGAATGACATGGCCGAAAGAATACGGGGGTGGTGAACGTTCGTTTCTGGAACGCTATGTCGTCACAGAAGAGTTGCTCGCTGCAGGTGCTCCGGTTGGAGCACATTGGATCGCTGACCGGCAGAGCGGCCCCTTGTTCCTTAAATTTGGCTCAGAGCAGCAGCGACAGGAATACCTGCCAAGAATAGCAAGGGGTGAGTGTTTTTTTTCCATTGGTATGAGTGAGCCGGACTCCGGCTCTGATCTGGCTTCCATACGGACCAGTGCCGTGAAGGTAGAAGGCGGCTGGCTGCTAAATGGCAGTAAGATCTGGACTTCAGGTGCTCATATGAATCACTACATGATCACGCTGGTTCGTACCGAAAAAGCATCCGAGAATCGTCACGCAGGTCTCAGCCAGTTTGTGGTTGATCTGGCTGACTCGAATGTGACGATCACCGGGATTCAGAACCTCTCTGGTGATCGTGACTTCAACCAGGTGTTTTTTGACGATGTATTTATCCCCGATGAAAATGTAGTGGGTGAAGCGGGAAATGGTTGGGAGCAGGTAATGAGTGAACTGGGCTACGAAAGAAGTGGTCCAGAAAGATTCCTGAGTGCTTACCGAGTGTTGCTGGAGTTTGTTAGGGAAGTCGAAGGAAATCCCGACCCTGCGCAACTCGCGTTGATAGGCCGACTTTCATCTCACCTGGTCACGCTGCGTCGGATGTCAATATCCGTCGCTAGCATGCTGGAGCAGGGCAAAACGCCGACGGTCGAAGCTGCTCTGATCAAAGATCTGGGGAACGATTATGAACGCCTCGTTCCCGAGGTCATACGATTGTTAGCACCGACGAACGTATCGCCAAGGTTCAGGGCAACCTTGAACCAGTGCCTGTTGCATGCGCCATCATTCACACTTCGCGGTGGAACACGGGAAATTTTGCGGGGAGTTATCGCCCGTGGACTGGGATTACGTTAGGAACTTATCAGGAGTGTCAGGGCTTATGAATCAGGAACAACAACTCATCATCGAGACAACAAGACGAATCTTTACTGATTTATGCACGAAGGAAGTTGTTGATGCCGCCGAGCAGGGTCAATGGCCGCGTAATTTATGGCAGACGCTGGAAGAATCAGGGATGACCCTGGCCGGAATTCCTGGGATTGCCGGTGGTTCTGATGGATCAATGGCGGACTCGCTGCTTGTAATCAGGCAAGCAGCGTCTTTTGCCGCACCTCTGCCCCTGGCAGAAACCTTTATCGCCGCAACACTACTGGTGCAGGCTGGGCAGAAATGTCCCCCGGGGGTGATCACTGTGGCTAGTGGTAACCTAACGTTTAAGCCTGAAGCTACAGGCGTGTATATCACCGGTATGATCAATGACGTCGCCTTTGCACGGCAAAGTGAGCATGTGTTGCTGGTGTCCCATGGGTCTGTGTGTCTGGTACCTGCAGAGGCACTGCCACTCGAAACCAACCGGAGTTTGTCCGGCGAAGACAGGTCTCTGGCAGATTTGAATCAGCTGATAACGGGCGTCGAGGAATATGCGCTTCCCGATGCCGCGAAAGAGGCCTTGCATCTGGGTGCCAGAACCCGGGTCAATATGATGTCCGGAGCGATGACATCAATTCTCGACCTTTCTGTCGGTTTTGCACTGGAGCGGGTGCAGTTTGGGCGACCTATTTCCCGGTTTCAGGCTATTCAGCAACAGCTGGCCATATTGGCAGGTGAGGTCGCAGCCTGCCAGCGTGCGGCTGATTCGGTTCTGGATAATCCGACGCCGTTCGATATTGCGGTAGCCAAAGCGCGCGTCGGTGAAGCAGTGACCAATGTTGCCAATATATCTCACCAGGTGCACGGGGCGATGGGGTACACCATGGAACATCCTTTGAATCTTCGTACCCGGCGTCTCTGGGACTGGCGTGATGAGTATGGCAACGAAACATTTTGGCAAACTCAACTAGGTGAAGCCATATGTCAAACAGGTGCTGACAACCTGTGGTCGATGATCACAGATGCGGCATAGGCAATTCGGGGTGTTGCTAATCCGCTTCTTGTCCGTAGATAGTTTTGTGAGTGCTATTTCTATTGGCGTATTTTACCAATAGTTAGTGTAGACATAACCCCCAAACAACCCTGACAGATAAAAAGATCAGTTAAAACAACCGGATAGAGTATGGCACGTAATGTGCTTTATCTTCGAAATAGAATGCACGATATCGAATGTCCATCAGGTTGTTGTCTGCGAGGTAGTTTATGAGATCCGTGTTATTTACCCTGATCCTATTGTCATCAGGTTGCACGCTTCGAAGTGAATCCGGCAGAGAATTGAATTCAGTTCTATACCCGAATCTGTTGGTTAGCCAACAGATTAATGTTGATGGGGTGAGTGAGGTCGAGTTCAAAATAACCGGGCAGTTGCATCTCGTCGAAGGTGGTGGAAATTTTTTGGAAATAGTGGGTGAGCAACCAACCTCCGACCAGGTCCGGGTTGTCCGACAGGGTGACAAGCTTATTATCGAGTCACGGGGATCAGGTTCTCTCACTGCTTACGTACGGACGCAAGCCCTGGATAGGCTGACTATCCACAGTGCGAATCCACTAGAAAACCAAGATCAGGAAACTCGCCTGCTGGTCAGCCTGAATGAACATCAACGTCTCAAAATTGACAAAATTGATCTACAGGTGGTTAGTATTCGAATGGATGGACATGGCAATTTAGATGTTGGCGAAGTGGTCAGTGACCGTCTGCAACTGAGTATGAAAGGCCATGGAAAAATTCGCGTCGGTCGGATCGAGTCTGCTCTCGTGGAAGTATCCATGCAGGGCCATGGCGACATCAAACTGTCCGGTACTACCCTCGATCAGCGTATAAAAATCAACGGCCATGGTCGTTATAATGCGATGGAGCTTGAGTCTGGCGATGCCGAACTGACCGCGAGGGGATTCAACGCTGCAGAACTCTGGGCCAAGGATGATTTACTACTTGATGCAGGAGAATTCAGTGCGGTTCGGTATCGGGGGGAACCAGCGGTTAGATTACTAGGCTGGCATCACCTGGCAGAGTTAGCACGTTAGAGGCTCAGATAAAGATGTACCGCATTCGTAGCGATTTCAGTGTGTGCTTAGGGTAGCCTATCTATCGCAGTGAGTAATTTGAACTTATCCCAGGTTTCTCGTCCGAACATTCCACTCGACCCGTGGCCACCAGGCGTTCCATCGCTGCCAGTACCGATCGGCCCGCTGCACCGTGCAGACTCTTGTCGGTATCGATATACATAATCGGTACCATTTCTGAAATGATCCCGACCTCATCGTTCAGGCACTGGAGTATTTGATCCTCCCGTTCCCTGCGATGATCGATGTAACTCTGGACAAAACTTTTCACGTTGGTGATGCTGGTTCCGTGTGTTGGCCAGTAGATCTCATCGTCCCTGGTCAAAAGCAAGTCGAGGCTTGCCATGTACTGTGACATGTCACCATCGGGAGGACCGATCACCGTCGTCGACCAGCCCATAACATGGTCACCGGTGAACAATGCCTTCTCTTGGGTTAACGCAAAACAGATATGGTTAGAGGTGTGTCCTGGGGTATAGACGCACTCGATAGTCCAACCCTCGCCATTGATAACATCGCCATGACGGACTTCAATATCAGGTTGAAAATCCATATCACCACCTTCTTCAATGGGTACACCTTGCGCTATTTTTCCAGCGCCATGGGGTCCGTAACCCACTGTTTCACATTGCCAATACTGTTTTAGCTGTTTCGCAGCCGGTGAGTGATCCAGATGCGTGTGAGTGATTAGAATATGAGTGACTTCTTCCCCTTTGAGACTCTGTTTAAGTGCCTCAATATGATCTGGCATCAACGGTCCCGGATCGATAACCGCGACTTTACCCTTGCCGACAACGTAAGTGCCGGTGCCACGGTAAGTAAACCCGCTGGGGTTCCTGGCAGTAATTCTGCGGATCAAGGGAGTGAGCTGTTGCAGCTCGCCGTATTCAAGATCATATTTATAGGTAAAGGGTATTTTTTTCATCGTGATGTATTTCCGGGCAGGCACTGCTGGTGAGTTCCGGTCTATTTCCGGTACAAGAACTGGTTTAGTGATAAATATTCAAACCTATGGAGCTTATAGGATCGGCGCTGGCCTCGCCAGCGAAGACTAGGGTGAAATGACAAGCAACGGAAAAAATCCTAAACTACGGTAAAATCTATAGGAAAACAAGATGTCATTAGAAGGTAGGTTGGCACTCATCAGTGGTGCAAGTCGTGGGGTAGGTAGAGCAATAGCGATTGGTCTGGCGGAGGATGGTGCAGATATTGCCGTGAACTATTCCAGGGATGCGGACGCTGCCGCGGAAACTGTTGAGGTGGTCAGAAAACTGGGGCGAAAAGCCAACGCCTACCAGGCTTCTGTGCAGGATTATGCTCAGGATGAAGAAATGGTGCAGCGCATTAATGCGGAAATGGGTCCCATTGGCATACTGGTCAACAACGCCGGTATAGCCAGTAAAGGTAGGGCCGTGATCGATACTGACCCTGCAGAGCTTGTCAAAGTTGTGGGCGTTCATGCCTTCGCGGCGCATTATTTGGCGCAACTGGTATTACCCTCAATGCGAACCGGTGAACGCGGCGACATAATCATGATTTCCAGCGTCGCAACCAAGGGTTTGTCTGCCAACGGCGCCCCGTACAATATGGGCAAAGCAGCACTTGAAGCGCTGGCAGCGACCCTTTACAAGGAAGAATTGAAGCACAACATTCGCGTCAATGTTGTCGCGCCTGGATTGGTTGAGACAGAAATGGGTAAACGGTTGGTTCTCGCGACGCAGGGCGTTGAAGATTTGAGAGATTTGGACGAACATATGCCATTCGGCAGGGTTTGTCAGCCTGAGGATGTAGCAAATGTGGTGCGCTATCTTGTCTCTGACAAAAACTCTTACGTAACCGGTGAAAGACTCTATGTTAATGGTGGTAGCTAGCCGCGTTATGAGTTAACAGTCCAGGGTAACAGTCTAGGGTAAAGAATGACTTCCGAGCAGATTTCGTTTAAACGGTTGATTGATATCGGGATCGCGTTGTCTGCTGAGAAAGATGTCAATCGCCTGATGGAGCGGATTCTGCTTGAGGCCAAGGACATAGCCAACGCAGACGGGGGCACGCTTTACATTCGCACCAGGGAGGATGCACTCAAGTTCGAAATGTTGAGGACAGATTCCCTGGGCATTGCCGAAGGCGGTACCAGCGGGACAGAAATATCAATGGCACCCATTGAGATGTTCGACACCGCCGACAACCCGAATCTCAAGGCAATTGTCAGCTACGCGGCGAATACGGGTGAAACAATCAATATCGCTGACGCCTACGCGACGGAAGAGTTCGATTTTACAAGCGCCAAAATATTTGATGACACGATGGGGTATCGGTCCAAATCACTCCTTGCGGTGCCGTTAAAAAACAACACTGGCCATGTAATCGGCGTATTACAACTGATAAATTCGCTTGACCCGGAAACGGGGCAGGTCTGCTCATTTTCGATCGAGAGCCAACCGTTGATAGAAGCCCTGGCTTCCCAGGCTGCAATTGCGTTGGAAAATCAAAATTTACTTGATTCCCAGAAGAATCTTTTGGATTCGTTTATTAGCCTGATGGCAAGTACCGTGGACGCCAAGTCACCCTATACGGGAGGTCACTGTCAACGCGTACCGGAATTAACAGAGATGTTGACAGCAGCCGCTTGTGATTCCAACGCAGAACCGTTTAAGACTTTCAATCTTGACGATGAGCAATGGTATGAATTGCATATTGGAGCCTGGCTTCATGATTGCGGCAAGATAATCACCCCGGAGCACGTGGTCGACAAATCTACCAAACTTGAAACCATTACCGACCGCATTCACGAGATTCGAATGCGATTTGAACTCGTTAAAGCTGAACACATGATTGAGTACCAGAAAAAATTGTTGGACGGTGCTGCAAATCCAGAGGAACTAAAAGATGAGTTAGACGCGAAGCTTGTCTCGTTAGACGAAGACTTCGCGTTCATCGCCGAATGCAATGTCGGCGGTGAATTTATGGCGGAGGACCGAATCGAGCGGGTCAGGAAAATAGCAGAAATTAAATGGACCCGAACACTGGATGATCGCCTGGGCATCTCCTTTGACGAAACAAACCGCAAGAATCGCACCCGCCAGAAACAGGTTCCTTGTTCGGAGTTGCTACTGGAGGATCGTCACGATCACATTGTTGAACATGATGTCGTTATTCATTCTTCTGACCCGAATAATTCATACGGTTTTAAAGTCGACGTGCCGGAATACAAGTACAACCTGGGTGAGGTTTACAATTTGAGTGTCAGCCGCGGCACCTTAACGAAGGAAGAAAGATTCAAGATCAATGATCATATCGTGCAGACGATTGTCATGCTGGAGAGCCTGCCATTTCCAAAACATCTTGAACAGGTGCCGGAAATCGCCGGTGGTCATCACGAAAAGATGGACGGAACTGGGTTTCCGAAAGGGATTCACGGCAAGGACATGTCGATTCCCGCCAGAATTATGGCTATTGCTGATGTTTTCGAAGCCCTGACTGCTGCCGACAGGCCCTATAAACCGGCAAAAACACTTAGCACCAGCATCAGGATAATGGGCAAAATGGTACTTGATCATCATCTGGATCCGGACCTGTTTAAGCTCTTCTTAACCAGTGGGGTTTATATGGATTATGCAAATAAATTCCTCCGGTCCAGCCAAATCGACAGTGTGGATATTCAGGAATACCTGAAGGGAACCTCTGATTAAGGTCGGTGTGCCGCATCTCGGTGTGCCGTACCAACCAGAGGTTCCATCGCTATTCGCATAGACGTTCAACATGCGCCAGGGCGGAACTGGCCAATGATTCAAGGTTGTATCCTCCCTCCAGTGTAGAAACGATCCGGCCCTGGGAATAATTTTCAGCCAGGTCAGTGATCATCCCGGTAATCCACCGGTAGTCATCTTCCAACAGGCAGATTTCTGCCAGAGGGTCATCTCTGTGGGCATCGAAACCGGCTGAGATAAAAATAATATCAGGCTTGTGTTCCTGGAGTTTGGCAAGCCAGCTGTTCTCGATGCTATGACGAAAGCTTAGACCTTCTGTCCCAGGTTCAAGTGGCGTATTGACGATGTGTTCGTTGGTAAAGTCAAGATAGCGGTGCGGGTAAAACTGATTCTGAAAGCTGGAACAGACCAACACTCTTTCGTCGTCCTTGAATATGTCAACAGTGCCATTGCAATGGTGAACATCGAAATCGCAAATTGCGACCGTTTTGATCGCAGGATTTTCCAAGGCGACCCTGGTAGCCACAGCGATGTTATTGAATATACAAAAACCCATTGCTGCGGCAAGTTCGGCATGATGCCCGGGAGGGCGAATGGCACAGAAGGCTCTTTTTGTGATTCCTTGAATCACCTGCTCTGTGGCCTGCACGACAGCACCGGCAGCTAGTTTTGCGGCACGGAGGCTTCCCGGTCCCAAAAAAGTATCAGGGTCCAGTCGAACGACTTCGTTCTGCACTTCGCTGGTTTCCACGGTATTGACGTAGTCTGCCGAGTGGGCGAGAGATAACTGGGAAGAGGAGATTTCCCGGGCTGATATCTGTTCCATATCCTTTACCAGTCCTGAAGACTCAAGCCTGTCCATGACAGCAGCGAGGCGTTCCGGCCTTTCAGGATGCCCATCCATTGCGTGCCGGGCGCAATCAGGGTGAGAAATAAGCAGGCTTTTCATTTAGGACCTTTTTGTAAGATACCTGTGCAAACTCTACACTAGATTCTGCGTTGTAAATAGATGGCTTTGTAATCGGAAACGACATCAAAATTTTGTTCAAAAACTCCAAAATAAGGGCTCTGCCTGGCCGCTTCCTCGTTAATGGATTCTATGGTGATCTTGTTGAGCGGCTGGAATGCTCGATAAAGCAGGTGTCGAAAGCTGCCGAGGTATTGGTCAAGTAGTGGATGATCTGGCTTTACCCTGATATCCAGACTTTTTCCGTTTCTGGTTGATACCATGACCAGATCCTTACCGTGATAGGTCAGGTGACTGGACATAACCCGGCGCGGCAGGACCGCACGAATCTTGTCGAAGGGCAGGCCACAACTGGAAACCGGATCGGCCGCATTGATCCAGAAAACAGCGTCGTTTTTGTGACCCTGAATAAATCGAAGCGCGGCAGGGGAAATAAACTGCGGACCGGGAATGTCGGCGAAGAAATAGCCCGAGTAGACCTCACCGGCGAGTTCCATCAGTCGCAGGGACCGGAACAACTGCCGCCATTGCAGGGCGAAGAGCTCATGTTGCAGGAGTTCACGAAACAGGACACCGTATCGATCCAGCAAAACCCGCACCCGGTCCTTGTTGATTTCTTCGGACTCTATCAGATCCCCGGGTTCGTCCGGCTGTTCCAGTCGAAACCAGTTGCCTGAAAATGGAATCGAGCTTCGCCATTGCTGAAAACCACCGCGGCGGATCCTTCTGGAATTTCGATGTTGTTGGTGACCGGAGATCACCGGTACCTGGTACCTCGTTTCGATTCCTTTTCTTAGCGCCATAACTGAGTCGTTGCTAACCTCACCTCGCCAGACGGATTGCCATAGTTGTTCTGCCAGTAAGCTTGAAGTGAGCCCTGTTTTGTCCAACAGGGTTGCAAAGTCGTAGCGACCTCCCTCGTTATCGAATAGGGGCGCCGTGTCGGCCGATGGTTCTGATGTCTGTGGTGACGGTTGTGATCCTTTGTCTGCACTGTTTGCCAGTAGATCCAGATCTTCCCTGAATGTGAAATTTATACGCTTGTCGACATCGCCCAGCCAAAACAAGTTACTTTCCTGAAACAATGTATCGAGCTGATCAGTCTGGTAATCATCTACCCGTGAGGGCAGTATTTCACTCTCCCATAATTTGGGGTTGGAGGGATAACATCGCAACATTTCAATGGTGTCGAACAACCGTTCAGTTTCAGATGATTTTTTTAGTCGGGTTTGCCAGTTATAGAGAAATGGGGTGAGTTGGGTAATCGGCAATGGCTCGAACGAGACTCTGGCTTGTTGTCGGACGAACCTTAGCAGGATTTCGTAGTTATCTGCATCACACCAGTATTGTCTGTCGTCTTCGAGTATGAGTTGGCCGTGGATTAGTATGCGATCTTCCACAAGTCCCGACAGTAAGGGTTCGAGAGCCATTTTTTCAAGGCCGGTTTCTTCGCTAATCTGGTGGCTGGAAATGGGACCGTAATATTGTAACCAGTTCGCCAGGTAAGGCTTGTCCGGATCTGCGAAATAACTTACCAATATCTGTTCATCTTCCCTGGCAACAGTTAGCTCACGTTGGTTGATGTTCATTTTTACCAGCTTGTGTTTTACCTCCATCCAGTCAATGCCTGATTGTTCGAGCAACAGTTGCCACTCAGCCGAGGGAATGGCCGTTCGCTCTTTCACCCATTCGATTAAATCAGAACTGTTATCAGGCTCGTATCCTTCAAGGGTTCTCTGCCGTTTCTCGATAAATAGCTGAATGATGTCAATGGGTATCGGCGGGCGAATCCCGGGTTGAAAGACGATCTCTTCCAGCAGTGTCGTACGCAGGTTGGATGTTTTTGACGCCTTGGGTTGATCGTCCATGTACATATAGGTGTTAATCTGGCCCCAAGCCACTGTCCGGGCGAACGGGCTGGGCGTTGCCGTTGTGACTTCAGTGATTTCGATTTGACCGCTGTCCAGTTCATCAAGCACCAGTTTCAGGTTCTCAAGGTCGAACTCATCCTGTAAACAGGTTCGCCAGGTTTCGAGCAGGATGGGGAAATCTTCAAACTTTAAAACAGCAGCCATCAGTTTCTGTGACTGCAGGCGACTCATCCAGAGAGGTTTTCGTTCGTTGAATTTACCCTTGGAAAGCAACAATGCGCGACCAGCATTCTCGCGAAAGCGGGCGCCAAAGAACCCCGAACCTTCCAGTCTGTCACGCAGCAGTTCCTCTATGTCGTTCACGGGAACCAGTGAAAACAAGTCCCTGGCATCATCGTTTTCTGTTAACTGGACAACAAGGCTTTCATTGCTGACCCAGATCTCAGGCTGTGCGTTATATTTTCTTTGCCATCCGGCTTCCATCGCCATTGCCAGCGGTCGATTCACCTCGGCTCCCCAACCGGTGTGCAGGATGACCTGGTGACCACGTGCCCGTCCCGGGGAGGATTGTGTTTTCTCGATCAGCAGATGATGCCGATGGGGTAGTTGTGTCTGGCAATGGCTTCGCTGGCCCTTGAGCAATGTTACAAGTTCTGTCGCCAGTAGTGGCTCAAGATTGTGATCGTTTATCAGGATATTGTGAAAGACTGGTTTATCGATTTCCTGTTCTGCGAATTCAAGAAATTCAGCGACTCGTTCAGCATAATGAAAATTGCGATTCAGTCCTTCCGATTTCCAGAATGGAGGTGCAAGGCTCGTGGGTTTTGCAGGGCCAACAATGACATCATTGTGCGTGATTTTCTTAACCTGCCAGTGCTGGGTACCTAACGAGAAGACTTTTCCGACGTTGGCTTCCCAGACAAATTCTTCATCCAGTTCACCAATCCTCGCGTTACCTTGCTCATGCCGAAGCTGAAAATAGCCCCTGTCTGGTATCACCCCACCCGAGAGATACAATGACATCAGTGCACCTGGTCTGGCAGAAATGGTGTTGGTGTCTCGATCAATGATGACTTTAGGACGCAGTTCACGGATATGATTTTCTGCGTAGCGTCCCGAGAGCATGTTGATCACCAGATCGAACTTAAGCTTGTCGAGTTTATGAAAGGCAGTGGAACGTCTGAGTTCGATAAAAAGCTCGTCAATGTCCCAATTCATCGTCCCTGACATGGATATGATGATTTGAGAGAGAACATCTAACGGGCATTCGATGGTCTTTATCGGCTCAATATCTTTCTCTATCACCGCTTTTGCCAGTACTGCGGCTTCGATAAAGTCGGTGGGGTGGGTGGGATAAATCGTGCATCGACTAACCTCGCCGACGCCATGCCCGGCTCTGCCGATTCGTTGAATAGCAGAAGAAATACCATCCGGGGACTGGATCAGGATTACTTCGTCGAGGTGACCAATATCTATACCCATTTCCAGTGTACTGGTTGCGACAATGGCAGACAGTTGGCCTTGTTTCAGTTTTTGTTCTACCTCTGTGCGAATCTCCCGTGACAGCGAGCCGTGGTGTGCATAAGCCAGGGTTTCATTCGCAGCATTGTTTATCTTGAAGGTTATTTTTTCACACATGGCCCGACTGTTTACAAACAAGAGCGTCGATGTGTTTTTACGGATTTTCTCTACAAAATCTTCAGCAAGGCTGTCCCAGACCTTCTCATCGGCAGGCCTGTTTGCAGTCTCCTGGGGGTAGCGTACGGTTACCTGGTAGCGTTTGGCCTCATGTGATGTCAGGGTCTCGACGAGTCTCGGCTCAAACTGGTTGTTGTCTAATCTGCGGTAGCCGCCCACAAATTGGGCAATCTTATCCAGAGGGTTAACCGTTGCAGACAAGGCGATGCGTTGAAATTCTCCGCAGAAGGGCACGAGTCGTTCAATTGCGGACATAAGATAGACGCCGCGTTTATCCGCAATAACGCCGTGAATCTCGTCCAGGATGACCGTCTTAAATCCGCCCAGCATTCCCTGGCCACCTTTGGATGATAGCAATAGATTCAGGCTTTCCGGCGTGGTGATCAGTATTTCCGGTGGCTGCCGCAACATACGCCGTCGCTCAGATGTATCTGTATCGCCACTCCTTGTCTGCACCCGAATGTCGGGAAATTCAATCCCTTTCAAGTCCGCCAGGATCCTGAGTTCCGTTAGCGGAGTAACCAGATTTCGCTGGATATCGTTATTGAGTGCCTTCAGGGGGCTGATATACAGGACCCGGCTGGTGCCGGTTTCATAGCGACCCAACAGAAACTGATTGATGGCCCAGAGAAAGGCGGTGAGCGTTTTGCCACTACCTGTGGGTGCAGTAATGAGCAGGTTTTCTCCTGCTGCAATTTTGGGCCAGGCTTTTTCCTGAATTTCTGTGGGATTTTCAAACTTGTCACTGAACCAGGATTGAATCAGTGGATGGAACAGCTTGGCAGAGGACGTCATGTTGCGAGTCTAGCCTAGTAGTCCTAGACAAAATACAAAAAAAGGTATAATGCAGTGTTGCTTACTCAAAATTCTGTTTTGTTGTGGCAGGTGACGTGGGTTCCATGTTTTACGCTATTGTTCCCTGGCCCCTAGTGCTTCGTTGATTTTCATTAGATAAAGAGTCTGGACTCACTATGCGGCGTAATTGTGCGAAATTTATTTTTCTTCCATTCAGCTTGCTTGTTACGCTGACGGTTTCGGCAGAGGCTGTAAATTTTGAGCGGCAGGCCATTACAATTGCTTTGACACAGGAACCACCGAATCTCAATGGCACTCGTACCACGGATCTGGTGAGCTTCTTCGTCCTCGGGCATGTTAACGAAGGCCTGGTTAGATATGACCGGCACGGTCAATTGAGTCCCGGGGTCGCGGCTAAATGGGAAGTGACAAGCCAGAACATTACATTCCAACTCCGTGAAGACGCCCGGTGGAGTGACGGATCAAAGCTCACTGCACGGGATTTCGAATTTGCCTGGCGATTGATGAACGATCCAAAAACCGCGGCTCCCTACGCGTCAATCATGTACCCGATAAAAAATGCCCGCAAGGTCCAGCAGGGTGAGCTTCCCTTGGCATCCCTGGGTGTTCATGCTCTGGATGAATTGACATTGAGCGTCGATCTGGAGCAGCCCTGCGGGTATTGTATCGCGGTGATGATACATGTTGCTTTCTATCCTATTAAGCAATCATTCTACGAGTTGCAAGGCAGTCGATACGGTGCGGAGGCGGAAAATCTGCTCTACAACGGTCCCTTCAGAATTACCTCGTGGGTGCATGGAGCGAGTTTGTCCATGTCGAAGAATCCGACCTACTGGAACAAGGATAAAATTGCTTTAGAGCAGATCAATGTCGGTTATATAACGTCGGACAACAGAACGCGGCTTAATCTGTTCCGTGACAACAGTATCGCCCTGGCCAGATTGGGTGCTGAAACGGTACGGGATGCAGCGGAACAGAAGCTGCGACTTCGTACATTTGTTACGGGTGGAATGTCCTACATCAGGTTCAACGTGCAAGAGGGGGAAATCACCGCAAACAAAAAGCTCCGCCAGGCGATCCGACTGGTTTTTGATTCCGAAGAATTCGTTAACAAGGTGATTGCAATTCCAGGCTACAAGGCAACCAATTCATTCTTCCCCAGTTGGCTCAATGGCGCGAATGACAAATTTGTTAAAGAATATCCTGTGAAGAAATTCAATGTTGACCTGACGAGTGCGAGGCGGCTGATAAAGCAAGCAAAAGCTGAAATGGGTGTTCAGGATATCCCCCCGTTGACCTTGCTGACCGTGGCTTCCCCGACTGGCGTTAAGATTGCCGAGTACTTCCAGGGTCGTCTGAAGCAAACACTGGGATTGGAAATCAAGGTTGATCAGCAGACGTTTAAACAATATCTGGACAAGTCATTGAGGGCTGATTTCGACTTGTCTATTGCGAGCTGGTACCCGGATTTTGATGATATTGTCACCTATGCTGACCTGTTAGCGTCGTACAATGCAAACAATAGAGGTGATTACAACAATCCAGTTTACGACCAATGGTTGGAGAAACTACAGGGGACGGCAGATCCTGTGGAACGAATGAAAGCGGCAGGTGAGTTACAGAAAATTATTATTCAGGATGTACCCGTCATACCCATGGCTGAGACGGGTTCGGCTTACTTGCAGCATAAAAAGTTACGAGGCGTGGTTCGTCGAGTCCTGGGTACCGATCCTGATTATACCTTTGCCAGAGTCATTCAGTGAATCCAGATAACAACTTGTTAATTCTGCGCTAGATCATTTCAAAATAGCGATCGTATTCCCACTGAGAAACCTTGTGGCTGGTCGCATCTGCACCCTCTGTATGGAAAACCAGCCATTCGGCTTGCCGGGTCTTTGCCCAATAGTTGGTATTACTTGCCCCCAGCACTTCAGCCAACAGTTCGTCGTCTTTCAGGCACTTTGCAGCCTGGGATATGCTCATGGGAAGATCCGAAGGTGAAGCCGGTAAGCCCCAGGCGAGCTTGTTAAATTCTTCGGTAGGGGTGAGGGAATGTGTGACGCCTGCGATTCCACCGGCCAGAATAACGGCCAAAGCAAGGTATGGGTTCAGGTCACTGGCACCGACCCGGTGCTCGATTCTGGCAATGTTTTTTGCACGGGAGATCAGTCTCAAAGCAGTTGATTTGTTTTCTTCTCCCCAGCTTGCCGTCATCGGCACAGCGGCATAGTCGGTAAAGCGCCGGAAGGAATTAACCGTCGGACACAGATAGGAAACAGCACCGGGCATGGTCGCAACTAAGCCTGCGACCCACTGGGTCATTAACTGACTTCGATGTTGATCTGCCTGCTCATCAAAAAATGCCGGTTCACCCGAATCCGTGTCCAGGAGCGAGTGGTGTATGTGCATTCCACTGCTATAACCGGACCCAGGCTTGGCCATAAACGTCACAGACAATCCCAGATCAACAGCGACCTCGAACAGTATCTGCTTTGTCCGAACGACGTTATCTGCGGCTGTGACTGGATCACAGGGTACCAGGTTTAACTCAATCTGACCTACGCCAGCCTCGTCGTTCCAGCCTTCCCATTGGATTCCTTGCCATTCCATGCGCTTTATCACTTCGTCCATCAGTGGTTTAACGTGGTAAGCATTCCTCAGGTTGTAGATACCTCCCTTGGTGCTCGTCGTTAGTGGCGTCATTCGGCGAAACTGCGAGGCCCGTATTTCCTGATAAGACTCTTTATAAACAAAGAACTCCAGTTCATAGGTCGCCTTGATCTCATAGCCAAGGGCTGCAACTCTTGCGACCATCTTCTTCAAAGTGGAGCGGGGACAGAGATCCATCGGCACACCCTGATCGTTGGTGAAGTCGACGATACAATGGCCAAGATTCGGGTCTGTCCCATCGGAAATCAGCGTGTTTAGGTCCGGCTTGAGGAAGATATCACCTAGATTAGCCTCACGTTGCGGGTGCCACAGGGTCATATGTGGCGTACCATTCACATCCATGGTCAGGGCCATATCCGAAACAGCATGGCCTTTTGGCAGGGAATTAAAGAACTTGTTGCGATGCAGGTATTTCCCCAGGCCAGGTCCATCTAACGAGGTGGCATGGGTTCGTATTATGCTGACATGGTGCCTGTCGAGCCAGTCGGGTAATTCCTGTTTATTCATTGCTACCGTTCACCCAGCAGCGTCTGTACAGTGACATCGCTCAACACCACGGTATGTTCAAAACTGGCGATGCTCTTTATCCTGCCCGTCATTAACGCCTGCACAAACACGCTGCCCCCGGAAAACACGTCGGCAATATCAATCCCTTTACCACTTATATGCATGTCGGGGTTTCCGTCGGTGGGAAGGTCGCCGAGAATAAAGTCCCGGTCTTCGTCAATACAGTGTATTTTTATATTTCCCGGCATCCCCGGGTAGGTGGAATTGCAATCCCAAAATCCGGTTGCTGCATCAGCCCAGTTTGTCTCGGGGAATTGCAGTAACTTCGAAATCCTCAGCGCCAGCATCGGATGACGAAAAAGCCCTTCTATTTTCGGCTTGACGGGTTTGTCGAAATCCATACGAATGATGATTTCGGCGTTGGCGGCGATACCGTGGGTTATCGAAATCTTTCCGTTTCCGACGATAATCGTCAGACTCTGTGGATCTTTTAAAGACGCCAGCGCAAAACTGCCATGAAAATTCCTGACATAGTTTGCAAACTTTGCGTCTGTTAAAGCCTTTCTGAATTTGTTGGCAAAAATTTTAACCAGCGGAGTAGGGTCCGGCTCCGTTGATATTGCCAATACTTCCGCAGTGTCGGTAGTCACAGTGTCTGGTCTCTATTCATTTTCGACAAACTCAACAACTTCTAAATCGAAACCCGAGATTGCATTGTAGCGGGTGGGTGATGACAGTAAGCGCATTTTCCCCACGCCCAGATCCCTGAGAATCTGGGAGCCCGTGCCAATGACCCGGTAGACGCCGCTCTCGGTCGAAACCCTGACTTCCGGTGGCATGTTCGGGAAGTGCGTTATCTCAGCCAGTTTTTCTGCCTGGGACTCTGGTTGGCCGACAACGACGACGACCCCCTTACCTTCACTGGTAATTTGAGCCATGGATTCCGATAGTGACCAGGATTTCTTGAATCCCGGTCGCTGCGTTCCGAATACATCCCTCAAGGTGTTAACGGTTTGAACCCGTACCAGGCAGGGTTCGTTTTCGTTGATTTCACCCTTAACGATTGCGTGATGAACACATTCTGATATTCGGTCGGTGTAGGTTTTGAGTACAAATTCACCCTGTTGGGTGCTGATTTCTTTCTCGCCGACAAGATCGATAGTCTTGTCGTTTAAGGTTCGATAGTGAATCAGATCGGCGATGGTTCCAATTTTGATGCCGTGCTTTTCGGCGAATATTTCGAGCTCCGGTCGTTTCGCCATGGTGCCGTCTTCGTTCATGACCTCGACTATAACGGCAGCAGGTTCGTACCCCGATAATCGTGCCAGGTCACAACCGGCTTCTGTGTGACCCGCTCTGGTAAGCACACCGCCTTTTTGGGCAATCAGAGGAAAAATATGACCCGGCATGACCAGGTCAGAGGGCTTGGCGTTTCGAGCCACGGCAGCGAGCACAGTCTTGGCACGATCACCGGCCGATATGCCGGTTGTAATACCATCAGCGGCTTCGATCGACACGGTAAAATTTGTCTCGTGCAGGGAGTTGTTTCGATCTACCATCAGTGGCAGGTTCAGTTGTTTTCCCCGGGATTCCGTCAGGGTCAGACAAATTAGTCCACAGGCTTCCCGGGCCATAAAGGTAACGTGCTGCGGGGTGATTACGTCAGCGGCGATAATCAGATCGCCTTCGTTTTCTCTGTCCTCATCGTCCATTATCAACACCATCTTACCCTGTCGAAAATCGTTCAGAATTTCTTCGATTGTGTTAATGGACATGACTGCTCCGGGGAATGACCTTTTTAGGAGGCGAGATTATACTAGCAGGCTGCTGAGAAAGTCCTGTTAGATGCTGGGCGAGGCGAAAATTATTGAAAGAGCGGAATTTACACGCAGTAATGAGCATCTTGACACGATTTTCAACGCCGAATTGTACTATCAGGGGCTTTTTCAGCCGCCTGCTGGTAGTGTCGTGTACAGATTGGACCTAACCGGAACGAAAGACCGTGACTGAATTTTTAGAACAGCTAAATCAAGTCTGCCAGCATGTCGTCTCTGATAAAGATCGGCTAAGAGTCTACGAAAGTGATGGTTTGACCTTGAAAAAAGCCCTGCCTAGATTTGTGGCGCTGCCTGAGACCATTGAGGAAGTGCAAGCCACGGTGAAACTCTGTTATGAGCAAAATGTACCGATAGTAGCCAGAGGTGCGGGTACGGGGCTCTCTGGTGGTGCCATGCCCCATGAGCAAGGGGTGCTCCTGAGCCTGGCGAGACTCAACCGAATACTTGAAATAGATTCTAAAAACCTTCTGGCCAGGGTTGAGCCGGGAGTCACTAATCTGGCTATTTCAGAGAGTGTGAAATCCCTGGGTTTGTACTATGCGCCGGACCCATCGTCACAAATAGCCTGCACAATAGGCGGAAATGTTGCTGAAAACTCAGGTGGTGTTCACTGTTTAAAATATGGATTGACCGTACACAACGTTCGTAAACTGAAGATTGTTGCACCAGATGGCGAACTCTACGATGTTGGCTCGAGTGGATTTGATTCACCCGGGTTCGACCTGCTGGCGTTAATGCATGGCTCGGAAGGCATGCTGGGTATTGTCGTTGAGGTGACGGTCAAATTGCTACCCAATCCCGACAATGTTGTTGTTGTGCTGGCCGGTTTCGACTCTGTGGAAGAAGCGGGTGCCAGCGTCAGGCATATTATTATGGGTGGTTTGTTACCTGCTGGATTGGAAATGATGGACAGACTCGCGATTCGGGCAGCCGAAGATTTTGTTAAGGGCGGGTACCCGACAGACGTTGAGGCATTACTGTTGTGTGAACTCGATGGAAACCAGCATGAAGTCGACGAGCAGCTCAGGTTGCTCGAGGACATTCTTTCTGCTGACAATGCGCGCCATGTGAGCGTTGCCAGGGATGAATCGGCCAGGGCTCGACTCTGGCAAGGTCGTAAATCAGCGTTTCCTGCTGTTGGCCGAATAGCACCGGACTACTACTGCATGGATGGCACCATACCCAAACGGGAACTGGGCAATATGCTGCGACAGATTTCTGAGCTTTCCAACGAATTCGGCCTTGCTGTCGCCAATGTTTTTCACGCCGGGGACGGTAACTTACACCCGCTTATTCTCTTCGATGCCAACAAATCTGGTGAGCTGCAACGAGCAGAAGCTTTTGGTGCCAGAATCCTTGAACTCTGTATTGAGAAAGGCGGCACGATCACCGGTGAGCATGGTGTGGGTGTCGAGAAGATCGACCAGATGTGTTTGCAGTTTTCAACACAAGAACTTGAGTTGTTCCACGGCATCAAAGCTGTGTTTGACTTTAAAGGGATACTGAACCCGGGCAAAGCAATACCCACGCTGCGTCGTTGTGCAGAATTCGGCGCAATGCATGTTCATCGCGGGCAGGAGAAGTTTCCCGGGCTGGAGCGCTTCTAGTGACAGGGTCAATAACGGCAGATCTCACAGAAATTGCAGAAGTAGTTCACAGGGCAGCATTGACCGGGCAATCCTTATGTATCAGAGGTGGAGGCAGCAAGGGGTTCCTGGGGCGAGACCTGAATCACCTGAAGGTCCTCGACATTAAGGGTCTCACGGGGATCGTGGATTATGACCCCTCGGAGCTAGTGCTACAGGTTCGCTCTGGTACCCCACTTCAGGAAATTAAACTTTTGCTAGCGTCAGAGAATCAGATGCTGGCGTTTGATCCACCAGGTTTTGTGGATGCGACGATTGGGGGCACAATCTCCACAGGCCTGTCGGGTTCGCGTCGACCCTATGCGGGTGCCGCCAGGGACTTTGTGCTCGGGATCGACGTAATAAATGGAATGGGGGAGCATTTGTCCTTCGGCGGGCAAGTGATTAAAAACGTTGCGGGGTACGATGCTTCAAGATTGATGGTCGGTTCGATGGGTTGCCTGGGGATCGTGACGGAGGTCAGCCTCAAGGTATTACCCAGGCCCGAAGTCGAAGAAACCCGGGCTATTTCTGTGTCTGCCTCGGTAGCATTGGATAGCATGCTGCAATTGTCATCCCATTCCCAGCTTGTTTCTGCGACAGCATTTTACCAGGATCGTCTGTACGCCAGGTTTTCTGGCGCCGAGAAATCTGTCAAGTCAGAAGTAGACAGCTTTGGCGGGGAAACTGTCGATCCCGGATGGTGGCATTCGATTGATACCCTCACCCTGTTTGACGCGGCATCGGAACTCTGGCGAGTTTCAGGGGCACCGAACTGCCGGAGCTTCCTGGCAGAAGCTGTTTTAATCGACTGGGGGGGAGGGCAACGTTGGCTGGTAAATCCGGCGAAAGACCCCAGACCTGAATCGTCATCTGATGACCATGCCACTTTAATCAAGGGCAACAGCACGGAAGAGAAGTACCAGCCTTTAACGGCTTCTGTAGAGCGGATCCATCAGGGGTTGAAAAAGCAATTCGACCCAAAGGGGATTTTGAACCCACACAAGATGTACGCCTCTTTCTGATATGCAGACAATAATCCATCCAAACCTAATCGGGAATGAATCAGTCAAAGAGGCAGAAGAGATACTCAGAAACTGCGTTCACTGCGGATTTTGTAATGCGGTTTGTCCTACCTACCAGCTGTTAGGTGATGAACTTGACGGACCACGAGGTCGAATTTACCTGATCAAAAACCTGCTGGAGAAGGACAGGATTTCCGCCCGATCCGTGAGCCATTTGGATCGCTGCCTGACTTGTCGGTCCTGTGAAACTACTTGCCCCTCGGGTGTTCAATATGGGCGGCTGCTCGATATTGGGCGTGAAATTGTTGCCGTTAAAGTGACGCCGCCTTTTTTGCGGCGAGTCAAGATTTGGGTAATTCGTACCGTGATTCCCCGTCAGCTGTTATTTTCACGGTTGTTAAGACTGGGCCAGTTCCTGGCTCCCATACTGCCTACGATTCTGTCGAAAAAAATTCCCGTAAAAACAGACTTTGTGGAGGGTCGTAAATCTTCAGAGAACTTTCTCCGGCAAGTGATACTGCTGCAAGGGTGTGTGCAACAAGCAGCGACACCGGGTGTCAATCACGCCATTGAACAACTGTTGGCAGAAAACAATGTTGGTGTTCGAACCCTTGAGTCAGAAGGTTGTTGCGGTGCACTTGACTATCATCTGTCTGCACACAAACAGGCAATTGTGAGGATCAAGTCCCTGGTGGATCAGCTATATGATCAACTGGATAGCGTGGAATGCATCGTTTCATCGGCAAGCGGCTGTGGGGTAACAATCAAGGACTATCCCGAAATACTAAGATATGAAGGCAAGTACCTGGAAAAAGCCAGGCGTATTGCCGAGAAGGTGAAGGATGTCAGCGAGTATCTGGCACAGTTCAAATTTGACTGTAAAGGAATAAAAATTGCAGTTCATACACCCTGCAGTCTACAGCATGGACAACAGCTGCCCGATGCCCTTGAGTCCATTGTAAAGTCAGCAGGCGCGGAACTTGTTGAAGTCGAAGAAAAACATCTATGCTGTGGTTCTGCAGGCACCTACTCGATATTGCAACCAAAAATAGCCAGTGAGCTCATCGGGAGAAAAGTGCGAAATCTGGAAAAAAATTCACCGGATGTGATAGTTACGGCTAATGTAGGTTGTCAGTTGGAGCTTCAGTTAAACGCCAATATACCCGTGATGCACTGGGTTGAACTTTTTGCCAGTCACAAGAACCTTCTCAACAGTGAGCCTTAACCCGGCAACCCATCCCCAACCCGAGCCAAACCCGGGAATATAGATAAGTAAACTGTCCCGGGCATATCAACACTAGTCCCGGGCCAGCAGCCACCACAACAGCCCTTTCTGGGCGTGCATTCTGTTTTCAGACTGGGGATAGATAATTGCCCGGGGATCCCGGGTTAACTCTGCAGATATTTCGAAGCCGTCATGGATCGGCATGTCGTGCATTACCTTGCAGTCAATTCCTTTTAACAACGTTTTGTTGAGCTGGTATGGCATCATCTGTTTCAACTTGGCTTCGTTTTCGTCCTTGTGATCCAGATTGTTGAAATACTGCATATCAATCCAGGTATCGGTATAGACAAAGTCAGCGTCCTGGACAGCGGCCCTGGGATCAGTGGTATGGTTGATTTTGGCTGAGCTCGAAATAATCGCCTGGACATCCGCGTCGAGGCTCTCGCCATTGTCCTGCTGTTCTGGGGTTGCGAGTGTGAGTTGGATACCTAATTTGTCACAGATAACCGTCAGTGAATTTGATACGTTGTTTTGAACGCCAACGTATGCCAGGTGCGCCTCGCTTAAATCTCCGTCGTAATGCTCACTCATTGTTAACACATCGGTTAATGCCTGACACGGATGGAAGATCTCACAGCAGCCGTTAATCACCGGTACCTGACTCGCTGAGATAATCTTTAGCAGGTCACTATGGTGCATCAGTCGCGCCATAATGCATGCCACATTACGGGACAGGTATTGCGTTTCATGCTCGAGACCGGACAAAACAAAATTAGAGGTCGACCAATCGATATAGATGGCATGACCACCCAGTTCAGTCATGGCCGCTTCGAAAGAGACCCGTGTTCGAGTGCTGGTTTTCTGGAACAGCATCGCCAGGGATTGTCGATGCAGGGCATTGTAGAAGTCTTCGGGGTTCGCTTTTATCTCGGCAGATTTACGCAGTATTTCGTTGATCTCTTCCGCCGAGAAGTCTTTAAGGCTTGGTATATGTCTCATTTTTCCGATCCAAAAAAAAAAGACCAGCGCGTCATAAACGATAAGTACGCGGGGCTTCATTTTGAATATCCACAAGCGAAGCGCGCAAATTACCTGATTGATGCTGATTTGTACAGCTGACTTTACATATTGAGGCGATTGGATTTAACCTGAGGGATACGCATCGGGCCTCGTATGCAATACAGTTAAAATGGGACACGGTTAAATGGAATACAGAAACCTGGGTAACACTGATCTCAAAGTGTCAGTAGTCGGTATAGGCTGCAATAATTTTGGCCGCCGCTGTTCTGAAAGCCAGACAAAGAGCGTTGTCACCACCGCGCTCGACAACGACATTAATTTCTTCGATACCGCCGATGTATACGGTCCCAGGGGTTTGTCGGAGCAGTTTCTGGGTCAGGCGATCAAAGGCTTTGATAGATCAAAAATCATCATTGCCACCAAGTATGCCAATGCGATGGGAGAAGACATGAAAGGTGCGTCCCGTCGATACATCATGCAGGCGGTCGACGCCAGCCTGGAACGCCTGGGTACAGACTATATTGACCTGTATCAGCAGCATATTCCTGATTCGTCGACGCCGATCGAGGAGACCCTGGGAGCACTGGATGACCTGGTCAGGGATGGGAAAGTTCGCTACATCGGTCATTCGAATTTTAACCCCGGGCAGATCACATCAGCCCAGGAGACAGCCAATTCGAACAGCCTGAACAGGTTCGTTACAGCCCAGAATCTCTATAGTTTACTGGATCGACGTCTGGAGAAAGAGGTGATTCCCGTTTGCGAGCAATATGATATTGGTATACTGCCATATTTCCCTCTTGCCAGTGGCATGCTAACGGGTAAGTATCGCCGCGGTGTTGAGCCTGCAAACGGCACCCGATTGGCGGGGATGGGTGATCGTGCCAGCGCCGCGATGGCAGATAAGAATTTCGACATCCTTGAGGCACTGATCGAGTTTTCGACTGCAAGAGGCCATACTATCCTGGAGCTGGCAATGAGCTGGCTGGCGAGCAAACCCTGTATATCGAGCGTAATAGCCGGTGCAACTTCTCCAGAACAGGTGAACCAGAACGCGGCTGCCGCGTCCTGGCGACTCACGGATGAAGAGATGGCGAATGTTGCAGAGATTTCCCAGCGACTTCCCAGCCAAAAGCGGGAATCAACTTAAAAGGAACCAGTGATAAGTGTGTGGACGCTACAACATTATTTCTGATCCCCTGACCCGGTTTATAATGCACATTGTTAACGGGGAACTGGGGTCATTCAAACTGGAAACGCAATACAATATCGCGCCAACAGAATCGGTACCGGTGTTACTGAAGTCCGGGTCCGGCAGCTGGGACTTGCGAGAGATGCGCTGGTGGCTTGTACCCTTTTGGTCTGAAAAACCTTCAACCAAATACACCATGTTCAATGCCAAATCCGAGACATTGAATAAAAGTCGAGCCTTTCGAGAGCCATTTCAGCGTCGACGCTGTATTGTCCCCGCATCGGGTTATTACGAATGGACGAAAGAGGGCAATGTCAAAGTGCCGAACCATATCCAACCCCAGGGAGAAGACGGTTTCGCATTTGCCGGTTTATGGGATCGCTGGAAAAGAGATGATCAGGTGATTGAAAGTTGCACGATCATCACCGGTGCGGCACCTGATTCGATGAAAGATATTCATGGGCGACTGCCGATTCACTTGAGTCGCAATGAGATTCAATCCTGGTTAAGCCCAGATGCTTCGAGTGAGGATCTGGCGGAGCTGTTAACGCCAACACTACGTATGCCACTGTCGATCACCCCGGTATCCAGTTATGTCGGAAATTCCCGCAATAAGGACGAACGTTGTATAGAACCTCTGGGGGAGACCCGCATCGTTCACTAAACATAGGTGTTGGTAAACTTGCCCATTTCGTGTCTTGAAATCATCTCCCGATGAACTTCATCGGGTCCGTCCGAGAGCCTCAATGCCCGGTGAGCGGCCCACATTTTCGCCAGTGGTGTATCTTCAGACACGCCCATGCCACCAAACATTTGAATTGCGCGGTCAATCACATTTAGGGTCATGTTAGGTACAGCGACCTTCATTTGGGCGATATCATTGAGCGATTTCTCAAGTCCCACGGTATCGAGCTGGTAGGCGGCTTTCAGCGCCATCAGTCGACTCATCTCAATTTCTATTCTCGAATTTGCGATGACGTCAACATTGCCACCCAGTTCAGACAAGGGTTTACCGAACGCATACCGGGTCGTGGACCGTTTTACCATGAGTTCGAGGGCGCGTTCAGCGGCACCAATACTTCGCATACAGTGATGGATTCGACCGGAGCCGAGGCGACCCTGGGCGATCTCAAAACCCTGGCCAGGTTTTCCAATAATGTTCTGTCGCGGTACTCGGACCTTATTGAACCGGATCTGGGCGTGGCCGTGGGGTGCGTCATCATATCCAAACACCGAAACCATGCGGGTGATTTCCACGCCTTCTGTCGCCATCGGTACAATAATGGTGGACTGGCGTTTGTCGAGCGCCCCATCCGGGTTGGTTACGCACATGACAACCAATAGCTTGCAGTTTGCATCACCAGCCCCGGATACCCAGGACTTTTCCCCGTCGACTATCCAGTGATCGCCATCCAGCCTGGCGCTTGAGGCAATATTGGTCAGATCCGACGAGGCAACATCGGGTTCTGTCATGGCAAAGCCAGAACGGATTTCGCCGCTCAACAATGGCGCCAACCAGGTCTCCTGCTGGGTTTTGCTGCCAAACCGCGCAAGGACTTCCATATTGCCTGTATCCGGTGAGGCGCAATTGAAAACTTCAGCGGCCATCTCGGTGCGGCCCATTAGCTCCGCCAAATGCGCATACTCGACCTGGTTGAATGCCTGGGTTTTACTGTTCAGGAACAGGTTAAAGAGACTTTCGTCTTTTGCCCGTTGCTTCATGCTTTCCATCACAGTTGGCTGTTGCCATCGGTTGTGAGAGAGCTCTTCCAGGTAACGGGCTTCATTAGGAATAACGATTTCGTTAATAAAGATCCGCAACTTAGACAATATGGGAGCGACTCGATCAGATAGACCAAAAAACATGTGAGACCCCTTGTGCTTGCGCTGGACTTAAAGATAATGCACTCTAATTTACCAGTGCAAGCAATATAAGAAGTTGTGATAGGTGAAAATATGAGTGCAGATCTGACGATCGAAGCCGCAACAGTAACAGGCATGACCCTGGCGTTTCACGCCCAGGAGCGTCCGGATAAGATGGCCGTCACATCGCAGTATGGCGAGAGAACATTCGCAGATCTCAATTCGCGTGCGAATCAGCTTGCAAGGGTTTTAAGAAGTGCGGGGTTAAAGCCTGACGATGGCGTTGCGATGTTGTTGGTAAACCGCCCGGAATTCCTCGAAGTCTACTATGCCTGTATGCGAGCTGGTTATAGAGTAACGCCAATAAACTGGCATCTCACCGGTGATAATGCGTCTTATATTGTCGGTAATTGTGAAGCCAAGGCATTCATTGCAGATATAAAGTGCTCGGCACCTGCAATTGAAGCGGTGTCACATAATTCAGAACAATTACTTATCTCACTCGCAGTGGGTGGGGAGATCGACGGATTCGATGACTATACCGAAACTGTTTCTAACCAGGACAGCAGCAATATTGACGAAGCAGAAATAGGCACCCAGATGCTTTACACCTCAGGAACCACCGGTCGACCCAAAGGAGTCTATCGGGAAAGGGTTGTCCCGGTGGCGGTTGCCGCAACAGCAGGCAGTGCGACAATTACCCGCGGAGAATCAGCAGCCGCTTTTAACCCCGATACCGACTGCACACTATGTACCGGTCCGGCGTACCATGCTGCTCCGTTGGTATTCAATATTGTTGCACCGATTGCCGCAGGTGTTGGCGTGGTGCTCATGGATAAATGGGATGCAGAAGAAACCTTAAGGCTGGTTGAGAAATATCAGATTACCCATACTCACATGGTCGCGACGATGTTCCATCGTTTGCTGGCCTTGCCGGAAGAAGTGCGGGAAAAGTATGAGCTAGGTTCACTACGTTACACAGTGCATGGAGCAGCACCATGTCCGGTGCATGTCAAACAAAACATGATGGATTGGTTGGGCCCGGTTATCTACGAATACTATGCCGCCACCGAGGGTGGTGGCGGGTTTTTTGTCGGCCCGGAAGAGTGGCTGACCAAACCCGGCACTGTCGGCAAGGCACCGGAAGGAGCCGACAATAAAATTTGTGATGATGATGGTAAGGAAAAAGCAACCGGTGAGATCGGAACCATTTACTTTAAGGCACCGGCACTGCGGTTCGAGTACTACAAAGACGAAGACAAGACAGCAAACAGTTACATGGGCGACTACTTTACGCTCGGCGATATGGGTTATTTCGATGAAGACGGATACCTCTTCCTTACCGGCCGCAGTGCCGAAACTATTATCTCCGGTGGCGTCAATATCTACCCCCAGGAAACCGATGACGTGCTGTTAAAACACCCGGCCGTGGCGGATGTCTGTACGGTCGGTATTCCCAGCGAGGAGTGGGGTGAGGAGGTCAAGTCGATTATTGAACTCGAGTCAGGTATTGACGCCAATGATCAAATGGTGGCGGATCTTATTGCTTTTGTGCGGGAACAAATGCCAGCATTTAAAGCGCCCAAGACTATTGATTTTGTCGATGATTTACCGCGTCTGCCGTCAGGGAAAATTCAGCGGCGCCTGGTCAGGGCACCTTATTGGGAAGGTCGCGACCGTCAGATCTAAGAAAGCCTCCTATTTTGCATAAGCCAGGCGTGCGTAGCCTCGTTGACCGGAAGGAGCGAGGTGTAAATGTACACGGCTGATATTCCTGGTTCTATGTAACCTGAATCTGCGTAGATCGCCGTCCCGGATCGTTCCTTCGAGGGATTGAATACGCTTCATCCGGCCATTGCTGAATTCAATGTAGGCCCGGTCAACATAAACAGATCGTTTCGTACCCTCGAGCCCAAGTAAGTCTACGGTGTCATTAATCTCTATCACCTGTCTGCTGTGATGACTTCCGCGGGAGCGAAACTCATGTGCAGTATACCAACGTCGAGAATAGTGATCGCGACGGTAATCGTGAGCGTGGTCCGTACGGTAGCTGCGCGTATTTCGATCCGACCAGTGTCGAATACTGTTCCAGGAATCCTTCCATGAGTCGCGCCAGGAAACATGGTTCAGATGTTGTCTCCTGTCATTTCTATAATCTCTGCGATGATCGGTTTTATGATCACTTCCGTGATCAGTCCTGTGATCACTTGCAGACTGCTTACTGTGATTGCGCCCCTTATCATTTTGGTTACGCCGCTCTTTTTTGATCTTGTGGTTACTGGGGTGATTCTGAACCAGCAATCCGTGTTCTTGATGGTAAGAGACATTGGCGTCACGCCTGTTCTCGCCCGGTTTGGCGGTAGCACTATTCGCCAGGAATATCATTGTGGTAATAATAATCAGGTTTCGCATGTCGTTGCTCCGTGAGTTGTTTTACGTAAGCCCACTTTGCAATGAATGACATGAATGAATGCTTAACTCTCTGAACGCCACCTGAACGATGACGAAATTTGCGATGATCTTGTGATTGAACCAGAACCGGCTTTTTTGCAGTTTTTTTTACAGGGTTTCGTTATTGAAACTCACCAGTAAGCGTAACAAACTAAGGAAGCTGGACTTCAACTGGGCTGATTCGAAGTAATGATGCTCGGCTACCTTATGAATTTCTGTGAGGATCATATTATAAGCCGATAAATGTGAGTGACTTAACTCGGCGGCGATAGAAAGCAGGGAATCCAGGGTAGACAGGCGGGTCAATAACAACTGCTGGATGGCCTTAATCTGCTCGCTGGAGACGTCGATGTCATTGTTGTTGACACTGCCCAACAGTGCTTTCAGGCTCTTACCGTTCTTACGGGTTTGCCGGGTCCAGTTATCATTACTGAGAAGTTTGATTTGTTTATCTTCAGGCAATGTACTGTTGATAATTGGGCAAATAAATCCGATGGCACCTGCTAAACTTTGCTTGAGTTCCTTTTTTCGTTCCCTGTCTTTGCGCTCCTGGATCCAGGTGAATATGCCGATAAAGAAAATGCCTTCCAGGCAAAATCCGATCAGCTCAGGCAGCATATTACCCACAAATGCACCATCGGGACTTTTAATTGCAAACACGAGTGAAAACAAACCCAGGAGGAAAGCGAAGACGGGGACGATCGGGTTTTTGAACATATTTCGTCCTTGAGCAGTCAGCCAATGTGCTGGTTCTTTAAGGGTGAGAGTACCTCATGTGTTTGGTAAATGACATTTCCAGCCTAGCGCAATAAAGTAGTTATCCATTTTGATGTATCAACTCCAGGGAAAGTGTTTTGTCAGGAGTGATGAAATACACAACTTGGGTAATTAACGGATTAGGGGCTCAATCATGAAGGTATTGTTACAGAACCTGGGTGCAGTTTTCGCGTTATCCATCGGGCTATTGCCCACTGTCTTTGCCGCTCCACTGATAGATCCAATGGATGATGCAAAGCATTTTGCACCACCGGGTGCATCAGTACTCTTCTGGACGCCGGAACAGCAGGTCGCCGGATACCGCAACTACGACAAAATTTCACCCACCAGAAGAATTCAGGCTGGTGATTCGATACTCGAATTACCCTATGCGTTACAAGATCTGGGCGATGTGAAGCTCAAATCCGACGGGGATCCAATGACGGTTGGCGAGTATTTCCAGAAACAAAGTGTTGCCGGGCTGCTGGTGATCAAGCAGGGGAAAATTGTCTATGAACGTTATGGCCTTGGGAACACTGAGGCAAGTGTCTGGACTTCTTTCTCAGTGGCCAAGTCAGTTGTGTCACTGTTGGTGGGTGCTGCTGTGCAGGACGGTTATATCGCAAGTCTCGATGAGAAAGTCACGGATTATGTACCTCGCATGAAGGGCTCACCCTATGATCAATCGTCCATCAGGAACATCATGCAGATGTCTTCAGGCGTGAAATGGAATGAGGACTATGCTGACCCGAACTCTGATATCAGCAGTAACTGGAGTACCGGCGGCAATGCGGGACCGGCTAGTCTGGCAACATATGTCTACCTTCGGAGGTTGCCGAGAGAAGCGGAGCCAGGTGAAAAGTTCAACTACAACACGGCAGAAACAAATCTTGTAGGCGATGTGTTACGTGCGGCTATCGGTAATAACCTTGCGACCTATCTCAGCCATAAAATCTGGCAACCTTACGGCATGGAAAGTGATGCGAACTGGTTACTCACTGAAGCCGCTGGTGGCGAATTTGGTGGTTGCTGTATCAGCGCTACATTGCGGGACTATGGGCGAATTGGACTATTTGCGATGAACAACGGCCGCCTGAAAAACGGTCAGCAGGTACTACCAGAAACCTGGATGAAAGATTCAACAGAACCCAGCAAGGGATTCAAGGGGTATGGATTCATGTGGTGGCTTCAAGAAGAAGGCGCTTATAGTGCCAGTGGGATATTCGGCCAGGGAATTTACATTGACCCAGGTGCGGAGGTTGTCATTGCGATCCACAGTGCCCGACCCAATGCTTCGCGGCCTCAAGACTGGAAACTGCAACAGGCGCTCTATGAGGCGTTAGTTAAGGCGCTACCTTGATAGGCTGCTGAAAAGCTCCTCTCAGGCAGTACAGGTCACAACCAGTGCCTGAATTTTTCCGTCAACCGCGCCAGATCCAAAACGTGCTGATATAGCCTGTGTTACAGCTTCTGTTGCCTGGTCGAGCAAACTACTGTCTATTGCCTCAATTTCGGACCGAAGTGGAGTGCCCTGACAGTAAGCAATCGCCGGGATCGACGGGTCACTGGCCTTGCTTCTGGCACTGATCGTATCGACTCGTGGTACATCACTAAATCCTGCCTCAGCTACGTCTGACTTGATTTTTTCGATATCAAAATATCCATGTGGCGTTCTGGCGAGAAACCGGGGCGGGTTGTCGGGAAAAACCACAGCGAGCGCGTTCGTCACCGTGTCGGAAAATTCGTTTTCCTTAATATCATCCCAGGCGCTGAACAGGAATCGACCCCCTGGTTTTAGAACCCGTTTCGCTTCTGCATAGGCTTTCACCCGATCAGGAAAGAACATGACACTGAATTGACAAACAACGACATCGAAACTTCCATCTTCGAAAGGCAGGGAAACCGCATCTGCCTGGTGCCAGCTCACGTTATCATCAACGCGAATCGAAGCAGCCTTGTCCAGCATGGGTTGATTCAGGTCGGTGGCGATAATCGTGACGCTGTTCCCCAGCTTATCGATTAAGGCACGAGCGACCACGCCGGTACCCGTCGCAATTTCCAACACCTGGGAGCAGCTACCTTCACTCACCCGTTGCGCCAAATCGGCCGCATAAGATTCAAAGATAAGGGGAACCAGGTAGTTGTTATAGATTTCAGGAATTGAACCCGCGAAGGTCTTATCTGATTTGCTGATAGCCATGGGATGATTCCTTGAGTGTTCTTACGTTACACTTTACTACGAGGTACTCATATTCTTGCAGTGAAACGTTTCGTGAAATGAAATATTGCGAGGAACATTGTTTGTAGATATATGAGGGTACTGAAGCAATGTTATCTGCTTCTTCATGTTATTGAAGGTGAGTTTCTATGAGACATAAAGCGTTCCAAGCAACATTCCTGGTTTTGCTGTTATCAGCGTCGCTAAATATCGATGCGTCGGAATTCGCTGATCAGGCAGCGGAACGCCTGTCTGAGTACATCCAGATTAACACCGAGAACCCGCCGGGAAATGAAACCCGGGGAGTCGAATTTTTTGCCAGGATTTTTGACGAAGCAGGTATCGAATACGAAACCGCCGAATCAGCGCCTGGCCGCGGTAACATCTGGGCGCGACTGAAAGGTGGGAATGAGCCCGCCCTGATACTGCTTAACCATATGGATGTAGTGCCTGCGGACCTTAAATACTGGACCTCTGACCCTTATTCCGGGGAAATCCGCGATGGTCATGTCTATGGCCGTGGTGCGCTGGATATGAAAGGTTCTGGCATTGTGCAGTTACAGGCTTTTCTATCATTACATGCTGTGGGTTCACGCCTGAATCGGGACGTTATTTTTATGGCCACGGCTGACGAGGAGGCGGGGGGCGCATTCGGCGCAGGCTGGTTGGCTGAGAATCGACCGGAGCTGTTTCAGAATGTCGGCTATCTGATTAATGAAGGTGGTGGTGGTTCAGTGATTGGTGAACAGACCGTATTCAGGGTCGAGCTTACCCAGAAGGTGCCGTTGTGGTTGCGACTGGTCGCCCATGGTAATCCTGGACACGGCTCGAGTCCACAAACAGAAACTGCGGTCACACGAATCATCAGGGCTGGCGACCGGGTTGCACGGACAAAATTCCCAGCCAGGGTCATTCCATCGGTTCAAGCCTTATTCGAGAGTACCGCCCGGTACGAGAAAGAGCCCCTGGCGGCACAATTTGCTGATATTGAAAACTCGGTAAAGAGCGCTGAGTTTATGAACTTGCTTCAGCTCATTGATCCTCGTTCCCACTCGTTACTGCGGAACACCTGTTCACTGACGAGATTGAAGGGGAGTAACAAAATCAACGTGGTACCAACTGAGGCCAGCATCGAGCTGGATTGCCGATTGTTACCAGACCAGGATCCGGATCAGTTCCTTGAGGAGCTGTCTCTGATCATCAACGATACGAACGTGGATATCGAGAAGATCATGGGGTTCACCCCAGCGGTCAGCAGCGCAGATACTCCGTTCTACCGGTTAATTGAACAGGTATATGAACGAAATTTTCCGGGTGCCCATGTTATTCCCGGCGTGTCCACTGGTTTTACAGATAGTCATTTCTTTCGGGATATGGGCATTACAAGTTATGGTTATGGTGCGTTTGTCGTACCCCGGACAGACTCCAGGGGTGTACATGGTAACAATGAGCGTATCTCAGTCGAGAATATGCGACGGGGCACTGAGGTGATGATTGATCTGCTTGAAAGCTTCACAGACTAGCGTTGATTTTGTAAAACCAAAACCAACACCAACACCGGAATCCGCTACGAATTCGGTGCTGCATGCGCATCTCGTTGCATTTTGATGAACCAGAAAATCAAGACAGAGGTATTCGATTTAATTTCTTTTCTAAATATTGTAGAAAGTATCGCTCGCAGTAACTAGCCAGCATCCTCAATTATCTTTTTCATCGCTTCCACGTCCGCGTCTTTTGGGTGATGCTCAATACCAAGAATTGTCTTTGCAATTGCTTTAGTGTCATCCGACAGGTCTTCGTTGAATAGCATTCCCCGCAAAATTTCCTTGTCCTTATCGCTCACCCGATGTGCAATGCCGGATATTATTTCTGCTAATTGCTTGTCTGTCTCGTCGCTGGCTTTATCGTCAACTATCTTTGACAATGCCTGCTTATCTGCTTCGGTCGGAAAGTGATTCAGCTTCACCAGCACAGAAGCCATGGTCACAATCGCATCGTTGGCCAATACAGGGGTAACGAACAACGCACAACATAGTAAAGCAATAATTCTGAATTTCATTCTTATTCTCTCTTCAGGTTAGATACTCTCAGTATTCCCCTGAATGTTGACAGATTCAAGTAGATTACGACGAGGTTAATGGGGTGAAATCAGGCCCTTGTTACTGGATGAGTCCGCTGAGCTTTGCAGGCTCGGATTTATTGATAATGATTTGTTCGCACTGCAGGCTTGTCTGGTACTCCTGAAGGGCAAGTGCAAGGGCAGTAACGAAAGCTTCTGTCAGTTTCGTTTTCGGCTCCAGCCAGATATTCCGGATACTCAGGGTCTTCTCTTTTCTGATCGCTTTACAATCCATCCGACCCACCAGTTCATCTCCGTAGAGAATTGGCAGTACAAAGTATCCGAATTTTCGCTTTGCCTGGGGAACATAACATTCAAGCTGGTAGTCAAAGCCGAAAAGATCCAGCAGACGTTTGCGATTGATCACCAGGTTGTCAAAGGGAGAGAGGAAATTAACCCGTCGCTGGCCGAGCTTGACGGGACAATCTGACAATGCGTGTACCAGGTAGAAGTAGGGCTCATTACAGAAATCTACCTGCTGGATTTCTGCAGATTCCAAAAGATCAGCGAGCGCCTGCCTGATTGCCGGACGAATGTTGTAGTCGGAAAATCGGTTTACGGCGATGTGGTCATAGGCAATTTGTCGCTCGCTGGCAAACCCATGTGCGCCAAGCATGCGCCGGATATAAAAATGGCCGCGTTCTTCCTCGGTTGGAGGCGATCGATCAATGGTGTCTGGCAGGACATTTTCCGTCAGATCATAGACTTTCTGGAAGCCTCGCCTTTCACGTACCATGAGCTCACCGGAAAGAAACAGATATTCCATGACCTGTTTTGCGGGTTTCCAGTCCCACCAGCCATCGGATTTTCGCCCTGCTGGATTCCCGAAGTCCCTGGACTGAAGCGGCCCCTCAGCAGCGATGCGATTCAATATGTCATTGCGTATTTTCCTGTCAGCCTTGCGTTTTTTTCCAAACCCTTGCATGACCGGTTGATAGTAGCGGTAGTCTTCGATAGGCAGATAGGAAGCAGCGTGGGCCCAATACTCGAATATTGCCTGTTTCTCGGTTTGCAGTTTGTGCAACATGACGGGAGTATAATTTGGTACCCGGGTTCGCAGGATATGATGATGGGCCCTGTCGACCACCGAGATGGTGTCAATCTGGACATAACCCAACTGGTTGACGGCTTTGTGAACGGCATTCAGGCCACGACCGAAAGGTGCTCTTTTTAACAGCCCCTGTGAGTTTAGAGCGAGTCGCCTCATATCCCTTGTAGAAATGCTCATTGATGCTGCAACTTGAGTAACAAAACAAAATAATGCCAGCTTATACTGAAGATGACACCCATTAGATCTGAGTCTCCGTGTTAAGCTACCGGAATCAATGACGATGATGATGTTGGTGAGTCTTTATGCAGATTCCGGTTATGCGAGTTCTGGTTTTACTATCTTTATTGGCAGCAAGTATATTGGCAGCAAATATCGCCTTTGCCGTGAGTCCGGAAGCGACCTACGGGTCCACGGCAATGGTGACATCGCGATCTGTCTATGCTTCTGAAGCTGGCCTTGAAATCATGAAGGCAGGTGGCAATGCCGTTGATGGTGCGGTCGCCGCGGCCTTTGCACTTGCAGTTGCCTATCCCTCAGCCGGGAATATCGGTGGCGGTGGATTCGCTGTGGTGAGGTTACCAGACGGTGAAGTTGTTACCCTGGATCATCGCGAAACGGCACCTGCCAGCGCCCATCGTGACATGTACCTGGACGCCAATGGCAATGTGATTACGGGCCTTTCTACAGCGAGTCATAAAGCAGCAGGCACGCCTGGTTCTGTCGACGGGCTACTGACCTTGCTGGATCGATATGGCTCCATGTCACGACAAAAGGTAATGGCGCCAGCCATCCGATTGGCTCAAAAGGGCGTTATTTTGTCCCACGATATGGCTCGCGGTTTTGAGCGTCAGTTAAAACGAATGCAGCAATACCCCGCGTCAATGGCCAAATTTTCCAAAAAGGGTGAGCCTTACGGGGAAGGTGATATCTGGAAACAACCGGATCTGGCAAAAACTCTTAAATTGATTTCAAGGCACGGTCGTGACGGTTTCTACAAAGGTAAAGTTGCACAACTGATCGCAAAGGAAATGGAGCGAGGCAATGGCGATATAACCCTGGCGGATCTCGCAGATTACAGATCAGTCTGGCGCGAACCGGTTCATGGTACCTATCGTGGTTATGATATTTATGGCATGTCTCCGCCTTCCTCCGGCGGGGCGTTGATTCAGCAAATTCTCAACATGATGGAACCCTATGATGTAGCGAGTATGGGGTATGGCAGTTCAGAAACCATTCACCTGATGATCGAGGCGGAGCGTCGCGCTTATGCAGACAGAGCCGAGCACCTTGGGGATCCTGATCACTATGATGTGCCACTTGCGATGCTGATGGACAAGCGTTATGCGAAGGCGCGTTTCGCGGATTTTAATCCAGGCCGGGCGAGTAAAAGTGAGGATATTGGCGCAGGTAAGGAATGGCCGGTGGAGAGTACAGAGACGACTCACTTTTCTGTTTACAAAGACAATATGATGGTGGGGCTGACCACCACCCTCAATAGCAGCTTCGGCAACAAGATAGTGGTACCGGGTACCGGTGTATTGTTAAACAACGAGATGAATGATTTTTCGATAAAAAAGGATACACCGAATCAGTTTAACCTGATTGGTCGCGAAGCAAATGCCATTGCCCCGGGCAAGCGTATGCTCAGTTCCATGTCGCCGACGCTGGTGGTGCATGATGGAAAGCCATTTTTGATCTCAGGTTCCCCTGGGGGATCGACGATTATCACGACCACATTGCAGGTCGTCGTGAATGTTATCGATCACGGTATGGCTATTGATGATGCAGTCTCTTTGCCCCGGTTTCACCATCAGTGGCTACCGAACATGATCATGTACGACAAGTACGGCTTGTCTCCAGATACTATTGCCAATCTAAAAGCGCAAGGCCATGTGGGGTTTAGAGAAATACCTTATGGCAGGGGGATTGGCGATGCCAATTCCATCCTTATCAGCGATGGGGTCATTTCAGGTATTAAAGACCCTCGCAATGAAGGTGCTGCGCTTGGTTACTAGACAGCTTCCCCTCGCTACGGTTTCTAATCTCGGTCAGCCTCCTAGTACATAGCCGTGAAGACTCGTGTCTTACTAATCGATGCTTTTAACCTGATTCGAAGGATCTTCGAAGCAAGACCCGATGACAGTCAGGAAATTGATGAAGTGATTCGATCCTCCGCGAGATCTGTGGCCCGGGCTCTTAGGCAGCATGTACCCAGTCACGTTTGTGTCGTGTTCGACAGTCACGAGACAACCTGGCGCCATCTGCTCTACGACAGTTACAAACTTGGCCGTAAACCCACACCTGCATTGTTGTTGGACAATCTGGCCATGTTTGAGTCAGCTTTTCAGGAGTTGGGTTTGCGCAGTATAACCACACCAAGCTATGAAGCCGATGATGTTATTGCCACCATCGCCTTCGTTGTTGGACACAGTGATGCTGAAGCGATAATCCTGTCCACAGACAAGTCGTTCCTGCAACTGCTATCTGATCATGTCATGGTATTTAATCACTTTGAACACAAGCAAATAACGGAATCAGAGGTGCGTCGAAAGTACGAGGTGGAAATCAATCAACTGACTGACTACTGGGCCATGGCAGGAGATGCGAGCAACAACATCAAAGGTGTTCCAAAGGTGGGCAAGAAGACAGCCGCTTCCCTCCTGCATCGATATGGTTCGTTGGAAAATATTCTCAAGGATAATCAACCAGAGAGTTCTGCCATACGTGTCCAGAACAACGTGGATCTGGTACAGCGCTGCAAACAGCTTGTGACGTTAAAAACCGATGTTGAGTTAGGTATCAATCTGAAATCTTTGCGGCTGTCGAGATAACGGCATCGATGGCAGCTGAAAAACCCTATACCAACTACATCCGATACGTTCCCGGCAGGCAGAATATGCTGCGAATATCAAGAGTGCATACCTGGCTCTACCGGTCGACAAACGGCAGGATTGGTGCGCGCCTGGATGGCTTGGATATATTGTTGCTGCAAACTACCGGGCGACGATCCCAAAAGCCACGAACGACGCCTATGCCTTATTTTGTATTTGATACGTGCTATATCATGGTCGCCTCAAACGGCAATCTACACAGCAACCCGGCATGGTTGTTCAACCTCGAATCGGCGCCCCTCGCTTCTGTTCAGATTGGTGCAGATAAATTTTCAGTTGAGGCAACCAGGGTCGAGGCTGCCGAAAGAGAAGTTATCTGGCGACGGGTTGTGACAAAGCAGCCCAGATATGTTGAGTACCAGAACAAAACCCGCAGGCTGATTCCCCTGGTTCGACTGAGGCGAGTTGACCTGGGGGAGGCTCCCTAATCCAACCAGTCCAGCGGAATATTGTCTTCTACCAGCTGGGTAATGCTAATAGTATTGATATCGTGTTCCCTGCCTACTTCCTGGGCAAAATGTGACACATCCTTTGTTCGGGCAAAGACCAGCGCGTTAGGGTGTTTTTGTCGGATCCACAAAGCGGTACGTAAATTGTTTGCCGCATCGCCGGTACCCAGGATAATTACCGGTTCTCCTCGCGACAGGTCTATTTGATGGCGAAGATTGCGCCAGACCTCGGGGTTGGATATGTCTCCCTGGAGTACTCCCCGGTTGTATTTGGACTCGATAGACTGTTGCTCATCAACGACTTCAATTCGTCGGTTGGCATCCAGGTCGATAATACCGACGACTTCTATCTCATCCCTGGCGACGCTTTGCAATTCTTCCAAAATTGTCTGGCCGAACAAACCAAAACCAGCCAGGACCACTACATCCTTCCCCTTTGTGCGGCTGAAATGATCCGTCAGGGTTTCACGGACCAGACCCTTGGCGGCCAAATTGTATGAGTTAAAGCTGATGGACTGCTGCGCGATTTTAGTATCCTGCATGGCCCTTAGAAATCGGAGGCTGGAACTGTGGATGATAATTCGTGATTCAAGGTGCGGGAACAGGCGTAAGATTTTACTGGCAGCCTCATAGGCAAGGAAATTGTCTTCCCCCAATAACAGAACTCTTAAGGCGCGCTTTAGTCTCAGTTCCTTAAGCAGGAAGTCATGTGTAACGTCACCCACGACGACAGTGACGTTGAAGGACGCCGACAGTTCGAGTTCACGAACAGCGTCAACCTTCTCATCAACGACAATCACGGGGGTAGTGTTACCCTGTTCCCGGAGTACACGAAGATAGCTGATAGTCATATCACCAGAACCAACGATAACGATATGGTTTCTTAGTCGTCGTAATTTCCAGCGGTGAGGTTCCATCACATTCAGCACCGCTTCAATAACAGCAGATGCGGTCAATAAGGGTGCACCAAAGTAGGCAACCCATAATAGAATCCGACCGAATACAGGTCCTCCTACAGGTACGCCGATGTCCAATCCGCCAATGACAAATAACCCGAGGCTGTAATATGCCTTGGTCAACATGGATGAGGTGATTACTTCGGGTCGTTCTGTCAGTGAAACCCCGGATGAGAAGCCTATGAGTGCACAGGCAAAAATTGCGAATGCCGCTGGCCAGTGCCAGCTTAGATTTCGTGAACTCAACTGTTCGGGTGCCACGTTGTTCCTGTATCAACAAAAGAGGGCGTTATTATATACTGTTTAAAGTCATGGCAATGTTGGCGCGGTTAACTTTTGGGTAATATCTGTCCTAGCCCAATCGAAGATTGAGTGTAGATTTTGATCTTCTTGAAAATACGCTGGATAAACACTAATGAATTCATTTTTCAGACTAACAGCTCTTCTTGTATTGTCTCTTTGCTCCTACCTGATGGCAGCAGCAGAAGATGGTAGTCAGCATTATCAATTCACCCAGATTACTTCCGATAACATATCGCAGCTCAAATTGGCTTTCAGTTATCGAACCGGTGATTTTAATGCGGGATTCAAAGGTAAGGCGCACTCCTTCCAGGCCACACCGGCCTATTGGCAAGGCATGCTATTTGTCAGCACCAGCGACAACCAGGTGATGGCGATAAACGCGGCCAACGGAAAAGAAATCTGGCGCTTTGATGCAAAGATAGATCGAGACCTGGGTTATTCGGAAAGTGCCTCGCGGGGAGTCGCTTTATGGCACGGTGAAGACAAACAGTGCCCGGACCGTGTATTCATAGGTACCCATATGGCGCACTTCATGCCATTAACGCTGAAACCGGGCAACCCTGCCGTAATTTCTCGAACAAGGGCGTTTTAGATCTGACAGTGGGTATTGATAACTTACGACCAGGGGATGACGGCGTGACATCGCCTGTGGCCGTTTTACCAGATCGAATCATTGTTGGTTCTGCTATTGGCGACAATGGAGGCGTTGAACTGGAACAGGGAATCGTTCGCGCCCTGGATCCCGTCACTGGTCGTTTGTTGTGGTCATGGGATCCTATTCCGCGTTCATCAGCCGATCCGGCTTTTGAAACCTGGCCATCAACAAGCGCCAGGATTACGGGTGCAGCCAATGCCTGGGCGCCTATCTCGGTCGATCCGGAGCGACAGCTGGTTTTTGTGCCGACATCCTCCCCGAGCCCTGATTTTTATGGTGGTGAAAGACATGGCAGAAATGACTATGCCAACTCCATCGTCGCCCTGGATTCCAATACAGGCAAGGTTATCTGGCATCAGCAGTTAGTTCATCACGATATCTGGGATTACGATGTTCCGGCGGAGCCCAGTCTCATGATGATCCGCCGGGGAGACAGGCAAATACCGGTAGTAGTCATTGTTACCAAAACCGGCATGTTGTACGCATTTAATCGCGAAACCGGTGAATCACTGTATGAAATCGAGGAACGGCCAGTTCCGGCCAGTGACGTCCCCGGCGAACTGGCACACCCAACCCAGCCTTTCTCGTCGATCATCGTTGGAGACCAAAGGGCCCTGGGACCTGAAGACGCATTTGGTATTGCCATCTTTGACAAGATGGGTTGCGAGGAGATCCTCAGTACCTACCGTTCGGAAGGTATTTTTACGCCACCGTCGATTGGCGGTACGATCGAGTATCCGGGATGGGCGGGTGGCGTTAACTGGGGAGGCGTTGCCCTGGATGAATCCCGGCAGATTGCGGTGATGAATCTTATGGATACGCCGGGGCTCATAAAGTTGTTGCCAGGGATGAGTTCAACCGGGTAGTGGCAAGCAAAGAGATGGATGGGTGGCAATTAACTGCAATGCGTGGCACACCTTATGGCATGGCCCGGCGGATTTTCCTGTCTGAACTCGGTTTACCCTGCACTCGACCGCCCTGGGGCAAGATAGCGGCGGTTGACTTGAACAGCGGCAAGGTACTTTGGAATAAACCGTTTGGAACTATCGAAGACGTTGCACCCGCAATTGTGCCAAATTTCGAATGGGGCGTACCCAATCTTGGTGGGCCAATGACCACGGCCAGCGGACTGATTTTTGTTGGTGCCAGTATTGATTTCTATTTCAGAGCGTACAAGACGAGTACCGGCGAGGAGATCTGGAAATACCGCCTGCCTACCTCGGCCAATGCGATACCCATGAGCTATGTGTTTAATGGCAAGCAATACATCGCTATTGCGGTTGGCGGTCATGGCGGGTTGGGCACGCCAAAAGGTGACCAGTTGATGGTTTTTGCACTTTAGGGTGGAATGCATACCGTTCCTTAATGTTCTGCACCTCAGTGTCCAAAATGATGCCTGAGTGAGCAAACTGGGCTAGACTCTGGGGAATAAAGGAGATCATGCTGATGAAAGTACTGGCAGGAACGAGCAGAGGTATTTTTTCCATAGAAAATAGTCAGGCCCTGAACGTTCTTGAGACGCGCAGGGTCCGTGATCTGGTTTATCTGGATGGGCGTCTTTTCGCAGGGACGGGTAATGGTTTATTCGTGTCCAACGATGAGGGTGAGTCCTGGCAGCTGGCTGGTCTCGAGGATCGTGAGGTCTGGCAAATTCGCGCTGCCAGTAATGATGTGCTTTACGCGTCGACGCAACCGGCAGGATTGTTTCGGAGTGAAGATGGCGGTGTAACCTGGGAAGAGGTAACCACATTCGCTCAAAACCCCGAGTCTGATAAATGGTGTATTCCTGTCACACCCCCGTTACCGGCAAGTGCGAGGGCCCTGGTGATTGACCGTGATAATCCAGCGCATCTGTGGGTCGGTGTGGAGGTTGGGGGAATCATGCGCTCCACCGATGCTGGGGAGACGTGGACGTTAAACCTTCCCGGCGAAAACCCTGATCTGCATATGATGTTTGCCCACCCACAAAACCCTGCCGTGTTGTTTGCTTCCACTGGCTACGGACGACTTGATGGGGTTGCAGAAATGATCGAAGGCAATGCCGGGGTTTTTCGTTCTGATGATGGGGGGGATTCCTGGAATTACGTCTGGAAAGGTATAACACCTCGCTATTCACGCCCCATGTGCATTGATTCCCGGCCACCCTTTGGGCTGACAGTCGCGAGTGCGCCAACCGCATTTTCCAGCTACAAAAACGAAGGCGGCGCCGGGGCCATGCTGTTTCGTTCCGAAAATGAAGGTGAATCCTGGCGATCTCTTTGTGATGAGGCGCATTCACCCGCTACAGAGAACTTTCACGGCCTGATTCCCGATCCTGGTAGTCCCGGCGGTGTACTGATTGGTTCTGACAGTGGTAATGTCTGGCAGGTTAGTAACGACGCAGAGTGGAAGCAGCTTGCCTCGGGTTTACCGGCTGTATTGTCAATTGTGGTCTTGTAAAGAAATCCGACTTCGAGCACAGTCTTACCAATCCGGAGTGAAGATTCGGTAGAATATCGATTTTTCACAAAAGGACAAATTCGTGGCAATAAGTTGTTTTAAGGCCTACGACATACGGGGCCGGATTCCGGACGAGATCAACGAAGACATTGCGTACCGGATAGGGCGAGCCTTCGCATTGCAGGTTCAACCGGTCAAGGTGGTAGTGGGGCACGACATTCGTTTGTCGAGCCCTTCCATTAGTGACGCCCTGATTAACGGTTTGCTCGACAGTGGGGTAGATGTCCATCATATTGGCGAGTGTGGCACCGAGGAGATTTACTTTGCCACGGATCATTTCGATATGGACGGTGGCATCGTTGTCACCGCAAGCCATAATCCCAAAGACTATAACGGTATGAAACTGGTTCGGGAGGGCGCTCGGCCTATTAGTGGCGATACCGGTCTCAGGGAGATCGAGCAGTTAGTTGCGGCAAATCAGTTTCCCGATATCGGTTCCCGGGGTCAACTGTCTGAACTCAACCATCGAAGTGCATACATTGCACATCTGCTTACCTACGTTGATGTGGCGACCCTCAAGCCGTTGAAAATCGTAGCCAATGCGGGCAATGGCGGCGCCGGTGCCGTCATAGACCGAATCGAACGATTTTTACCCGTGGAGTTTATCAAGGTTCACCATGACGCTGATGGCAATTTTCCCAATGGCGTACCTAACCCCCTACTCAGAGAGAATCGTGCGTCGACTATCGATGCAATAAAAATACATAAAGCCGACCTGGGGATCGCCTGGGATGGTGATTTCGATCGGTGTTTCTTTTTTGATGCCGATGGTCGTTTTATCGAGGGTTATTACATCGTTGGATTGTTGGCTGAAGCATTTCTTGCCAAGTCACCGGGGAGCAGCATTGTCCATGATCCCCGTTTAACCTGGAACACCATCGAAATAGTTAACAACATGGGTGGTGAGGCGATACAGAGTAAAACCGGCCATGCTTTTATCAAGGAACGCATGAGAAAAGAGGATGCGATCTATGGCGGTGAAATGAGTGCGCATCACTATTTCAGGGATTTTTCTTACTGCGATAGTGGCATGGTTCCCTGGTTGCTGGTGGTCGGCCTGATTTCTGCCGGGAACAAATCCCTGGCGCAACTGGTGGACGAAAGAATGCTGGCGTTCCCCGCCAGTGGTGAAATCAATCGCAGAATCGAAAACGCTGCTGAGCTTCTTGAAGCGATTGAATCTGAGTATACCTCGGATGCAGTGTCCACCGACCGGACCGATGGGCTCAGCATGGAGTTTGAGCAATGGCGTTTCAATGTCAGAATGTCAAATACCGAACCGGTGGTTCGGCTCAATGTTGAATCCCGGGGTGATGCTGAACTCATGGCAAGTAAAACGAAAGCCCTCCTGCAAAGAATGGGCGGGGAGGAAGTATGAGTCAGACAATTGCGAATGGCATAACGATCGAATACGAACAGTTTGGTAGTCCCGGTAATGAAACGCTGATTCTGGTACGGGGGCTGGGTACACAAATGATTGACTGGCACAGCAGTCTGCTGCAGGGCCTGGTGACAGGTGGTCTTCATGTTGTGATTTTTGACAATCGGGATGTCGGGTTATCGCAAAAATTTACAGAATCTGGCCAACCCAATATGAGCAACGTGCGTAAAGGGATTGAAGCACTGGCTTACGACCTGACAGATATGGCGGATGATGTAATCGGTCTGATGGATGCCCTGGATATAACACGAGCACATGTCCTGGGCATTTCAATGGGCGGCATGATTGTCCAATTGGTCGCCGCAAGGTATCCCGACCGATTGCTCTCAATGATGTCTGTGATGTCATCGAGCGGTAAACCCGGTCTCCCACCGCCTGCACCAGCGGCGCAACGTTCACTGATGGCGACACCGGATCCTGCCGCTGGCGTCGATGGGATTATTGCCTCGACCGCAGAAGGGCTGCTTATCGTTGGTGGCCCCCAATACCCCGAATCGCTGGAAGAACGAACTGCAATCGCCCGGCATCGCTATGAGCGTAACTACAATCCGGAAGGGGTGGCACGGCAGATGGCAGCTGTGGTTCGAAATGGTGATCGCACGGCGCTGTTAAAAACAATTGTAATTCCAACAACCGTGGTCCACGGCGAAGATGACCCGCTTATTCCGGTCGCTTGCGGTGAAGACACTGCCAGCAGTATCCCTGGTAGCGTCATGATTGTGGTCCCCGGAATGGGACACGCGATCCCTAAAAGCCTGGTGCCGGAATTTATAGATATTGTGCAGGATCACTGTGAAAGGGTGAGGCACACCAAGTGAGCTGGATGGGGAAAATACTTGGAGGCGGCCTTGGCTTTGTGCTTGGTGGACCTATTGGTGCGGTGTTAGGTGCCATGGCAGGTCATCACGCCTTCGACGGGGATGAATCCGTCGGTAGCGGTTTGTTTAGCTCGCTGGAAAACAAACAGAGTATCTACTTTATTGCGACATTTTCCATGCTGGCTAAATTAGCAAAGGCAGACGGTCGGGTGACTCAACACGAGATCGATGTGATAGACCATGTCATGCGGCACAATCTGAGGCTTTCACCCAAGGCCCGACAATTTGCCGTTGAGGTTTTCAATGCTGCAAAAGATTCTGATGATAGATTCGAAGACTTTGCACAACAGTTTTATGATGAGTTCGGCAGGTCGAAGGAGGTCAGCGCCTCCGTCATTGATCTGTTACTGGTCGTGGCTTACGCCGATGGCGAAATACAGGACATTGAAGAAGATATGATTATGATAGCGGTCAGAATCTTCCGGCTGGAAGATCGTTATCAGCAGTTAAAGAGCCGATTCGTTGGAGTCCCGGAAGATATTAATCGCTACTACGCCATTCTGGGCGCTAAACGCGGCGATGCGCTGAAAGATATCAAGAAAAAGTATCGCAAGCTTGCAATGGAATATCATCCTGACCGTATCCAGTCGAAGGGTATGGCGCCGGAACTGGCAGCCGGTGCAGAAGAGAAATTCAAAGAAATCCAGAATGCTTTCGATCATGTTGAGAAAGACATGGCGAACCAGTAAAGGGTGCATTTGATGTCCATAGGGTGGGTAGTCTAAGATCGTGGCATGTGCAGGGGGTCATCGTGGCGAAGAAAAAAAAGAAACTGGCAAATGAGGCTGAATTACTGAAGGAGGCTATTCGCCTGGGCATGGACTACGGTGAAAAACGCGGTGTGGTTGAGTTCGAACCGACTGATTCTGCCCATGAAAAGGTTGAGTATATTTATCGCCTGCTGGTGCACGATAAACTCATCCAGCCATTGGCGAAAATGGACGTATCCCAAAAAGCCATGGCGCATAAACTCGCACTGTGGGTATCAAAACAGCTACCTGCTGAACATCCGCTGCTTAAATAACGTCTCGCAGACTCCGTTGTTGTCCTTGCTGTCCTTTACTGGAGTATCACAAAGGCAATCAAGGCTAGCTTGGCGGCTGTGAACGAATCGTTCAAGAAGAGGAGTATGTGACCACGAAAGCATTTATTAATCTTGATTTTAAGACGTTCGATGAGGCAGAGATGCTACTGCGTGCGGACGCGTTTTACAACGCAATGCGACGCCGAAGAACCGTGCGCGAGTTCTCTAATCGAATGGTTCCAAGACGAATTATCGAGCAGTGTTTGTTGACCGCAGGTAGTGCAGTCAGTGGTGCCAATATGCAGCCCTGGCAGTTTGTGGTTGTTGAAGACAAAGCGCTGAAGCGCCAGATTCGCGTTGCTGCAGAAAAGGAAGAGAAGGCGTTTTATGAGCATAAAGCGCCGAAAGAGTGGCTCGCAGCCCTGGCCCCATTAGGCACTGATGCAGACAAGCCTTTCCTGGAGACTGCGCCTTACCTGATCGCGATTTTTCAACAGCGTTATGGGGTATTACCAGATGGCAGTCGGGTCAAACACTACTACGCCACCGAATCGGTAGGCATTGCGACCGGGTTACTGATTGCCGCCATCCACAATGCCGGGCTGGCGAGCCTGACTCATACGCCAAGTCCAATGGGATTTCTTAACAGGATTCTGGGTCGCCCCAGGTCAGAGCGCCCCTTTCTATTGCTCGTTGTGGGTTACCCGGAGGGAGGCGCCAGGGTACCGGATATTGGCAAGAAGACGCTGTCGGAAATAGCGACTTTTTTATAGCTTGACGTGTTCCGCCTCAAGTTTCTCCGCGGCAGTACGTTCTTCGAGTCCGATGAGATCAAGTATGATTTTACTGGTTTCCACCAGAAACGGATCCGGCAAAGATTCGTCCTGCTTGTCTGCTTTGGTTTCGTCGATATCTGTGTCCGGCACAGTCGCTGGAACCAGTGAGACGGCAGAGGAATCGACCACACCGGCTACCTCATTGCCTTGAATCCCTTCGACTTGTTCACCGGATTGATCTTCGGAGGGAGGGGCAATACCGGGTTGCGCCGTTTTATTACTCGCGACCACAGGGTCGGAGTCTTCGTCCAGTTCATCGAGGGACTTTAACACTGCCAGACCCTGCCCTTGCCGTTTGTTGTTCTCAAGCTTTAACCAGAATGCGTCGGATTCCTCCTTCTCCCTGATACGCGTCTTTTCGTTGAGAGACACTGAATCAATATTGGAACGAACCTGCCGATAGGCAAGGGCGTCCTGCAGGTACACGAACTCCGGATCATAGGCGGTGCGTGTTTCATGCATGCTGCGAAGATCGCTAACCAGAGGCAAAATAGAACGCTTGGATCGATACCCTGTGGCTTCTATGGTATCCCATTCCAGTGGCTGGTCGAGGGTACTCTCGCCTATGGATTCCGGGTCAAAATTGTTCGGAAATAATATGTCAGGAATAATTCCCTTGTGTTGTGTGCTTTCGCCGGAAATCCGATAAAACTTCGCCTGGGTCAGTTTTAACTGGCCACGGTTCAGGGGAACCAGGGATTGCACGGTGCCCTTGCCAAACGTCTGGCTGCCGACGATCACACCGCGTTCATAGTCCTGGATCGCACCGGCAAAGATCTCCGAAGCCGAGGCACTCAGTCTGTTAACCAGAACGGCCAATGGACCGTCGTATACCGTGCCAATGTGGCGGTCATTGAGTATATCCACCCGGTTGCTTTTGCTGCGGATCTGAACAGTTGGACCCCGGTCGATGAACAGACCGGTCAGAGTCTTCGCTTCCTGTAGAGATCCACCGCCATTGTTCCTCAAGTCAATCACGATACCTTCGACCCCGTCCCCAATCAGGTTTTTGACCAGTTTCTCAACGTCTGCGGTGGTGCTTTTGTAATTTTTGTCCCCACGCTGGAGAGCGCGAAAATCAATGTAGAAGGTGGGTATGTCGATCACACCAATCTTTCGTAGCGCCCCAAATTGTTCTACCTCAATAATTTCGGACTGGGCGGACTGTTCTTCAAGTTTAACCGTGCTTCGCGTGATTTCGATGGTTTTGGATTTTTCGTCACTGGCGTCGGATGAGATAATATCGAGACGAACTACGGTGTCTTTCTTGCCACGAATTAACTGCACAACCTCGTCCAGTCTCCAGCCAATTACATCGACCATTTCAGTGCCTGCGCCCTGGCCTACAGCGATTATTTTGTCATCCGGGAACAGGTTTTTGGACTTGTCTGCCGGCCCAGCAGGTACGAGGCTAACTACTTTTGTGTATTCGTCCTCACGTTGCAGAACGGCACCGATGCCTTCCAGTGAAAGACTCATGTTGATATTGAAGTTCTCTGAAGTTCTGGGTGAGAAATACTGGGTGTGGGGATCATAGGTACGCGTAAAGGAGTTCATATATAATTGGTAAACGTCTTCACTGTTGGTCTGCAGGGTTCGGCTGAGCCTGTTGTTATAACGTTTCAGCAGTAATTCCTGGATCTTGTCCAACTCCTTATCGGCGAGTTTCAGATTGAGGACACCATGTTTAATGCGTTTACGCCATACATCGTCCAGTTCGGTGGAGGTTATTGCCCAGGGTAGCTCTGATCGATCCAGAACAAGTTCTTCATCAACTGCAAAATCTATTTCGTCTATGCCCGCCTCCAGGCTTGCGATAATCTTCTCGAAACGAGTGATGACTCGCTCGTGGTAGACGTTAAAAATCTCGAAAGCAGGGGATACGTCGCCGAGTCGCAACGCGTTATCCAGGTTGAACTTCAGTCGTTTAAAGTTGGCAATATCTGATGCCAGAAAGTAACTTCTTGAGGGATCAAGATCATCCAGGTAACTGTGGAAAATCTTGTTAGATAACCGGTCATCCAGCACAGTGCTGACATAGTGCCTGCCCGCCAGGGCGTCAACAATATTTCGCGTGGTATTTAAGTGTTCAGGCAATGGTGCCAGTGGCGAATAGGTTGCATCCGGAATTGTTGCAAATGCAGATGAGGCCAGAAGGATAAGGGCAGAGAAAATGCCGGATAATATATGATTGGTAATCTTCATAGTTCGATGTCTGTCTCAAAATGACTTTATGGCACATGCTCGTTTGAACGATTTTTTACTTAAGTTTTACTACAACTTTGTACTAAACTACTATTTAGAACCGCATACTTTCTTCAAGTTCCGTTCGAAAAACTCGGTTCACGGTGGGAATTCTTCCCTTTATCTCTTTGCACGAGTTTACTGTCCCAATAGCTTTGGGAGCAAGGAATAGTGACCAAGTCACTGTAATCAGAGCCAGCCGCGCCATTCTATGGCATAATGCGGGCTGCATTCGACTTCACATGTTAGAGGAAAAATGAAGCTTAAAACTATATTAATCAACGTATTACTAATACTATCTCTAGTTATTTCTACAAACTGGGTGGGCGCCGAGGAAACCACGGATATGCAAGGAGATATCGGTTACTTTTTTGGTTTCTCCTTCGGTAATATGCTCAAAGAGGGGGGGAACAATGAAGTTGACCTGGAAAGGCTGCTACAAGGTATGAATGATTCCCTGAGTGACAAGCAGCCCCAGCTAAGCCAGGAGCAGCAAGAAGCCACTATCGCGGAGATCCAGAAAAGGCGAAAAGAGCTTCAGGACCAGCAAAAGGTCGCGCTAATGGCGGTAGGTCAGAAATACCTCGAAGACAATGCCAAACTTGACGGAATCATTCAGACAGCGTCCGGGTTACAGTACAAGGTCATGCAGGCTGGAACGGGAAAGAGCCCATCTGCAGATAATACTGTCAAGGTTCACTATGAAGGCAGCCTGATCAATGGGACTGTATTTGATAGTTCTATCGAGCGTGGGTCTCCTGTCGAGTTTGGCCTGAGTCAGGTCATACCCGGTTGGACCGAGGGTCTGCAATTGATGAAGGAAGGTGGCAAGACTCGTTTTTTCATCCCTTCTGAACTGGCTTATGGCGCCGCAGGCTCCGGAAACATTCCGCCCAATGCCGTTCTTGTTTTTGAAGTGGAATTGATCGAGGTTAAGTAGTGACGTTGATACCAATGGCTTCCAGCAGCACTGTCTGCTGGTAGCCACTGATGGTTACACCGGTCAAATCAATTTGCCGGATATCCAATCCGTCGAGGTTTGATCCCCTTAGATCGGCACCTGTCAGTGTTAATCCTCGGGCTTCGATGCCGTGTAGCTCACAGTCCTGCAGCGATGAATTTTCCAGCGTTGCCTCGTGCAAAATACAATGACTCAAGCGGTTTTCGTTAAATTCACTCTCAGTCAGGATAGCGCCGGTCAGATCAGCGTATGACAGGTTGCAGTCATTGATTAGCGCACCACGCAGCACGACGCTTGATCCAATGACGCTTTCGACACTGACATGGCTAAGATCAATGCCCTGTGCCTGACAATGTACTAATTCTGCCCTGTAGAGGTTCGATCGGGACAGGTTGCACATAGAAAGATCGCAATTAAGAAACCGGGTAGCGGTCAGGTCACTGAACTTGAAAGTGCAACTGCTTTCTGTTTCCGGTGTATAGAACTGGCAATGCTCGAATTTGGACTCACGGATCCTGCAGCTGTCGAACTGGCAATCATTGAATTTACAATCAATGAAATTTACTTCGATGATCTCTTCACCGGTAAAACTCACCTCACTAAATGAGCAATCGGTGAAGGTCAGCGCCTCAATGGAAGCAGGCCATTTAAGACTGCGGAATGTCAGATCCAGAATTTCTCTGCTGCCGGTGACGGCTGATTGGAGCAGGGTATCAAGTTCTGCGCCCTGGGTCAGTTCAGTCATTAAAAGCTTGCTTTAGTCTACTGGCAATTAACTCGACGGCTTCTTTGGCGGGATCAAGAATATCGACAGTACTGATAAACCCATGAACCAGGCCATCGTAGCGCTTCACCTGGGTTGCAACGCCAGCAGCCAGCAACCTCGCCCCATATGACTCCCCTTCATCCCTCAAGGGGTCAAATTCTGCGGTTAACACAGTTGCAGAAGGCAGGTCTGACAGGTCTTCCGCCTTAAGCGGCGAGATCAGGTAATTGTCCTTGTTGTGTGTACCGATATAATTGTCCCAAAACCACACCATGCTATCCCGGGTGAGCATGTAACCATCGGCATTTTCAACATAGGATTCGGTATCCATCGCGGCGTCTGTTACGGGGTACACCAATACCTGGTGGACGATGCTCGGGCCGTTTTGTTCTCTCGCCTTGATGCAGACGCAAGCCGCAAGATTGCCACCGGCACTGTCGCCTCCAACTGCAACGTTTTCAGCATCGATATCCAGTCTAGCCGCATTGTCAACGACCCACTGGGTTGCAGTGAAGCAATCGTCCAATGGCACAGGGAATGGGTGTTCCGGTGCTAATCGATAGTCCACGGCAACCACAACGCAGCCCGTTTGCCTGGCAAGCAGGCGACAAGGTGAGTCGTGAGTTTCCAAATCGCCGATTACCCAGCCACCCCCATGGTAGTAGACCAGACATGGCAGCTTCGTATTCAGGGTCGGTCGATAGACGCGAACAGGGACGCCATTGGCTGATTCATCGGACACACTGGCCAGATCCTCTTTGCTGGCTCCCTCGTTCATCATCCGGTACATGGCCCGGCCTTCAACTGGCGTCATTTCGTGCAAGGCAGGTCCACCGGCTTCGGCCATTTGTTGCAGCATTGCGTCGACAACTGGATTAAGTGGCATGGAATCTCCGTTTTTTAGGTTTTCGTGTTAATAATCAGATTGTTGTTAATTAACCAGATTGTTGTTTAAGAGCGCAACGAGTGTAAGCTAGGCAGATAGCAAAAGAAATGGTGTGTTAAGGCGCTGCTGAACTTCTTCAAAAATTCGCAACTCAGGTTGTTTGTTTCAGGTACCTTGTTTACCGTCGCATTCGTGTGGATGGCGATCACCAGTTACGATGTCGATAAAGAGGAAATCAAGGTCTTCCTGATACTCTCTTTTATGCTCGTTGCTGCGCTGATAATTTGTAGTTTATTCTTCTCGTTTCTGCTTCGACTCATGCGTGGCAAAAACGACGGTATGCTGGAAAGGATTTCCAGGGAGCAGAAACCCGGGGCTGACGAAACAAAAAATGAATGATCACTGTAGTAGTGCTACTTCTGCAGCAGCATGCCGGATCTGGTTTTAGTGCTTTGAAGGACTGCCAGCCAGGACAAGATCCTGCATGGTCAATAGACTGTGCAGACGAATATCCTGCTCCAGCAGTGCTTGTCTTCCTCCCGATTGTCTGTCGATCACACAGATTGCATCCCTTACGATCGCACCAGCGTTTCTTAGGTCATCAGTCGAGAGGACTATCTGACCGCCCGAGGAAACAACATCCTCAATAACGGTGATTCTTTTTCCGGCAAAGTCAGGACCTTCTGCCAGTTTATTGGTGCCATGTGTTTTTGCAGTTTTGCGAACAAACAGACAGGGAATCCCGCTGTAGTGGGAGAGCATGGTGACCACAGGAATGCCGCCCATTTCGAGTCCAGCCAACATCTCGGTGCCTTCCGGAACCAGCTTACACATTGACCTGGCAATATCTTCCAGCAGGCTCGGTTCAGACTCGAACAGGTATTTGTCGAAATATTCCGTACTTTGTGCGCCGGACCGCAAGGTAAACTGGCCTGTGAGGTGAGATATGGAAAATATCCTGCTGGCCAGATCTCGCATACGGTAATTATGATCGGCAGGTTAGTTAAGAGGTCTGAGGAATCGATCTATTCGAGGCATGTAGTATTCCTCGTAGTCCACTGAAAATGCAACGGTATGCGCCCGGCCAGTAATCCTGTCCCTTGATACCAGGCCAATACGACGGGAATCCCGGCTGTTGTCCCGGTTGTCGCCCAGCATCATGTACTGACCAGCCGGAATTTCTATGGGTCCAAAGCTGTTGTATTCATTCGGCGCAGCAGCGCGCAACATAACGGCATGCTCGACTTCTTGATATTTCTCATTGAAAAAGGAGTGAGTACGTCGTTGATAATAGTCCAGTTGATTGACGATACTTGCATCGAGTCGATCGTAGGTCGCAGGTTCACCATTAATATAGAGTTGGTTATCGCGCATTCTGATGACGTCTCCGGGAATCCCGATAACCCGCTTTATCAGCAACTTCTCATCATCAGGTGAATAGAAGGTAACAATCTCGCCCCTTTTTGGCACACTCCATTCAGCAAGATGCCAGGTCGTAAACGGGATTTTCAGGTCGTAGGCGAGCTTGTTAACAACGATTCGATCACCCTCAAGAATAGTCGGCTTCATTGAGCCTGAGGGGACCTGGTTCCAGTCAGCAATAGCGGAGCGAAATAACACCATAACAATCAGGAAGATAATCAGGGTTCGCCATTCAAGCCAGACTTCAGACAGTTTGTGTTGCCAGTCAGCGACCTCTTTGGGCCTTGCATTTGTGCCTGGCGAGGAGACAGCCTGGCTATTCTGGGTTTTATTTGTCTGCATAACTGACACGGTACATGATTTGCTTAATATCGCCAAGTCTTACCCGCGTTGGGTCGATTGATATATCAGATATCAGCCGAATAACCGCGAGTATTCAGCAGGGCCTTGAGTTGATCTATATGATGTTGATTGCGTGTCTCCACGGTAATGGAAATACCAATCTGCCCCACGGGTGCCTGGCCGGAAAACCGATGATGGTGTACTTCAAGTACGTTTGCACCAGACTCCCGGAATATGCCCAGCAGAGTCTCAAGTGCGCCTGGCCTGTCTGCAATTATCGACTCCAGCTTGACAATGCGTCCATCGTGACTGAGACCGCGGTTGATAATCTTGGAGAGTACATTCACATCAATGTTACCGCCAGAAATCACTGACAGGACTCTTTTACCGTGAAGCCAAGGCAATCGATGATTGAGCAGAGCGGCCAGCGTAACCGCAGCGGCGCCTTCGATGACCGTCTTTTCTATCTCGAGCATCAGCATGATGGCATTGGCAATCTCATCACTACTCACAGTCACGATGTCATCAACGGATTTAATCACGATACCCAGGTTTACAGATCCTACCCTGCCGACGGCAATTCCATCGGCAATGGTCGGCTGGGGAGCCAAATCAACAATTCGTCCTGCGCGTGTCGACTGTGACATCGCATCCACCGTCGATTCTTCAACCCCAATCACCCGGATCTCGGGGATAACTGACTTGACGTAGGTCGTGATCCCGGCGATCAAGCCCCCACCGCCAACGGGAACCAAAATGGCATCGAGTGATTCACAGCGTGGATCTGACAGAATCTCCGGCGCGAGGGTACCCTGTCCTTCTGCAACCCTTGGATCATCGAAGGGATGGAGATAAATTCTATTCTCTTTCTCCATCAGGTGCTGGGAGTGCAGGAATGCTTCATCAAAGGTTTCTCCTTCAAGAATAACTTCTGCGCCCCAGTGTTCGGTCGAGCGGATTTTTACCAGCGGGCTGTGCCTGGGCATGACAATTTTGGTTGATATACCCAATTTGCTGGCATGGTAGGCGACTGCCTGGGCATGATTACCGGCACTCGCTGCAATGACACCCTGCCTGCGCTGACTCGCGTCCAGACTCAGGAGCTTGTTCACCGCGCCGCGTTCCTTGAATGAGCCGGTCATTTGCAGGTTTTCAAGTTTAAACAGGATATCGCAATCACACATGGCGGAGAGAGTTGCCGAATGCGTGATGGGAGTTTTAATAATGTATGGCGCAATCAACTTCTGGGCTCTGATAATGCCATCGACGCTGAAACCCGGGTTTGCGAATTCTGATTCTTTCATAAGGCGCTTGTGTCAGCACTTCTGACAGGCAGGTTAGATTGTGTGACCGGTGCTTTCAGCCAGCGTAGAATCTCCAGGAATCCTGGTGGTTTGCCCGTCAGTAGAATGCCAATGCGGAAGATTTTCGCCGCGACCCACAACGCGGCGACGATAGAAACGAGCAACAAAAGGGTTGTCAACACATATTCCGTGGTTGTGGGAGGTGCGGCAGCACGATTCATCATTACGAACGGGGTCAACGGTGGAACATAGGAGAGCACCTGCGCCAGGGTTCCATTCGGGTCGCGACCAATGGGGACCATTAACAGAATTGGTAACATTTGCACCAGTTGCACCGGTAACATCAGGTTCTGGGCTTCCTTCAGATTGTTACAAACTGAACCCAGGCCCACCAGGATAGCGGCATAGAGTAAATAGCCCAGCAGGAAGTAAACCAGGAATGACCCCAGGAACCAGGGGTCTGCCGCGACTTCACTCAAGTTGAAAGGTAACTTCAGACCCGCCAGCTGGGGAAGAATCACAAAGAAACCAAAGATCATGATGCCCCAGGAAAAAATTATTGTCAGACCGGTGGCTGCAATACCCATGATCTTTCCCGCCATCAGTGCAATGGGAGAAATTGATGAGAGCAGCACCTCGATTAACTTGTTGGACTTTTCTTCGATGGTGTTGGTAAGCAGCATCTGGCTGTTGATCAGAATTGAGATCCATAAAAAGTAGACAAACACCACGGGAGCCCATTGGCGAACCACATCCTGAGAATCCACTGCCTCAACCGAGCCATCTTTAGAGATTGTCAAACCATCGAAAACAATGGCCTGATTTATCCACGAGGCAACCACAGGGTCCATGTTTTCCTGTTGCAATCGAACCTGGCGGATCTGTCGGGTCACGATATTGCTAAACCAATTTAACAGGTCGCGGTCGGTGAGGTTGTTTGAAATGTATCGAGACCCTTCGCTGCTCTCTACCGGGTCTTTTCCAATAATGAAGTAAGCAAACAAATCCTCTCGGTGGATGGCTTCGTTCAGGATCTCAACTTCGTTGGAAAAATTGTTATCTATTAAAAAGGAATTGGTCGATATCCCCGAAGATAATGCTGACCTGTCTTCGATTGAGAGTGATTGCCACCAGCGATTTACGTCTATTCGTTGATCTTCGATTTGGCGACGAACACTGGTCGCAAGTTGCGGTGCACCGAAAGTATCCAGTTCATCAAGAGAATGGCTGGCATCTGTGGTGACCAGGTATTGACTGATCACTTGCAATTTTTCGTCAGGTAGATCCGCCAGTGCCTTTTTTAATGCATCGAGGGGCGTACGGGAATTAGCGTCTACCGGTTCCCTCAAGTAGAACATCATGTCAGTGGAAGCAATTTGCTGCTGGACAGTTTTCAATAGCCAGCCGGAGTGATCGATAACCGCAAATTTTTTTGCCTCACGAGTCGATTCGACAATAATTGGAATCAATCCAATCAGGATCAGCATCACCGGCATCATCAGAATCCCAATCCAGAATCCCCTGGTCCGGATGTTCTCCATGAACTCTCTCTGCGCGACCAGCAATGCCCTGTTCATGACTCCGGGCCATGATCCTGAGGCACAGTTTCATCAATATCACCCACGCTGCGAACGAAAATTTCGTGCAATGATGGATCATTCACAGTGAAGCTACGCAAGGTGAGTTCAGGAACAATCCTTGTGAGAATGGATTGGGGATCGGCATCCGGTTGCAACGACAGTTCCGCCGCCTTGCCCATATCATTAACACGTGTGACACCCGGTAAATTGCGCAGCACCTCACCGGAACCTTCATATTCGAGCGAAATTGTCTGGTGACCGCATTTTTTAACTTCAGCAAGAGACCCATCGAGAATCTTTTTGCCATTATTGATCAGCAAAATGTAGTCACAAATCTGTTCCGCCTGCTCCATCACATGAGTTGAAAAAATGACGGTTTTGCCTGCGCGTTTCAGATCAAGAATGATATCCCGTACAACCTCTACGTTAATCGGATCAAGCCCGGAAAATGGTTCGTCCAATATGACTAACTCCGGTTCATGCAGCAAGGTAGCAATTATCTGTACTTTCTGCCCCATACCTTTAGACAGGGCGTCGCAGCGGAGATCAGCACAACTACCCAGCCCAAACTGTTGCAGTAGTTGCAGGGCTTTGCTTCGTGCCAACGATCCTGGTATGCCTTTCAGTCGGCCAAAATACGTTATCAGCTCGATGGTTTTCATTTTTTTGTAGAGACCTTTTTCCTCAGGCAGGTATCCCAGGCGATCTTTGCATTGTTCCGGGGTTAGGCTTCCAAACAGTTTTATGGAACCAGCGTCGGGATAGAGAATGCTCATAATCATTCGGATGGTGGTGGTCTTACCAGCGCCGTTGGGCCCCAGAAATCCATAAATACTGCCGGTAGGAATATTTGCGGAGATCTTATCGACAGCAACGTTGTCACCAAAGACCTTGGTGACCTTGTCTATTTCAAGACTATGTAGCATGAGGCAACATTATCAATATCCGTACCGAAGCGAAATCGCACCCCATCTATTTCAGGAGCAACTTTAAATCAAATAAAGGGTCTGCCAACTGCGTTGGGTCCACTGTTTTACCATAGAGTTGCTTGCAGATCATAAATTCTCGCGGACTATTGACCGCGTCCACGGCAATCACAGCATTGTTTTTCAGGTAGAAAACCGCAAACTCGTTGATGTCTTTGTTTCCACGCACTACCTGGGTATCACCATCGGTAGAAAAGCCCACCATTTGCAGCTTTAGTTCATACTGGTCTGACCAGAACCAGGGTACGCTTGCGTAGATCTTGTCCCCACCCAGTATATTGGCAGCAGCTACCCGTGCCTGCTCAAGCGCATTGGGCACTGATTCCAGTCGAAGACGGCGGTCGAGAATAGGGTTAGGGTGGTTGGTGCAATCACCAATGGCGTAGATGTCGGTCAGGGAAGTACGGCAATGTTCATCCACCAGGATGCCATTATCGCAGTCAATGCCTGCTTCCAGCGCAAGCTCAACATTCGGCAGAATTCCAATGCCAACGATGACCAGATCTGCGTCGATGGCGATATCACCGCCACTGTTACTGCAGAGCACTTTTGAAACCTTACCGTCGCCTTCAAAACCACTGACCGTTGTCTCTGTGAGTATATTGAGCCCGCGATCAGAATGCAGGTTGTGATAGTACTCGCTCATCTCCGGTGTCGTCACGCGCTGTAATATTCGTTGTTCCATTTCCAGAACCGTGACATTCAACCCGGCAGTAACGGTAACGGATGCGACTTCGAGGCCGATATAGCCACCGCCTACAATGACTACGTTCCTGGCATCTGGCATGGCGTTTCGAATCGCATCAACATCAGCAATGGTTCTGAGATAGTGGATACCCTCAAGGTCACTCCCTGGCATTTTGAGGATTCGGGGACGACTGCCGGTGGCGATTAACAACTTGTCATACGCTACCTCATCAACGCTGCTGGTAGTGACTGTGCCTGCCGCCGGATTGATTGAATCAACCCGGGTGCTGGTGCGAATTTCAATGTTTTTGTCCCGGTAGAATTTCTCGGCACGGACATAAACTCGTTCAAGGGGAAGTTCCCCTGACAGGTACTGTTTTGAGAGAGGCGGGCGCTGGTAAGGTGGAAATGGCTCTTCCCCCAGAATTATCAACTCGTCTTCATACCCTGCCTGGCGAAAACTGGCTGCAGCTTGTCCCGCTGCCTGTCCACCACCAATAATCACTATTCCTGCCATAATTGCCTCAAACCTGATTGCTGTGCGGTGCGTATTCTACAGAAGCTGCCTGAATACGGGTACTATTTTGGCCCCGGCATCGCCAGATCCGAAATGATCATAGGAACCTATTGTATGAAGATCCTGCTGTTATCACCTTATGATGCGATGAGCCATCGTTACTGGCGTGAAGGGCTGGTCGAGCAGCTACAGGAGCATGAGTTTACCACGGTTACCTTACCGCCCCGGTTTTTCAGCTGGAGATTTCGCGGTAACAGTTTAACAATGTCGCAGGACGAACGGCTGAAATTTCAGTATGATCTCGTCATCGCCACCTCGATGACAGATTTGTCCGCGCTAAAGGGGATGTGCAAGACACTGGCAAATGTACCATCGATTCTGTACTTCCATGAGAATCAGTTCGCGTATCCTGATGAAGCTTACTTTGAAGAAGCCAGTGCCAATCACCTGGTTGAGCGCCAGATAACCAGTATTTATAGTGCGATATCGGCAGACCAGCTGGTTTTTAATTCAGAGTTCAACCGCCAATCGTTTGTCCGGGGCGTATCACAGTTTCTGGAAAAGATGCCGGATGGTGTCCCGCCTGGTATACGTCTATCGCTGGAAGAAAAAAGCCAGGTCATTGCTGTTGCGCTACGACCCCGGGATGTGGCGGAAACCGCAAAACCGTCGCTGTTGAATATCGTCTGGAATCATCGCTGGGAACACGACAAGGGGGTAGTAGAGCTGAGCAATCTCGTCCAGTCTCTGTTAAAAACATCGCTGGATTTCAGGTTTCACATCATTGGGCAATCGTTCCGACAAGTGCCCGAAGAGATCGTCGCTTGTTGCGAGGTGCTACAACAGGCCAGCAAGTTAGGCCAGAAAGGGTTTATTAAAGACAGGGAATCCTATCTGCGGCTACTTGATGACTGCCACATTGTTTTGTCCACTGCTCGACATGAATTTCAGGGGCTGGCCGTTCTGGAAGCAATACAGGCTGGGTGTATGCCAGTGGTGCCTGATGATCTGGCCTATCGTGAATTCGTCTCCCCGAGGTACCGGTTCAGGGATCTCGAAGATGCGGTTGGTATGATTGAGCAAATATGGGAAGGTGAATATGATCACCAGCAAAAACCGGTGTTGCCTGAACAGGTTAGCTGGGATGATGTTCAAAGATCATGGCGAGAACTATTGCAACAACTTTGAGGGTTGTGACACCGAACTTTTTAATAAGCGTTATAATCACCGTTGCGCGGCACAGAGGTGGTCCAGTATGCCAATGTTCTACAAGTTTGATTATGCCATTAGAAATGAAGCCAACGAGGTTATTGACTCATCGGAAGGTGGCGAATCCATGTCTTTCGTTGAAGGTGACGGTACAATGATATCAGGTCTTGAAAAGGCTCTGGCAGGTCGGAGTATTGGTGATGATTTTTCGGTCACCCTGGGTCCCGATGAGGCATACGGATGGCCACAGAGGCAGTTAATCAGGACCATTTCCAGGGACATGATCCAGAGTGATGCCAAGGAGATTCAACCAGGCATGATTTTCCAGATTGGTTCCGGACATGATTCCAGTGTGGTCAAGGTGGTATCCGTGGAAGAAGACGGGATCACAGTGGACAGTAACCATCCCCTGGCGGGCATCACTTTTAACTTTGATATTCACGTGCTGGAAGCCAGGCAGGCTGAACCCGGAGAATCCCAAGGTTAGCCTGCATGGGTCGGGTCAGAGCTTAATAATGTGCCCAAGGAGCGATCTAACTGGAGTGCCGTGTTAATGATGTTCAAGAGTCAGTTTCTGGGTCGTATTAGAGCCAGTGAAATTACTCGAACCTACAGGCGTTGGAAGAGACCTCAGGTTAAGCTGGGCGGGACATATCAGTTAATGAGGGGCGGTGCCATTGAAGTGATTGGCATTCAGGCAACCGTTGCAAAAAACATTACCGACAATGGTGCGCTTAGGGCTGGGTTCCAGTCTGCCAAAGAAATGCTGGCTTATCTCGATGCCAACTCCACGGAGGGAGATTTGAACTGTATTCGCTTTCGGTATTTAGGCGATGTAAAAAAGGAACTTCCTGATCAGGGTGCCCTTAAGGACAAGTCAGAATGGCTGGTACTGGATTCAAAGCTGGAAAAAAAGGATCGCAACAGCAAAGTGGGTGTGTGGACGAAGAACACCCTTTGCGTTGTCGCTGAGAATCCTGGTATGCCATCGGTTAAATTGGCGCCTTTGTTAAAAAGAGAGCAGATGGATCTCAAAAAGGACATGCGAAAATTAAAACAACTGGGTTTAACCGTTAGCCTGGAGGCAGGTTACAAACTGTCTGATCGAGGGGAATCATATTTGGAACTTTCAGCTAAATACGGAAAGTTACTCGGTTCGAGGTCAGTATAGGCAGCCTTCTTTGATCACCTCCGGATAAATTTCCTCGCCAAAATACTAAATTAGTCTGTATTGTTAACACATCTTCAAGAAACCGGACACGATTTTAAGGTGTGAAATGACCGTACTCATTGCGGACGACGACAAGAACATTATCACCGCCCTAAAGCTGTTGCTTAACTCTGAAGGATTGGAGTCAGTCGCTTGCAGTACGCCGGGTGATGCTTACACCCAGATCCAAAACCAATCGTTCCAACTCGCATTAATTGATCTTAACTACAGGGAAGACACAACCTCCGGTAAGGAAGGGCTCGAGCTTATTTCATCGATCCGGGAAGTCGACAAAGAACTCCCGATCATTGTGATGACTGGTTGGGGTACGGTGAATGTTGCCGTTGAGGCGATGAAGCGTGGCGCGATGGATTTTATCGAGAAGCCATGGGATGACAACAATCGACTCGTAAACGCTATTCGAACCCAGATCATGCTGGGTGAGATAGTAAAAAAAGATGTCAAGCTGTCGGCGGAAAACAAAATTCTCCGGCAGGAGAGTAACAACGTCGACAAGTTCATCTGTGAATCACTGGCGATGCAGCAATTAATGGCAATAGTTCGCCAAGTCGCCGGCAGCGACATTCCAATCCTGATTACCGGTGAGAATGGAACCGGTAAGAGTCTTCTCGCCAGCTATATCCACAGCCAATCTGTAACGCCAGAAGGCCCCTTTATTTCCGTGAATATGGGTGGTATTTCTGATTCGACATTTGAAAGCGAGATGTTCGGCCATGTGCCCGGTGCTTACACAGATGCAAAAAAAGGCCGTATAGGCCGGGTTGAGATGGCGGACAAGGGCACCTTGTTTATGGGCGAAATTGCCAACATGCCGCTACAACAGCAGGCGAAAATCTTGAGATTACTGGAAGAACATAAATTTGAATGATTGGGTAGCTCACAGACGCAGTCCGCCACAGTCAGGATTATTTCCGCCACCAACGCGAACCTCGATCAGCTTATTGCTGACCAACATTTTAGGGAAGACCTGCTTTTCAGGTTAAATGGGATTACCCTGGAGCTACCACCGCTGCGATCTCGCGCTGAAGATATTATGCCGATGGCTTCGATCTTTCTCCAAGATGCATTGGCGCACTATGAATCCAGCGTTGAAAGATTCTCTACCGACGCTATTGCCCAGTTACAACAATACAGTTGGCCTGGCAACGTGCGCGAGTTACAGCATGTGGTTGAAAGATCGGTGCTGCTTTGCCTGCAATCCGAAATTATGCTGAAAGATCTCCAGCTTCCTGCCAATGACTCGTCCTTGAGTACACCAGGTAGTGTGGCTGACGGGGGTCCGGACGGACTGTTGCAGATGACGCTGGAAGAAGCCGAGGCCTGGTTTATCCGGCAGGTGATGGATGAGCACGATGATAATGCAAGCAATGCCGCCAAGGCTCTGGGAATTAGCCGGTCTGCGTTGTACCGCAGAATGGGAAAGATGAGGTAAGGGTGAATAGTCCTCACGGCTCATACCGAATGTCTTCACGGAAACCGAAACCCCGGAGAGTTGCTTCGGAACAAAAAATGTTTTACCTCGTTCTGCTCAGCGGTGTCCCGGTTGTGCCGCTGTTTTACTACGTCTTCAACGATGATTCTTTTTCCCAGATTACGCAATTCGTCATCGTCATCGTCTCTGCGCTGTGGGTCGCCGCTGTGGCTGCCAACGTTAAGGAAGATTTTATTTACCACTTGAGAACCTTGAGTAATCTGGTGGAGGCAATTCGGACCGAGGACTACAGTATGCGAAGCAGTCGCCTTAGTGAACCTGGTGAATTGGCCGAGCTGTATCAACAAATCGATTCGTTAACCTCAAAGTTAAAGGAAAACCGGCAAGAAGAGTTTGAACTCAAGAACCTGCTTGAGAGAATTGTCAACCAGATTAACGTCGCGATTATCGCCTGTGACAGCGATGGCAAAATACGCATGGTCAATCGTCTCACCACCCAACTACTTCAACTGTCGGCAACGGAACTGGTAGGTTTGGACCTTGAGAAAACGACCCTGTCAGTTGTCCTCAAAGATACCGGTTCCAGACTCGTCGACCACGAATTTCCAGGTACTGCCGGACGATGGCAAATCAATGTTCAGCACTATCGGCACGAGGGAAAACCCGGAAAAATTGTATTTATCACCGACTTGAAACAAGTGCTCAGCGAAGAGGAGATTTCCGCCTGGCAGCGGTTGATACGGGTGATAGCACACGAGATAAACAATTCACTGACACCGATCACATCTATTTGCCAAACCCTGAACAAGATATTGTCGAGCCACGCTGAGCCAGGCAATGAGGATGAGTTGAGGGTGGGCCTCGCGGTTATAGAGGAGCGGGCCAAGGCCTTGAAAGAATTTATTTCGGTGTATGCGCGTATTGCGAAGTTACCGGATCCGCAGAAAATAAACTTCCAGGTGGAAGACCTGCTGCAAAAGGTGAAACGCTTCTTTGTTGATCAACCGATCGTTATTGAAGATACGCCCGGGATTACCTTGTTCGGTGACCCGGTGCATCTTGAGCAGCTTTTGATCAATCTCATCAAAAACGCGCTCGAAGCGAGCCAGTCGCAGCAGGAACCGGTTACGATCAGCTGTGAAAAAGGCGACGGTGTCTTTAAGTTCCAGGTCCAGGATTCGGGCACGGGCATCAGCAACCCGGCCAATCTTTTTGTTCCTTTCTACACCACAAAGGCCCAGGGCGCAGGCATCGGCCTGACCTTGTGTCGACAGATCGCTGCGAAACACGGTGGCCAGGTCGTGTTGGAGAACCGGGAAGATGGACAAGGTGCGTTGGCGCAGTTGATTATCCCTTACACGGTTTAGCAAGGTCTGTATCCTGCGTCCCGCAAACGGGAAGCCATCAGTCCCATTTTCGCGAATTTCACAAATTCCAATATTGCCACGCAGAATATGTGTAACAAATTCAATGATCTACATTCTGGCATAGGGTTTGCCCACGAATATGTTTCTTTCGTGTTTACTGGTTCGTGGATAACCTGAGAACGGAGTGAGGTGACGTTTTGGCCCCCGTTAAGAAGTCTATCGCACTGTTTGTTGATAGGGCCTGAGTCAGTAAACACTTTTTTATTCAATTCGAGATAGTTATGGATCGTGTCAGGGAAAAATCCAAATTTGCAGCTGTGAAAAAAGTCGGTGGCTTTAGCGTGCTTGCCATGTTGTTCCTGTATAGCGCCATCTCCATTGCTGGTATGGATTTCGAAAGTCGCCGGGTGGATAGGGATACACTCCTTGTCGATACTGTCCAGAGAGGGACTCTGGAAATCCGCGTTAGTGCAAATGGTGAATTACTGCCGAGGGACATCGAACTGATATCTGCCCAGGTAGAGGGGCGAGTAGCGAGGGTTTTCGTTGCACCCGGCGATGAGGTGAAAACCGGTCAGTTGTTGGCGCAACTGAGTAACCCCGGGGTCGTCAACGCAGCGGAAGAAGCGTTCTCTGCCTGGAAAGGTACCGTGGCTGATCTTAAAGTGTTTGAGGTGGAACTGCGCAATGGCATTCTGAATCAGGAAGTGTATGCGCTGCAGGCTAAATTCGCGTTTAAAAAAGAAATCCTCAAACTGGAAGCCGAACGAATACTGCACGATAAAAACATTGTCTCTGATATTGATTACCAGCAGCGCGAACTCAGCGTTGAGCAACTCAAACAAACCGTCGCCATCGAGGAAAAACGCCTGCAACAAAATCGAAATAACATGGATACCTTGCTGACGGTGAAGAAATCCCGAGTCACACAACTGGCGCGAGCACTGGACAGAGCCAACGACCGGGTCACCAATCTCAGTATTGTGGCAGGAATTGCTGCCGTGGTGCAGCAATTTGATCTGGAACTGGGGCAACAATTGATTCTCGGTAGTCCAATTGGCAAATTGGCGAGACAAGATGTTTTGTACGCGGAGTTGCGCGTCCCGGCGAGACAAGCCGGGGAGGTGATTATCGGTCAAAATGCCATTATTGATACTCGAAATGGCACCGTAAAAGGGAAGGTGAGTCGGATAGATCCAGGCGTTAGTGAGGGTACTGTGATCGTGGATGTAGAGCTTGAAGGTAGACTACCCAAAGGCGCACGGCTGCAGTTACAGGTGGAAGGCATTATCTACATCGCTCAAATCGACGAGGCAATATTTGTCGGTAAGCCAACTTTCACCCGTACCAACGCCGAGGTCACTATCTATAAACTCGATAGCGACAGTGATTACGCAAGCAGGGTGCGGGTGATGCTTGGCCGGTCATCGGTGAACCGGGTCGAAGTACTGGATGGCCTGGTTCCGGGTGACCGGGTGATTTTATCTGATAGCAGCGACTGGCAGGATCAACCAAGAATACTGTTAAATTAAATTACATGACGTGGAACCATGGGGGAGTACATCAATGAGTGAACGAACGATTATTCACCTGACCAATATCAACAAAATCTACAGGGTAGGGAAACTAGAAACCCGTGTCTTAAGTAACATAGATCTCTCCCTGAATGAGGGTGAGTACTTGTCGATTTGTGGTCCATCTGGATGTGGGAAGTCAACCTTGCTGTCGATTATCGGATTACTCAATAGCGCGACCAGTGGCCAATACCTGCTCAACGGCGAAGATGTGGGAACGTTAAAGCAGTCAGACCAGGCAAAAATTCGCAACCGGGACCTGGGATTTATCTTCCAGGCGTTTAACCTGACATCGGAAATGACGGCGGCCGAAAATGTTGAACTGCCGCTTATCTATCGCAAGGGTGTTTCCAGAAAACAGCGACGCGAACTGGTGAGTGAAATCCTTGAAAGGATGGAAATGACGGCTTTTAAGGATTACTTCCCAGCTCAACTGTCGGGGGGACAACAGCAACGTATCGCCATTGGCCGGGCTTTGGTCGGTAAGCCGAAGATCATTCTCGCCGATGAGCCAACAGGTAACCTGGACTCCAAGGCGGCGGCTATTGTCATGGCGATCTTTGACAAGCTCAACCGGGAAGGGACAACCATCTGCCTGGTGACTCATGATCCACGATCCGCGGGCCAGGCGAAGTGGCAAGTTGAACTGTTCGATGGCAAGATCAGCGCGCCTGACGACACTGCTGCGAAGCTGGATCCGGCGGATGGGCTTAACCATCTTCAGGCTGTATAGCGGTAATCCGATAATTGACCGAACAAATATTCGCAGTCGGATAAAGGATTAGCTGATGCCGACAATTAACAATTTTACGTGGAAATAAATGAGTGACAGTGCATTAATCACACTCAAGGGTATTCAGAAAATATTCTATACCGACGAAATAGAAACCCGGGCGTTGGAAGACGTTCATCTTGAAATCCATGAAGGCGAGTATGTGTCCATCAATGGACCATCGGGTTGCGGTAAATCGACTTTACTGTCGGTGATGGGTTTGCTCAACTCTTCAACTAACGGTCAGTATCTGCTGGATGGCGAAGACGTAGCGTCCCTCAGCCAGTCGCGCCAGGCCCAGGTACGCAACCGCCAGATTGGCTTTATCTTCCAGGCATTCAATTTGATTGGTGACATGAACGTATTTGAAAATGTCGAACTGCCATTAACCTACCGAAAAGAACTGAAGCGTAAAGAACGCAAAGCCAAGGTTCAGGAGGCACTCGAGAAGGTCGACATGGCCCACCGGTTGAACCACTTCCCGGCGCAACTTTCTGGCGGTCAGCAACAACGGGTCGCCATCGCCAGGGCACTCACTGGTGATCCCAAAGTGCTGTTAGCGGATGAGCCTACCGGTAACCTGGACTCAAAGAACGCCGGTATCGTGATGGAACTGCTGGACAATTTACATAAACAGGGCAGCACCATTTGTATGGTGACTCATGATCCGAGATCTGCCTTGCGTGCAGACCGCCAGGTGACCTTGTTTGATGGCAAGATTGCAGATGACCAGCCTACAGCCAATATGCGGGTTGAGGGGATGGCCGGCTAATGCACGAGACAGTGCACCAGTTATCGCATTAGTGGACGGAATAAATGAATACGCTAAATGACTTGAAGTACACCTTGCGCCTGTTAAAAAAGACGCCTGTGTTCAGTTTGATCTGTTTGCTGGTCGTGACCTTCGGTGTTGCGATTGTTCTTATCCTGTTCTCGTTTGTCAAAAATACCTACTTTCAGGAGATGCCGTTCGTCAATGGCGATCGTTTTGTGGCGATAAAACAGGCCCAGAAGGAATCCGGCAGGGAGAATGATGCGCTGCCCATGAATGGATTTGCATTTAACGCCATTAAAAATGGGACTCACAGTTTTGAGACGTTAGGGGCGTTCCAGTCATTTCCGACTATCGTCTCAGATATAGGGACGAGTGGCCGGAGTGCGGAAATGTATCTTGCGGCGAAGATAATGCCGAACCTGCTGGCTGCAACGACAGTCAATCCGATCAGCGGCAGATTGTTGCACGATGAGGATACCGGTATTGATACGGTACGGGTCGTCTTGATCAGCTACCGATTGTGGCAAAACTACTATTTGGGTGACCTGGACATCATCGGCAAGAAAACCCGAATGAACGCTGAGCCCTATATTATCGTGGGTGTTATGCCTGAAGGCTATGCCTATCCGACAAATTATGATCTGTGGTTCCCTTTGGCTATACCATCGGCTGCCGCCGTGGAAGAGCCTGCGATCTACCTGGCGGTGGGCGTACTGAGCCGGGATTCCAATCTCGCTTCGGCGACGGCTGATGTTAAGAATGTACTGGCGCAATTACGTGAACGGAACCCGACAATCTATAACCTGCTCTACGGTGCGGTGACGATTCACGCCAGACACACGCAAGACAGCAACAACGGGACACCTGAATTGTTGGGCGGGATGGCATTGATTATTGTTCTGCTGGTCTGTGTGAATCTTAGTAGCCTGTTCCTGGTTAGAGCGAATACCCGAATGCAGGAATTGGCGATTCGAAATGCAGTCGGTGCGGGACGCTGGCAGATATTCACCCAGGTGTTGACCGAATCACTGATCTTGTGTGTTATCGGATCCATGCTGGGAGTATTGATAGCCGACACGGCTATGCAACTGTTGCAAGGCTATGCCGAAGGTCTGGTGACCAAATTGACGCAACGACCTTTTTGGCAGGATTTAACGCCGGACAGCACTGGTATCACATTTGTCGTTTTTCTCACTTTGACCATCTGGTTGTTATCCGGCAGTTTTTGCGGCGATCAGGGCATCGCGTAAGGATCTCGGGCGGGTGTTGGAGAGTGGCTCGAAAGGCGCAACGGATAAAGTGGGTAGTCTTACCCTTAGGGCGATTGTCGTGATCGAAGTGACCTTGTCGTTTTGCCTGTTGATTCTATGTGGCCTCAATGTGTCGTTTACACTGCAGATGACAGACATCGAATACGGCGCCGACAGTCAGGATATTGACACCGCCATGGTCAACCTGACTTCAAACCGCTATCAGGCGCATCAACCGCGATTGCAATACATGACTGATCTTGCGGACGAATTACGGCGCCACCCCGCGATAGGTGATGTTACCATCAGTACAGCTTTTCCGGGGCAAAGAGCCACAGCATTTGCGTATAACTTATCTGCCACGGAGACCAGGGTACATGAGAGTTTACCCCAGACCAGTGTGATCTGGATCGACGCGAACTACTTTGACGTGTTGAACATCGACTTCGAAGGTCGTCAGTTTGACGTGACAGATACCGAAAATACGCCGACCGTGGCTATCGTTGATAGTGAGTTTGCGGCGGATAACTGGCCCAACGAATCTGCACTGGGGAAACGGTTGCAGCTTGATCCGGAAAGAGACAATCAGTGGCTTACGGTAGTCGGCGTCGGTCAGCTGGTGGTACAGAGGTTTCCAATCAAAGCCTGGCGCAATCCAACCGTGTATCGGTATGTCCGGCAGGATATGCCAAGGCAATTCACGGTTGGAATCAAAAGTGTCATTGAAATTTCCCCGCAGAAAATTTTCAAAGCCGCTTCAGGGAACGTCGACCGGGACATTCCTGTGAATAACATTAAACCCCTGGTCGATATTCAGCAGGTAAACCTGGTGGAGTTCAAGTTTTTTGCCTATCTACTTACCGTCATCGCCTCGGTCGCTTTGTTCCTGGCCGTGGTTGGCATCTACGGTATCATATCCCGGTCGATTTTCTTGCGGGCAAACGAAATAGGTATACGTCGCGCAATTGGTTCGACGAAGAAATCCATCATCAATATTTATTTACGGCAGGGCATCGGCTATCTTTTTTTCGGCGCTATCATTGGCGGCGGCGCCGCACTGGCCCTGTTCAACATCATCCCGTCACGGCTCACCGGCACCATTGAGATTCCTTTTGTGTATGGCAGTACCCTGCTGATTTTTGGGATACTGATAATGTTGGCGTCCTATCTTCCGGTTCGGAAAATTGTCGCCATGGAACCTGGAGAAGCCCTGCACTATGAATAAGAGCGATGAATAAGAGCTATGAGTAAAAAGTTGCCGTATCTCGTTTTAATACTGCTGTTACAGAGTCATCCTGTGTTGTCGGACGGCAACCTTCAGCCTGGAATAGAGTTATTCACGCAAGCAGATTATCAACAAGCCACTGAGTACTTCTATGATATTGAATCGGATGCTGGGAATGAGGATAACCCCGAATTTCTCTACTACTACGGCCTGAGTCTATACAAGACGGATCAGGCGAAAGAAGCGCTGGAAGCCATGAGTCGTGCAGCCGAGATTGAACCCCAAAATCCCGACTATCAGTATGCGTTGACACTGATCTATTTGCTGCGGATTAACGAAGTGAATGTGTTTCGCAAAGCGGGGATGTTTGGCAAGCTGAAAAAAGCCATGGCCACAGCGGCTGATCATGAACCAACCCATCTCCGGGGCAACATGTTCTACACCGGTTGGCTACTTTATGCGCCGAAAATGGGAGGAGGGGATATTGAGAAGGGGATGGTCTACCTTGCGAAGTTAAAGCTAGTCAGTGAACCAGACTGGGTATTGATGGAAGCCGGTCTGGCGAGTCGGGATGAGGAATATACCAGGGCTGAAGAACTGTATCTTAAGGCGCTCGAAATGAAACGCTCGCCGTCTTCTGTTATCAATATCGCGCGGTATTACCTCGCGCAAAAGAAATACCAGCAGGCTATCAGTCATGCCAACGCGTTTAACCTGTTACCTAAACACTGGGCCGGTCCAGGAAATTGTGACGGCCATTTAGTGCTGGCGCAGGCTTATCATTACCTGGGTGACGATGCTGCGTTCGAGGAGCATTCGAAGAAGGCAATTGACATGACCAACAACAAGGCACAGAAGGAGCGATTCGAAGCCAGCCTGAATGCATTGGGTGATTGACCTGACGGCACTCAGCGATTCTTGCTAACCAACATCGCTAACCAGCAACAACCACCCTGATTGCATCCATTCGAACATCAGACCGGGCAATTGCCTGGCGGAGTAATTCGTGAGTTTGACGCAGGTGATCGATCTCTTCCGGCCTGACGCTCTCGTTCACCTTCTCCAGTTCAACCAGGCGGGTGGTTTCCTGATCGAGGGTTCGGTTGAGTCGGGTAAGTGCGCTATTCTTCTGTCGCTCCAGTTCTTCAAGGGCCAATTCCCGGGCCCTGTCGATCATGGTTTTGATTCCGTCCATCTGGCTCTCCACGATATTACCCAGAGTCGCGTTCGGCACATCGAGTAGTTCAATGACAAAGGTTTGAAATGGAAACGACCCGGCCAGATCATCCAGGTCAGGGTTAATCATTGAACGAATAACCGCTGGCGGCAAAAATCGGTCGGCCATCAATTCAGCGGCTGCAACACAATCAACCACGTGCAGGACTTCAACCAATAGCGTTCCGGCTTTCAGTTCCGGGTGTTTAACCGCAACCATCGTGCTGTTTCCCGTAACATCTGCATTCACCAGGTCCATTGCCTGCTGGACCATTGGATTTTCCCAGGTGAAGAAACCAATATCCTCGTTTGCCAGGGCCGTCGGCCTGTCATAGGTCACGCGGATGCCGTCCTCCGGCAGTTCCGGATAATGATAGTGGTCGAGGGTCTCTATGCTGACTGAATTATTTCTCAACATACTTTCAGTTGGTTTTATGGTAATCACATGATCACTGGTGTATTCGGATTCCAGGCCAAATATTTCGAAGGATTGTTCCATATAATTTTCGAGTGTCTTGCCCCCTTCGTCCCGGTCAATATCCATGACAATACGCCCGGAAACCTCAGGTCGATGGGAGTTGAGTTCAAGCAGTCGATCGCGCCCCTTGTTCAATTCAGTCTGTCGAGTCGCGTTCAGTGCGGTGGCGGTGGCAATCAGGTGATCCAGATCGTCGTCCAGAATACTCCCCGCCAGTTCATCAAAGATACTTTGTGCGGCCGGGTTAGGTGCGGTGAAAACACCCAGGGCCTCTTCATAAAAACGGTACAAACGTTCACCTGCCGTGCCGGTAAAGTAGGGGATATGTATTTTTACATCCTGCCGCTGACCAATTCTGTCGAGCCGCCCGATACGCTGCTCAAGCAGATCCGGGCCAAGGGGGAGATCGAACAAAATCAAATGGCTGGCAAACTGGAAGTTCCTGCCTTCACTGCCTATTTCTGAACTGATCAGCAATTGTGCACCACGATTGGTTTCGGCAAAGTAATTAGCGGCACGATCACGGGCGATAAGGTCCATACCCTCGTGAAAAACGGTGATCCGTGTGGTAACGAGTTCACTCAGTCGCTGTTCAAGATCGAGCGCTGTTTGCTGGTGGGCGCAGATAAGAAGAAATTTTTCCTGAGGCTGTGTTTGCAACATTTCGATGATCCACGGAATCCTGGGATCAATCTGAACCCAGTTATCAATACCTTTTTGTGGAAAGAAGGACTGCGGATCGGTGTATATTGCCGGTTGCTCCATGGCTACCGGGTAAGTCAGTCTGTCCGGGAAACCCTTGATGGCACTGCGAACATTACGGAACAGGACGCGACCTGTACCATGACGATCCAGTAACGCATCAATCAGGTCTGCATCAGACGCATCCAGCTGTACCATCTTCCGGATTGCGAGCCTCGCCTCAGCTTTTTCGGTCTCGCTTCCCTGTAACAGCCGATAAGCAGCATCTGCAATCGATTCAAACTGATATTCCTCATTCACAAACAGCTCATAATCATGGAATCGATTCGGGTCCAGTAGTTTCAGTCGGGCGAAGTGTCCGGTTCGGCCCAGTTGTTCAGGGGTTGCTGTTAACAGTAATAATCCTTTGGTGGCTTTGGCGAACAACTCAACAATCGAATATTCGATACTGGCCTCATCCGGGTTCCATCTGAGATGGTGCGCTTCGTCGATAACCAAAAGGTCCCAGGTTGTTTCGAGCATTTGTTCGATTCGATCCGAATTTTGAGTGAACAAATCCAGCGAGCAGAGCATTAACTGCTGAGCATCGAATGGATTGAATGGTGGCGGTACATCATTTTCCAGCACGGCTTCTTCAGTATTGTCGGCGATAATCTGCTGACAGCGCTCTTCATCAAGTACCGTGAATTGAAGGTTAAAACGCCGGATCATTTCGACGAACCATTGGAACGTGAGGGCTTCAGGCACAATGATCAGGACACGGGCAGCCCGACCGGTCTGTAACTGTTGGTGGACGATTAAACCGGCTTCAATTGTCTTTCCCAGTCCGACTTCATCCGCCAGCAGAACCCGGGGAGCAAAACGACCAGCAACTTCGTTGGCAATGTACATCTGGTGCGGCACAAGTGAAACCCTGGGTCCGTACAAGCCCCGGTTCTTTGCATTTGCCAGGCGGGAAGCATGGCACCAGGTGTCGTAGCGCAGGTTAAACCAGGCATTGTCATCAAACTGGTGAGTGAACAGGCGGTCCTGGGGTTTACTGAATCGAACATTGGGATCCAGTTCCGTCTCCATGACAAAGGTATCTGTTCCCAGGTAATCACCGTGATAGATGAAAATACCGTCTTTCTCTTTGACGGATTTGACGGTGATGAGTATGCCGTCCTGGGTTGCGATCTTGTCACCGGGATTAAATTTGACCCGGCTAAGAGGGGCCTGATCGCGGGCATAGGTCCGTTCTTCAGATGAAATATCAAAAAAAACAGAGATAGTCCGATGTGCAAGCTTGATGACTCGACCCATCGCCAGCTCGGGCTCGGCATTACTAATCCATTTTTGCCCGACAATGTATTCAGCCATTATCTTCAGCCATCAAGAAAAACCTTCTTCCGTTTCGTTTATCCTGCCGTTCACCCTTCGTTCAACACGTTAGTGCTGGAAAGCCATCCTGCCTGTGCGTTAAGGTAGCCGCCATCGAGATAACCAAACGAGGCCCGCAATGAACGAACAAACCAAAATTGAACTTGAAGCCGCCGCTTTCCGCCGTTTGACACTACACCTTGATGAGAACAAGCAGGTGCAAAATATCGATCTCATGAATCTGGCTGGTTTCTGTAGAAATTGTCTCAGTAAGTGGTACAGGGCGGCGGCAGAGGATAAAGGAATTACCATGGATTATGAAGAGGCCAGAGAGATTATTTACGGCATGCCCTACTCGACCTGGAAGCAGAAATATCAGACCGAAGCCACGGCTGATCAAAAAGCGAAATTCGATCATAACCACTAGTGGTCCTTCAAGGCCGAGGAAGCGGTTAAGACGCGTTGTGATGTCATTCCCATGACAATAATCTCCCTCAAGAAGGCTTTCGTATCGTTTGGCAACGATGTCGTACTGGATGACGCCGATCTCGTGATACAAAAAGGCGATAGAATTTGTCTCACCGGGCGAAATGGCAGCGGTAAGAGTACCTTGCTGAAGCTGATTGCCGGTGACCTGGTCGTCGATAGTGGCCAGGTCTGGCGGCAGGACAATCTGGTATTTTCGACCCTGGATCAAGAGCTACCGGCAGGGGATGATTTGTCGATTTATCAGGCTGTGGCAAATACCTTCGCCCGCACCGGGCAATTGTTGTCTGAATATCACAATCTCGCGCTGCAATTGGAATCAGATAGTGACGTCGAACGTTTGTCCCGATTACAGTCAGAAATTGAATCGAATCACGGCTGGACCATAGGACATCGTATCGATGCGGTTCTGGATCGGATGGGCCTCGATCCGGATAAATTACTCAAGGACTTGTCCGGCGGTTGGTTAAAACGGGTGGCCATTGCCAGGTCACTGGTGATTGAACCGGATGTCTGGTTACTGGACGAACCCACTAACCACCTGGATATACCTGCCATCCAATGGCTGGAAGAGCTGCTGCTGTCTTTCGAAGGCACAATTTTGTTTGTCAGCCATGATCGCCAGCTGATGCAATCGGTTGCCAACAGCATCGTCGATATTGATCGTGGACAGGTCACCCGTTGGAATTGCGATTACCAGACCTTTATCGAGCGTCGGGACCATGAACGGGAAGTTGAACAGCTGCAAAACAAACTGTTCGATGACAAGCTTAAAAAGGAAGAAATCTGGATAAGACAGGGGATTAAAGCGAGGCGGACGAGGAATGAAGGGCGAGTCAGGGCGCTGGAATCATTACGCAAGGAAAGGGCGCGCCGAATAGGGACCAAGAATCTGAGGATGGAAGTTGATGCAGGCATGGCGTCTGGAAAAATTGTCAAGGAGCTGATCGATGTTTCGAAATCCTACGGTGATGAGAAGATAATCGAAAATCTCAGCCTGATTGTCCAACGCCAGGACAGGATTGGCCTGGTCGGCGCCAATGGTTCTGGTAAAACAACCCTGCTGAGGATTCTGCTGGAGGACCTACCGGTGGATTCTGGTGTGGTCAAAACCGGTACGAAGCTCGAGGTCGCTTATTTTGACCAGGCTCGCGCTCAACTGGACCAGGACAAGAGTGTCGCAGACTACATTTCCGAGGGGCGGGAGTATATTACGATCGGCCAGAAGGATACCCATGTCGTGACCTATCTTGGTAACTTCATGTTCTCACCAGATCAGGCCAGGGCACCGATTCGAACCCTGTCCGGTGGGGAGCAGAATCGGCTGCTGCTGGCACGTCTTTTTTCGCTGCCCGCTAATCTGCTCGTCCTTGATGAGCCTACCAACGATCTTGATGTCGAGAGCCTGGAATTACTTGAAGAACTGTTGATGGATTTTAAGGGCACCGTGCTAATTGTTTCTCATGATCGATCGTTTATGGACAATGTCGTGTCCAGCCTGCTGGTGTTTGAAGGAGACGGTGTCATCAAAGAAATTGTGGGTGGATACTCTGACTGGATTCACGCCGGAGGCAGGTTCGTCACCAGCGACGCATTATCAAATTCCGGACTCAGTACATCTGTAGCTCATACAATAAGCCCAACAAGTAGCAAGACATCACATCGCGACAGGAAAAAACAGAAGTCCGAGCGGCAGAGACTTGAAAAAGAGCTGGCAAAACTGCCGGATCTTGTTGAGGCAGATGAAGCGCAGCTGGCCCGGTTGCATGATCAGATGTCCACAGAAGACTTCTACAAAAAACCTGAAAAGGACCAGCAGCAGGTCTATTCAGAGGTTAGTCAGATAGAGTCCAGAATTGAAGAAAATATGGGTCGCTGGGAAGCGGTGGAACACGAAATAGCTGAAATGGACGACTGGTCTTGAGATTAAGGACTGTATATCTGACGAAAAACGATTAGTCTGTTGGTTTTCAATTTTCAAGGTGAAAAGTATGATTGATGTACATTACTGGCCAACACCCAATGGCTGGAAGGTCACCATTATGCTGGAGGAGTGCGGCCTGCCATACAACCTGATACCCGTCGACATTGGTGGCGGTGACCAGTTCAAGGCGGAATTTCTCAGGATTAGTCCCAACAACCGGATGCCCGCCATCGTCGATCACGATCCAGTGGGTGGCGGGGAGCCGATTACCATTTTCGAGTCCGGTGCCATTCTGGAATACCTGGCAGAAAAAACTGGCCGGTTCTTACCGGTTGAAACGGCAAAAAAATACAAAGTGCTGCAATGGCTGCACTGGCAGATGGCCAATCTTGGCCCCATGATGGGGAATGCCAATCACTTCAAAAACTATGGCAAGAATATTGCCGATGACCCTAAGCAACTGGAATACGGCACCCAACGGTTCGTCGGCGAGGTAGACCGGCTCGCTGGTGTGATGGATGCCCAGCTATCAGTAAATCAATATCTTGCCGGTGATGAATACAGTATTGCAGACATGATCACCTGGCCGTGGGCCTTCCTCATCGGCCGTCTGATCGATGAGAGTCTCTGGGAGACCTACCCGAGCTTGAAACGCTGGGTCGATGAGGTGGGTGACAGGCCACAGGTCCTCACCGGTCGTAAAGTCGGGAAGGATCTGGGCAAACGTGAGTTAACAGAAGAAGAAGAAAAAGCCCGCCGTGAACTACTGTTCAACCAGACTGGTGAAAAGGTTCGCAAGGCGCGTGAAGAGGCTGCGAAGTTGGGTTCATAAAGCAACCCAGAAAATAGGTGAGGTCTGAGCGCAAATTCCCCCCAAACTCGCACTGCGCTCAAAGACCTCTATGCTGCTATCGGCTGTAAAAAAGGATGTACTTTTGCGGTCTCGGATTCAGGCTCATCTTCAAACGAGACAAGCTCCCAGGCGTTGGTATGTTCCAGTAATGCCAACGCCAGGCTGTTGTTCAATGCATGACCGGATTTTACACCGACGAACTCACCGAGAATGGTTCTGCCCAGCAGGTAAAGGTCACCGATGGCATCGAGCAATTTGTGTTTGACGAACTCGTCTTCATAACGTAAGCCGTCTTTATTCAAAATCGTGTAATCATCAATGCCTATGGCATTCTCAAGACTTGACCCGAGGCACTTGTTCATCGCCTGGGCCTGGTCGAGTTCTTTAATCAGGCCGAAAGTTCGCGCCCGGCTCACTTCATCAACGAATGAGGTGTTCGAGAAATCTACTTCGGCATACTTGGGATAGCGGTTGAATACCTGATGATCGTAAACAAAGGTATAAGATGCCTTAAACCCGTTATAGGGTAATAAACTCGCCCGTGTATCCTCCAGAACCACTTCTATCGGTTTCCTGATTTTTATAAATTGTTTGGCCGCCCCTTGTTCCTTAATGCCTGAGCTCTTAATCAGGTAGATAAAGGGCGCTGCACTGCCATCCATAATCGGGACTTCTTCACAGGTGACTTCGATCGTCAGATTGTCGATGCCTAGAGACCAGATCGCAGACATCAAATGTTCAACACAAGACACTGTCACGCCATCTTCCATCAGGCTGGTGGTCAGGACAGTGCTTGAAACGTTGGTGGCGGTTGCTCTGACCCGGGGATAGTGAGGCAGGTCGGTTCTTACAAAGGTGATGCCACTATTCTGGGGTGCGGGTTTGAGGGTCAATTGAACCTTGTTCCCGGTATGGACTCCAATACCCACTGCTGAGACGGCTGTGTTAATCGTTCGTTGTCTTAACATATTGCGCTGACAGACCTTTCCCTTTGCGAATTTGTATAATTCGACGCACTATACGCCGAAAAGTTCAAAAAATGAAGATAATATGAAGAAAGAATGAGATAATTGCTCCCTTGTCGTCTGGAAGATGAGTGGTCAATCTTGTTTTTCTCCATTATCTATCGTGAATTACATGATGCGGCGCAGCTATGCCTCTAATCATCTTTTCCGTCCCGAATTATTCCCATAATAAAATAAGATGATGTAGGCACTTCTACAAATTAGCTTTGTGAATAAACTCGACCAGGAAAATACAGTAATCAGGAAGATCTCTGGCGGTTACGTCAGATGTATGGCGACGCTACAATTAAGTTGTTTACATCTACATTCCGAAGGTTTAGCTTTCGAGTATCGATTTAGCGCGGGACGTGATACTGGGTCGACAATAAAAACAATGACTGGCTCCAACTTCATTAGTAGAGACTCTT
>JAPYTQ010000001.1:40074-54927 GCA_029941905.1 Pseudomonadales bacterium | reverse complement strand
AGTAGAGACTCTTTAGTAGAGATGGGCTTTAGCGAAAAAAACAGGGGGTATTATCCAATGGCAATAGCAAGTAGCAAGAAAGGTCTGATGACCTTCGGTATTACCAGTTTGCTGTCAGCATCGGTAATGGCGGCAGATCGGCAGATTGAAGAAGTCGTGGTAACAGCAGAAAAAGTTGAAGCCACAGTCTCAGATACATCCATATCCATCACAGCATTTTCATCCGACACCATTGAGGAGTTCGGACTGCAAGGCGCCAACGATATGGTTAACTATATCCCAGCCACAACACGAGACGCGTACGATATTCGTATTCGTGGTGTCGGCCGTAACTTCCGGGCACTGGGTGGTGACCCTGGCGTGGCGACATACTACAACGGCGTTTTCTCGCCGGATTTTGGTATAGCCGCTTCAGAGAACGCGTTGTATGACATTCAGCGGATCGAGGTCCTGCGTGGTCCCCAGGGCACCTTGTATGGTCGAAACGCCATCGGTGGTGCGCTGAACTATATTACCAAGGATCCCACCTTTGACTGGTCGGCTAATGTGCGTACCCAGGTTGGTAGCTATAATGACAGGGAACTGTATGGTGTGATATCAGGCCCAATCATTGAAGACAAGGTTGCATTTCGTCTCCTGGCTGTCAAGCGCAAGAAAGATGGATTGCAGGATGGTATAAATGGGTCAGAGGATACCAACTCCACCAATGACCGAAACTACTCGCTGGCATTAACCTGGAATGTCACTGACGCCATTACGGTTAAGTTAAGAGCTAATGATCGTGAATCAGATCGGGTAATAAACAACGGTGCCCTGATTACCGAGGGATCATTACCAGAACGAGGTATTCGAAGTACAGGGTCCTACGTAAACGGACTGACAAACACGTCTGCTAATGGATACACCACGGTAGCACCTGGTGATCCTGGTGCCCTGGCGTTTAATGATCCAATTAATAACACCACTGTTTATGGACGTCATGTCACACCAGGTGTAAATAGTGCAGCATGGGTATTGGTAAACGGCGCATTTAATCGCCCTGAAACTGCGGCCTTAATGGCCGGAGCGACGAAAGATGACCCCAACAATAAAGTCGATGTCAACAAGGATGGAGGGAGATGCAAGTTCCCCTATACGACGGCAAACTGCAACCATGAATTGTTTGCGCATCGTGCAAGCCAGAATGAGATCGTCTGGGATGTGAATGACTCTCTTTCGTTAAAATATATTTTCGGCACAAACGACTTCAATTACACCTTTAACCAGGATCTGGATTACGCCAATAACGATGTAACAAAGCAGCGCCAGACTGTGTTGGAAGATGTTCAATCCAAGTCTCATGAAATTCAGATCTTCTGGCAAGCCTCTGAAAGCGTGTCGCTTACATCAGGTGTTTATTATTTTGATGAGCTTCGGCAGCAGGATTACAGTTTAACTGACAGTACTAACCGGTTTGTTCTTCCTACAGATTACGGTGATCTGTCACAGCCCAACGCGGGTCTTGGCGGTGCAAACTTTCTGCAGGCTTATGGACTTGGTCCTCACGTCAGGTTAGGAGACGCATTAGAGGGCACCTCTATTTCTGGCATATGGCAAGGTGACACTCGCGGCGACTGGTACCATCACACCAATAAGAATCGAAATGAAGCCACTGCGGTTTACACCCAGGGAACCTGGGAAATTAATGAGCAGTTTGCTTTGGTGTTAGGACTTCGGTATGCAGAAGACAAGAAAACCGTAAGGGAGATTCGCGGTGGTTACTTTGAAATATCAACTGAAGGCTTTTTTGTCGACGCCGCATATGCGTTCGCTCCAGGTTACAATTCCTCCGGTATAATTACACCCTCGATGGCTAATGCATTCGGCTTCCCTGGATTTCATACACCGGGTATTACAAGCCTTGCCTGGACGAACATTGCCATGGGTAACGCGACCTACTCTGGTGACGCAACAAATCCTCTGGCACCGACCTGTCCTCTGACTGACGCTAGTTGTACTACACCATTAAGGTTGTTGAGCGGACTGCCGATCAGTTATACCTCGCATACTGCAGATGACCACACATGGAGAGATACAAACTATCGCGTTAATTTGGACTGGACACCAACGGACGATATTCTGGTTTATATTTCAGCAACCACTGGTTATCGCTCAGGTGGATACTCTTTGGGCATCGTTGACGCTCGCCTCGAAGACCCGATCACGAATATCACAAAACCGATATTCTATGATAAGGAAACAGTACTCGCATATGAGCTAGGCTATAAGGGACTGCATTTTGATGGCACGGTTCAATTGAATATGTCTCTTTATACATACGATTATGACAATTACCAGGATCAGGTCAACGTCTATGACCCCAGTAGAGGCTCGACAGTAGGTATCGTCCAGAATGCCGATGAAGCCGTCAATTCAGGTTTTGAGGTGGAGGCACTCTGGTTACCTTCTGACAACATAACATTGGGAGGCAACTACAGCTATACGAAAACAAAGTATAAGTCTGACTACTTTATTGCTATCAACGATGATCCGGCGCATCCGGCATCACTGTTTGGCAATGGAACAACAAACCCTGATTTGTTTGTAGTCAATGCCAAGGGTGATCAGCTAAAAAGAATCCCGGAAACTAAATACACCGTGTGGGGTTCTTATGCCCTGCCGACCAGTGTCGGTAACTTTACTTTCCGAGCCAGTTATTCGTACACCGGCGAATTTTATGATGCGGGGTTTGAAAGTGCCAAAGACCTGATTCCCGACCGTTTTCGCGCAGATGCGAGTGTGATGTGGAGAAGCCAAAGTGACAACTGGAGCATCAGGGCATTTGTTAACAACTTAACGGATGAGCAGAACATTCGTGGTGCTGGCACGGCGACCGAGTCGGGAAACTGGATGGTGACAGGTGCTATGCTTGACCCAAGATTCTACGGAATCGACATCCGTTACCAGTATGGTGACTAAACCTTTCTAATCAGGGATTAACCCGAATCAGGCTCGCAATCGCGGGCCTGATCTTTTTTGAAACTCTGTCTATCCGCACGATTTCGCCATTTTGTGATATGCCCCATGCGTTTCTCTGGATGCTCAATCCCTCAAACCCGGTGATATGAGTTAATTAATTCAACTTATTAACCTGCACCACCTACATCATCTTGGCTTATTTTTGTTTCAGATCAAGGAAAGCATCATTACTAAAAGGATAGATTAGCCCATCGACTCACTCTGGGTCGTGCAGTAGAAGTAGATGTAGCAGTAGAAATGGGGGCATTGTCTATGAAAATCGAAAAAAGCCGATCCGGCGTGTTGGTCTTAGGTATTACCGGTTTGCTTTCAGCAGCCGCAATGGCCGCAGATCGCCAAATTGAAGAAGTAGTGGTCACGGCTGAAAGAGTCCAGGCCACGGTATCAGATACATCCATATCCATCACCGCGTTTTCATCCGACACTATTGAAGAGTTCGGATTGCAAGGTGCTGACGATATGGTTAACTACATTCCGTCGACCACTCGTGACGCGTTTGATATCCGTATTCGTGGCGTTGGCCGTAACTTCAGGGCGCTGGGTGGGGATCCAGGGGTTGCGACCTATTATAACGGTGTCTTTTCACCGGATTTTGGTATTGCTGCGTCAGAGAATGCCTTGTACGACATCCAGCGTATTGAGGTGTTGCGTGGTCCACAGGGTACTCTCTATGGCCGTAATGCCATCGGCGGGGCACTTAACTACATCACCAAGGATCCTACCTTTGACTGGTCAGGTAACGTACGTACCCAGGTTGGTTCTTACAACGATAGAGAGCTTTATGGTGTGGTGTCCGGGCCCATCATTGAAGATAAACTCGCATTTCGCGGGCTGGCAATCAAACGCAAGATCGACGGTGTACAGGACGGTATCAATGGCTCACCGGACACAGACTCTGTTGATGACCGAAACTATTCGCTGGCTTTGACCTGGAACGTCACCGATGACATTACCGTCAAGTTAAGAGGCAATGATCGAGAGTCGGACCGCGTGATTGGCGGTGGTGTATTGATTACCGAAGGGCCGACTCCAGTACGGGGCATACATAGTTCCAGTGTCTACGCAGCAGGCTTAACAGCAACGGGGGCGACCGGTTATCTGCCGGTTCTGCCCGGCGATGATGGTGCGATGGCGTTTGATGATCCCATTAATGGCGGTACGGTTTATGGTCGCTATGTGACCCCCGGTGTGAATAACTCTCCCACCTGGCTGAGTAACGGCGCCTATAATCATCCGGAAGCTGCTGCTTTGATGGCTGGCGCAACCAAAGATGAGCCAAACAATAAAACCAATGTTAACAACGATGGTTCGGGAAGTTGCTATTTCCCCTATACCACGATCAATTGCAACCATGAGTTATTTAAGCATCGCGCGAGCCAGAATGAGATCAACTGGGATGTCAATGACACAATCTCATTAAAGTATATTTTTGGCACTAACGATTTCGAATATACATACAACCAGGATCTGGACTATGCAAACAGCGACTTAACCAAACAGCGCCAAACCGTGTTGGAAGATGTTCAGTCCAAGTCCCATGAAATACAGCTTTTCTGGAATCCGACTGAGAATCTGTCGATTACATCGGGTATTTACTACTTTGATGAGCTTCGGCAGCAGGATTACAGCTTAACTGACAGTACTAACAGGTTCGTTCTGCCAGCCCAGTATGGTGATTTGTTGTTGCCCAATGCCTTCCTGGGTGGTGCAAACTATTTCGGGGCCATTGGGTTCTCAAGTGTTCCCGGTTCTCACGTGCGGCTGGGCGACGCAGCTGAAGGTACATCCATCTCGGGAATCTGGGAAGGGGATGAGCGTGGCGATTGGTACCATCACACTAATACAAACAGGAATGAGGCAACAGCGATATATACCCAGGGCACCTGGCAAATCAATGAGAAGTTTGCATTGGTGTTAGGGCTCAGGTACGCAGAAGACAAGAAAACCGTCAGGGAAATCCGCGGCGGCTATTTTGAATTGGCAACATTCGGAATCGATGGTGCCTATGCATTTGGTGGTTCCGGACCCAGTGTTAATGGTTTTGGTATATACACGCCTGCAACTGCGGCTGCAAACGGTTTTGCCGGGTTCCACACACCCGGCATGACTGACCTTGGCTGGTTGAACATCGCCATGGGTAACGCGACCTATTCCGGTAACGCCGCTGATCCGCTCACGCCTACCTGTGCATTAACGGATGCGAGTTGTACGACACCTTTGAGGTTGTACGAAGGTGTTCCCATCAGCTATACCTCCCATACTGCTGACGATAATACCTGGAGAGATACCAACTACCGGATTAACCTGGACTGGACGCCAACTGACAATATTCTAATGTATTTTTCTGTCACCACTGGATACCGTTCAGGTGGATACTCGTTGGGTGTGACAGATGCACGACTTGAGGACCCGTTTACGGGCGATCTCAAGCCCACGTCTTACGACAAGGAAACTGTGCTTGCCTATGAAGTTGGCTATAAAGGGATGCATTTTGATGGCACGGTACAGTGGAACATGTCTCTGTATAACTACAAATACGATAACTATCAGGATCGCGTCAACGTCTATGATGTTAACCGGGCAAGTACTGTGGATGTTGTTCAGAACGCGGATGAAGCTACCAATACCGGTTTCGAGGTAGAAGCTATATGGCTGCCCACCGACAGAATGGCAGTGGGGGGCAACCTGAGTCTTACCAGAACTGAATACGACTCTGACTACTACATCGCTATCGACGATGATCCGTCACATCCTACCTCGTTGTTTGGCAACGCAACAACAAACCCCGAGCTGTTTGTTGTCAATGCCAGGGGTAATCAGCTGAAAAGAATTCCGGAAGAGAAGTACACGATCTGGGGTAGTTATGAATTGCCGACCAATATTGGCAACTTCACTTTCAGGGCGAGTTACACTTACACAGGCGAGTTCTACGATCAGGGCTACGAAAGTCAACGTGACCTGGTACCCGATCGTTTTCGTGCCGATGCCAGTGTGATGTGGCGAAGTCCTGCTGACAACTGGAGCGTCAGGTTGTTTGTTAACAACTTAACGGACGAGAACAATCTGCGCGGTGTTGGCACCTCTGCCGAGTCAGGTAACTGGCGTATGACCGGTGCACATCTGGCACCGAGATTTTACGGCCTGGATATTCGGTACCATTATGGTGACTAACTAACTATACCTAAGTCACTGCACCTCTTGTTTCTACTTGAATGAGCCAATAAATCCGGAAAGCGAAAGCTATCCGGTTTTTTTGTAATAGATGATTCGGGTCACAACACCTCGTGGTTACAGTTTGATCTGATTCTTTGCATCCAGATCCTCGCGTAGCGTCCGGGAAGCAAAATAGTAATGCGCGGCTGCCCACAGATTGCCAAAAACCGCCAGGATAAACAGCGAATAGCGAATGGACTCTTCGCCATACTCCGGCTTCAGGTAATCACTCAAAGCGCCTGCAGCGACAGGGCCCAGACCCAGGCCAATTAAATTAAGCACAAACAACAGAATGGCAGAAGCCAGTGCCCGCATGGCTGGAGTGACCAGCGTTTGTGTCATGGCAAAAGTGGGACCCAGATACATGGGACCGAGAATGGCGCCGGGAATAGCAAACAACAAAGCGATGTAGGGGTCGGCAGTTGTATAGAAAAGCACGGCAAACGGGACACCAGCCAGCGTCGCAATACCTGGGATAAACATGTACCAGCGTTTGTCATGCTGACCATAACGGTCCCCGAGATAACCTCCCAGGAATGTGCCGATCATGCCAGTTAAACCCAACAGGAAAAGAAAGGTTGCCGTTTCTTTTAGACTGAAACCATGCACGCGCATAAAAAATGACGGCAGGAAGAGACCCACACCATATCCGACGAACGCATGCAATGCACCCGCGAAGGACAGATGCCGGAATGATTTGAGCGACCACATAAAACTGATGACCTGCTTGAGAGGCACGGTGGGCATCTCGGCGACGGTGGGTTGGCCTTCTGCTACTGGCGGCTCGGAAAAGCCTCTCGGTGGTTCCCGCAACGTAAAACGAACCAGAACAGCCACCAGGACGCCGGGAATGCCGACGATAAAAAAGGCCATACGCCAGCCGAACTCCGCGCCTATCCAACCACCGACGAGTGTGCCGATGGCAGCACCAATAGGAATTCCTAACGCATAGATGGAGAGGGCAGTGCCGCGCTTTTCAGGCGGGAAGTAGTCTGAGATCAGCGAATGAATGGGCGGTGAGCAACCGGCTTCGCCTATTCCCACACCAACCCTGGCAATGATCAGTGCCCCGAAGCTCTTGGCTGTGCCGGTAAACATGGTCATGCAGGACCAGATCACCAGGGCCAGTGAAATGATATTCCGCCTGCTGCCAACATCGGCCCAGCGAGCAATGGGTATCCCTGCCAGCGTATAGAAAATAGCGAATGCGATACCGCCGAGTAACCCCAGCTGGAGGTCAGATAATTCTATCTCGGCCCTGATGGGCTCAATCAGAATCGAGAAAATCTGCCGATCAATAAAGTTGATCACATAGACCAGAACAACCAGACACAGCACATAGGTTCGATAGCGGTCGGTGACATGGAATTCCTCAGTTGAGCTGGATGGTGTATTCTTTGCCGTGCCGGAAGTAGCGTCCCCGGTGAGTTGGTTATGCTTATCTGTATTGTCGGCCAAGTGTATGCCCTCTTTTTTCTTTAAACCCTAACATAGACCGAATCTCAGTATTAGCTTAAATGGAGACAAGGGGCAGGAACTCACTAGTGCGCATTCAGAAACTAAAACTGTGAGTGTTATTTCCCTCGTAAGTGATTGTTTCATATAACTAACACTTTACAGATATAGTGATTATTGGCAAAAAATACTTTTTTAAGGACGGGAATTAACTAGATGAAGCAACATATCGCAGTCGTTGGTGCGGGTATTACCGGGATGTGTACTGCCTTGGCACTCGCAAGACAAGGCAACAAGGTTACCGTCATAGAAAGAGATGTACCGCCCCCGGAAGGTGGCGCAAATGAGGCATTTTTCGAATGGAAGCGGCGGGGCGCAGCACAGTTTCGTCATCCCCATGCTTTTTTGGGGTTGATGTGCAGCATCCTCGAAGAAAATTATCCGGACCTGGTAGAGGCATTCTGGCAGGCTGGCGCACGAAAGGTCAGCTTCGCAGAAATGGTTCCACCGGAGCTTCAGCAGCAATATGTTCCCGAGCCAGGTGATGACAAGATGTGGATCCTCATGTGTCGTCGGGCGACGATGGAAACTGTTCTGCGTCGATATGTTGAAAGTCAGGACCATATAGAAATCGAAAATTCAAAAATAGTCACAGGATTAATTGCCGATACAAGCGGTGAAATTCCCGTCATCAAGGGAATCAAAATTTCAGCGCGCGGTAGCGACACTCAGGATTTCCTGACTGATATAGTCGTCGACGCCAGTGGAAGATCGAGCAAATTTCGGCAATGGCTCATTGATATTGGCGGGGTCATAGAGGAGGAAAAGGAAGACTCTGAAATCGTCTATTACACCAGACATTACCGGCTTTTACCTGGCATCGGCGAACCCTCAAGACATGGCGGAGAAAGGTCCGCCGGAGACCTGGGATATATGAAATTTGGCGTGTTTCCAGGTGAAGACGGGCATTTTGCGGTGATAATTTGCTTGCCCGTGGGCGAAACCGAACTACGTGATGCCGTCAAGAGTGGTGAAAAATTTGATGAGATCGCCTGTTCCATTCCGGGACTGTTACGCTGGGTCCATACCAGCAAGGCAGAGGCGACAACACCTCCGTTCGGCTTCGCCGATATTCATGCCGTATGGCGACACTACGTTGTCGATAATCAACCGGTCGCCCTCAATTTATTTGCTATCGGTGACTCGGTAGTCAGAACCAACCCGTTATATGGCCGAGGTTGTAGCACCGGTATCCTCCATGCGCACCTGCTGGCTGACTTGCTGAGCAAACAGGTGGATCCAAAACAACGGGCTGTCATGTTTGATAAACTGACAGAAGAAGAATTGAGACCCATTTACAAGGCGAGTCTCAGCGAAGATAAACGTGGTATAAAACGCGCCAAAGCCATCATGCAAGGCATCGTATTGGATAAACCCGATTCCATCAGGAAATGGATCGGATTAGCCGTTGGTGACGCAGTGGGCGCCGCTGCGCGAGATCAACTGCATGTGCTCAGGGGTGCGATGCGAACATTCAACCTGCTGGAAAAACCCGGTGCCTTCATGCAGGACTGGAAAATCCGATTGACTGTTTTGCGGTACCTGTTGCGTGGTCGTAAAAAGAATGCACCACTGCGGCTTCAACCTGGCCCTGACAGACTTGATATGCTTGCAATGTTAGCCGGGTTGGATGAGCAGGAACGCAGCACAGCCTAGTTGTGCTCTCATGTTAACGGGGTAAGTGTATCGCCTATGCCAGAAAATAAATCCTCTCAGGCTGATTCCGACGCCGATTCAGTACTGGTCATCACCACCGGTGGCACCATTGACAAGGTCTATTTTGATTCCCAGAGTGATTACGAAGTGGGCGAGTCTGTTGTGGGTGAACTGCTGGTGCAGGCGCGGGTTGAATACCCCTTCAGTGTATTGCCGTTGATGCGTAAGGATAGTCTTGAGATGGACGATGATGACCGCAGGAAAATATTTGATAAGGTGTCAAACGCGCGACAGAAAAAAATCGTTATCACTCACGGTACTGACACGATGACAGAGACAGCGCGTGTTTTGGCAACGATTGCCGATAAGACAATAGTCCTTACAGGCTCGCTGGCACCGGCACGGTTCGCACAGACAGATGCCACTTTTAATATTGGCATGGCTTTCGCCGCTGTACAGAGCCTGGCACCGGGCACATACATCGTCATGAACGGTCAGGTTTTCTCCGCATTGTCAGTGGAGAAGGACCGAAAGATAAACCAATTTGTCGCCCGGTGAAAACCTGTTAGTCGAGGGCCTTGATCAGCGATTCATAATCAGGGTAGCCCAGCGGCTCAGTGATCTGTGTTCGCCATACCTCATCAAGCCCTGCAATAAGCTCAGGACTGAAGGCTTCTGTATGACTCCCGATCTCTCCCTGTCGCACTTTGGTCGTATCGCTGTTAAAAGGCAGATTGCAGCGATCCTCGGTCAGTGAACGTAGCATGGCATCATCAAAACGGTCCTTGTGTTGCAGCATGAATGGCAGGGAAGCGTGCAGCAGGGTCAGCTCGAGTAATTCTTCGTCCAGTGGTATGTCGATAAATTCAGCCACTCGCCTGATGGTGACATCCAGGTCCAGCTTCATAAGTTCATAGGCGAGGAAAAGTACCGTCGTTTGATGTCTGCGTTGCCACCAGGATTTCAGGTGACGCCAATAGGCGCCTGACTTGATAAATCGTTCACGGGCAAAGTCTTCAAGGCCTATTGTACCTGGCTCAAAAAACCAGCCTTCGAAAAACTTGTAGGCCGAGTAGAGTGCGTCCTTCGGGTCACGTACCACGTTAATGTACTTGCCACCCTTGGGGATCGCTTCATACTCCAGGTGGCTTTTAAACGCCCGGGGATTGGTTATTTGTTCTGCATCGAGGTCAATGCCCAGAGCTGGGCTGGTTTCTATCCAGGGTACGACGCGCGAGATATCATCGAAATCCATATCCCCGCGGGTGCGAAGGGTATGTACAATCTGTTGAATCCAGGTTGTACCGCTTTTTCCAAAAGGTGTTATGACAATATCATCGAACCGCAATTGTAAATTCAGACCTTGTTTGACTTCTTCCGGTTTAATCATCCGGGCCTGAATCTCGGAGAGTTCCGCCAGGGATGTTGCTCGGGCTCGTGTTGGCATCAGGTTTACACTGCCATCCTGGCTTTAATGGCCTCATGGCACTGGTAATTGATAAGCTGAAAATCATCCATGATAAATTCATCAATGGTTTGTTGATTGCGATCGGTGATACGCAGAGCCGGTAATGGCAAGGGCTCTCTCGCGAGCTGTTGTTCGCACTGTTCTACGGCATCTGTGTATATGTGCGCGTCTCCGATGGTATGAATAAAGTCCCCGGCAATGAGGCCGGTTAACCTGGCTATCATATGGGTCAACAAGGCATAACTGGCAATATTTAAAGGCACACCAAGAAACATATCTGCCGAGCGCTGATACATATGTAATGACAATTTACCATCTGCGACATAGAACTGAAAGAAAGCATGGCACGGTGGCAGAGCGACGTCATTAGCATCTGCCTCACCAGGATTCCAGGCATTGACAATAATCCGCCGGGAGTCCGGATTGTGTTTTATCAGTTCGATGGCATCCGCTAACTGGTCAATCTCACGACCATCACTGGTGCGCCAGTGACGCCACTGTTGACCGTAGACCCTCCCCATATCACCATCGCCCGGATCCTGCCCACGACGCGCGATGTAGTCATTATAATTGAGGTCCCACAGTTTATTGTGTTTGTAGATTTCCTTCAGGTCCTTGATGTTGCCGGACCCGGATATAAACCAGAGCAGCTCCGAGACCATCGACTTCCAAACCAGTTTCTTGGTAGTGACAGCAGGAAATCCATCAGCAAGACTGTAGCGACTATGAAGCCCGAATAGCGAGATGGTGCCGACGCCGGTGCGATCCATGCGCCTGGCACCACTATCCAGTATTTGCCTCAGTTGATCGAGGTAAGATCGCATTGTGTTCCTGCCACTATCCGCACTTGGATTCACCGCAAGCCAGGCAGGTCATGCAACCATCCATCATGACGGCGGCCTGGGTATTACATTTGATACAGAGTTGTGCGCCGGGTGGATAACCTGCCACCTCGGCAGGATCCTCGGCGTTGGCAGCGCCTCCTTCAAGTGCAGCGCGCTTCTCGGCGATCAGGGCCTTGTGCGCGTCACTGAGTTCTTCTTCCTTGATCAGGCCGCACTTCTTCATATGGGTCTCGAGCACTTCGCCAATTTCCGCGACCAGGGATGGCATAAAACGACCGCCTTTCTTGAAATATCCCCCCTGGGGATCAAAGACCTGTTTTAATTCCTCCACCATGAAGGTGGCATCACCGCCTTTTCGAAAAACAGCACTGATAACACGGGTCAATGCCAGCACCCACTGGAAGTGTTCCATGTTCTTTGAGTTGATAAAAATTTCGAAGGGATACTCCTGCTCGTGCTCTGTCCCAGGGTTAAGCATAATGTTGTTCACGGTGATGTAGAGTGCATGGTCGCTTAACGGGGTTTTAATTTTATAGGTATACCCTTTGAGCTCTTCCGGCCGTTTGATTTCCTCGTGCATGACTTCACGGAGATCAACCGGATTTTGTTCTTCTTCATCTTTTTTGATGCTGTAACCGACAATTTTGCTGTTTATCCTGGTGGTCATTTTTTCCTAATCTCTTCAAATAAAGGTTTCTATAAAAGGTGCTAACGATGCGTCGCTAATGAAGTTTGCTTAAATTATCAGAACTTACCGTAATAGCCTTCTTTAAGTGCATCAAACAGATTGGCTGCGGTATGCAGTTCACCATCGTATTCGATCTCTTCGTTACCTTTCACTGCTACGGTCGAGCCGTCATCCAGGGTGAATTGGTAGGTTGTACCTTCCAGGTCTGACTCCTTAACCAGGACACCCTGGAACGCCTCGGGGTTAAATCGAAAGGTGGTGCAGCCTTTAAGTCCCTGTTCATAGGCGTAGAGGTAAATATTCTTGAAATCCTCAAACGGATAATCTGTTGGCACATTGGCAGTTTTGGATATCGATGAGTCGATCCATTTTTGTGCGGCAGCCTGGATGTCCACATGGTTTATTGGACTGATATCATCTGCCGCTCTGAAGTAGTCAGGCAACTGTGCGCCTGGATCGTCACTATAGGGGTCAGCTTCCGGGTTGACCATGGCTCTATAGGCCAATAATTCAAAAGAATAAACATCGACTTTTTCTTTGGATTTCTTACCTTCACGGATGACATTGCGTGAATAGAAGTGCGCAAAACTCGGCTCAATACCATTGCTGGCATTGTTGGCGAGCGACAAAGAGATGGTACCGGTTGGCGCGATGGAACTATGGTGGGTGTAGCGGCAACCCACTTCAGCCAACTCCTCGACCAGTGCTGGATTGATGCGGGCTATTTTTTGCATGTAACGACTGTATCTGGCGTGCAATACCTTGCCCTTGATCTTGTCTCCAAGCCGAATGCCATCGGCAGACATTTCAGGCCGTATGTGTAGCATTTCACCCGTGACCTCAAACTCTTCTTCCATGATGGGTGCAGCGCCTTTCTCCCTCGCCAGGTCCAACCCCGCTTGCCATCCGACCACGGCGAGTTCACGGGTGACATCTTCGGTGAAAGCAACTGACGACTTGTCGCCATAGGACAGACCCAACATTGTGATGGTCGACCCAAGCCCCAGGTATCCCATGCCGTGACGGCGCTTGCGAAAAATTTCCTGACGCTGTTTCTCCAGCGGTAACCCATTGATTTCAACCACATTATCCAACATTCTGCTGAATACTGTGACGACCTCTCTGAATTCATCCCAGTTGAATTTTGCCTCCGATGTAAATGGTTTTTCAACAAACCGGCAGAGATTGACGGACCCTAGCAGGCAGCTGCCATAAGGCGGCAATGGTTGCTCACCGCAGGGATTAGTTGCCCGGATATCTTCACAGAACCAGTTGTTATTCATCTCATTCACCTTGTCGATGAGAATGAATCCCGGTTCCGCGAAATCATAGGTTGATGCCATGATCATGTCCCACAGCCTTTGCGCCTTGAGGACCTTGGTAATCCTGCAGGCAACCAGACCATCGATATTGACAACATAACGGTCCTTGACCGGGAATTCTCGCCAGATCACCTCTGATGCATCGTTGAGATCGATGCTGTCAGAATCGACTTCTTCCTGTGTGAGAGGAAAGCTCAAGCGCCATTCTTTATCATTCTTGACCGCTTCCATGAATTCTTGGGTGATCAGCAGGGATAAATTGAACTGCCGCAGGCGGCCATCCTCACGTTTGGCCCGGATAAATTCGATAACATCCGGATGACCTACCTCAAAGGTTGCCATTTGCGCGCCACGGCGACCACCTGCAGAAGAAACGGTAAAGCAGGTCTTGTCATAAATATCCATAAACGACAGGGGGCCAGAGGTATAAGCCCCGGCGCCTGTGACATAAGCGCCCTTGGGTCGCAAGGTGGAGTATTCGTAACCAATCCCGCAGCCCGCCTTCAGGGTAAGGCCAGCCTCAACGTTCTTGTTTAGAATATCCTCCATGGAATCGTGAATCGTGCCGGAGACAGTACAGTTGATCGTGGAGGTTGCCGGTTTGTGTTCCCTTGCTCCGGCATTTGAAATAATTCGGCCCGCGGGAATAACACCATGCCGGAGTGCCCAGAGAAATTTCTCATTCCATTGCTTGCGTTTTGGTTCCAACTCGACGTCAGACAGAGCCTGTGCCACACGTTTGTAGGTCTCGTCTATATTCTGGTCTACGCGTTCACCCTGTTTTGTTTTAAGACAATACTTACTCTCCCAGATATCCATGGAGGTTTCCTGGAATTTAATATCATTAACAGATTTTGGGATGGCTTTTAAGCCGGGCTTATTGCCTTGTGAATTGTCTTGCGTGGATGATGCGGTTGGATCCATTGTTTGCCCCTGATTGATGCGATGTATGTCACCTGTGAGTGATCTTTTGGTTATTTTTGAGCAATTGCCACTGTGCCTGCATTGCTCTTAGTGTTGCTCAAATAGTGCTGCTCAAAAGTACCTGAAATTGTACTTTCCGGTGAATTAGCGATTGAAAGCATGCTGGTCAACCTGTTGTCAGCATGCTGGTCAACCTGTTGTCAG
>JAPYTQ010000001.1:0-39974 GCA_029941905.1 Pseudomonadales bacterium | reverse complement strand
AGCATGCTGGTCAACCTGTTGTCAGCATGCTGGTCAACCTGTTGTCAGTGAACGGACCAATTTCAAGGCACAGCAACTACATATAGTGCCTGACTGACGATAGTAACACAACATGTGGGAGTGTAAAGCAGGGTTAAGTAGGAAATTCCCGGGCGACCCGCAGCTGATCCTCGATCTGTCGGAGGGCATGCATGATGTCTGGTTTGCGCATGCGATTGCTGTCGAAGCAGAATTTGACACCGGTGCAGAACATGCCTCCATCTTCTTGCTTTGAATTGACAACCACGGCGGGGATTTCACTGAGTTCGACGTCTCGCACCGCAAGGTCGAGCACCAGTTTGTCATCGACCCGGAAAGACTCCTTGCTGCCAAACAGTATCCCGGAAAGGCTGAAATCAAAGCACTTCGAGGCAGGGCTCACTTTCAGGAAACCCACAATACCACCTCGAGTGACCTTTACCAAAAGATCTACTTGAGAGTACCGGGGGTGTTGACGTTTTTCTGTCTGCATATTCTTACCGTGCGCTTGTTGTTATTCGAACACAATTTCCCCTAAGGGTTCAATAGCTTAATCCTCCTGATCATGGCTGATTTCTCATTTGAGTCGTCACTTGAGTTTTTCAGTTGGCAAAGGCATTGTTATCCCATTCGTATTAAAATCAAAAGGCTTAAATAGATGCATCCAGCAGAACTTGCGCGAAAGGACCCGGACAAGGCCGCCTATATCATGGCGGACTCCGGTCAAACTGTCACCTTCAAGGCAATCAATGAACACTCTAACCAGGCAGCCCAGTTATTTCGTAAGCTGGGTCTGCAAAAGGGTGACCATATTGCCATTTTGCTGGAGAACCATGTCAGTTTCATACAGATATGCCTTGCAGCACTACGCTCCGGCCTTTATTTCACGACAATCAGTTACCGACTGCAGGAATCAGAAGTTGAGTATATTGTTAACGATTGTCAGGCGAAGCTGTTTATCACTTCGAAAGATCGCCAGTCTGTGGTCGAGAAACTGATCGGTAAAATGCCGAATGTGGAGTCCCATTTCATGCTCGATGGAACCATCGCGGGGTTTGAGAGCTGGGAAGGAACTTTAGCGGGACTGCCAACCAGTGAGATCGACGATGAGTGTATCGGTGCGTCGATGCTCTATTCATCTGGCACTACTGGCCGGCCAAAAGGAATACTCAAACCTTTGCCTGAAGGTGAATTTGGCGCGGATACAGGACCGAGTTTGTTTGCCGCCCTGTATGGCGCCAGCGAAGACTCGATCTACCTGTCACCGGCGCCCTTGTACCACTCTGCTCCCCTGACCTTCACCCTGGCCTTCGTTATGGGCGGCACCACCTGTGTGATTATGAAACACTTTGAACCAGAAGATGCGCTGGCAGCCATTGAGAAATACAAGGTCACCCATAGCCAATGGGTTCCCACTATGTTTATTCGCATGCTTAAGCTCGAAGAGAAGCAACGTCTGCAATATGACATTTCCAGCCTTGAGTGTGCGATCCACGCTGCCGCCCCTTGCCCCGTTAAAGTTAAGGAAGACATGATTACGTGGTGGGGTCCCGTCATCCAGGAGTATTACGCCGGTACCGAGGGGAATGGGTTTGTAGCGATAAATTCAGAGGATTGGCTTGCCCACAAGGGTTCGGTGGGTCGATCCATGGGGGCGCTGCTACATATTGTTGATGACGATGGCGAAGACGTTGCCGCGGGTGAAATCGGCACGATCTACTTCGAAGGTGGCGGTGAGTTTGAGTATTATAACGACAAGGCGAAGACTGCGGAATCAAAACACGCAAAGGGTTGGAGCACCCTGGGAGATGTGGGGTATGTTGATGAAGAAGGCTACCTCTACCTGACGGACCGAAAGAGTTACATGATCATCTCTGGCGGGGTCAATATATACCCGCAGGAAGCAGAGAATATTCTCGTGACCCACCCCAAGGTAATGGATGTGGCGGTATTCGGTGTGCCTAATGAAGACTTTGGTGAAGAGGTTAAGGCCGTGGTACAGCCGAAAAACTTTGACGATGCCGGGCCGGAACTCGAAGAGGAGCTGATCGAATATTGTCGCGACCAGATTTCCCACATCAAGTGCCCACGGTCTATTGATTTCGATAGGGAACTACCCAGGCATCCGACAGGTAAGTTGTACAAAAGGCTATTGAAAGACCGATACTGGGAAGGTCACGGCAAGCAAATTTAATGTCGGGTCCTACACTAGCAACCCGCCAGAGATATTTTCACCGCAGAACCATGCTGCCAGAGGTTTCTTCGGCAGGGCGTGTCAGATTGTTGTAGTGCTCCTGAATGGTCTGGTACAGACCACTGCGGCCGGTCATTACCGTTTCCATGTAATGGATGGTTTCTTCAATACTTTCATCGATAGTGAGCCTGTCGAGCAATTCCAACCCGTAATGGGGAAACATTTTTAGCTCTTCAACCAGCCGTGCGCGGGTAAACAGATATTCAACGATGAATTTCAGCAGTTGCTGGTCAGATTCTGATATCTCGTCGATCAAGCTGGCAATACGCTCAAAGGTGGTATCAAGGGCATCTCGTTGACGCTGCAGTAAGTCGTGACTCTCCTGGTCACGTCCTTGCATCAACAGAGTTAACGCCTGCTGAATCAACTCCACGTACGCATCCTGAACCGCAGGGAGCAGATGCATCAACGGCAATAGTGACCCACGATCCAGAGTCTGTCCTTCCGGTGGATAGGCAGCTTCGAGTTGATCGAGCACTTTGTTGATTATGGTGCGCATAGCTTAAGTGCCTAGTATGAGTCACCCTGAAGTAAATTGGCAGGATTATATTGGTCAGTAAGCGCGCGTTTACTGGCATCCCAGTCTATTTTTCGGCTCATGTATTTAGGAAAAGACTCTATGTCTACACCGTAGTTATCCATTGCTGCGCTAAACCGCTTTGCCTTGCTGCGTAGTGCGAAGAGACTGGGTAAGGGTTGCATACTCGCCAGAATGACCCGGTTACCGGTACTGGGCATTCTGAAGTTCAGAAAATCCCCAAAAACCTCCTGGTAAGTCACCGACTCATGGTCGTAGAGCTCGCTCGTCGAAAATGTGTTGGCGACCAGCAAGCCTTCGCGCGTCAGTAGTTGCTTGGTCTCCTGCAAAAATTCTGTTGTCATCAGGTGTTCTGGAATATAGTCCCCGGTAAATGCATCCAGGATGATCAGATCATAGTGTTTCTGCTGCAGTCCCGCTCTTTTGATATAAACCCTGGCATCTGCAACGTGAACTTGTACTCTGCTGGTTTCGACGAAATTGAAATATTTCCTGGCGACGCGAATCACCGCCTCATCGATTTCAACGATATCTATATGTGCGTTGGGGAACAGTTCCCCAAGGGTCAGCGGAATCGACCCACCGCCTAACCCGATAATGAGCATCCTGTCAGGTTTGCTGTTTACCAGCAGCCCACCCATGGTCATGCGAACATAGGGGAATACAAGCTTTCGTGGGTTTTCGAGATCCATGCAGGTTTGATTGCGGTCGCCGCGTTTGAGGGTGAAAACCAGGCACCGCCGCCCGGATTGTTCCTTGACGATAATGTTGCGGTAGAGGGATTTTTCCTTGTGTATTTCTTTTGAAAATGCAGAGGTGGGTACAAGGATGCAAACGATCGAAACAAATATCGCAAAATACGGGCTCTTAAAAATCAAACTTCTCAACCGCCCAGGTCTGTAATCAATGAGTGCTATCATTAAGTGTCTGACCCAGGTTCGAAGTCTGGCAGATATCGGTTGGCAGCAATGGCACTGATTGCACAGATGAATAAAACAACAACCATGGTTAGCAGGATTTGATTCACCTCGAACCATAAGATGAGGTAGAACGAAGTGGCGAGCGTACCGATGGCGCTCCCCAGGGTTGATACAAAATACAGACCCCCGGCGATCTTGCCACTCTCCCTGGCGTTTTCAACCAGCAGGCGGACTGAATAAGGTGCAATCAACCCGAGAATGGCGGTTGGAACGAAGAAGAGTAATGAACTTGCCACCAGGGAGCCATAACGTGGATCCTCGATTCGCACGAACACCGCATCCATTATCGATTCGCCAAACAGGATGAGGGGTAACAAGGCCAGTGCTGCAGTCGCATAGAAGGATCCATATCGACCCAGGTTGGGATTAGACAGGGATAACCGGCCGCCAATGAGATAACCCACTGCCAGCGACAACATAAAAATCGTGATGATACTGCCCCAGACGTAAATACTGCTGCCAAAATAGGGAGCTAGAATCCGGCCGCCCAATAGCTCTATGGACATGATGATAAAACCACTGGTAAATGCCAGGCTCAACACCAGGCTGCTAAAAACAAGAGGTTGTTTGGCCAGAATTTCGCTGCCGCTGTTAGTCATAAGCTATTAGTCATAAAAAGATACAGATTATCGATCGAGTGAAACGCCGCATTATACTTAACGGCTTTTAGTCATCCAGCATTTGTGTGACGTTTTTTAGTCATGCGTCAATTATGTGGCGTGCTTTTAGTCATGCAGCAATTGTGCAAGAATGACGGGGCTTTTTGCAAACACAAACAGAAGTGTTCTTTGAAGTCTTTACGCCGCTTAATCCCTTTTATTAATCCCTACCGTACGCAGATTCTGGTGGGCTTTGCCGCTTTCTTTGTCGCCCGATTTTTCGAAATCAGTGCTTTTTACCTGGTCTCGGCAGGAATTGATGCCATTGGCGAGGTGGTGAGCAGCTTTCAAAACGGTGCTGAAACGGAGTTATCCCAACCCGAGACCTTTGTCGACTACCTGTTGCGAGTCCTGTTGATCATCAGCACGATTGTTACCCGCAGTGATCTGAAATTTACCGTTGGCGAAATCACCCTGGGCATCGTCGCTTGCGTGTTAATGCGTTTTTTCTTTGTCATGTTTGCCCGGCGGGCGGTACGGCGTGCAAGCATCGGTGTGTCCTATGACTTGAGGCAACGACTGTATGCGTCGGTGCAAAAACAGGGGAGTGATTTCTTTGCCCGTATGGGTGTCGGGGATATTATGACCCGGGCGATCCAGGATATCTCCCTGATACAAAGGCTGATTGCCTTTGGCTCCTTTATGTTTGTCATCATGATTTATGCCCCCTTGTTTGCCGTCAGTTTCATGCTGGGTAAATCCCCTTCACTGACGCTGCTCGTCTTACCGTTTATGCCTATTATATTTATCTATGCTAAACATGTTGCCGGGCAGCTCGCGGTGACCTCCCGCGAAGTGCAGGAACGGTTATCGAGTCTTGCTTCTCATACCCAGGAAAACTTAAGTGGCATAAGAACGGTTCAGGCCCAGGCCCAGGAGGAGAGCGAGATCAAACGATTCTGGAGCACAAATAATGCCTACGCCAAAGCTTTCTACGCCCAGGCGAGGATTAATTCCCTGATGATGGCATGGATGCCATTTTTTGCTTCCGCCGCACAACTCGTGATTATCATATATGGTGGCCATTTAGTACTAACCAATGAGCTGACGGTTGGTGACCTGGTGTTTTTTTTGTATTGCCTGAGTATGTTGTTACAGCCTATTCGAATGGCGGGCATGTTTGTCACGATCGTACAGCGCTCGGCTGTCGCAACCGACAGGCTTTATGAGATTTATGATGCGGTACCTGAAATCGAGGATCGCCCCAGTCACAAAACACCAGATCAAATCCAGGGGGAGTTTCAGCTCTGTAATTTGAGTTATACCTATCCCAGGACCGATGTAAAAGTTCTGAAAAATATTAGTCTGACTATCAGGCCTGGGGAGTCCCTGGCGATTGTAGGACGGATCGGGTCAGGCAAATCAACGCTGTTGAAACTGTTTACCCGCTTGCTCGATGTCAGCCCTGGGCAATTGTTAATCGACGGGCATGATGTCCGCGATTACCCCCTGGCGCAGTTACGATCCCAGATTGCGCAGGTGTTGCAGGACCCGTTCCTGTTTGGTGAGCCTTTGAGAGAAAACATCAGTTACGATAATCCTGAGCGGGACCTGGACGTCATTTGGGACTCTGCCGAGGCGGCGGCATTGAGAGATACGATTCTTGAATTGCCGATGCAGATGGAAACCCTCGTCGGGGAAAGAGGCGTCACTTTATCGGGGGGCCAGAAACAACGCGCGACCCTGGCCAGGGGCTTAATTCGTAACGCACCGGTTCTTATCCTCGATGACTGTTTTAGTAGTGTTGATACCGAAACCGAAGAACATATTCTCAGCCGGTTAAAAAACATGCGCAGGAACAAAACCACCATTTTGGTTTCTCACCGGGTATCAACCTTGCGGCATTCGGATCGGATCGTCGTGATGGAAGAAGGGGAGATCGTCGAAATTGGATCCCACGAGGAATTACTCCGCTTGAACGGCAGTTATGCAGAGTTAGAGCGGGCGCAAACGCAAGGCGCAAAAGTATCGGAATCTGCCGTTAGCGGGGGTTGCTGATGAACGAAGCACGTTCTGCAGGACAGCCAGCACGAGACCACGCCATGTTTGATGCGGAGTTATCCGGTGCTGTACTCAATGTTCAGTTGTTGAGTCGATTGCTCAAATGGCTTAGGCCCTACAGCTCAAAGCTCTACCTTAGTGCCGTGCTAATCCTGATCACCAGTTTTCTGGCTGTGTTAATGGAAGTCATTATCAGTCGCGTACTGGTTGACTACATTATTATTGGTGAACCCAACAGTGTGATGCCTGACCTTCGGATGATCGAGCTGACACAGTGGATCGAAGTGCAACTTGGGCTGGATCCGCTGTTTGCGGCGGGGTTGCTGTTTTTTGTCGTTATGACAATTTTTCCTGTCGTCGGGCACTATCATCGCCTGACGTTAATCAGTGCCATTGTTCAGGGCCTGCGAGATCTGCGCCAGGATCTCTTTGCCCACATGGAAACCCGCCCAAGCTCGTTCTACGACAAGGTGCCTATTGGCCGTATCATGACGCGGGTAACAAATGATATCGAAGCCCTGTACGAGATGCTACGAGGCATGGGTAGCCTGGTGGGTGAGTTCGTGCCGTTTTTTGTTGCCTTAACCATCATGTTGTCTACCAGCGTTGATCTCACCCTGTTACTGCTGCTGTTTGTGCCTGTCGTTGGGGTTGCCACCTTTTTCTTTCGCCGGGCAACCCGTGAGATCTTCCGCATTGTGAGAAACACGGTTTCGGAGCTCAACCAGAATCTGCAGGAAAATTTATCCGGTATGCAGGTCGTACAGCTCAGCGAGCGAGAGGAACGAAACTTTGAAGCCTATACCGCCATCAACAAATCAAACCGCCGTTATGAATACCAATCGATCAACCTGGGAACGGTCTATGGCGCCTTCAATGACAGCCTGGCGTCTATAGGGCTTGGAATTATTATCTGGTACGGCGGTGGCGCGGTCGTGCAAGACCAGATGTCCCTGGGTGGAGTCATCCTGTTTACCAGGTTTATGAATATGCTGTTTACCCCGGTGGTCATGCTGGGAGAACAGTTAAATGTGTTGTTCCGTGCCATGGCAAGTGGTGAGCGTATATTTCAGGCCCTGGACTGGGACGAGCAGATCCATGAGCCCATCAACCCGCACACATTGCCAGCTCGCCTGAAAGGCAAGGTGGAGTTTCGAAATGTCAGCTTTGCCTATTCGCCTGACGTACCGATCTTAAAAAATGTTTCCGTGGTGATCGAGCCAGGGCAGAAACTGGCAATAGTGGGGCCAACCGGTTCCGGTAAAAGTACCATGGTGCGTCTGCTGGGGAGGTTCTACGATTTTGATCGGGGCATGATCTTCCTCGATGACATTGACCTTAATGACCTGCATAGTCGTGACGTCAGGCAGCGAATCGGCGTCGTGCTACAGGACTTTCATATATTCTCCGGCACAATTCTGGATAACATTGTTCTGGGTAACGAATCGATTTCTCGGCAGCGGGCTATCGAAGCAGCCAGAACCGTCAATGCGGATGGTTTTATTAATCGCTTACCTGAAGGCTATGACACACCATTGGTGGAACGTGGGACGAATCTGTCACAGGGGCAAAGACAACTTCTGGCCTTCGCCAGGGTGCTCGCTGCAGATCCCGAAATACTGGTACTGGATGAAGCAACGGCGAGCATTGATACGGAAACGGAACTGCTGATCCAGGATGGACTGCACAAGTTGATGCAGGGCAGGACGTCCATTTTGATCGCGCATCGTCTCCAGACCATTCAGGAGGCGGATCGAGTCCTGGTCCTGCACGGTGGCGAGGTGAAGGAATTTGGCACTCATCAGGAGTTGCTGGATCTAAAAGGAATCTACGCAACCCTGCATGAACTCCAGTTTCAGGATGTGAGTATTGATGACAAGGGTAATCTTCCTGGCCACCTCTAATCTTTACCCAGTTTATAGACCAGACCCAGGCGAGCTGAAATTTCCTCGTCCACCGAACCCCGGTACTCGGGTTTTGAGGCGTAAACCGCACCAAAGGATAACTGGGTACCAAGGACTGTCTGAGTCAGGGTTAGATTTGCCAGACCGCGGCTGTTTCTCATGGGATCATTTGAAATATCTTCATAGGACATCGCCAATTCAATATGGGTAGGTTCACTGGTGTTGATGATCCGGGCGTTGCGTGAATAACTCAGAGAATCAATGATGCTGCGTTCACTATCCAAAGCAAGCGTCGGAAACCCGGTTTCGTTGAAATCATACTCGTCTTTTAACGAGTAGATTAACGAGAACGCAAATCGTGGTCCTGCTGCAATCTGTTTGCCGTATTTCGCAAGATAGGTGCGCAAACAGGAGGGGGTTATATCACCGTTACATTCCCTGGATTTACGTGTTGCGTTGACACTGTACATACCCCATTCGTAGGAAAATTTTGCACTGGTTTCGTTTCTACCGGCAAGCTCATCCCGGCTTCGATATTCCACCGTGAAAACCAATTGTGGCTGATTGTTCACCAGGGTTTTAAGAGCAGAGAAACCGTTTGTTTTTAATTGTTCAGCCAAAATATTGTAGGCAAATTTTCTCTGCAGCCCCGCAGCCTCTATATAGGATACTGCTGCACCGGAACTACCTGAACAACCTGCTCTATTTGCTGCATCAACAAATCTGATATGGGTGTTTGTTCAATTTTGTTCTCGTCAAAACCCTCGTTGCTGGCGGCACACTGAATAAGTTGGTCGACAAGATCCTGGGTTTTATATGCTTTGGCAACATCAGCCCGGGTCCAGGCTTCATTGAATAGCCTGTTGATAAGGTCGTTGTGACTGCCGAGTTTACGCCCCATTGACTGACTGGTAAGGCTCCAGTGGAAGGATATCGAAACATCATCAAAGTCACCCAGTTCCTCGTTAAGTTGTGACTTCTGGGCGTCTGATAATTGCGATTCCAAGGGTTCGAACAGCCATGCATTATTACGTGCAACACTGAGCTTGTGATTGTTACCAACCGAGTTAATCTCGTCTGGCGTTCTGCTCAGGATATCATTCAGCACATTATTCCAGTCAATCTGCAGGCCACTATCACCGTCGTTGCTCAGGTTCAGGCTATTGGCTAACAACTGGATTTTTGGGTTGAAATCATTCAGTGCAGAGGTGATCAACGAACCAGCAATGGTGCCTGCCCCAGTGTTTGTTTTTGCGAGCTTCGAAGACTCAGATGACTGGTTTTCTGTACTCACCAGACTTTTATTATTTGGTGAGTTTTCGCCATAGCCTCGAACACCAAGCGTTGCAAAACAGGTTTCGATTGTCATTGTGTCATCGCACCTGTCGTTTGCGTAGGCTGGCTGAAGAAGCGCCATAAACAATAGTGTTAACGAGAATGGAATTCTCATGCAGGCAGCTCCGTCAAGATGGCAAATTGTGCGTCCAGAAAGTCTTCCCCATTATCATCCGCATCGCCTGTCAGCGTCGTTGACTTCTCTCTTCCGGCCACGTCCACTGTTATAGTCACGGATCCCGTGCCAAAAATTGCGTTAACTATGATTCGATATCTCTTGGGTGAAAGTACGCTGAGAACAATGGGCTGATCGAAACTGGATTGCGTCCAGCGTTGATCTTCTTCACCGTTGATGTAGAGAAAGCCGTTAAGGACCACATCGGTTCCATCTGTTTGGGTGACTGTGATTTGTGCATCGCCGGAAGGTACATTCGTGAAATAATTGGTCATGCTCAGTTCCTTCTTTGCAATTTGGTTAATACATAGGTGCGCTGGTGCCGTTTAATCTCTCACCTGGCAGTTTTGATGAACATTACACACAAGCGAATGCTCTGTTTGTCGATGAATAGTATGATGCAACCAATAACACAAAAATCTGGGGGACAGGGATGAGCATTAGGGCGTCGATACTGAGCTTTTTCTTGAAGCGGGTGGTTAAGAAGCAGTTAGCCAACATGGATGACGTCGTCGCCTTGCGTAATCGTATGGCTGATTCCGCAAAACTGGGCGGCTCGATTCCAACGACCGTCTCTACGACCCCCCAGACGATTAATGGTGTTCCCTGTGAATGGGTTACTCTGGAAGATACGGACCAGAACAGGGTGCTACTTTATCTGCATGGTGGTGGATATGTGCTGGGCAGTCCCGACAGCCATCGATATCTTGCCTGGAAGCTGGCGGAAGCATCGGGCATGCGCGTATTGGTGGTTGATTACCGGCTGGCGCCGGAGAATCCCTTTCCCGCAGCGGTGGATGATGCGACTAACTGTTATCGTTGGTTGCTGGACGACGGGTTTAATCCAAAATACATCGCGATTGGCGGTGACTCAGCGGGGGGGGGTCTGGCGGCAGCCACCATGGTACAGTTGAGGAACCTGGGGTTGCCGCAACCAAACTGCGGGATTCTGCTATCGCCGTGGACAGATTTGTCTTTGAGTGGCCCATCGATTGAGTCAAACGCCAACGCCGATGTCATATTGAGCCGGGCTGCCCTTGAAGGCATGGCAACTCATTATCTGGATGAAAGAGATCGCAAGGCGCCGCTTGCTTCACCATTATTTGCCGACCTGACGGGACTGCCACCATTATTGATTCATGTTGGTTCTACTGAAATACTTTTGTCAGATGCAGAACAACTGGCAGAGAAGCTGAACGAAAATGGCGGTACGGCGAGGCTGGAGATCTGGCCTAAAATGCCCCATGTATTCCAGATGTTTGGTTCGCGAATCCCGGAGGGTCGCAAAGCAATTGATTCGCTGGGCGAGTACCTGAGGGAGCACACGAGGTAGTAAAGGTGTCGTTTTTCCTATGGAGTTAACATCACCCATTGCGAAAGATCTTGTCCTGTTGGGGGGCGGGCACAGCCACGTCATTTTGTTGAAAATGCTGGCAATGAATCCCGTTGCAGGATTGCAAATCACCTTGATCAGCCCAGATACCCGAACACCTTACTCAGGGATGTTGCCGGGCGTCGTTGCTGGCCACTACGGCAGCGAGGATATCTATATAGACCTGGTTCCCCTTTGCAGATTTGCTGGTGCACGATTCATCAAAACACGCGTCACGAATATTGACCCTTACAGCAAATTTGTTGAATGTGATGGGCGCCCACCGATCAACTATGATGTTCTCTCCATTAACGTCGGTATTACACCGTCCCTGGCTTCGATCGAGAATATCGCGGAGAAGGTTATCGCGGTCAAGCCGATCAGTGAATTTTTGCCCCGATGGTCAGCATTTCTAGCGCGTGCGAAGAAAAGCAAGGTTCAGAACGTCGGTATCGTCGGTGCAGGCGCAGGTGGAGTCGAACTGTGTCTCGCGATTAACCATCGACTCAGGCAGGAGATTAATTCTACGGCGATTGTCCACTTGCTTACAGACGACCAGCATATTCTCGCCAACTATCCGGCTCAGGTTCAGGCCCGGTTTAACAAACAATTGGAGAAACATCAGGTACACCTTCATACAGGCTTTGAGGTGGTTGATATACAGGACGGTATTCATGGCAGGGAGCTGGTTGCTGCTAACGAGAACCGACTGGCACTGGATAAGGTGTTCTGGGTGACCGCGGCTGCTTCCCAGGGGTGGCTGGCTGATACGAGTTTACCGCTGGATGATCAGGGATTTGTCTCTGTCAGGGATACGCTTCAGGTCGTTGAGTTCGATGACATATTCGCAGCGGGGGATATCGCCCATGTTCTGCCTCACCCTCGGCCCAAGGCGGGGGTGTTTGCAGTACGTCAGGGACCGGTTCTTTATAACAACATTCGCCGATACCTACTGGGCAAGCCTCCCAGGCCTTATGTACCCCAGGGTCAGTTTCTTTCGCTGATCTCAACGGGTAACAAAAATGCCGTGGCGTCAAGAAATGGCTTCACACTCGAGGGTCGCTTTATCTGGTTGTGGAAAAACTGGATTGATCAACGGTTTATGCGTCGATTTACCGAATTACCGGTAATGGAGGCGGCACATAACACTGGCCTGTTGGCTGATTTCGACAACCAGATGCATTGCGGTGGATGTGGATCGAAAGTGAGCGCCGATTTGCTCCATGAGGTATTACAGGAAATAAACATAACTGCCGACAATCTGGATGATGCGGCCGTATTTGAAGTACCAGCAGGTAAATTGATGTTGCACACCATCGATTCCTTTAAGTCATTTATCGATGACCCTTATGTGTTTGCACAAATCGCCGTAAATCACGCCCTGGGTGATATCTACGCCATGGGAGGTGAGCCGGTTACCGCGCTGGCAACCATCACGGTACCCTATGCCAAACCAGGTATTACCAGATCCATCCTGCAACAACTGCTGCAAGGGGCGAAGGAGATGCTGGATAAAGAAGGTGTCGAGCTAGTTGGCGGGCACACATCTGAAGGCAGCGAGTTGTCCATGGGTTTTGCGGTGAACGGACTGGCAAGTCGAGCAGAATTGCTGACCAAGGGTGGCATGGAGGAGGGTGAAGTTCTGATTTTGACCAAAGCCCTGGGGACCGGCATATTATTCGCGGCTGATATGCAATACCAGGCTACAGGCGCATGGATCGATCTCGCGTTGGCTTCCATGCTTCAGTCAAACAGGTTCGCCATGAAGGTTTTTAAAAAATCAGGCGCAACAAGCTGCACCGACATCACCGGGTTTGGCCTGGCCGGGCACCTGCGTGAAATGTTAACTGCATCCGGTAAAAGTGGGATCCTTGATCTGAATTCGATTCCCGTGATGGAAGGTGCTGAAAGCGTCTTTTCGCAAGGCATACGCAGTAGCCTGCACGAAGGCAATGAACGATCCTGCATTGGCATTCAAAAAGCAGATCATCCGCTCTATCCACTCCTGTTCGACCCCCAGACATCCGGTGGCCTGCTGGCGTCTGTCAAACAGGACCAGGTGTCACATGTTCTGGATGAGTTGCACGCAAACGGATACGCACAAGCCTGTGTTATTGGCGAGGTAGCTGGGCAAGCTAAAGGTGCCATTACATTTACTGCGGCTCTTCGGTCATGGAAACCCGATAACGCCCAATGATATCTCATAATCACGCTTGAGCCCGGGTTGCCCGCTGGATGGAATCCCATGGACGGATCAAGCTACTATCCTAAGAAACATTAGCAGGCAGCAAATGAGCGAGAACTGGAATTATGGGGATATTATTGACGCGGTGTCGTTAGTTGTACCCGGCGAGAGGGCGGCCTTTATACATGGTGATCGCACGATTACCTGGGCTGAAGCAACCCATCGCAGTAACAACCTGGCAACTAACATGCTTGCTAACGGCGCCCGCCCAGGTGACAAAGTCGCATTTTATATGCGCAATCGCCCGGAATATGCAGAGGCGATAGCCGCTGCGTTCAAAGCCCGACTCACCCATGTCAACGTCAACTATCGGTATATCGCAAACGAATTGGTTTACCTGTTGGACAATTCCGACGCGACTGTGTGCATCTTCACCAGTGAATTTTCCTCCCAGGTAGAACGTATCCGGTCAAAATTACCGCTGGTTACACAATGGGTTCAGGTAGAGGATGGCTACGCCGGATTGAGCGATACCATTGCTTACGAAAGCTACGCCGCCGCGGGTATGGGTGCGCCGCTTGATATTCAAAGAGAACCTGCGGATCAGCTGTTTATTTATACCGGAGGCACAACCGGTATGCCAAAAGGCGTGATGTGGAGTCACAATTCGCTGTGGAATGTACTCGGGGCAGGCGGAAATCCGCGACTGGGTATCACGGGGAGCGAAGACCTGGCGGAACATGTTGAACGGGTAAAAAATAGGTCGGCACATCCTGTTAATCTGCCCTTGCCGCCGATTATGCACGGCACGGGCTTGATCTCTGCGGTCGGCGCATTGGCCAACGGCGGAACCTGCATCACCCTGCCCACGAAAAGCTTTGAGGCTGAAGTGGCACTGGCCGCGATTGACAAACATAAGGTCACCGCGGTCACTATCGTCGGTGATGCCTTTGCTCGTCCGTTACTGGAAACCCTTGATGAGAACCCTGGCAAATACGATATCTCATCCGTTGGGGTAATTTCCTCCAGCGGTGTGATGTGGACCCGTGATATCAAAGCAGGGTTGTTAAGACACAATCAAAACCTGTTGCTTGCCGACGGATTTTCATCCTCTGAAGCAATTGGTCTGGGTTCATCGGTCATGACAAAGGACAGTACCGTTGAAGTCGCGAGCTTTACACTGGGACCCAGGTGTAAAGTCTTCACTGACGAAGGCAGGGAAGTTAAGCCGGGCTCCGGCGAGTCAGGCAGGGTGGCAGTCTGTGGATACCTGCCAGACGGATACTATAAGGATCAGGAGAAAACTGAAAAAACGTTTAAGGTGTTTGACGGTGTGCGCTATTCCATCCCCGGTGATTATGTACGGGTAGAAGCTGACGGCACATTAACCTTGTTGGGCCGGGGTAGTAACTGCATCAATACTGCCGGTGAGAAGGTCTACCCGGAAGAGGTTGAGGAAGCAATGAAGATTCACGAAAGCGTTGCTGACTGTCTGGTGGTAGGTGTAGCAGACGCGAAATGGGGACAATCAATCACCGCTGTCGTTGAACTGTTGCCCGGATTTCAACTCGAAGAAATCGAACTACGCGACTTCTCTCGCTCCCACCTGGCCGCCTACAAGATACCCAAGCGTATCCTGGTTATGGACAGTCTCAAACGAGCCCCAAATGGAAAAGCCGATTACAAGCTGATCATGGAATTTGCCGAAACAGAATTAGGTATCGCATAACCAAAGTTAATTTTGATAGACTGCCCGACGGTAGAGCATCGTTTCCGGTGAAGCGCTTGGCCTTCAAAGCTGATGAGCTGCTGTTAAAGTGGCTGGTGGGTTCGACTCCTACCTCTACCGCCAAAGCATCCCTCCAAGAGACTCCGTAAGGTTCCATAAATGTTTTAGTTTCAATTACTTACGGAAGTAATGTAAAGTAAGTTTTTTGCATAAAACTCCATAGATAATCGTAACAACCCGCCATTTTAGTAACACGTTTAGTAACACTGGCGGGTTGGGGAACTGAACCGATGGCCAGAACTGTTAGGCCGCTGACCAACACTGAAGTTAAACTGCAATTAAAAATCCAAGTCTTCGCAATTGTCGGAGTTTTTGGGGAGTCTCGAATCAGCGAGTATTACTGCAACTACACGAAACTTGATTAAGTGGCAACTTCATACGATGACTCGTCCGAACGAAGCAGCCGGTACTCGGTGGGAAGAAATCGATTTTGAAAAGGAAATTTGGACAACATCTCCTTCTAGAATGAAGAAGTCTCGAACTCAAAATATTCCTCTTACAAAACAGGCTCTATGTATACTGGCAGAAATGAAGAAGGAGGGCGGTTATATCGAGTTCGTGTTTCCTGCTGAACGAAATCCGAGGAAGAACGTCAACAAAACGACGGCAAACATGGCACTTAGACAGTCGGCTCTCGCACATATTGATAATAATTCAGTTCGCCGTGCATACAACCGAGCCGAATATTTAAAGCAAAGAGGTGAAATGATGTCTTGGTGGTCAAGGCATATTGAGAATTCAGGCAAATTAGACACCGACGCTGACCTTCTTCCTAAAACTCACCAATCGGATACTTTTTGAGCGCCGCTTACCCTTCGATAGCAGACAAGAATCATCGCTTGAGTTCAAGTCCTAAAAAGACTGTTATCGACCCATTGCTGCCAGTTATGAAACTGCATATCACCCGTGAAAAGCCAATAAGGATGCCGGACCACGTGTACGTCAATCATAGATAACGACCAGAACGACCAGAACGACCAGAAGGTCAGCGAGTAGCATAACAACGGTCGATTGCAATGCTCCCGCAAGCTCGCCCTTGCAATGTCCGGGCAGGATGGACAAGAATGAGACTATGATGAAACTAATTAAAGTAATGACGGGCCTCGCCATTATCCCGCTTGCGTTTGTGATAATGGTGATCTTTCACGACCGTACCGCCGATAAGTCTGACTACAATTATGAGCAATTCTCTGCGAGTCAATATTCCCACGGATTCTTCAATGGGCCGGATGTGGGTAGCGCTGCCGAAGACTTCACACTATTGGATACGCAGGGAGTCAAACATTCGCTATCAGATTATCGGGGCAGTTATCTCGTGCTCGAAACCGGCAGCTTAACCTGCCCCCAATATATTAGTCGGATAGAACCGATGAGATCAGTGCTTGAAGACCATCCTGACGTAACATTCCTAACGATTTATGTTAGGGAGGCACATCCGGGGTCGCTCATCGGGTCTCATTCAAGTCAGCAAGAAAAGTCCACTTTAGCAAGTCGGCTACTCACAGAAGAACCTGAATCGCGAACAGTTCTGGTCGACGAGCTAACTGGCAGTGTTCATCAATCTTATGGTGCTTGGCCGAATATGGTTTACATTGTTAGCCCTGAAGGGAATATTGCATTTCGAGGTATGTGGAATAACCCAGAGGTTGTCTCAGAGGTATTGACACGGCTCAAAACAAATAGACCTGTAGGTGAACTGGCAACTGGACTCACGCCCAAGTTCGATGATACTGGTAGAGTGCTTGATAGAGCTGGTGGTCACGCAAAAAGTGACTTTGTGCTCGGAGTTGTTGCCTCTGCTTTTGGTTATGCAAGTACGGGTGTCAATTAATCTCTGTCATACAAGTTCAAAGGCTGCTGTTGTTAAGGATTATCAGATGCCTGCGGTCGCAGGTACACACTGAGCGAATCACAAAAGATCAGGAAGCGGGCGTCAGATAATCCCCAGGGGAGGAAACCGCGGGGTGCGGAGTTGGATTCATGTCGTGCGCCGAGGCTATGGGGATTAGAACAACTTGGCTTGGATGAGAGTGCAAAGTAATGACGCTGACGCTGTCGATTGTGCAAAAGGTACTGATTATTTGTTGATTGATGGAACTTTGTGCATTGGTTTTTTCGTGGTTGAAGGACCATTTTCCCGTTAAACCAGGTTTCGTGCAAAGCGGTATCGTTGCTGTTAACAAACGACAGTAGGAAGGTGCGATGCGACTGACCATCATGCAGCTCGCTGTGGTGGAGCACGTGGTGGATGGCACGGTGGAAATGTCTCGATAATCACCATGGGTGCAGCACACAATCGACAGATGTAAGTACTGACGGTCAACTCATCTGGCCCTTTTTCAGGCAGCGGTGCTTCGCTATTGAATAGTTCTCGAGCCTGCTCAATATTCTCCACTCGCTTCGCGTTGGCTAAAAAGCCATAGTGCCGGATACGATGGAAGCCACTCGGTAAAACATGAATGAGGAAACGACGGATAAACTCATCCGCCGTTAGTGTCATCGTTTTCTTGAGATACTGCTTGTTACGATAGTCCTTGTATTTGAACGTCACACCTCGCTCATCGAAACTGATGATGCGTGAGTTGGCAATGGCAACCCGGTGCGTATAGCGGGAAAGATACGCCAACACAGAAGCCGGACCAGCAAACGGACGTTTGGCGTAGACCACCCATTCAGGTTTACGCAGTGGCTCAATCCAGTCAGCAAATCGCTGTTTATCTTCTAGCACCTGGTGCCGACCAAAAAAATGCAACTGCCCGGTATGATGAGCACACTTTAGCTTCTCGAGAAACAAACGCCGGAACAGTCGCGACAGAACACGTACTGGCAGGAAATAATCTGATCGACAAGAGATCCACTGCTGGCGATCCTTTGAGAACCCACCGCCCGGCACGATGCCATGGACATGCGGATGATGGGTTAAGGCAGATCCCCAGGTGTGCAGTACCAGGGTGATACCGATTTGTGCTCCAAGATGTTTTGGATCGGCAGCAATAATCAGTAAAGTCTCCGCCGCAGCTTTAAACAGAATGTTGTAGATGACGGCCTTGTTCTGGTAAGCAATATCAGCAATCGGTGCGGGTAGTGTAAAGACCACGTGATAGTAATCCACGGGTAAGAGATCCAACTGGCGTGCTTCAAACCAGCGCCGGGCAGCCGTTGCCTGACACTTCGGACAATGTCGATTCCGGCAGGAGTTGTAGGCGATCTGTATCTCACCACAGTCCTTACAACACAGCAGGTGACCACCGAGTTCAGTCGTACGGCAACGCTCAATCGCCGACATGACCTTGAGCTGATCAAGACTAATGTGTCCCGCGTGTGTTTTCCGCCACGCAGGACCATGGCCGCGGAAGATATCCGCGACCTCGATCGCTGACACGGCTATTGTTTATTGGTCTGCGGTTTCAGCTTCAGAGAATCAAATGGACTGGTCACATCCTGCAATGTTGCCGTCGCAACCTGGCTATAGAGTGCTGTTGTATTGAGCTTCTTGTGGCCGAGCAATACCTGGATAATGCGAATATCCACCTTCTGTTCCAACAGGTGAGTCGCAAAGCTATGCCGAAAAGTATGCAGCGATACTCGCTTGTCAATGCCAGCGCTATTGACGGCATAGTGGCAAACTCTATTGAGTTGACGGGTGGTCATCGGGACGTCAGGTTTTTTGCCGGGGAACAGCCAGCCGCGCTTTAATATCTTTCCCTGCGCGTAAGCCGTACGCCACCACTGGCGTAATATCTTGAGTAGTTCTGGTGACAACAACGCATAACGATCTTTGTCTCCTTTGCCCTGGTTGACGTGGATGATCATGCGGTCACTGTCAATATCAGCCATGGTCAGCTGTACGATCTCACTGGAGCGTAAACCGGTCGCATAGGCAACGGCGAGTGCGGCATGGTACTTGGGCTTACTGGCGGCATCGAGAATCTGGGTGACTTCCTCTGGACTCAAAATGACAGGCAGTTTACGCGCTACATGAACCGAACTGGTCTTCTTGAGGACATCGGGATTCTCTAGTGTGATTCCAAACAAAAACCTCAAACCGGTGAGGGTGGCATTGATGGTGGTGTTCGACACACCATTTTCACTCATGTGCAGTTGGAAAAGTCGGAGGTCTTCTGCGGTTGCCGTGCCGGGTGAACGACTAAGGAACCGGGTCAGCTTCACCACGGCACGAATGTATTGAATCTGTGTTTTTGGCGACAGCTTACGAAGTGACATATCTTCGATCATGCGCTGGCGTAATGGGCTGATAGATTTGTTAGAATGGGCCATGGGTTGACTCCTGTGGATGTAGGTTTAGTTGGGGAACCAAACCTCAACACAGGACAGGCCCATCTTGAATAGTTGTATCGAATTATTTTTGGATTGACATCACCAGAGTTGGCGCTCTACTACCGCGTAGCGGTTTAGTCCCATGGCGGCTATCAGACCCAAAACCGAGTATTAGGCGGTGAAGATAATTGCACACCACTGTTAGCGATAAACGTGGTTTCCGCAACAGATTGTTTATTCTTCATATTATCAGTGTATTCTTCTGCGGAAGTTAACAAAAGGAGCGAAACGATGTCTGGTTATATTTCAACCTTTTCAGCAGATGCTGAAACCTCGGAGATCGCTGCTGCATTGGTGACAGACGGCGGAGCGATCATCAGCGAACTCATGCCTTGCGAGACAATGGATGTCATTCGTTCCGAGGTTGAAAATGCCGTGTCGGCTGAGGATCAAAAAGGCTCGAGTGACCTCTGGCCGGAAGGTGATAACACCGTCGGTGGTCTCGCAGCGGTAAGCCCTACCTTTGTTGAGAAATTGTTAATTCAACCAAAAGTCCTCGAGATTATTGACGCTGTGCTTAAGCCCTCGCAACCAATGGCACAGCAAGAGAGTGCGGAAGAGGTGTCCACTCCGGTGTCGTTTGAACACCTGGACGATGGTGGCACACAACTGGTTTGGAAAAATGAAAAGAATCTGCCGTTCTGTCATCACTACACAGTGGGCGCATGTGTCATGCTCGAGATTGGCGCTGGCCGCAAAGACCACCAGTTTCTGCATCGAGAAAATGCGATCTATCAGCCGTTTGTCGGTAACCTCGATATGCGCGAGTTTATCGTTTCAACGATGTGGGCTGGGACGGACTTTACGGAGGAAAACGGAGCAACCCGTGTGGTTCCCGGCAGCCAACACTGGCCAGAGGAGCGGCTCGCCAAACCAGAAGAGATTGCACAGGCTGTCATGAAGAAAGGTTCGGTTGTTCTATGGTTGTCGCGCTCGCTTCATGGGGCGGCGAAAAGTTCAGCGAGCGAAAACCGAACCGGATTTTTCTCGTCATATGTTGCTGATTGGGTCCGGCAGGAAGAAAACCAGTACATTGTTGTACCGCAAGAGGTTGCACGGAAATACTCAACACAAGCGAGGCAGATTATCGGTTATCGCAGCAGTCCGACAGTTGGCTGGGCAAAAGGTCGTGATGCTGACAATCTGCTGGAGCCGGGTCATTCGGGTCAGATTTAACTTATCTAGAAGGTTGTCGCATGTATTTGATGAGCGCCGTCAGGTCATCAGCGCCATGCCCCTCTGCGACTGCACTAGTCAGTAGGGCATTGACAGCGTCTGCGAATTCGAGATTTTTTCCCTCCGCTCTGAAACTAGCGGATGCATGTTCGATCGCGGCTTGCCACACCCCGAGGGAAGCCTCGGTGTCGCTGAATTCCTGGCTTTCAATTTTGATCGCCATGTCGGTGATCGTTGGGCCAAAGCTTCCAAACAGTGGAGCGACCATCCCGGCATAAGTTTCTGTTGAAACACCAGCACCCTCTAACGTGTGAATCCCCTGGATCACAGCCATCATCAATGCGAGGCTGGGTAAGATCAGTGCAAAATCCAGCGCAGCGGGGGCTGCTATGTTGTCGCCCATGTACTGACTCGCTGGGCCAAGTGTTTTTACGATTGTTTCACCAGCCGACCAGGCTACCTCGCTTCCTGCCATCAGTAACGTGCATTCCGGACTTCCGATTTCACTCGGGAATGAGAGGATAGCGCCGTCCAGATACAAACCGCCTTTCTGCTGGACCCAGTTCTGCATGTCTCTCGCATTGTCGGCGGAGGCTGTTGTCAGTTGAATCAAGGTTTTACCCGAAAGATTCGGACATTGATTCAATGCGCTCAATGAATCTTCATAGGTGCCAAGGCAGATCACTACAAGATCATTAGCGGATATCCCTTCAGCAACAGATTTGGCGAGTGAGGCACCCTCCTTGATCAGCGCCTCGGCCTTGGAGCCGGTACGATTCCAGACTGTCACCTGATAATCGGCTTCAACCAATGTTCTGGCCAGCGCGGCACCCATGTTTCCGAGACCCACAACAAAGATTTTTTCTGACATAAACTTCAACCGGCTTTTAGATCAATGTTGCGTATCTAGGAATTTCTTGTTCTCTTATGGATCTGATACTACAGATTGGGGTCCATATGAGCAAAATTAGGAATTCATACGATCTCTATGTTAGCCACCTGGTCGGAACGTACCCCAAGCTGTCTTTTTCTCTACGACCTATTTTTACTCTGTCGTTATTCGGGTCAACTCGATCTTGATCGCCAATTGCCTGACCATTTGAGCTACGGTCCCGTCTGAAGCCCGGACTTAGTAAGCCGAGATTGACTTCAGAGCCCAAAATATTGGTTTCCTTTGCAAATGACCGGTAGTCATTTACACTACTGACCAGCAGTCAGTTAAATGTGGACAAGGTTTTGCCAAAAACAATGAGCAACAGGCGGCGGGCAAGGACTGAAGAGCAGAAGCAACTTCGGCGCAGATCTATTCTTGATTCAGCTAATTCGCATCTTTGTGATGTGGGTTATGAAGCCTTTTCCATGTCAAAACTCGGTGATTTGGCTGGTGTTGCTAAAGGTACCTTATATCTCTATTTTGAAAACCGTGAAGACGTCATGCTGGCGCTATGTTGTGAAAAAATGGTCCGGTGGGGTAAGGAACTGAGTGAAAAGGTCATTTCAGAATCTACGGATGAACAATTCGTGCATTGTTTTAACGATTCGCTGGCTGCGGACGGCATACTGCCTTTGCTATCCAGACTCGATAGCGTGATTGAGCATAATGTTTCTATGGAAAATCTTGTTAAAGCCAAGCGTATTATGTTGCGCATAGTGTCGGAACTTGCCGAGGCACTGGCTCCAAAGCTCAAATTATCGGTTGCGCAAACTTACGATGCAGTTCGATCACTCACATTTCTTTGGTTGGGCACCACTCAGATGGGTGCTGGGCTAAAACTTGAAAATGCCATGCTGCCGGATGCCATGCTGCCGGATGAAGTGCGACAGTTCGCGAAAGCTTTTACATCAGATCAAACATTCATCACCAACGCATGTCGGATACTCAGGGGCATCCGTGGTGGTCAATAACTCACCTGGAGAAGTCGAATGACAATAGAATTCAAATTAAATGGCAAGCTTGTGCAGACGGATGAAGATCCCGAGACACCTCTTCTATGGGTTGTCAGGGATACCTTCAAACTGAAGGGGTCTAAATTTGGTTGCGGTGCAGGATTATGCGGTGCTTGCACCATGCACATCGATGGAGAAGCTGAGAGAACCTGCGTGATGCCGATCTCTGCCATTGCGGGGAAAGAGATCACAACCATTGAAGGCATCGGTTCACCAGAAAATATGCACCCACTGCAACAAGCATGGGTAGATATCAGTGTGCCACAATGTGGTTACTGTCAATCCGGGCAGATCATGTCCGCGGCAACCTTGTTAAAGAACAATCCAAAGCCCTCCGAAGCAGAAGTAGATTCTGCCATGGCAGGCAATATCTGCCGGTGTGGTTGCTACCCTCGCATCAAACAGGCGATTCTCAATGTAGCGCAGCTTAATAATGACGAGCAAGGTTTGGCTTATAACGCGAGCGATGAGGTGAAGGCATGAAAATCTTTAATCTGTCCAGAAGAGTATCCAGAAGCCTATCCAGAAGAGAGTTCCTCCAAACCAGCGGTATTCTGGGCGGTGGCCTCGTCATTGGTTTTTCGATCGAAGGCTGTTCGTCCAGTGAAATTCCCATCGAGCTTGCTGAGGGCGGCTTGGTTCCGAATGCTTTTTTACAGATTACGCCGGACAACAAGATTAAGTTTTATTGTCCCAGAGACGAAATGGGTCAGGGTGTGACAACAGGGCTTGGCACATTAATCGGTGAAGAACTCGATATCCACCCTGCGGATCTCGACATCGCCTTCGCAGGTGCCCACAGTGATTACAATAACCCTGACTTTGGCGTGCAGATGACAGGAGGCAGCAGTTCAATCAAAGCCCATTTCCTGCAGCTTCGCCAGGCTGGTGCGAATGTGCGCGGCTTACTCCTCGATGCAGCGGCAAAGGATCTGGGCGTTAGCCGAAACACCTTGAGTACTGACAGAGCGCATGTAGTGAGTAATGGCGAACATCATGCTTACGGAAGATTCGTTGCCACTGCAGCCACGCTAACGGCACCTGAATCCGCGCCATTGAAAACTGACGTTGAATTCAAATACATTGGCCATGATTTTTCCCGCATCGATGCGATAATAAAGTCAACTGGCACTGCAGAATACGGCATAGATATTGACATACCCGGAATGCACCATGCAGTCGTCAGGCGATCACCGGTTGCCGGTGCAAAACTTGTTTCAGTTGATAAAGCCCTTGCGCAGAATATGCCGGGCGTTACTGATGTTGTAGAGATCTCCAGCGGCATTGCGGTGGTTGCAGAAAAATATTGGCAAGCCAAAACCGCCGCTGTGAAACTCAATCCGGCATGGGAAGAAGTCGCGCTGGCAAAGGTTAACACCGCCCGGATTCGCAGCGACTACGATGCAGCCATGAAAAATGATGAAGGCCTGGTTGATACGGAGACAGGTGATCTGGACGCAGGCTTTGCGATGGCGCAAGAGGTCGTCGAAAGTGAATATTGGGCTCCTTATCTGGCACATGCGCCCCTGGAACCGATGAATTCTGTGGTCCGCATCGAAAATGGTGAAGCCGATGTGTGGTCTGGCACCCAGGGTGTCGGAATGGCGAGAGGACTGGTATCACGTTTTTCAGGCATTCCAATTGAGAAGGTGCGTTCACACAATACTTATCTGGGTGGTGCATTCGGTCGTCGCGGTACCCTTACACATATCATTGAAGCAACAGAAGTCGCAGTTGCCACTGGCAAACCTATTCATCTTCTGTGGTCGAGGGAGGACGATATCCGGCACGGCGTATACCGACCTGCCTCACTAATGAAGATCAGGGCAGGTGTTAATTCAGAGGGTGATATCACTGCCTGGCAGGCGAAACGCGTCGGCGGCAACATTACGCCGCGCACACTGCAAAACATGATGCCAGGATTATTCCCCGGGTTGGGTGATGGCACCATAGATTTCATGGTTGGTCTTTCCACGGACACCTTCAAAGGCTGGTTGGTGGACCCCACCAGTATCGAGGGGATCTGTGAGGACTATGACTTTAATAATACCATTGTGAATCATGCTACCGTGGACCATGATGTTCCGCTGACATTCTGGCGTTCTGTAGGTCATTCCTATACCGCCTTCGCCAAAGAAGGCATGATTGACGAACTGGCTGAAAAAGCCAGTATGGACCCGGTTGAATTCCGCCTTCGAAACAGCCAGAAAAAGCCAAGGTTCAATAACGTTATCAAGGTTGCCGGTGACGTGATGAAAAAAATGCAACCTGCAGCGGGCCGTTATCTCGGATTCGCGGCGCATCATTCATTTGCGACTGATGTTGCCGAAATCGCCGAAGTATCGGTCGAAAACAACCAGATTAAGGTGCACAAGGTCACATGTGTTGTTGATTGTGGTATTGCTGTTAACCCGGATATTGTCAGGGCACAAATGGAAGGTGCCGTCATGTACGGTCTCACTGCCACGCTACATGGCAACCTTGAGTTGGAACAGGGTGCTTTCAAAGAAAGTAATTTCCATGACTATCCTATTTTGCGGATGAACGAAGCACCTGCGGTAGATGTCATCATTATAGATAGCGGAACCGAACCGACGGGTGTGGGCGAACCTGGTTTACCTCCCATTGCGCCAGCTGTTGCGAGTGCGATATTCGCTGCGACCGGGCAAAGGCTGCGAAGTCTGCCCTTGAAACTTGTTTAGTCCGGACCTGAAAAAATTGAAGACGGCAAGGTTGTGATTATCGTACGAAAGAGAGTGCAGCAGGTAGGATGGAAACAGAAGGAGGGTGCCATCCGTGACTTCTACCACGACCTGATCGGTGTTCTGTCCTGTTAGCTGCGTGACCGGTGGTCTTATGATACCTGACTGAGGTCTCGGATCGTGAAAGTTGATCGTGTTGGCACCCGTAGACACTCGGACATAGTAGACACCGCTCAGGTAATTGTTCGGATGGTTGTGCATGCGATGTGACGCCCCCACACTGATCACGTTAGCCCAGCAGCCGGTCACTTCAATGTCATTCGCACCAATGTTCAAAAACCGCAAGACCTTATGAGCAGCACTGGTGATACAAGACATTACCTGCTCAAGTTCAGCTTCTTTATGAAGCAGCTGATGTGACTGCCAGTACGTTGCTTCTTCAATATCATCTATTTTTGGATTTATTTTTCTTATTGCATCAACGATGAGCGGATTTTGATTTGTAGTAATTTCCGCAGGCAGCTGGATCTTCCACACCAGTGTTGGAAACAAGCTATAGACATCAGAGTTCTGCAGCCAATCTTCATCATTCATTTGATGTCCTCCAGCGTTTGAACTTCGCAAAATACCTATCTGTTTCCCGTCCGGAAAGCCGCTTTTTTACAGAATTCACGCAACTTCTTAATATTGTGACTTTTCAAGTCAATCACTTAAAGAAGGAAATCGCACTCACAATTCTGTTTCAAGATAAGACTAGCTAAGAACTGGTCGACAGAGTACGGACTAATCGAATAATAGCCTCGGCACCATATCGAAATATCGGCCAGCCATCACCCGGAAGAACCGCATCTACGCCTGGCAAGGCTGCAAGATGCCTTAGTGACTCGACAGCCATTTTTTTGTCGCTCAACTTGGCATCAGGCAAGAGGCATAATTCTCCAGCCTTGTGGCATCGAATTAAATCGCCCGTAATCAGGGTGTTATCTTCGAGCAATAATGCTAGCTCGCCGGGTGTTTTGGATCCGGCCAGCTCAATTACTATCAGCCCAGGTACCACCTGATCACCGTTTTGCAGCCAATGATTACATGCTAATGGAAAGTTTGTCTTTTCCTGATTCGGACCATATAACTTTGCCCCGGTATCCCTGGCGATTTTCTCTGCGTCGCGACAATGATCACTGTTGGTAATGACAATGAACTTTGCGCCGCCCAGGCTTTCAAGACGTTGTTGATCGTGTGTTGACATGGGTAGAGGATCGATCAGCAGGTTACCGTCTCTTCTTTGCCAAAGCCAACTATTAAAGTCCAGTTCACGCTCTTCGTTAAATTCCGACCAACTGAACAAATCATCTCGGTGAAGCAATTTCATACTTTTCCCCTGATCAATACAAATTGCTGGCTGGCAGACGGCTTCGCGCAATAAAGGTTTATCGAGTCTGCTCTACCTTTAACGGGTAATCCATTGTTTTGACTGAATCAGGTTGTCAGTCTCTATGTTATCGTGTAGCCGCTATTGACCAGGCGAGCTGGCGCTCGGAGACCCCGCTGGTCTACCCCCAGAAATAACCCAGAGTTTTTGGTGTAAAAGCTTCTGTCCTGTTGTGATCTTTTCTATAATGGGTTTCGCGGCTATCCTTTTTGAAACGGTGCTGTCTACAACGCAATGGTTAGCGCCAATATTATTGAAGGAAAGAGGTGAGAAATGAGTGAACAATCCACTGTGACTGCAGCGGAGATCCCTGACCCCTATTCAATTCCGCTGGAAAGCATCAATGTTGCGCAGCCAGAACTGTTTCAAAATGATGCCCAATGGGCCTATTTCGAGCGTCTGAGGAAGGAAGACCCGGTTCACTATTGCGCCGAGAGTGCATTTGGACCCTATTGGTCGGTAACCCGATACAAGGATATTTTCGAGGTCGACACTAATCACCAGGTTTTTTCCTCCGCACGCGGAATTACCGTTGGGGGCCTCGGTGGCGCACCCCAGACCCAGAAGGAAACTGAGAACGAGGCCAAGCCGCAGTTCGACGGTTTCGGCATGTTCATCGCCATGGATCCTCCCAAACATGACCTCCAGCGAGCCACCGTGACCTCAGTGGTGGCACCACCGAACCTGGCATTGCTTGAGGGTACGATTCGTGAAAGGGCGATAGCGATTCTTGATTCCCTGCCCCGGGGTGAAACTTTTGATTGGGTGGACCTGGTTTCGATCGAACTGACGACACAAATGCTGGCTACCCTGTTCGACTTTCCCTTCGAGGATCGACGCAAACTCACTCGCTGGTCTGATATAGCTACAACGCCACCGGGAGTCGGGATTGTCGAATCTTCGGAGCAAAAGCGGGCAGAGTTGATCGAATGCCTTGAATACTTTACCCGATTGTGGAACGAGCGAGCCGCGGCTCCGCCAAAAAATGACCTTATTTCCATGCTTGCGCACGGTGAGGACACCAAAAACATGAGCCCGTTTGAGTTCCTTGGGAATCTCTTACTGCTCATAGTCGGTGGCAATGACACCACCCGTAATTCGATTTCTGGCGGGGTATATTTCCTCAACCAGAATCCGAAGGAGTACGACAAATTGCGAGCTGATCTCGACCTGATTCCTAATATGGTTTCAGAGATCATTCGTTATCAAACACCACTTGCCCATATGCGGCGAACGGCGCTGGAAGACACTGTCCTCGGCGGGAAAAACATCAAGCAGGGTGACAAGGTGGTCATGTGGTACGTCTCTGGTAATCGTGACGATGAGGCAATTCCCAATGCGGATCAGTTCATTATCGATCGGCCCAAGGTCCGCCAGCACTTGTCATTCGGGTATGGCATCCACCGGTGCATGGGTAATCGACTGGCGGAAATGCAGTTACGAATTATCTGGGAAGAAATTTCGAAACGATTCAGCAAGATCGAAGTCATGGCGGAACCCGAGCGTACTTATTCAACTTTCGTAAAGGGATATACTCATCTGCCTGTGCGCGTTCACGAATTTTAATACCAAACCGGTCAATCGATCATGAAGACTGATGACTAAAGACCAATGAATGAAGAGAACGACAATCTCTTTCAAACCATGGCGAAGCTGATCGCGGCGGGAATCGATCCAGCGAGTCGTGAAGAAGAAATCTGGCAGCGCTATGGAGAAACGGTGGCGGTGTTGATTCTGGATTCCTCCGGCTTTTCACGAGTCTCAATAAGCCATGGAATTGTTCACTTTCTGGCGCGCCTTATGCGTATTCGTGAGAAAGCAACCACGATTTTCGAATCCCACCACAGCAAGAACATTCACTTTGAAGCAGACAACGTTTTTGCCGTGTTCCCGTCGGTTAACGACGCGATTGCCAGTGCGTTGGAAATCCAGGAACAGATCTACGCCGCTGACCTCATGCTCACGGACACTGAACGCTACCAGGTCTGTATCGGCATTGGCTATGGACAAATGCTGTATTCAGAATCCCTGGAGGGGTATTTTGCCGATGAGATGAATTCTGCATCGAAGTTGGGAGAAAATATTGCCAATGGCGGAGAAACTCTGTTGACCGAAGCCGCTTACAAAAATGCGGAAAGCAACCTGGTGAGCCAGTTTTCACGGCGAGCCGTTGAGGTCGGAGGGGTGAACCTAATTTACTACGAACATCAGTTCAAGCCCTGATATTGCCCGGTAGAGGACCGATGTCTGAACTACTCGGTGGTATCTTCCCGCGTCACTACCTCCACGGAGACTTCGGCAAACTCAGCCACCGTTTTCTTCTGTTGACCTGAGCCTGAACCAGGTTTGGTAATTGATATCCCTCTTGTTTTAGCCGCAATGTGTTCGGGTTTTTCGGTGACGAAGTAGACATCATCATTTGCTTTTGTAGTTGCTATCTCGCCCAATGGGCTGGTACTGGCGTACAAAATCAACTTTTCCTTACCGAAAGGGCCGCCCACGGTTAACTCAAAATCATCCTCCGCATTCGGCACTTCAAAAATAGTCGCACCGGCAAAATAGTTCTTTGTACGATGCAGGTTGGGCAGCAATTGAACATTGTTGTCGGCGGCATCGATGTATAACAGACGAGCATAAAATGGCTTGTTACCACGAAGATAAATTTTAATGCTCTCGCCGCTGATGAAACTGTCCTCATTGGTCCAGAGTTCAACATTGAGCGGTGCCCGTGGGTTTGCCATCATTTGGCTGCTGTTAATTTTCTGCATCTGTGCGGGATTGGGAAGTACTTCAGCCCTGATCCGGATAGTGAAACAGTCCCTTGGGTCATCCCAGCTTTTGGAAAGAATATCGATAACCTGAACATTTGCCTTTGCAAACGCCTGCACAAGATCATTCTTTAATTGAAAGTTCTCGATCACGGTTTCGCTTTCCAGGTAAGTTGAGGTGAACTCGATGGCCAGTCGTTTAGCATCCTGGAGTGCCGAGTTTTCAGTTTGTTTGCGTGATTGCTCATCTCCCATGCAGGATGATCCGTCTGCCTCCGTGATAGAAGACTGCTGTGCATGAGCTACTGAAAACAGCAGACTGGATGTGAAGAACAACAGGTAGATAGCTGTCGATGTTGATTTTGATGTTGTCATCGTAGCGCGACTCCTACGCAAGAATATTTTACCGAACTATCTTAAAGAACTATTATGACACCCGCATCATCCAGGAACCCTTTGCTGACGAGCGCCTGCAGTCTTTCAGAAGCATCTTTCCCAAGTACTATCTCGGTTCTGGTATCACCAAAGGTGCGCAATGCCTTGATAACAACCGGACGGTCACCAACGATTGGATGACGGCGCGCCGTTGCCAGATCCCGGGTGAATAACGACACTAGTTGACCGCGGTCCCGGGCATTAGTCTGGTGTTTGCTATTCGGGTAGAGGACTCCACTTTGAATTTTTCTGATCCTGGGAGACATCGACGGAATAAAATTACTGCCCCTCGCATCAAGAACGAGGCCTGTGGGCCCAGTGTCTTTCACTTCAATAATGCCAGGGTGAGTACTGATGAGTTCTTCGAGAGCCTCAATTCGCTGTGACAGGTTGTCGATGGCTTCCTGCCATGGCATTTGTTGTTCCGCGAAACTCTGTGGCACAAGTACGTTCAGGGAACTGTTGACTATTCTGTGTATCCACTCACGATTTGGGTCTGTTGGGCTCGCAATTGTATTAACGTCAGCGCCGAGGACCTCTGTATAGATGTCTTTTGCGAACTTGCCGCCAATAGGCGCGATCATCTGGACAAGGCAGCTGCCGTCGTCCTGGGGCGCTCGTTTTACGATTGTCGCACCCTTAACCAGACCACTGACGCTGGTTTTGATCACATCGCTATCCAGCATCATATCGGTAACAACCGTCGCGCTGTTGACACGAACGCCCTGTATAGATTCGAGAATGTTGCGTTGGGCATCAACCACGGCAGCCCGACAGGCCAGTAGTTTTGCAGTGCTGGGTGGCTTGTCTGCTGGCGCTACCCCTGCACCTTCAGCGGTAACCTGGCCTGAACTCCAATTGACCCCACTGTTTGCGCCAACCCACTCAATATAGTCGTCTGCATGAGCTCCAAAGCTGATGAGCAGAAACAACGTGACGGCCATTCTTGGATGAAATGTCATAGCTTACCTCCTTAGTAACTCACATCTCCCAGTACCGTTATGCTACTGGCATCTGGTTGCCACTCATTGTTTTTAGCATCGACATGATAAGTAGAACTGTTTTGAATGTGGAAAGGTTGATTGCTGATAAATCGCATACCGGTAAAGGTAGGCTGTGACTGACCGGAAATCACCACGCCACTGGCTTTGGCGCCACTAATCAGCGTGTCGCGAATAGCGGGCCGGGACGAGCCGCTAATTGTCAGGCAATTGAATTTGCAGTTTTCAAGCTCTGATTCAGAAATCAGGGGCTCTCCTGCATTAATCTGGATTGGAATACCTGCACCCGTTACCAGCAAGCCTGTCAGTGAAACAGGGAAGGTGCTTTGCAGCACCAGGAATTCATCAAACCCTTGCGAACCCACGGCACTGACCTTGACCAGGGATTCTTTTGAACCAAAAGTATGTAACTCACCCATCACCGTCAGTTTTGCCCGGGGGCTGACCTGGATCTCAACACCAGGGGCTATCAGCAGCACACCATCTGTGGCAATTCGACTTTCGTTTCTAAGTATGTACGGGTTACCTGCGATTGTCAGTTTATATACACCGGAAATAACAGCCGGTAGCTCATCTGTGATGGCTGTCGCGTCGGCGAAGCGAGCATCAGGTGCAGCAGTAACCGATACCCGGGCGGCTTCTGAAATGTTGCCTGCCTTGTCCATCGCTCGTACTGAAACATAATACTCCTGGAAATTATTAAGTGAATTGACCGTGTAACTGGAATTGTCCGATTCAGCTTCTGAAGTCGGCGAACCGGTTTCACTGTCTGCGACTGCAATGTGATAACCGGCAACATTGGTATCGGATGACGGATCCCAATCCATCGTTACGCTCATGTTGTTTGACTGCACCTTGAGGCCAGTTACTTTTTCCGGCGGGATGTTGTCAATATTCAACAAACCGTAGGGTGATATCCAACTACGGGTCTGTCCAAATTCATCCTGTAACCGTCCGGTAACGACAATATCAGTGACATTATACTTTTTGTCAATAATCAGTTCACCAACATACTGGCCAGCGTCAGCCTCTTCGAGAATCACCAGTCCAATCCCTTCGATGCTGGCCACTGCAATCAAACCAGCGTCACCTTCCATCGCAATTTCCAGCCTGTCACCATACTTGAGGAATTGCCCAACACCAGAGTGGGCAACATTGGTGATAGAGGGGCTTCTTTTCTGGTTGAGAACTGTCGGCTGTGGCATGTCTTTAGCCAGGGCGCGACCTAAATCGTCCGCCGCTCTGTATAAATTCAGGTCGCCGTAAACATGTTTTGCCGCGATTAACGCATTCAAAATGAGTCCGACCGGTGTGGTTGAGATACCGCCCGCGTGACTTCGTCTCACATCCTTAACCTGCCAGATAACCTTGTCTGATGAGTTAACAAAGTTGAGTTCAACACCGACAGAGATCTGGGCATAGATAGCAGCGAGGGTTTTATTGTAGTGGGTGATATTGCCGTAAATCAGGCCGTCCACGCCCAGCAGTTGGCTCAATTCGGCACGGGAGCGAGACATCAGTTCTTCGTTAGTCGTAATGCCTGCCAGCCGTAATCGCCTGTCCACATCCTGCCAGTGAATCATTCGGTAATTTTTCGACGAAAAATGGTTAAACATGGTCTGTCGAACGACCGAATAAGCGAATTCACTATCGGTCTTGTTGGCAAAGGGCAAGACTGCAACGGTAGTTGGTAAACCCTCAGTGGTTCTGGTGGATTCAATGCTTCCGGTCTTGAGGGCTGGCATCGTTGCCACGGTGTTAGTTGTCGAAACGGCGCAACCTGAAAGCAGAAGAATAGCGGGGATAATCAGCTTTAACTTAATGCTCACTAACAAGCTCCTTTATTGAGTGTCATTGTTCACTATTGTGGGTTCACTATTCGGGGTTCACTATCAGGTCATTGTAAAGTGAATCGTCATGGGGATGAATATAAGGGCCCGGGGTCCGGGGTGCGACGGAGTCTCCACTGCTGCCGAAGAGCCAGGAATTGCCCATCTGATCGGTGAGTTGCGTGAGACTCTGTATGGCAATTTCGGTAGTTACCAGGAATGTGGGCAGTTGGTTAACGACCGGTGTTGCTGCCCGGAGCAAAATATCTGTTTCTGATATGGTCTTTGTTGCCTCAGTAGTCAATTGCGTGACCTGCTGTAACAATGGCTGGAGGTTCTCATTTGTTCGCACCACCATCTTGTCAACCCCAACCATGGTGTGTTGCAGTGAGGCCAGGCTGCTGTCGACAGATTGGGTCAACTTTGGCAATGACTTGCTCACTTCCGCCAGGTTTGCAGTGACCTGTTCCAGGTTATCGAGGCTGCGGTATACTTTGTCCTGGTTTTCGGTAATGCCGGAGGTGATTAGTTCGACGTTGTGGATGATCTCAGTGACCTGGTTCTTTATTTCTATAATTGCGGTTTCCTGGATAATTGAACCCAGACCTTTCGGCTTGTCCGTGTGAAGAAACGAATCAGGTTGCAACAGTGCCTTATCCTGCTCCCCGGGTAGCAGAATTAGCCCACTACCGGTGAGGAACATATTAATGCCAATTTCACTGTCGACTTCCAACCGGCTGCCAACGGTGTAAAAATCTGCGTAACTTGATGAAAGACTAAGATCAACTCGTACTGCGCCGTCGGAAAACTTAACCTCAGTGACCTTCCCGATAACGACACCACGTAGTCTCACCGCAGCTTTCGGGGCAATACCGTAAGTCTGGTCAAGGGATGTGTAAAAGGGTATGCCTTCATCGGCTAGTTGTTGAATCTTCGGAATCAGGAAGCCGAGCAGAAACAACAGTACTGCACCGATGACAAAAAGTCCGACAACTCTGTCCTTGGTTCCGACCTCGAACGGTGTGTATGCAGATGTTTTCATTGTTAGGCGGCTACCAGATTATTGTTTTCTATTAAGTAGACCCGATCAGCTCGTTCCTTCACAATATCACTTGATGTGGCCATGATGATAGCCATGGGATATTTAGCTTGCCGATCTTTCAATGCCTGCATTGTATCCCTTAAGTAGTCTTCTGGCATCCCACCCTCCAGTTCGTCGATTAGCAATAACCCTGGTTTGACGATCAGGGCCCTGGCGAGGTTGACCATCCGTGTCTGGACATCGTTGAGTTGATGTGGCCGAAGTTCGTACTGATATTCAGGTATTGCGAAGAATTCACATACTTCGTGTACCATCTCGCTGATCTCGATATTAGATAACTGGGTATGAAACTGCATCGGCAGGCTGATGTTCTGGAAAACCGAGTAAATACTCGCAAGACCCTGATCCTCGTACACATAGCCCAGGCGGAACCGAATTTCGGCAGGTGTCTCTTCTAGCAGATTGTAGCCTTCGAACCAGACTTCGCCGTTGACGCCACGCAGAAATCCAGCGATACCCTTTAACAGGCTGGTACCACCGTCCAATACGTCTGTGTGCACGGCCACGATCTGATCATCGGGTACGCTCAGGTTCACATCGTCAAACACGAGTTGATCCGGGTATTCGATATGCAGGTTTTTTACTTCAACGCCCATCAGCAGCCCTACTGTGTGTATGCGAGTAATGACAAAACAATGTTAATGAGGAAAAAGACCATTAGTTGCGACGTAGTGGAATTGGAAATTGCCGTAGAAATATCTTCGAAACTGTCCGTTGCCTTTGCGCCGAAGTGAATGGATATCACGCCAATAATCATACCACCGAGGACCGCTTTGACGGCGTTAACCGCGATTTCATTGAGCGTAATTTGATCCAGTATCGCTGTGAGAAAATCCAAAAAGACAACACTGGGGTCAGACATCCATATAAACACGTAGGCGGACAGGACGCAGACGAAATCAAAATAAATAAACATCAGGAACAGCGAAATCGGAAATGCAAAGAAAACCGGTAACAGAAATAGAAACACCGGGTTTATACCCAGTCCATGCAGGACCTGGAACTCTCTGGTCAGGCGCAGATAGCCAATTTCGGAGGTGATGGCGGTGGCGGATCTTGCAATCAGAATAATCCCGGAGACGAGGGGACCCAATTCCCTGAAAATGATCACTACAAAGAGATAGCCATACTGGTTGGACAACGCGTCTTGTGAGAAATAATCGAATAATCGGGACATCAGCAAAGCGCCGATGAAAATCGCAATCATGCCATTGATGTACAGTGCTTTTACGCCGGTATTGTAAAGCTGGCGAATAAACAAACGGAAGAAGACCTGTCGCCGTTTACCTTCGAGGAGGTGTTTGCTGGTGGCCAGTGCAACGGAAATAAGTCCAATAATGTCCAGGATGTAAATTATCGCTTCCCGGGGCTTGCGTCCACAGGCACTAAGGAAACTGCTGATACCTGCCTTGGCCGAGCCTGCTAGTGAGCTCACTACAAGCTCAACTGCCAGGCGTTAACGCTGTTGGCGCGATCTGTGTCCCCAATTGCGCGCAGCGCCTTGATCGCCCTGTAGGCGAATACTTTTGCTTCTTGCAGGCGATTGTTTTCAGCGTTTTGACGGGCAAGGCGAACCAGGGTATCGGCGACGCCGCGGGCATCTTCGGCGAGTTGATAATATTGCAGTGCGAGTTGGTAATGAATGGAAGATCCACTTGACAGACCAGCGCGGTAGTAGATAAACGCCCGGTCCGCGGGATTGTTCGTAACATTGTTTTTCAGGTCATCCTGGATCAGTTCTATGGCCTTGTCTGTTGTTCCAAGATAGGTATGAACAACCGCTTGTTCCAGGGAGGTGCTGGCGAACCTGAGTGCGTCAGCAAAGTGTTGAGGGTCTTCGTTGACCTGGCCCGACAGCAGATGGGTCTGGTAGAAGATGTGCCTGGATGATAACTGAACAGACAGAGTTTCTAATTCAGAAACCTGTACCTCAGCCTCAGCACGATCCCCCTGCCGCAACGCCATTCTCGTTTTCAGGTCATGTATTCGCCATTGCCCGGCCAGATCATCAAAGGATTGATACTTCTGCAGAGCATTGTCTGCACTGGTTGATGCATCGGCATCAAAATTCAGATTTGCTGCACTGACTGCGCTTTGTTCCATTGGGTCGATCGTTGGGGATTGATTAATCGGACCAGTGCTACTACATCCAGACGCAATGAGGAGAATAGCAGAACTAAGTCGCTTCCAGCTTCTTCTCATATTCACGTTCCAAAATTCGAAGTAGGGTGGGTAGTCGCTCCACTGTGTTTACATAGCTGTTGAGAATTTCTTTTGCTTCGTCGTAAGTTCTTTGTTTCAACAAAAACTGGAAATTGGTACGTATAGGGGAGAATTGTTCCTGGTCCAGCAACGCTTCCATCAAATCTGTGAAATCATCGTATTGACCGCGTTCAAATGAACGCCTGGATCGATTGAGTTTGTAGTGCAGGATCACAGGGGCAATCAGGGAGTTGGTGATAAACGCAGTGAACAATGCAAGGAAAGTCACGATAAAATCTCCCACCTTGTCTTTTGCAATACCTATCCACTCAGCCAACTCTTCACTTGTCTGGGCGGATTCTGTAGTTCGTATGGCTTCAATTTTTGTTTTAGCAGCGAGGTTTTGGGGATTTATGCCCAAAGCAATCCGGTAGGCTATTTCTGCTCTATCCAATTCGTCCAGTCCATACAAGGCTTGACCTTTTAGATAGTACAGACCATCGTCTTGCGGCCATTTCCCAGTCGCCAGAACTGCTAACGCGAGAGCAGTGACGTAATCACCGGTACGGATATGCTTTTCCACCGTAACCATGCTCATATTTTTGGATGCGGTCAGCTTGGCAAGTTCCATTTCAATCTGGTCAAGCAATGCGGCGAGTTCTTCGTTGTAGTCTTCCTCTAACACATCACGGGCTACTTGTTCGGCTTCGCCCATTAGTCCGACATCGAATAAATGCCGCGCATACAGCGAGAGCAGAAGAGTATCCTTTGGGTATTGAGCAACGGCATCTTTCAGAAACAACCTGGCCTGTTTAGCGTCGGTGGCTACTAATTTCTGCGCTTTTATGTAGGCTTTTCTGGGGGATTCGAAATTACGATCGACAGCATAGGACTGGAAACAAACCAACAGCAGAAAAAAGCTGCAGGTAAAAAATGAAAACAGCCTGTTCACCTTAAATAGCCACCACAATCAGTACTCCGGCCTTGTTCATCGCCTCCATGGTGCTCGGACTTTGCTGTACGCGAGCTGCATCCTGCTTGCTGATAATCAGGTCAGACGAAAAATTCTTGTAGGTCGACAGCGCCTTGATGATAAACGGCGACGTAGCTACACGGCGATCCTTAATCGCGTCATTTAAATCAAAGTCGTAGGAAACGCCCCTGTTGTTGACGATATCGCTATAAGAAGTACCCTCGTTCGGATAAATGATGTTGCCTTCGTCGTCCCTGATCTTCGGTATGGTCGCCAGCTCAAAGTCCGTGACACCACTGGCATTAATGAGTAACCCGGAGAACTGATTATTGGTCTGGTAGTTACTGATTGCCTCATTGAGCATTTCATCTATCGCTTGACCGTCCTGGATATCGGATCCTTGTTGCATCCACTCCAGCAGGCGGCGGTAGGCTTCTACTTCAGATTCCTTTCTGATAGTAATTGGCGATGATGCATGGGCGAGGGGAACCAGCGCATCGAGAAACTGACTACCAACCGCACCCATAGAGAGCAGTAATCGTTGGGTTTGAATTTTGGACCAGGATGGTGCGGGGAGATGATTATTGGACCGGGCAGTATTCGCCCGGTCTGGCCAGGCAACCTGCAGGAATTGTCCGGCAATGGGCATAGCCAGGGTGACCGTGGCAATATCATTTTGATAATTTTCCTCAATCACCCGGGCACCTTTGATAATGCCCTCAATCTTCGTTGTCGTTTCCCGGCTTTCGTTCATCAGTTGATCGGTTATGAGAGTCGAGTCGATTCGAACACCGCGGGTAATCTCAAGAAGGTTCCGCTGCCCGTCAACAATTGCTGCCCTGCGGGCGAGAAGCTTGCTCTGGGCTTCACTCATTCCGGGTTTGGCTGTGCCGTAACCATTGGCAAACACCACGCCTTGCGTCCAATTGATTCCGCCTGCGGCGGTCTCCTTCACAACCTCGTCTGCTTGTAATTTCTGGCTGGGAATTATCAGCATTAAAATCCACAAGTTAGCAGCTAACTTTACGTTCATTGTCGAGCCTTTCGCCTTCAGGTTGTGCGATTCTATACCAACACTGTTACGTTCTTCATACAGTAACAGTAAAATCTGGTTAATTCGTTGTTTCCACTGGAAAAATGCTGCGATTTTTCGCATGATACCGGCATTCTAACGACATCAGGGTTAAAGCCGGGTGAGAAACTCAACATACTCACTTCTCTTGTTGGTACTTACGTTAACTTTTCTTCAACCCATTGCGGTGGCGGAAACTGGTTCCCGTGGTGTTACCGTTAATCTTCGCAGTTCCGAGAAGGCTGATGCCCCCATCAGCGAAAAATACGACCTGTACGCAAAAAGCTATGCGCTGGTCATCGGCATTGACGAATATGACAACGGCTGGCCCAGGCTCAGCAATGCCGTTGCCGACGCTGTCGCTATTTCGGGTGCCCTGGAGGCAAAGGGCTTTGAGGTTGAGTTACATAAGAACCTGAGCTCCAATGAACTTAACACAGTGTTCAAACGATTCTTTATTCTCAAAGGTGATGATCCATCGGCCCGGTTGTTTATCTGGTTCGCCGGTCACGGAACGACGGTCGACCATGAAGGGTATCTGATTCCCAGAGATGCCCCGCCTCCAACCCAGGGTGCAGAATTCAAGTACGCATCGGTGGCTTTGAGGGATTTTGGAACCTTTATGCGCCAGGCTGTGTCGAAACATGTTTATGCGGTGTTTGATTCGTGTTTCGCGGGTACTGTTTTTTCCAGTCAGAGGGCGATTCCTCCAGCGGCGATTACCCGTGCCACTACCTTCCCGGTTCGTCAGTTCCTCACCTCAGGGGATGCTGACCAAACTGTTTCTGACGATGGTGCATTCAGGGAACTCTTTATACGTGCCATCAATGGTGATGAAAGGTCCGATGCAAACGGTGACGGTTATGTGACTGCCAGCGAGCTGGGTATGTTTTTGGGCGATCGGGTGACGAACCTGACGGAGTCGCTGCAAACGCCGAGATATGGCAAGTTAAGGGACAAGAATTTTGATCGGGGAGATTTTGTTTTTATTCTGCCGGAAAATGTCGTCGCCCAGACCTTGAAAACCGCTCCCATAACAGTAAACCGTTCCAGTGCAGAATTATTATTCTGGGATTCCATAAAAAACGCGGAGAGCCGGACAGAGTTTGACGCTTACCTTAAGCAGTATCCTGAGGGACCCTTTGTAACCTTGGCATTGTTAAAACGGGACGAGATAGTGGCCAGGCAAAAGGCGGCTCAACGAGCTGCGGTCAGGGAAGAATTTGAAGTTGAGTTTATGGATCACGACCTTGAAGCGATCAAAGTAGCCAATGTCAGGCAAGCACCATTTCCATCCGCGACCCGGGTTGGACGCCTGAAGAAAGGCGCCAGAGTCTGGGCCATAGGCGAAACCAAAACAAGAGGGGGTGTCTGGTACAGGGTCGCCAGGGATGGAATGGAATTGGGATTTGTTTATAGCCCGCTTCTTGCCAGTATAAGTCGCATGGATGAGCGTGTTGTCGTTCAGGCGCTGCCATTTGAGGAAGTGACTGCAGAAGACATTCAGCAGGAAGAGGCCCAGGTCGAAACCATCGAGGAAATGTCAAGCAGCAATAGCGCTGATAGACGGCTTTCATTTCTCTTGGATGACCTGCTGCTGGATGTGACGCCGATTAAAGATGACGGCTGGCAATCGGCAGTTCCAGAACCGATACAGAACGAGACCACTGCGACTGGGCCTTCGAACCAACAACAGAATAGCTTTGACAGCAAATTTAAAAATGTCCTTGAGAGTCATGAAACTGCCCAGAGCCCGCAAACTGCCCAGAGCCCGCAAACTGCCCAGAGCC